>CAWIHO010000076.1:0-34736 GCA_963835605.1 uncultured delta proteobacterium | reverse complement strand
AGGGCACGTTAAGCGAGACGATCCTTCCCGTGCTCTGCGGATCTGCTTTCAAGAATAAAGGGATTCAATTTATCCTCGATGCGATCGTCGACTACCTTCCCTCACCCCTCGATGTCTCTCCCTATCTCTGCTGGACAGAGGATGGGCAGGAAACCCGGTTGATCGGTTCGAAGGAAGAGCCCTTCAGCGGCCTTGTATTCAAAATCATGAATGATCCCTTTGCGGGCCAGCTCAGCTTCATGCGCGTCTATTCGGGCAGGCTGCACCATGGCGAGACGGTACTCAACAGCTCAAAAGGCAAGACCGAAAGAATAGGCAGAATTTTGAGGCTGCACGCCAACAAGAGGGAACAGCTCAAGCACGTGGAGGCAGGCGATATATGCGCTGTCTCCGGCTTGAAGACCGCCTCCACCGGCAATACGTTTACAAGCCCTGATGCACCGGTGCTCTTCGAGACAATAGAGGTCCCGACGCCGGTGATTTCCGTTGCAATCTCCCCCCGGAAGAAGGATGACCTGAAAAAGATGTGGTTCGTTTTCAACCAGTTCACTGTTGAGGATCCGTCTCTCACGGTCAAGCTGGACAACGACACGGGAGAAGTGATTCTTTCCGGCATGGGGGAGCTCCACCTCGAGATCGTGATGGATCGCGCGAAACGGGAGCACAACCTTGACATGTCCTTTTCCGCACCGCAGGTCGCTTACCGGGAGACGATAACGAGGAAGGCGTCTGCTGTGGGTAAGTATGTTAAACAGTCGGGAGGCAGGGGCCAGTACGGGCATGTAGTACTCGAGATTTCTCCGCTGGAAGGCAAAGAATTCGAGTTCGAAAACAAGACGGTCGGCGGCATTATCCCCAAGGAATACATGTCGAGCATTGAGAAAGGCGTTAAGGAAGCGCTGGAGAAGGGTGTGGTTCTTGGATACCCGATGCTCAACATCAAGGTGGACCTGATCGATGGGTCCTACCACGAAGTCGATTCGTCGGAATTGGCGTTTAAGCTTGCGGCCTCCATGGCCTTCAAAGACGCAGTGAGGAAAGCAAACCCGATTGTCCTGGAGCCGGTCATGAAGGTCGATGTAAATGTGCTCCCTGACCACCTTGGGGCAGTAGTGGGTGATATAGCGTCCAGGCGCGGAAGGGTGTCAACCATCGACGACAGGAACGACGCCAAATACATCGTTTCGTACGTACCCCTAGGAGAGATGTTCGGCTATGCGACCAATTTGCGATCTATGACCCAGGGAAGGGGTTATTATAACATGGAGTTCTTCCACTATGCTCCCGCCCCGGCACACATTTTCGAATCACTGAAGAAGACGAGAGAAAAAACAGTTACGGAGGCACTCTATGGCTAAGAAAAAGTTTGAGCGGACGAAACCCCATGTGAATGTCGGAACCATAGGCCATATCGATCATGGGAAGACCACCCTCACCTCAGCCATCACCCGCTGTCTGGCCTCAAAAGGCATGGCAGAGTGGGTCCCCTTTGATCAGATAGATAAAGCCCCCGAAGAAAAGGAGCGTGGTATCACCATCGCCACGGCTCACGTTGAATACGAAACAACGAAGCGCCACTATGCCCACGTGGACTGCCCGGGTCACGCGGACTACATCAAGAACATGATCACGGGCGCAGCCCAGATGGATGGCGCCATCCTCGTCGTGGGAGCGAACGACGGTCCCATGCCCCAGACCAGAGAGCACATCCTCCTTGCCCGTCAGGTCGGCGTCCCCTGCATCGTCGTCTACCTGAACAAGGTGGACATGGTCGATGACCCCGAATTGATCGAGCTCGTTGAACTGGAGCTCCGTGAGCTCTTAACCAAATATGAGTTCCCCGGCGACAAGATCCCCATCATCCGGGGTTCAGCGCTCAAAGCCTTAGAATGTGGTGACGGTGATCCCAACTGCCCCCACTGTAAATCGATCTATGAATTGCTCGACGCCTGCGACAACTACATCCCGGAGCCGGTCCGCGCCCTGGACAAGCCCTTCCTCATGCCCGTCGAGGATGTCTTCTCCATCTCCGGTCGCGGTACCGTGGTCACCGGCCGCGTGGAGCGCGGTATCGTCAAACCCGGCGAAGAGGTAGAGATCGTCGGCTTCCGCCCCACCGCCAAAACGGTTGCCACCTCCGTCGAGATGTTCCGTAAGATCTTGGATCAGGGCCAGGCGGGCGACAACATCGGTGTCCTCCTCCGGGGCGTGAAAAAGGATGAAGTGGAACGGGGACAGGTCCTGGCCAAACCCGGCAGCATCACCCCCCATACGAAGTTCAAGGCAGAGGTCTACATTCTCACCAAAGAGGAGGGTGGCCGTCATACCCCCTTCTTCACCGGCTATAGACCCCAGTTCTACTTCCGGACGACGGACGTCACCGGCGTTACCCAGCTGCCCGACGGGGTGGAGATGGTCATGCCCGGGGACAACGTGACCCTCACCGTGGCTCTCGTCACCCCCATCGCCCTCGAGAAGGAACTCCGCTTTGCCATCAGGGAGGGCGGCAAGACCGTGGGTGCAGGGGTAGTCACGGAGATCCAGGAATAGCTGAATAGCGTAGGAGCCAACGATGAGGCAGCGAATAAGGATATGCCTGAAGGCCTTTGATCATAGATTGCTTGATCAGTCCGTAAAGGAGATCGTCGAAGCGGCGAAAAAAACGGGAGCGCAGGTAGTCGGACCCGTTCCCCTCCCGACGATGATCCAGAAGTTTTGCGTACTCAGATCTCCCCACATCGACAAGAAGTCACGGGAGCAGTTCGAGATACGAACCCATAAGCGGCTGATCGACATCGTTGAGCCGACGCAGCAAACGGTAGATGCTTTGATGAAGCTGGAGCTCTCGGCCGGGGTCGATGTGGAGATCAAGTCCTAGGGAGACGTGTAATGGCCAAAGCAGATGTACTTGATATAAAGGGTGCAAAGGTAGGGGAAGTGGAAATCAGGGACGAGGTTTGGAATGTCGAAGTAAAACCCTATCTGATCCATGATGTTGTCGTGATGCAGCTGGCGAATCGCAGAAGAGGGACTTCTTCAACGAAGACCCGATCTGACGTGTCGGGCGGCAGCAAAAAGCCCTATCGGCAAAAAGGAACGGGCAGGGCGCGGGCAGGATCCTCTACATCTCCGCTCTGGCCGGGAGGTGGTGTCGTATTCGGGCCGCACCCCAGAGACCACCGGATATCGGTGCCCAAGAAGGTGAGAAAGAGCGCCCTCAGGTCAGCATTAAGCCAGCGGTATCAGGAAGCAAATGTGAAGTTCCTCGACAAGCTTGCCCTCGATGCCATAAGCACAAAAGGATTCAACGGGATTGTGAAGGTCTTAAACCTTACGAAACCCCTCTTTGTTGTGGGCGGGAAGGACGAGATGGTGGAGAAATCCGCACGGAATATCCCGTACGTCAAGATTCTGCGTGCTGAAGGACTCAACGTGTATGACATCATCAGGCACGACCAGTTCGTCGTGACACTCGATGCGTTGAAGCGCATAGAAGAGGCATTGGTGCCATGAACCAGTACGATATAGTCTTAAGGCCAATCGTTACGGAGAAGAGCTCTCTTGCGAAAGAGACGGGCAATCAGTATGTCTTTGAAGTGGCTCGTGATGCCAACAAGATCGAGATTGCCAAGGCAGTTGAGCGGCTCTTCAAGGTAAAGGTACTCGCCGTCCGTGTGATGAACATGGAGGGAAAGAAAAGGCGCTTAGGTAAGCACTCCGGCAAGCGTTCTGACTGGAGGAAAGCTATTGTTAAGATAGGTCCCAAGGACAAAATTTCTTTCTTTGAGGGTGCATAATGGGTGTCAAGGAATTCAGGCCCACCTCCGCTGGCAGAAGGTTCATGAGCGGCCTCACGTATGAGGAAATAACTGAAAAGAAGCCCGAGAAGTCCCTCGTTGCCCGGGTCAAGAAAACGGGTGGCAGGAATAATACGGGCAGGATCACCACGCGCCACCATGGCGGAGGCCACAAGAGAAAATACAGGATCGTCGATTTCCGGAGAGACAAGCTTGAGATCGAAGGGAAGGTGGCGAGCATCCAGTATGATCCGTACCGGTCAGCCAATATAGCCCTCATCTATTACGTTGATGGCGAGAAGCGATACATTGTGGCACCACTAGGGCTGAAAGCCGGCGACAAGATCGTGTCAAGCAGAAAAGGCGACACGGAAATCAAAGAGGGTAACTCTCTTCCCTTAAAGCTGATACCGGTCGGCACCCTGGTGCACAACGTGGAAGTGAAGCCGGGGAAGGGCGCACAACTGGCAAGAAGTGCAGGAAGCTTCGCCCAGTTGGTGGCCAAAGAAGGGGATTACGCGACGGTCAGGCTCCCGTCGGGCGAGGTAAAGCTGGTCCATCTTTCTTGTACCGCGACCATCGGCCAGGTGGGTAATATCGAGCATGAGAATATAACTGTCGGTAAGGCCGGGCGTTCCAGATGGATGGGAATACGGCCGACGGTAAGGGGCGTAGCTATGAACCCTGTTGATCATCCGCTGGGTGGCGGTGAAGGACGTTCCAAAGGTGGGCGCCATCCGTGCTCCCCGTGGGGGCAGCTGGCCAAGGGTTTGAAAACAAGAAAGAACAAGAGAACTGACAAGTTCATCGTAAAAAGAAGAGGATAGGAGGTCTTCGTGCCGCGGTCCTTGGCAAAAGGGTTTTTTTTGGATGAGTATTTGTTGGAGAAGGTGCAAGCCGCCAAGTCAACGAGAGAAACAAAGGTTATAAAGACGTGGTCGCGCCGTTCCACTATAATTCCTGAGTTTATCGGGGTGACGTTTGCCGTGCACAACGGGAAGAAGTTCATACCTGTATTTGTGAGCGAGGAAATGGTGGGACACAAGCTGGGCGAGTTTGCACCCACGCGTACCTTTCACACGCACTCCGGAGACCGGAAAGCGAAGGTAGCGAAGAAGAAGGAATAGCGGAACAGTGAGCGGTAAACCGGGTACCCGCTTGCGGGTGTAGTGAGCCGTTGGCTGTGGACCGAAGGTGATACTATGGAAATAGTTGCTAAGGCCAAGATGATGAGAGTTTCTCCTACGAAGGTAAGGCTCGTAGGCGAGCTGATCAAAAAGAAGAACGTCAACGAAGCTATGGGCATTCTCCTTTATACGCCCAAGAAAGGCGCCTTTATTTTGAAGAAACTGCTTGACAGCGCCATCGGTAACGCACGTCAAAAGAAGTATGTTGATGTGGACAACCTTTACGTGAAGAATGTACTTGTTGACGGTGGACCGGCGATGAAGCGGTTCCTGCCGAGGGCTATGGGTCGCGCCACGAAGCTCAGAAAAAGAATCAGCCACATTACCTTAGTACTAGACGAATCATGATTCTGGAGGACATTGGAGGGTAAATGGGTCAAAAGACGCATCCTGTTGGTTTCAGGCTTGGGATAATAAGGACGTGGGATTCCAAGTGGTTTGCCGCCAAGAATTACTCGCACTTCCTGCACGAAGATCTCAGTATGAAAAAGTTCCTGAAGGCGAGGCTTTACCAGGCTGGCATCTCGAAGATGGAGATAGAGCGGGCGGCCAACAAGGATAAGAGAGCCAAGATGAACATCTGGACCTCCCGGCCCGGGATCGTGATAGGCAGGAAAGGGACGGAAGTGGAGATACTCAAGAAAGAGCTGCAAGCGATCACGGACAAAGAGATCATTCTGAACATTAATGAGGTGAAGCGACCCGAAGTGGACGCGCAGCTTGTTTCAGAGAACGTGGCGCTGCAGATCGAGCGAAGGGTTTCGTTTAGAAGAGCGATGAAGCGGAACGTCTCACAGGCAATGAAATTTGGTGCAAAGGGTATCAAGATCATGTGTGCGGGACGCCTCGCGGGTGCTGAGATGGCGAGGACGGAATGGTACCGGGAGGGAAGGGTTCCCCTCCAGACGATAAGGGCGGACATTGATTACGGAACTGCGGTAGCGCGCACGAAATACGGAGTCATAGGGATCAAGGTATGGCTCTTCAAGGGTGAAGTCTTCCAGGAGGCTCGTTAATGCTTGCGCCAAAACGGGTAAAGTATAGGAAACAGATGAAGGGAAGAATGACAGGGATCGCCTTGAGGGGCAGCACTGTCAGCTTCGGCGATTACGGCCTGCAAGCGCTGGAGGCTGGTTGGCTCACTGCGCGGCAGGTGGAGGCTGCGCGTATAGCCCTTTCCCGTTATGTGAAGAGAACCGGAAAGCTCTGGATCAGGATTTTCCCAGACAAGCCGATCACAAAAAAACCGGCTGAGACGAGGATGGGTAAGGGTAAAGGCCCTGTCGAGGGCTGGATTGCTGTGGTGCGGCCCGGGAAGGTCCTTTATGAGATCATGGGGGTGCCCGAGGATAAGGCGCGTGAGGCGCTCTATATCGCATCGCAAAAGCTCCCGGTCAAGACGAGATTCGTCATGAGGAGCGAGATCGAATGAATGCCCGTGAGCTAAAGGAGTTGACGGCTGAGGAACTTCTCAAAAGGGAGAAGGACCTCAAGGAAGAGATATTTAACCTGAGATTTCAACATTCGACGGGACAGCTCAACAACACGGCCCGTCTGAAGCAGGTTAAAAAGGATATTGCACGGGTGGAAACCACACTGCGTCAAAAGGCGCTGAACAAGTAGGCAGAGGATACTATGGAGCCGAGGACTGCGAACAGAAAGAAGATGGTTGGTCTTGTCGTCAAGGACAAGATGGACAAAACGGTTGTCGTCGAAGTGGAGAAGAGATACAAACACGGGATGTACCAGAAATATCTGAGCACCAAAACGCGCTGCAAGGCGCACGATGAACAGAACGCGGCAAGAATCGGCGATCAGGTGTTGATCGTCGAGGCGAGACCTCTCTCCAAAGAGAAGAGGTGGGTCGTCAAGGAGATCATCAAGAAAGAGATGGCTGTGCCTGCGTTAGAGGTGACCGAACAATGATACAGGCCAGAACCAGGATTGAGGTGGCGGACAATTCCGGGGCAAAGAAGCTCGGCTGCATCCAGGTGCTCGGCGGCTCCAAGAAGAGATACGGCACAGTTGGCGATATCGTCGTGGCCTCGGTTAAGGAGGTCATCCCCAACAGTAAAGTGAAGAAAGGTGAAGTGGTCAAGGCAGTCATAGTGCGTACGAAGAAAGAGATCCGGCGCTCGGACGGCTCGTACGTAAAATTCGATGATAACTCGGCCGTGCTGATCAACCAATATAATGAACCCATCGGCACCCGTATATTTGGACCTGTGGCCAGAGAGTTGAGAGCAAAAAGGTTCATGAAAATTATATCATTGGCACCTGAAGTCGTGTGAGGTCGGCATGGAGAAGCATTATCACGTCAAGAAAAACGACACGGTGATAGTCACTGTCGGAAAAGATAAAGGTAAAACCGGTAAGGTACTCCGGATTAACCAGAAAACGGACCGGGTGATTGTCGAAAAGGTAAACATTATCAAGAGACATGTGCGACCCAGCCAAAAATCAAAGGGCGGCATTATGGAACGGGAAAGCCCTATCGCCGTCTCGAACGTGATGATTTACTGTGAAAAGTGCTCGAAGCCGGTAAGGGTAGGGAACAAAATCCTCGAAGACGGGAAAAGGGTGAGGTTCTGCAAGAAATGCAACGAGGTTCTGGATAAGTAGGAGGCTGTATTGAAAACGGCTTACATGAATTTTTACGAGAATGAGGTGCGACCTGCGTTAGTGAGGAAGTTCAAATATAAGAACGTCATGCAGGTGCCGAAACTTGAAAAGATAGTTATTAACATGGGACTTGGTGAGGCCATCCAGAACGTAAAGGTCCTCGATAGCGCCGCCAACGACATTATGTTGATTTCCGGGCAGAAGCCGGTCATCACGAAGGCAAAAAAATCGATCGCTTCCTTTAAATTGCGAGCAGGCATGCCCATAGGCTGCGTTGTTACGCTGAGAAGGGAGCGGATGTACGAGTTTTTTCAGAAGCTGGTTACCATTGTGCTGCCCAGAGTGAGAGACTTTAAAGGGATTTCTTCCAAGTCTTTTGATGGTAGAGGAAATTACACGATCGGGCTGCGCGAGCAGATTATTTTTCCGGAGATCGAATACGACAAGGTCGACAAGGTGCGGGGTATGAACATCACCATCGGAACGTCGGCAAAATCGGATGAGGAAGCGCACGAGCTTTTGAAGCTGATGGGTATGCCGTTCCGGGCCATTTAAGTCATTTAGGGCCATATACAGGTTAGTGGAGGACGCATGGCGAGAAAGAGTATGATGGAAAAGCTGAGAAAGCCTGTCAAATTCAGCACCAGAGCAAGGAAGAGATGCGTAATCTGCGGCAGGCCGAGGGGCTTCATGGGAAAGTTCGATATGTGCAGGATCTGCTTCAGGAATCTGGCCCTGAGAGGCGAACTGCCCGGCGTAATAAAATCGAGTTGGTAAGGGGGTATCCATGTCGATGACGGATCCCATAGCGGACATGCTGACAAGAATGCGGAATGCGATCATGGCGCGCCAGGAACTGGCCGACATGCCGTATTCGGCTATGAAATTCTCCGTAGCCAAGCTGCTCAAGGAAGAAGGATACCTTAAGAATTACAAGATCTATACGGATGAGGCGAGGAAGAAGTTCATCAAGGTGTACCTCAATTACGATGAGCATAACCGGAGCGTGATATCGGGTCTCAGGAGGATTAGCAAGCCCGGGCGGCGAGTCTATGTGAAGGCTGAAGATCTGGGCAAGAGAAGAGGGAAGCTGGGTACGGGTGTCCTGTCCACCTCTCGAGGTCTCATGACTGATAAAGAGGCATTGGGAACCCATGTTGGGGGAGAACTTCTATTTCGCGTCTGGTGAGGTGAACGATGTCAAGGATTGGCAAGAAGCCTATTGTCCTCCCTCAGGCTGTCAAGGTGGAACTGAAGGATGGTGTTGTTTCTGTCAAAGGGCCTAAAGGCTCGCTTTCGAGACCTTTGGTGGCAGGCATTGAAGTAGAGATAACTGACAAAGCGGTGAATGTAAAGAGAACGGGCGACGATAAAAAGACACGCAGTTACCACGGCCTGATGCGCACCCTTGTTTCGAACATGGTAGACGGGGTCTCCAAAGGTTTTGAGAAAAAACTTGAAATTGTTGGCATAGGATATCGTTCTGAGCTCCACGGAAATAAACTCGTCTTTCATTTGGGGTATTCGCATCCAATCGACTTCCCTTTGCCTCGCCGGCATATCTGCAGAAGTGGAAAAGCAGACCCTGGTGACGATCAAAGGCATCGACAAGGAACTGGTGGGTCAGATTGCCGCAAAGGTCAGAGGCCTCAGAAAGCCGGACCCGTATAAGGGTAAGGGTGTGAAGTACACCACAGAGGTGCTGAGAAAGAAAGCATAAGGTAAATAGACGACCGGGAAATAGAGCGCGGCCATGCAAGGGGACGCAGTTTAGCGTTATGGATAGGCAAGCCAAGATCGCGTCACGAATGAGAAGGAAGAAGCGGATCAGGAAAAAGATTGCGGGAAGCGCGGAGGCTCCGCGGCTCTGTGTGTACAAGAGCCTGCATCACATGTATGCCCAGCTGGTCGATGATAATCAGGGCAAGGTGATTACGGGACTTTCCACCTTGAACAAAGAGGTATCTGCCAAGGTTAAGAAGACCGGGAACGCCGAAGCTGCAAAGGTGCTCGGGGAAGCGATAGGCAGGAAAGCCCAGAATCTGGGCATCAAGAGCGTCATCTTTGATAGGAACGGTTTCAAGTATCACGGAAGGGTGAAGGCCCTCGCAGACGGCGCCAGAGAGGCCGGACTATCCTTTTAGAGGAGGTTTCTGTTGATCGAAAAGAAGCGCATTAACCCAACTGAACTCGAACTGCAGGACAGGGTTGTTCACATAAACCGGGTGGCAAAGGTTGTCAAGGGTGGACGGCGGTTCAGCTTCAGCGCGATTGTGGTCGTCGGGGATGGCAATGGCCACGTCGGCTTTGGTCTGGGAAAGGCGAACGAGGTACCCGATGCAATCCGGAAGGCGGTGGAGCGGGCAAAGAAAGGCGTCATAGAGGTACCATTGAATGCCGGTACGGTACCACACGAGATATCGGGTATATACGGATCGAGCAAGGTCTTTATAAAGCCGGCCATCGAGGGCACAGGCGTTATCGCCGGTGGCGCAGTGCGCGCAGTTCTCGAGGTGGCGGGCATTAGAAACATCCTGACGAAATGCTATGGATCACGAAATCCTCACAACGTGGTCAAGGCCACGATGAACGGTCTTGGGATGCTGAAAAGCCCTGATGTGGCTCTGAAGCAACGCGGAAAGACCAAAACTGCGGAGGCATCAAGTGGCGCATCTTAAGATCAAATGGATCAAGAGTTTCATAGGGCGAACCCAGGACCAGAGAGATACGATCCGGAGCCTCGGGTTCAAGAGGCTCAATGAGGAGCGGATTGTCAAGAACACACCGGAAATACGGGGCATGGTAAAGAAAGTGATACACCTGGTCAAGGTGCTGGAGGATGTGAGATAGATGAAGCTTGAAGACTTGAAACCACACGAGGGCTCCAGAAAAAAGAGGAAAAGGATTGGCAGAGGGCCGGGATCTGGCCATGGAAGAACGGCTACCAAAGGGGCGAAGGGGCAGATTGCTCGCTCCGGCGGCACGAAAGGCAAGGGGTTTGAGGGCGGACAGATGCCACTCACCCGCAGAGTGCCGAAGAGAGGTTTCAAGAACCCGTTCAGAAAAGAATATGCAGTCGTCAAAGTGGGTGACCTTGCCCTATTCAAGGATACAGGTAAGGCCAGTATAGAGGACTTTACCCAGCGTGGGCTGGTTACGAAGCTGAAGGATGGGATCAAGCTTCTGGCTGACGGGGATCTTGACTTTGCCATCAAGGTTACGGTGCACAAGGCATCGAAACAGGCGGTTGAGAAGATTCGGGCCCGAGGTGGGGAGGTGGAGGTGCTGAGCTAATGAGCGGCTTCCAGAGTATTGGAAGAATCCCCGAGCTGAAACGCAGGATCATCATGACCTTGGTCCTGCTTGCCGTTTACAGGATCGGTGTGCATATCCCAACTCCCGGTATAGACGGCAAGGTTCTGGCAGCCATCTTTGAGAGAGCGAGGGGCACGCTTTTGGGTTTTTTCGACATGTTTGCCGGAGGCGGCCTGGAGCGCCTCTCGGTATTTGCGCTAGGCATTATGCCTTACATAAGCGCATCGATCATCCTGCAGCTCCTGACCGTAGTTGTCCCCACGTTGGAGCGCCTCTCCAAAGAGGGTGAAGCCGGGAGAAGAAAAATAACACAGTACACCAGGTACGGGACGGTCGTTATCAGTCTCATCCAGGGCTTCGGGATTGCGGTAGGCCTCGAGCAGATGAGAGGTACCGGCGGAGAGATGGTTGTTTATAACCCAGGCTGGAGCTTCAGGCTGTTTACGATGATTACGCTTTGCGCCGGTACATCATTCCTGATGTGGCTGGGCGAGCAGATCACGGAGAAGGGCATCGGCAATGGTATCTCCCTGATTATCTTTGCTGGTATCGTCGCCAGGATGCCAAACGCGATAGCGAGCACCGGAAACCTGGTGAGCGCAGGCGAGATGAACTGGTTCGTCGTGATTCTTTTGATTGCTCTGATACTTGTTGTAGTGACCTTCATCGTTTTTATGGAGACTTCCCAGAGAAGAATACCGGTTCAATACGCCAAGAAAGTGGTTGGGCGGCGCATCTACGGAGGTCAGTCAACACATCTCCCTTTGAAGCTCAATACGGCAGGTGTGATTCCGCCCATATTTGCCTCTTCTATAATCATGTTCCCCGCCACCATCGCTAACTTCATTCCCTATTCGTACATGAAGACGTTTGCGAAGCTCTTAACGCCGGGGAGCATTTTGTACGAGTTACTCTACATCGGATTTATCATATTTTTCTGCTTCTTCTACACGGCGATCGTCTTCAATCCTGACAATGTCGCGGACAATATGAAGAAATACGGAGGTTACATACCCGGTATCCGTCCCGGCAAGAAAACGTCCGAGTATATCGAGAAAGTGCTATCGAGAATCACTCTCGTCGGCGCCATCTATATATCGTTTGTTTGCGTGCTTCCGACCATACTCGTCCAGAAGTTCAATGCCCCATTTTACTTCGGCGGGACCGCGCTTCTGATCGTCGTGGGTGTCGGACTCGACACTATCCAGCAGATAGAATCGCATCTTATCCTGAGACACTATGACGGGCTGGTCAAGAAGGGTTCAAAGATGAAGGGGAGAAGATAGTTAGGGTGCATGATAATATTAAAGAGCCGGGAGGAGATCGAAAAAATACGGACTGCCAGCAGGTACGCTTTAGAGATCCTCTTTGGTTTGAAAGAATATATGGGGGATGGCGTTAAGACAGCGGACTTGGAGGCTCACTGCGAGGAAAGGGTTCGGAAGATCGGAAATGTAGAGGCGGCTTTTAAGGGGTACAACGGGTACCCTTACTGCTTGTGTGTGTCGGTTAACGACGAAGTGGTGCACGGCATGCCGTCAGAGAGAGTACTCAAGATGGGCGATATCGTGAGCCTCGACATGGGTGTTAAGTACGACGGCTTTTACGGCGACGTTGCTATAACGTATCCGGTGGGCGTGGTTGGGGAGAACGCAAAGCGTCTGCTGGACGTAACCAGGACAGCGCTTTACAACGCGATTGATCAGGCGTGCGTCGGGAACAGGCTCCATGATATCTCGTACGCGGTCCAATCGTTTGTGGAGGCCAACGGATTTTCCACGGTCCGGGAATTTGTTGGCCACGGCATTGGGAGAAGCCTTCACGAAGAGCCCCAGGTGCCCAATTTCGGCACAAAGGGCACCGGAGTGCGTTTGAAAGAAGGCATGGTACTGGCGATAGAGCCGATGATCAACGAGGGCGGAAGCGATATAATAATACGGGAGAACGGTTGGACTGCGGCAACACGGGATGGAAAACTTTCGGCGCATTTCGAGCACACCGTTGCAATTACTGATAAGGGAGCAGAGATACTGAGCGCCCTGTGAGGATGTATGCCCAAAGGAGAAGGTATAGAGGTTGAGGGAACGGTCGTAGAGCCGCTACCCAACGCCATGTTTCGAGTAGAACTGCCAAACGGGCATAAAGTGCTCGCCCACGTATCGGGCAAGATGAGACTTCACTACATCAAAATCCTACCGGGAGACAAGGTGGTGGTGGAGCTTTCACCGTACGATTTGACGAGAGGCAGGATCATTTACAGGTCCAAGTAGGAGGCTTTCGATGAAGGTGAAACCTTCTGTTCAGAAGAGATGCGAAAAGTGCAAGATTGTCAAGAGAAAAGGGGTAGTCAGGGTCATTTGCGAGAACCCAAAGCATAAACAGAGACAGGGCTAAGGAGGCACACGTTGGCGCGTATTGCTGGTGTAGATATCCCGAGGGATAAAAGGATTGAAATAGCATTGACCTATGTATACGGCATAGGCAGGCCCCTCTCAAACAAGATCCTTGCTGAAGCGGGCATAGATGTTAACAAGCGAACGAATGCCCTTACCGATGAGGAGATAGCTAAGATCAGGGAAATCATCGAGCGGAACCTAAAGGTCGAAGGTGATCTTCGCAAAGAAATGAGCATGAACATCAAGAGGCTCATGGACATCGGTTGTTACAGGGGCTTAAGGCATAGAAGGGGTCTTCCCGTGCGAGGCCAGAGAACACGCACCAATTCGAGGACGAGAAAGGGTCCTCGGAAGACCTCCATGAAGAGAAAGAAATAAGGGGGCAGAATGGCAAAGGTTAAGAGGAGCGGTAAGAAAAAAATCAAGAAGAATATTCCTATTGGTGCAGTCCATATCCAGTCGAGCTTCAACAACACGATCATCAGCATCTCAGACCCGCAGGGTAATGTTGTTGCCTGGTCGAGTGGCGGCGTGGCCGGTTTCAAAGGCTCTCGAAAGAGCACACCTTTTGCTGCGCAGCTTGCCGCGGAGAACGCGGCAAAAAAAGCCATGGAAAACGGCATGAGAACGGTTGACGTTTACATAAAGGGCCCGGGAGCAGGACGTGAGGCGGCCCTTCGGGCCATCCAGAGCGCCGGGCTTAAGATTCACCTGATTAGAGACGTGACGCCGATACCCCACAACGGCTGCAGGCCGCCAAAGAGAAGAAGGGTTTAGGAGGAAATCTTGGCACGATATACGGGACCATCATGTAAGCTGTGCAGGAGGGAGGGCGTAAAGCTTTTCCTCAAGTCCGAACGGTGCTATACGGAGAAGTGCGAAATAGAAAAGAGGAACTACCCACCCGGCGTGCACGTTGAAACAAGAACGAAGGTGACGGAGTATGGAGTCCGGCTCCGGGAGAAACAGCGTGTGAGAAAGATGTACGGTCTTACAGAGACCCAGTTCAAGAGGTTCTTTGTGGCGGCGGAACGGATGGGGGGGATCACGGGTACGAACCTGCTTGTGCTGCTTGAGCGGCGGCTTGATAACATGGTCTATCGTTTCGGTTTTGCCGGTTCGCGAAAGGAAGGCCGTCAGCTCGTTTCTCACCGTCACATCAAGGTGAATGGTAAGAAAGTCAATGTTCCTTCATTTCTGGTCAAAGAGGGTGACGAAATAGAAGTGGCTGACAAGAATCTCCCTCCGGTAAGAAATGCGCTCGAGTCCGTTGTTCGGAGGGGAATCCCCTCGTGGTTAGAGCTGGATAAGGAAGACGCAAAGGGCAAAGTGAAGCTGCTCCCAACTCGCGATGATATTACGCTACCCATAAAAGAGCAGCTGATAGTCGAGTACTATTCGCGATAGTTCCTTTCCCCGTAAGGAGGAGATTATATGTTTGAACAGAATTGGCAGGAACTGATCAAACCAACTAAACTCGATATAGAAAGAGAAAGTTGTACGACGCACCATGTGAGATTTTCTGCGGAACCCTTTGAGCGTGGATACGGCATCACCATCGGTAATTCATTGCGGCGGGTTCTCTTATCTTCCATCATGGGAGCAGCCATTACCTCGGTCAAGATTGATGGCGTTGATCACGAATTCTCAACGATCAGGGGCGTCAAAGAGGATGCGACAGAGATTATTCTCAACCTGAAGAAGGTGGTCCTGCGCATGGATGATGACAAGCCCAGGATGCTGAAGATCGAAAAGAAGGGCGAAGGGATAGTGACAGCCGGCGATATCATCCATGAAGGTGGTGTTGAGATTGTCAACCCCGACCACCCTATAGCAACCTTAAGCGAAGAGGCCAAGCTGTACATGGAGATGAAGGCAAAGGTGGGGCGAGGCTACGTGTCATCGGAGCGGAACCTCGAAGAGGATGATCCCATAGGCACCATTCCCATCGATGCGATTTATTCACCGATCAAGAAGGTGAGCTATACGGTGAGCCAGGCACGTGTGGGCCATAGAACCGATTACGACAAACTGACCATGGAAATAATAACCAACGGAAGTGTCACCGCGCTCGATGCGCTGGCCTTTGCCGCGAAGATCGTCAGGGACCAGATGCGCATTTTTGTAAACTTTGAAGAGGATGAAGATTTCGAAGAGTGCGGGGGCAGGGTGTCAGATCAACAGGAATTCAGCGACAACCTATATAAGAGTGTTGACGAGCTGGAGCTCTCTGTCCGGTCTGCCAACTGTCTTAAGAATGCTGACATAAAATATATAGGAGAACTCGTGCAGAAGACTGAGCAAGAGATCCTGATGACCAAGAATTTCGGGCGGAAGTCACTCAATGAGATAAAGGAGATACTTTCCTGCATGGGTCTGCGGCTCGGCACGAAGATCGAGAGTTTCCCGAGCAGGGAACTGCTCGACAAGATGGCGATGAAACGGAAAGATCAGGTTTAGAGGGCGGTGCATCCATGAGGCATCTGAAGGCACGAACAAAACTGAATATGACTGCGAGCCACCGGAAGGCGCTTTTCAGGAATTTGGCCAATGCGCTCTTTGAACACGAACGCATCAAGACCACGAATCCAAAGGCCATGGAACTGCGGCGTGTTGCGGAACGGCTTATCACTCTTGCGAAGAGGAACGATACTCATACGATGCGGCTTGCCTTTGCTTTCCTGCGTAATAAAGAAATGGTCAAGAAACTTTTTGCAGACATCGGCCCGCGGTATACTGATATCAACGGAGGGTACACGAGGGTCGTGAAGATCGGCAGGAGGAAGGGCGATGCCGCCCCGATGGCTATTATCGAGCTAACCCAGAGGAAAGAAGAGGAAAAAGAAAAAAAGGCCGAAGGAAAGAAGGCAAAGGAAAAGAAGCCGAAGGCAGCCAAAAAGAAGGAAGTAAAACCGAGAGAAGAAAAAGCTAAAGAGGAAAAACCGAAGAAAGAAGCGAAGCCCAGGAAGGCCAAAGCAAAAGAGACAGAGGCAGAAGCCGGCGGAAAAAAACCACGGCCAAGGAAGGCCAAGAAAACAGAGTCTGAGGGGACAGAGGCTTAGGATTCACCTTGGGGGATCGTCTAACGGCAGGACCCAAGATTCTGGATCTTGATATCTAGGTTCGAATCCTAGTCCCCCAGTATTCCTCCCAATGAACAAGCGCATTGCCGTAATCATTCCCGCTTACAATGAAGAAAAAACAGTCGGCGAGGTCGTCAGGGGTGTCAAAGCCCTGGGCCAGGGCTTTGACGTGGTGGTCATCAATGACAGCTCGAGAGATAGGACAGCGCAAAGCGCGGAAGCTGCAGGTGCCACAGTCATAGAGCTGCCTTACAATCTGGGTATTGGGGGTGCCGTTCAGACGGGTTTCAAATACGCCGTGATGAATGGATATGACGGGTGCGTCCAGGTGGACGGCGACGGTCAGCATCCCCCCGGGGAGATCCTGAAGCTGGTGGAGCCGCTTTTTGTACATGACTACGACATAGTGATCGGCTCTCGGTTCATAGGGCAAACGAATTACCATGTTCCGTTCATGAGAGCGCTTGGAATCAGAATCATATCCTTCTTCTTGAAGGTCGTATGCGGCATGACCGTGAAGGACACCACGAGCGGCTTCAGGGCGCTGAACAGACGGGCAATGACCTTCTTTGCGACAGACTATCCCCAGGACTATCCCGAACCGGAATCGTTGCTCTTTGCTCACAAGAAGAAGTTTAAGGTGATGGAGGTATCCATCGAAATGAAGGACCGGGAGCATGGCATCTCGTCGATCACGCCTTTTCGTGCCGCGTATTACATGACCAAGGTATTGCTTGCTATGACCATTGATCTATTCAGAGAGTTTTAGGAGTATCCTATGGGACAGGTCCAGTTGCTGATCGGTATTCTTGCCATCATTTTTTTTCTTTTCACCATCGAGTTCATCCGCAAACGGCATTTACGAGAGGAATATGCCATCCTATGGCTTTCAATGTCACTCGCGATCGCCGTGCTCTCCCTCTGGCCCGGGCTCGTTGCATTACTCAGTCACCTCACAGGCCTTTTTTACGTTTCTGCCGTCGTCGTTATCATCTTCATTTTCTTGATCTCGGTCCTCATGCACTATTCGATTGTCATATCAAGGATAAAAGAGACGAATAAGGAGCTTGTCCAGAAGTACGCCCTGCTTGAAGTTAGATTGAAGGAGCTGGAACGGAGCCGGAGAAGCTGAACTCCGTTCTCGTCTATCTGGTCCATCTGTAGGTTATTTCAATAACGGAATGAACTGGCGGAAGTGCATGGGAATCGAACCCGCTATAACCCTCACCAATATTGCATCAACAGAGAGAATAGAAGCGAAATTGAAGCGACCACACATCGGGTACGTGGTTAGAAGTGCCTGTTCTTCGCCACGCGCCGGGCCAGGCCCCTTAAAAGCAAGGACGTGGTCGAAACACTCGAACCCCCCTATCCCGCCCTCCAGTCAATCTCTGACCTTTTGAGTTCTACACCCCATTTAGTACTTCCTGAAATGCACAACCGTTGTATGTTATCGTGGTTCAATATTACGGGCGTAACTCTCGGAGCGGGTTTCAGAAACGATGAGATGCGAACACGCCTCGAAGATTAAGGCAATGGTGCGGGTCTCATCCGAAGGTCATGGGACATCTTGAGCCTGCCCTATGACCGATTCGACCGCACGGATAAACTCCTCTCGTCTGAACGGTTTTTGAAGCACTATCTTAACGTTGGTCGACAGGTTCTCAACAAGCGGCGGGACGAGGTGCCCCGTGAAAAGAATTACTGGAATGCCCGACACCACCTTGATCATCTCTTCACCCAATCCACCCCAGTCATGTGAGGCATGGTAAGATCTGCAATGACGAGGCGTATGTCGCCGCGGAACTCCTTAATGAAATCGAAGGCCTTTCTTGGGTCATTGAAAGATTTTTCTTTATAGTCGGCCCTTCTCAGGAGGGTTTAAGAGACTCCTCCACCATATGCTCATCGTCTACGACCACCAATATCGCACAGATTATCCCCCCCAAGACATAAAACACGTTAGGACATTTCCTTGGCTGTTGTCAATATTTAGCTTCAGGTTGGAGTCCGGCGGATCACTTATCACAGCGACACGCTTCGCGGTTTTGAAGAAGCGATAACGGCAGGGAAGGCAATAAAGACGATCAGGAAAGTGCTTTACGAGAAGGACTCAGATTGCGGTTTTCGGTTGATAATCGATAGACTCTATCAATGTACCATTCCATCTCTTTGTAGATGGAACGTGGAATACACTCACCACCAGCGGCGTAGCTGGTACGACTAACCAAGAATACCGTTACGTATTATATTTGATATTTAATGTAATACATACATCATTGCATTGAGTTTCAAGAAAAATGGTCTAGAAACACGAGAAGAATTTGAGAGATCACTGAAAAGGTGGTATTTCTGGGCAACCCACAGCCACATTGAGCAGATAAGAGAGGCAGCAAAGACAATCAAGCGCCACTGGTCGGGGGCGTTGCTATGGTACGACAGCAGTGTTAATAACGGCATACTGGGAGGACTCAGCAGCCTGGTTTAGGCGGCAAAGGCAAAGGCTCGGGGCTACCGGACATTTAAAAACCTCAAGGCTATCATCTATATGCTGACTGGGAAGCTGGACTATAGTGAGGTTGGATTACCCGTTTAAAGTGAGAAGGAACCGAATAATCCATTGGCTCGCCGTCACTCGCTTCCCAGATAAGCATCTTCCACCTCTTTGTTGTTTTTCACCTCTTCCAGGCCTCTGTCAATGATTGTTCGTCCCTGCGACATACGGGAATGATACAGAGTTCCTGGTTCCGGATGAACCAATGGGACGCTTTCCTGCGACATACGGGAATGATACAGAGTTCCTGGTTCCGGATGAACCAACGGGAAGCTCTCGATCCCACCCGTCGATGGGCATGCTGGGGCTACGAAACTGAATACCCCCGAGAGTACGAGAGGATCACTTTGGTTATCCACACGGTCCCTGGATGTGATAGCGATATGGTAAATTCCCGGTTTTGTAGGGAATTCCGGCCATTCATCCGGAATGATTAACTCAGTCTTCCCAAAGACCCGCTTGGAAATCATGCCGGGCGTATTTCCCCACGAGAACTTGGCGGGATCAATAATTTTGTTATCTGAGCTGACATACACCACATAGCCCGTGGCTCCGGCAACGGGCTCCCACCAAATGCGTTTTTTGAGGATTAATGGCATGGCTTACTCCTTTCGTTATAACGTCTCCATTCAGGAGGGCCGGGGTACTCGGACCTCGCTTGGCTTAATGTTGATTATGGAGTCAAAGGTTCCGAACAGGTTTCTCTCGCGTTCTTGATTCTTGGAGTCGAGTGTCCACTCCCCGTCAACAACAAACTGGTATCGGTATATGCCGGGCAGTAGTTCCATCCGTTTCTCCCAGGAGCCGTCTTCGCGGCGGGCAAGCCTGCTCTCATCACTTATTTTCCAGTCGTTAAAGTGACCAACGACGTAGATATCCTTCGCTGTCGGCGCTTCGATAGTGAACGTCACTCCCTTTACATCCGGCTCGAACGATTTTTCACTCTGTTCGTGGGTGGGCAAAGCAGTTTGCCGTTCTTCGAGAATCTGAACTGACACCGGTGAGGCAATCGGTACTTCCACGTCCTTTACTCCGTCAAGCCTCAGTATCTCATCGGAAAGCGCGGTGTAATCCTTAGCGCCGGTCGATGTTTTATCGAAATCTATGATCGAAACACCTTCGGATACCGCTCGTTTAAGCGCAACATTGTGTCGTATGACGGTCTGGAGCATCCGGTCTTTAAAAAAGATTCTGATTTCATCGAGTATCCACTGTGAATACGTGGTACGTTTGTCGAAAAGGGTGGCCAGAGCACTCACCCGAGGGACATGCCCGATCTTCATCTCGACCAGCTGGATCATCCCCAGAAGCTTACCGACACCTATAAGGGTAAAGGGACTCATATCGATAGGGACGATGACCCAGTCGGCGGCTCTCAAGGCATTGAAGGTGAGGAAGCCGAGGCTTGGCGGGCAGTCAATGAGGATGTATTCGTACGTTGACTGGCACGAGGACAATATTCTGTAAAGTTCGGACGCCGCGCCCTCTTTATCTTTGAGTTCCTGTTCGAGGGTGCTCAGCTGGATATTCGACGGCAGAATGTCAAAATTCAGGGAGACATTTGCTATGCAACTGTCGAGCGAGCGTCTCTTTTCAGGGTTGTCAGTCAAGACGTTGTAGACGAACTTGTCCGTTGGCTGGTCGTTTGTCCGTAAAGCAAAAGATGCATGAGCTTGAGGGTCCAGATCGATCAGAAGAACCCTTCTTCCGACAGCGGCTAGGGCGGCGCTCACATTTATGGCGGTCGTCGTCTTACCGCATCCCCCTTTTTGATTTGCTATGGCAATCGTCTTCATATATCGTCCCTCCCAATATTCAAAGTTAACGCAACACACATATTCGCTGCCATCATTAGGTGACGTTCGTTGGACCTAAAGCAATTGTATGCGGTTTCATACAGACTGTCAAGCAAAACATATTTGGTTGTTTCTTGTCTGTGCCAACGTGACATCAGCGAATCGCCAAGGCAGCCAAGGGACGAGAAGGGTACACCTTGTGCGTATTTCGTTCTCTCGAATGTTTCACCCGCGTCCTCATTCTTGGTGGCCCTGAATTTTCATTTCCGGGATCGCGCCATTACCGCTTGAAAGGTGGTGTCAGGGCGAGAAATCTTAAAATCACACTTTCAGAGGAAGAAGCCGAGGAACGGCTGCTTATTGAACATACCTACGAGCAGCAGAGCGGTTAGCTGTCGTGCCTACAGACAGGCGGGGAATACAGAACTCTACTTTTCCCTTTCCTCTCTCCGGAAAGTTTGAATTGACCAGAAGTCTACCCGATACAGGGAGTCTGTCCAGCCGTACGACGGTCGTTTCCGGGTCTGTAAAGCGAGTGCGTCGCTACTTAAGCAGGGTTACCTCCCCGTGGTGGAGGTGATACTTGCCTTTTACGATCCTTACCTTTCCCTGGCTGACATAGTCTCTGATAAGAGATGACTGCCTCGTCAGGTTTTCGGTTTGAAGACTGATATTTTGGTCAATGGCCGCCTCCACCTGATCCGGCCGGTTCCTGCCTTCCATGGTATCTCTCACGTTTTGAACTGCCGGCATGACCGCATCGACTATCGCCGCGATATTGCCTTCGGTCTTCCCCGTCGCATCCATCGCCGCCGACACTGCGCCACACGCTTCGTGCCCCAGCACCACGATGAGCGAAGACCCGAGGTGACTGACCGCGTATTCGATGCTGCCGAGTACAACGGGATCAACGACATTCCCGGCCACACGCACCACGAAGAGTTGTCCAAGGGTTTCGTCAAACACGATTTCGGGTGGGACCCTGGAGTCCGAACAGGAGAGGATGATCGCATACGGCTTCTGCCCCTGCACGAGCTTCTCCCTGGCCTCCCTGATGGTCAGTGAGCGATGCTTGATCTGAGCTTGTACAAAACGTTTGTTCCCTGTCATCAGTTTTCGCAACGCCTCATCGGGAGAAAGGCCGGATCCGCCGCTTGCTGCAATCGCAACCACAGCCCAAGCCATCACGACAACACCGATCACCGTGCCCATTACGCGCCTTTTTGTCATTTTTGGTCCTCCTCGATAGTTCGTTCATAAACGACGTGACTAAATGCAGTTTAAGCACCATGGGGGAAGATGGCAATCATGCCCCGACACCACACGTCAGAAATTGCACTACAAAGGTGGTACCCAGGAATAAGGAAGGGGCGCTTGCTGGTGATATCTCCGAATGCAAGTTGTTACAAGGCAAGCAAGGGCT
The DNA here is from genome assembly GCA_963835605.1 of uncultured delta proteobacterium. Taxonomy (GTDB): domain Bacteria; phylum Desulfobacterota; class Syntrophorhabdia; order Syntrophorhabdales; family WCHB1-27; genus JADGQN01. The sequence continues at coordinate 12,563 of CAWIHO010000076.1, read as the reverse complement.
GTATAAGCTTGAAGGGGAGGTGGAAAATCCTCTTCACCGTGTCCAGCAGACCGGCGCCGACTGCCGAAGGGGAAAAAGGGGTCACCTCTGGATTCTCGAGATCGCCGGTAACCTTGACGGGAATGGCAACGAGCCTTCCAGCCAGGATGTAGCGGACCAAAGGGATGAAGTTGATAATCCGGTCTATGGTTCTAAATGGGACAACCAAAACCACGGCATCGATCTTTCTATTGATCGCGTCTATTTCTCCGTTGAACACGAGATCCGTCGCAGCACCGTCCACAAGCGCCTCCTTGATGGTGATCTTGCCGTCTTGCAGGTTTCCGCTCGCTTTTATGACATAATAAGGAAATCCTTCCTTTGCCAGGTCAGGAAGCCTAAGAATTGCCATGGGGCTGAGGACCTGGAAGATTTTTGAAAGGAGCCCAAATCGATCGATGCGTCCGTTCTTAGCCTCGAATTCCATGGTGCCTTTTAGGGAGCCGGCCAATGTTTCGGCTTCTCCTTTCCCGGACACTTCCGCATTGAAGGAAAAATGGCCGCTGACATCTTTGTTATCCGACAAACAGATGAGCATCTCGTGCAGGTCCTGATTCGTTGCTCTCGGCTTGCTGCTGAGTTCCAGCCCCTTTGGGGAAATCACCAGAAGGCCCGGGGTGTCGATACCGCAAAGACTGGCCTTCGTGATTCCTATGCTTATGCGTTCAGGCTCGAAAATGATATTTGCGCGCACGGGACGCCATGTGTACTGGCCGTATTTCACATACTCTGACTCGACCTTTAGAATCCCGTTCAGGGGAAATGTCCAGAAAGGCTCATCTCCTTTCCTGCCGCGCACTTTAGCTAAGATCTGGTCCAGATCGAATCCATTCGTGAAAAGATCCATATCGAACACGAATCCATCGATCATAAAGTCGACCTCTCCTTTTGCCCTCAGGTTGTGCCCCAGTAGAACGAGGTTCGAATCTACCGTGAAGAGGTTACCCTGTGCATTAAGAGAAAACGTGGCAACCTGCGTGGGGCCTTCGCCGCTCCAGGGGTAGTTCAGACCAGCCCCCTGGAGCGTTCCCTGAGCCACGGAGTTAAATGGTTGATCAAGAGCGATGCGAGTTGACAGATTCCCCTTTACCCAACCCGTAAGAAATTCGTTTCTTTCGAAAAGTTCGTCCAGGGTCGCTCCAGTCAAGGTTCCGTTAAAGGTGAGGTCGAACTCCCTTCCCTTCCGATGGAAAGATATAGTAGCGTCAGATTTCGCATCCCGGATGACCAACTGCTTGATCATGAGTTCCTCGCGCTCAGATAAAGCATCAACAGAGACCTCAGGGCCATGTTTCACGCCCAAATTCCCCGAGAACGATGCCTTGCCGCTCTTCTCCCAGAGTACATGCGCCTGAGACAGAGAGAAGGGCGAGCGAATTCTGAGCTCATGCGGCAGACCAATGAGATCAGACAGTCGCAGCGTAGACTCCTTCCCGATTTCTCCCTCTAAAGACACATCGGCCCTGTCAAGCTCTTCGAGATAATGGTTCAGCACAGCCGAAATCGTCAGTGACGAATCCTGGAAGCGGGTCTCTACAGACAAAAGAGAAAGCTGCTCCGGTCCGGCTTCGAAGTTTCCAGCCTTTACTTCGACCGGTGCCGGGAGTCGCGGCGTGACCACTGCAACATTTTCCACGTGCGCTTTTACCTGAAACTGCCAGCTCGCCGGTTGGAAGAGCGGACCCTTTGTGTGCAGGGCATCGAGGGTGATAATGCCCTTCGCAGAGCCAAGCCTCTCGAGAGAGCCCTTCACCGATTCAAGCGACAAAAGCCAGGGGTATATCTCATTGAGGACGATTGTACCTGCAGCGGAGGTGACTCCCAGGTAGGGCTCCTTCTCAAGGTTTAGCTGACCGGAAAGCTGAGAAAAAGAAGACTTTCCCGCCTTCCCCGATACATCTTCTACCATAATTGTTGCCGTGGGCCCATCGTACGAGAACTTTCCATTTAACTCCAGGGGATAGGGAAACCTCTGATAGAGTGCATGAAGACTGAAAGCTTGAACGTCGACGCTTACCCGGGTTCCGCTCGCACGCTGATCCAGAACCAATCTTCCTGACGCGTCTCCCCGAACCTCTTTGATGAGGTCTAATTCACCCAGGAACGCCTGGTCCTCCACAAGGCTCTTGAGGTAGAACGGGATCTCGGCTACGTCAGCCCTGACGCCGATATCGAGATGAAATGGCACAGGCTCGCCTTTTAAGTAGACCCTCAATAGCCCCTTTGTTCCCCGTGCATTCCCGAGCCGGGCCTCTATATTTTCTCCTTCGAGGACACCGCGTGAAATCACGGCATTTCCCTTAACGTCTTCCAGGTCGAGGCGGTGCTCCCGAATAAAAATGTTTCCTCCGGTGATGCTGCCCCGAATGACAATGTTCTCTTCTTTTGTCAGATCATGAATCGTACGTCCGCGGGACGTGAGGTTCAGCTCCGGCACTCTGCCTTTTTTAAGGATTTCAAAGACTGACTGCACAAGCGGTACTCGGCCGGCCAAAAATAGACCTGTTCTGCGTACCGACTCCACATCCACTGCGCTCGAATGGAGTTCCAGACTGGCCTGAGAAGAAGCCGTGTCACTGCTAAGGTTGCCTGACATCGTCAGCTGAGGGTAAACGCTATCCAGTTTGGTAAGGGAAACTGTGGTGCTCTCACCGTGCTGGTGCAGCGTTCCTTTCAGGCTCACCTTTTTTACGGTCAGGATTTGCTGACCCTTCCGCAACGTTGCGCTGGGCACGTCACTCTGGAACTCCGCGTGAACGAGCTTCACTCCCTCTGCCCCAAAGCTGAGACTCAGGTTTACCTCTGAGTCTTCGATGCGGGGCTCTGCGAGCGGAAAAAGGGTCTGAGCAATCAGATCGGGCCTTAGTTGAGTCAATTGGAAACGCCCTTCACCCTGAAAGCCGCCGGGCTTCAGCCATCCAGCGAGAGAGGCGTGCTTCCAGACGTTCGAATTGCAGCCAATTTCAATCCTGAGTCGTTTCCCACGGAGACTCACACGGGCATCGATGTCACGGAACCAGAAAGCGGACTTATTCTGTTTGAGGAGCGTGAGGCTTCCTTTTTCGATTGAGACAACAAGGCCGGGCGCCTGGGATGCGACTTTCGCTACGATAGATGCCAATCCATCGTCAATCGTCTTCAATGAGAATTGCTTCAGCCCCTCCATCTTCTCAAGATCGTCCGGCAGGCTCACCTGCATGTCAGGACTCTCAAGGGTGAGCCGTGCGATCCGAACCTTTCCGCGGAGAAGCATGTTAATCTCCGGATAGATCGACAGAGAATCGAATGTTCCCGAGGTCGTTTCGGGAACCGATATACTTCCTCTCCGGAGCGTGATGGAAGGGCGTGGGAAAAAATGCAGATCGATTCTCTGGGCTTCTAACTCTACCTCCTATTGCCTGAGAGATATCGGTGACAACCCTCTGTTTAGCCGGCTCCAGATTGATCAGGAGAGGTGCAAGAAGGAAAAAGATGGCCACGAGGGCAAGTATCGTTCCTACAGCTGCTGCGGTCCAGAGAATCGGCTTTATATAGTTCCTCGTCAACGGCTCGGACTCTCTCTTGTGGAAAGTTAGAAGGCTAGCCCCGTCATTGTTCGTCACGGGCTCCCGCGGCTGGTGCATCTGGCCTAAGTCCGCAACCCGGGCCGCATTCTCTCGTAAACCTATCTACGCCGTCAAGCTCTGTCAAGAGCGACCTCACTACTCAACAAATGAAAAGATTTCTGGCGGAAAAGCCAGGCTCGCTGGCCTGGTTGACTCCAAAGCGGCGCAACCCGGCCTCCTTTTCCGGTGTCGGGACATGGGTCATGTGTACCCCGCAGTCTCACAAGGGTTTAGGATTTTCTTCCTCTTTAAAACTCGAATGATCGACATGGGGCTATCCTGAGATAGCATACAAACCGATGGGTCAAAAAGTGACCAATCGAATTTTATAGGAGAGAGGAGGTGAGCTAATGGACCTATTCATCGCGGCTGTGATTTTGCTTTACGTGTTTCTCAAAACCCATAAGTGAGTAGTAGTAATCTCTTGTAGTGGCTGTGGCGCAACAATCTAATTCTTATCCGCCGTTCAGAAGGGATAGCTGCGCCACGCCTATGAGACAATAAGATTACATCTAGTTCTATGTGTACCTTTTGCTAGAACCGCAGTGCTTTCTACTTCACCGCAGTCTTAAGAGCTTTGCCTGCTGAGAATTTTGGAGCCTTTCTCGCAGCAATCTTTATCTCCTTACCAGTCTGCGGATTTCTCCCTTTTCTTGCTTTTCTCTGTGTGACAGAGAACGTACCGAAACCGATAAGCGTAACCTTCTCCCCCTTCTTCAGCGCCTTCTTGACGCCGTCAACGAAGGAATCCAGTGCCTTGGCTGCGGCTGCTTTGGTGACTTTTGCTTCCTTCGCCATCTTATCGACTAACTCTGTTTTTGTCATACACTCTCCTCCCTAAAGAATTTGATTTGACGCGCTTCTACAAGCGTGCAATCTTATAATACCACGTCTTTACTGCCTGTACAAGTGTTTTCTCTCATAGAACCCATATTTTTTGCCAGTATTGCTGAGGTGGCGTAAAATGATGGCTGGTCAAATGGCGCTTCACCCCAAGTTATTCCTACAGATATACGTTAAATCGTTCGCCTAGCGTGAAGCCTCGTCAAAAGCAACACAATTTTGAAGTCGTCTGTATGTCGATTGTCAGATGAACTGTACGGTTGAAGTCTAGGGAGGGGCAGAAGGATAATGTAGCGAGTTTGGTTACAACAGGATTTGGTGCCCAGTTAAAGAAAGACCCGACCCCGGTTTTCCCTACTTCTTTAGCTTCACAGCCTTCAGCATGATCCAGCCGTCCATAGGTTTCTTGGCTGTAATATCGTAGCCGAGCGAGTCAAGTAACCGGCACACGTCTTCGGTGATCTGTCCAGCCTTAACCTCTATGCTCATTTCGGGCTCACCGAGTATCTTCACCATCTTTTTTGTCAAGGCGACGGGAAATTGGACGTTGTCGACCAGTCTAAGTTTAAGCTCAATAGATTCCATGATTCTATTATAGGCTATTTTTGTTTTTGGATGCAACTACGTTGATGGTGGATATACCGACAAGACTTCATCTGAAGTGTATATTAACGTTCCCAGTCGCAAGTACAGTGGTACCATCTGTCAAGCGAATTTCCCAATACGGAGCCCATTCAGTAGGAGGCGTCACGTCCTTAATGCCTTGACCAGTGTAATGGGTCTGATCGACAGCCAGACTAATTATCTCTCTTTCTCCGAGTGCACCAATCGTAGCCATGACCCCTCCTACGTTACGCAATAGTTATATTCTGTGCATACTGAGTATTATATCATCTTCAAAGCTATTCTTAGTTCGCCACTGGACAAGAAGAAAACGTCTATCACAGACGCAACCTCGATGAACCCTTAGGTGTTAAGAGATAGTTGAGGGTGACTATATCGTTGAGGTTTATGAGAGGGACAGAATGGGGGAAACGTAGTGACTTTGGTTAAGAAGTAATATGCCCAATTACCAGCGCTGATCGGGGCAGTTTTAAGTCTGAGCTAATGCACCTGAGCCCCTTCTTTTTCGTGGTACCTTTCCATGGCTCTGCGAGCTATATACCAGCCTCTTATATCACCCTCAATGTTAAACCTTTCTCTAAGCGTGGAGAGAAATTCTTTAACAGCCTCATCAGATGTGAGCATAAGGACGTCATCCGTTTTATCAGTCCTGAGGAAGAGTTGTGCATCGTTCTTTAAGCAGTGAAATCTACCAAGATTCTCTTGATCAATGATGGCCTTGTAAAGGGAATAAACATCGACGGTGCTTTTCGGACGAATGTGATCAAGCCATGATTCAAAGTCCGTTATGGTCACCATCGATCCTTTCCCTTCCCAGCAATGGAGAATGAATGACCGATTAGTGTGTTCTTCTCGGGTCCATTTATAGATTACCATCTCCTCCGCATTTCCGCTACAAGAAAACAACAAGAAAACGTCGATCACAGACGAATATAGACGAACCTTTTCGTAGTTCTGAGACAGTTACAGGTGACCGTACGGTTGAAGTCTACGAGGGAGAATGGGAATAACAGCTCGAAATTGGTTAAGACGTAACAGATCGTATTCCGGATTTCCTTTACAAACAGTCGAGGCTCATTTCCTCAATTTCTTAGCGATATAGACCCGAAGGGGACAATCACAAAGATGTACGTTTGCATAAGACAGTAAGAACGGGCATTCTTCTCGACTCTTTTCTAAACATTCGAGAAATGGTTCTAATCCAATATCTTCTGCTTCACAGAGATTACTAAATCCCGATTTGTAACATACGAAATCTTTGGGGCAATTCAATTCACCAATGATTTGTTTTATTTCTTTGTCATAATGAGGTTCCACCTGCATACTCCTTTGGCGTTATTGGCACGTAGCTTCTGCATTGTGATCTTACGTTTGCAAATTGTCAACGAGATTTTTTGGAGGAAGGATTCACCATTACCAAACATAAGGGGGTATGTAATGGAGAAATGAGAAAGACAAAACTTCGGAAGAAGTCGAAGAACACCACAGAAAATTGGATACACACAGATTTCCAGTTGACCCATTCACAAACCAAGCACAAGTCAAGCACAATTTCGTTAAATTATAGAGGGAGGGCGCTTGGTGGGCCTCCTGGAGTTCAACTTTAGAACGGGTTATAAGCTATTGGGATTATTATAAACATGGCGGAAGTGCATGGGAATCGAACCCACCTACCAGTTTTTGGCCGGTACACTGGATTTGAAGAGCAAAAGATCAAAAACTGGGGTTACCCGCTAACCTTAGATATTCCTTGCAATCCGTTGAGCATCAAGGCCTTTCAGGTTTTTCATGTGTCGGTATATGTCGGAGTTTGCCAGAGCATTCCTAAAGGTCCTGGGCACAATTTTGGGCACAGTGAAACAGGCAAAGTATTTCAAGGTAAATCTGCTGTTGCTGATAGTGCCTCGCTTCTGACAAGGGCCGGGTTTTGGGTTTTTCGTTGCCACCGCCACTTTTCCCTTGCCTCCTGCAGGCACCCGGCGTATAAAGGAACTAAGTTGTTAAAATTCACGACAAAGGGGGATAAGGTATGACTAAAGAGGAGTTTGTGGCGAAATTGGCCCAGGCAGGCAAGGTTACGAAGAAGCAGGCAGACGATATCTTTTCTACCTTCGTGGAGATGCTGGCGGCGTCGCTCAAGAAGGGTGAGCGGGTTGCCCTTCCCGGACTCGGGGTCTTCTCCGTAGTGCAGAAGAAGGCACGGACCGGCAGGAATCCCGGCACCGGTGCCGCGATCAAGATTCCGGCCCGCAAGGCGGTGAAGTTCTCCGTCTCCAGCGTCCTGAAGCAGGGCCTCAACAAAGCGAAGAAGAAGTAGCCTCCGGAAAGGGGCCTTCCCCGGGGATTTGGAAAGGCCCCTCGTAGTACCAACGACCGCAACAAAGGAGGAAGTACTGGTTATGCTGTTATGCAGGGTCCCTTGAGTAACAGGGGTTGGAAGAATAACACACGGTGCCCCTTGTTATTCTTTTGGTGATTTCACCTACCAAAGAAATAGTCGGTTTTAGTCTTCAGAGAAGGTTATTGACGCTTGTGCCGCTTGTAATCTTGGTTATATTTTAATAAAATGCGGTATGGTGACAAGGATGTCACTCCTTAAATGATCGGTGATCTTTATCGACTCCGCGTGCTCTGGTGTTTGACACCACGGTCGAGATAAGTTCCATCATCAGGCCGTGTCGTGGGTACTGACAGAGGATCAAGAGGAGATGAATCGCATGAGGATTCTTTTTGCTGGTCCTGAACATGGGGCAGGAGGGTTTTTCGCCCGACTCCGTTCCGAAATGCCCGAACACCACTTTGAGTTGGCCGGCCATTTCCTGACAGACAGCGTGAGGGGTTTTGACGTCCTGATACCACTTATAACCCCCATAACCAGGAAGATGCTGGAAGAAGGCGACCGTCTGCGGTTGATTCAACAGACCGGGGCAGGCCTCGACATGGTTGATCTTGAAGCTGCCCGGGAACGGAACATTTGGGTGGCCAACATCCCCAGTGAGGTTTCCTTCAACGCCGAATCAGTCGCGGAAATGGGCATCTATCTGATGATTGGCCTCTCCCGGGATGTGCGCGCGATGGCCCGGAGCCTGGCCGAAGGAAAAGTGGGTGAACCCCTGGGGAAGGCGCTCTGCGGCAAGACAGCCGGGCTTATCGGCCTCGGCGGTATAGGGCGCGCCCTGGCGAAGAGACTCAAGGCCTTTGAGATGCGCCTTGTCGGCATCAAACGACATGACCCCGAACAAGCGATGAGGGAATTGGGTTTCGAATGGGTCGGCAGGCCCGAAGAGAGAGACGAACTGTTGAAAAGATCAGACTATGTGATTCTCTGTCTTCCGCTTACCCCCGAGAGCAGGCATCTTATGGACCGGGGTGCTTTTGCTTCAATGAAACGGGAAAGCTTTCTCATCAACCTCTCGAGGGGCGATTTGGTGGACCGGGATGCGCTGGAAGAGGCGCTCTCATTCGGTAAGATTGCCGGGGCAGGCCTCGACGTCTTCTGGAAAGAACCTATCGACCCTCGCGATGCCATCTTTAATTGCAATGTGCTCGCAACACCCCATGTTGCCGGCGTTACGGATATCTCTATACAGACCCGCGTAAAAATGGTCGTGGAGAATATTCGCAGATTGGAGCGGAACGAGAAGCCTCTCTATGTGCAAGAGTAGATGATCTTTGCCCAAAAAACATCCGCTGCGGCAACGGCTCGCTTTGAGGTGTTGTTGACACCGTTCGGGTTGAAAATTTCTTCCTGTAAGCGTCACTTTCTGGCTCAATCATTTTACGCTTGATTGCAGGCGGCAACTAATGGCCCGTGGGTGAAAGTGTTGTTGCGCTTTCTGTGATGTTCTGTATACTTTAAGATACGGGGCAGAAATGGGCATTCACTTACTTGGCCCATACCGGCAGATAACGCCTCGTAAGAGACTGACAGTATATGCTTGTCATGCTTCATCAAAAGGGGAGGATATAACGATGGTCGACGCAAAGTGGAACCGGTTATGGGTTTGTTTGGGATTTGTCATCGGCATTTTCTTTCTTGTGGGATCGACTGCGCCTGCGGCTGAAAAGCCGCCTATCAAGGTGGGATACCTTCTCCCGTATACCGGGACCATGCCCCTTCAGGCAAAGGGACTCGATAATGGCATGGAGCTCTACTTTGATGAGATTGGAAGAAAAGCAGGCGGAAGGCCTATCCAGGTGATTAAAGAGGACGACGAAAATAACCCTACGGTCGGGTTGACCAAGGTGCGGCGGCTGGTCGAGGAGCATAAGGTAAATTTTATACTCGGTCCTGTGCACAGCGGGGTGGCCCTGGCCATGCATGATTACGTTTGCCAACAGAAGCTCATCTGGATCAACCCTAACGCCTTTACCCGCGAGCTGAGCGCACCGGGAAAGGTCTGTGAAAATACCTTCAGGATCATTGAGACTACTGATCAGAGCAACTATCCCTTGGGGAAGTGGGTTTACAAAAACACTCCTTATCGCAATATGGTTCTGATAGGCTCTGATTTTGCGGCAGGCCATCATTCTGTGGAGGCCTTCAAGGCCGGCTTTGAAGACGCGGGTGGAAAAATAATGAAAGAGGTTTATGCCAAATTGGGTACCATGGATTTCGCTCCCTTTCTGAGTATCATCGATGTCAAGGGGGCGGATGCGACCTACGCCTGGTTTGCGGGAACGGATGCTGTGAGGTTTGTTCAGCAGTATGCTGAATTCGGTTTGAAGAAAAGGCTTCCGTTGTTTGGTCATAATGCGCTTACGGATGATCCATATCTGGCAAGCATGGGCGATCCGGCCCTTGGCGTCATTACCGTTGGTCACTACGCTTACACATTGGACACTCCCCGAAACCGGGCGTTCGTCAAGGTTTATAGTGAAAAGTATGGCGAACCCCCCTCCCGCTATAGCGAGCTAGGCTATTCCGCCGCCAACCTGGTAGGAGCGGTCGCTAACGCGCTGAAGGGCGAGGTCGAAGATGTCCCCCGCACGGCCAGGGAGCTAAAAAGTATATCGGCCAAGATCGACGCTCCCTCGGGTCCCCTTACCTTTGACAAATACAACCAAAGGATCACGAATATTTATGTTTTAAAGGTGGAAAAACGTGATGGGAAGTTGGCCAATGTTGTCATCGGTAATTTGGGCAAGGTCGCGCAGGAAGATGTCTGGAAATGGTGGAATAAGTAGATTCCGGCAGGCAGGCAGCGATGGCGTATGAATTTTTAGGACCGAGAAAAATTGTCGCAGGGGAAAATTCACTTGCGTCCGTTCCAAGTGAAGTCAGGAGCTTGAAAGGAACGAGGCCGCTCATCGTGACCGACGTGGGTATCGTCAGAAGCGGCCTTCTAGGGCGACTGACATCATTGTTGGACGAAGAGAAGATGACGCACGGAATTTTCTCAGAAGTTAAACCGGACCCGGACATCGAGGTTGCCGAAAAAGGGAAGCAGGCTTTTATCGAAGGTCACCACGACCTCCTCATTGCCCTCGGGGGCGGGAGTTCCATCGACGCAGCAAAGGTCGTTAGTTTCCTGGCGAGGAACCAGGGCGTTGTGAAGGATTACGTAGGAATGTCCGTCTTCAAGAATGATCCGGTCCCTGTGATCGCCATCCCCACAACAGCAGGGACAGGCAGCGAGGTTACACAGATAGCCATCGTAACGGACAGAGACCAAAAACTCAAACTCCCCATCAGGAGCCCTCACCTGTTTCCCAAAACCGCCATTTTAGATCCTACGCTCCTGGCTTCGTTACCTCCGGATGTGATCGCCTATACGGGCATGGATGCATTCTCCCACGCTGTAGAATCATTTTTTTCCGTGCGTAGTAATTTGCTGACAGAACAACTCTCCGCATCCGCGCTCAGGCTCATTTACGCTTCGCTTATCCCCTTCAGGGAAAACCCGAAAGATGCAGACCTCGCCTCGAGGATGCTGCATGGTAGCTGTTTAGCCGGAATAGCTTTCACAAATAGCGGCTTAGGCGCGGTGCACGCGCTGGCCCATCCTATCGGAAGCCACTATCATTTGCCGCACGGCCTGACCTGTGCTCTTTTTCTCCATCAGGTTTTGGAGGAAAACAAGGATGCAGCTTTGGATAAATACAGCGTCCTTCTCGGAACCTTGGGAATAAGCTCGACAGGTGTATCGGCCGAAGCGTGTGCTGAAAGGTTCATCGAGGCTGTTGACGAATTTATGGACAGGCTTGCAATTCCGAAGAGCCTCAGCGCAATGGGGATCAAGCATGAGGTGCAGCCCATGATGATTGAGGACGCCATGAAGAGCCCCGCGCTGATGGCGAACCCCAAAAAGCTAGTGTAGTGTTACAGTAATATCTTTACAATGATCCAGATTCGTGCTATAAATGGCTTCATGTGGAAGCCAACCGAGAAACTGTCGATAACGGAAGAGCAGCGCGCGACCCTGAAAGCTTGGGTGGCGGCCAAAACCAGTCCTCAGCGGACTGTGCTGCGCGCACGCATTTGCCTGCTGGCCGCAGAGGGTTTGCCCACCAGGGTCATTGCCCGATCCCTGAAGACCAGTCGTCCGACGGTCATGCAATGGCGCAAGCGCTTCGAGGAACAGGGGCCGCAGGGACTGGCGGAAGATGCGCCTCACGGCCTGAGTTCCCGCGCCCTGCCCACCGAAAAGATCAAGGCGATTGTGGAGGCCACGCTGCACACGACGCCCCCGGATGCAACGCACTGGTCTACGCGGACCATGGCTCAGGCCATGGGCGTCAGCAACGCCACAGTCTCTAGGATCTGGGATGCGCACGGACTGCAACCGCACCGCGTAGAAGGGTTCAAGCTCTCGAAGGATAGACGGTTTACTGAAAAGTTGACGGATGTGGTGGGGGTATACCTGAACCCACCGGACAAGGCCGTCGTTCTGTGTGTGGACGAGAAATCGCAGGTGCAGGCCTTGGACCGGACGCAGCCCGGATTGCCGATGAAGAAAGGACGTTGCGGGACGATGACCCACGATTACAAACGCAACGGCACCACCTGCCTGTTCGCGGCGCTGAATGTGCTGGAAGGGAAGGTCATCGGGTCCTGTTATCCGCGGCATCGTAACATCGAATTCCGGAAGTTCCTGCGGCAGATCGACCGTGAAACCTCCAAAGACCTGGCGATCCATATGATTCTGGACAACTACGGCACGCACAATCACCCCAGGGTCAGGGCCTGGTTGGAAAAGCACCCCCGCTTTCACTGCCACTTCACGCCGACCTCCTCCTCCTGGCTGAATCTCGTCGAACGGTGGTTTGGGGAAATCACCCGCAAGCGCATTCGCCGCGGTGTGTTCAGCAGTGTATCGGATCTGGTGTTTGCCATTGAAGAGTATATCCGAGTGAACAACGCAAATCCAAAACCATTCGTTTGGACAAAAAACGTTAAGGCCATCCTGGAAAAGGTTGCTAATTGTAAAGCCGTCATTGTAACACTACACT
>CAWIHO010000075.1:0-21048 GCA_963835605.1 uncultured delta proteobacterium | reverse complement strand
TAGGTGCTTAACGTAACAAAACCTGCTTTGTCTTGTTATATCAGTTAGTTACGTAGCATTCTCCATTATCTCTTTTCGGTGTATTCCTGTCAAGAGAATTCTTTGTTTTTGTCTTTGCTTTTGGGGCCGTCGCTCTCAGATAGAGTGTAGTCAGCACCGCCGCATTTTTGTGACTCAGTGTTCCTGATGGCAAAAACCAATCATTGCTCATACCAGGGCTCCCCATTGCGCACGTCATCAATGATACCTCGTACACCCTGGTTGTCTGCCGGGTTGAGCCAGAGCATGCGGGTAAACACCGCATCGGCTTCTTTGAACCGGCCGAGCCGCCAGAGGCAGAGTCCATAGCCGTTGAGGCAGCGAAGGAACGGGCGGTTGTTGATATGCCCCCAGGGAAGGAGCCCGTCAAAGTTTTCTCCGAGGGAGAGCTCACCGATCCGTACGCCCACCTCGTAGTGACGGATGGCTTTCTCGGATTCGTGATCGAAGGCAAGATTGCCGAGGTGCGCGTGCGCATCGAGACAGCGGAGATCTGCAAGAAGGAGGTTCATGAGCGTGCGGCGCGCTTCACCATAGTCGCCGTACTCTTTGAACCCCGACTGATTCGAGATGGATTCCGTATCCGGATCATCAGGATCTTCGCCGGGGATCACCTGTTCCATTTCATACGCAGGTCGGGGACCGCGTTTGATGATCTGCTTCTCCCAGCCTTCGAGGGGTTTGTCCGGTTCTCCCCGGTGCTCTTCGTTCGGGAGCCACATACCCTCATCTTCGAGCGTAAAGGGTGTGAGGCCTAACGCGGCCACATCGAGGCGCGAGCTCTTGATCTCTCCGGAGAGATACGGATGGCCCGCGTAGCGCCACTTCTTATGCGGCGTGACCGTGATCAACTCACCCGGCACCACATCCCAGGAGCGCGTTGAGCGCAAGGTGACGTGACCCTTTCCCGGGATGCGGCAGGAGATGGCGTTTCCCTTCACGGCGAGGGCGATCAGTTCCATGTCGCGAGTAAGATCAAGATCATCCTGCGTCACTTTTTTGGGTTTGTGTTTCGTGGGTATGTTGCCTTTTGGATAGGGCTCGATGCCGAGCCACTTACGGTATGCAGCCACGTAGCGGGCAGCGGTTGTGCCTCCCGGGAAGTGGAGATCACAAGCGGCTACCTGATACTCCATGCCGTCTTCACGCCGGCAGCGCGCGGTTATTCCCCGTCGCTCATTCTCATAGTCAAGCGTAAGGACCGTTACCGGCTCTCCAATGACGAAGGCTTCTTTGGGCAGCTCGAGTTCGTCTTCAAGCACTTGCCGGAAGGCCCACGATTGTTCGTCGTCGCCGTAGGCATCGACAATAATCTCATCGATCAATACGTCCAGTTCATCGTTCGCCTTTTTGTTTTTCATGGAGCGCCTCTTTCTCCGCGATTCCTTCCCTCGGTGATGGGGAGCACCCGCGCTGTTTCTTCACGACGTGATCTCACGCTGCGATGATAGCGAGGATCCTCATCTTCCTCGAGCGCCTGCATGCGTTGCATAACCACCTCCATAGCCCGGTGGTAGTCCCGCTGCACCTTGAGGTTCGCCACCCGACAGTAGCGCTGCGTCGTGGTGATGTGGCTATGTCCCAGGAGGTCCTGGATGGAGGAGAGCGGAGCGTCTGCATTGAGTAACTGTGTGGCCATGGTATGACGCAGCGAATGACACGACGCCGCGACGCCGCTCTTGCGCGCATAGTATTCGATTCTCTTCTGGATACCCCGGACGGAGATCGGTTGCCCTTTCATGGGTCCTTTCTCCACCACGAAGAGTGCCCGCGTCTTCGATGACCGCTTTTCAAGATACGTCACCAGTGCAGCCAACGCGTCGTCACTCACGTACACCATACGGTCCTTGGCGCCTTTGCCGTTGGCGACAAAGAGCTGGCGTCGCTGGTACTCTACCGCATCGATGGTAAGGCGGGCAACTTCTTCAACGCGAAGGCCGCAGCGGAGCATCACCATGAACATCGCCCGGTCTCGGACTTTTTTGATGACGGCAAGAAGGCTCGCAACCTGGTCATCCTTCAGGTGACGGGGCAAGGGTTTGGGCAGACGGATGGCGATTTTGGTGACCGGGTTCTGCATCACTATTCCTTCTTCGTTGATGCAATAGTCGAAGAAGAGCCTGACGGTCTGCAGGTAGTTCGTGATCGTCTTCGGGGCCAGATGCCGCCTCTGGAGGTGATCCACGTACGCACCGATCGCATCGCGGGTCACGGAAGCAAGCGGGACCGCAAGCCATTGGATGAAGTGCGTCACGATATGCATGTAGGTCTTCATCGTCTGCGAAGAATAGTTCTTTCTCTTTAACGACCTTCGGAAGCTATCGGTAATTACCATCGATCTCTCCTTTCTCGATTTTCGCCATGGCCCGGAAGTATTCTTCTCGTCGCGTGGTATCGGTGAGCCGGGCATATCTGCGGGTTACCTCGATATCCTGATGGCCCAAGAGTTGCTGGAGCACTTCGAGACGCATGCCGGCATTTAATAACTCGGAGGCCATGGTGTGGCGAAGACAATGCACCGTGTAGCCCTTCTCCGTGAGTTTTGCTCTCGTGAGGTATTTATGGAAGCGCGAGAGCGCCGCACTGTAGCAGAGAGGCCTGTCTTTCAGGCCATAGAAGAGGAACTGCTTTTCGGGATCCCGTCGTTTGAGCCAGCGCCTGAGTGCGAAGAGTGCGTCATCGGAAACGTAGACCACTCTTCCCTGGCTATTCTTTTCTCCCTGGTAGAGGTGCACCTTCCGGTCACGAAGGTCGAGGTCGTTGAGCGTGAGGCCGAGCGCTTCACCGATCCTGATACCCGTCCTTAAGAGCAGCAGGGTGAGAGCACGGTCCCGGGTGTTGTGGATCACGGAGAGGAGCCTTCGCACATCCTTGGGGGCTATCGCGCGGGGAAGCGTGTCGGGGAGCTTGAGCCTGATCGTTTTTTTCAGGGAGCTCCCGGGGATGAGATCCTGCTCGATGAGGAAGTGGAGAAAGGCAACGATGAAGGCCATCCGGGTTTTGACGGTCGTGATGTGCATACCGCGATCTTGTTCGTGTTCGATGAAGGCTTCCAGGTCAGCACGCTCGAGATCCTTAAGATCACGCTTCGATCTTCCGTAGAAGCTCAAGAAGAGCATGACAGAGGTGAAAGAACTTTCGAGCGTGCTCCGCTTGTGGTTCAGGCGTGACTTATGCTTGAGGTAGCGCTCGAACGCTTCCTTTGCGGGAACCTCGATAGGGGAGAGCCGCTCAAGGATATGGTCAATGGTCGTGTGCGCACGATGCTGCTCAGTTGCTCCTGCGTGTTCACTTCTTAATGCTTGGCGAGTGCTCGGCTGTGTCTCGGTCATCTCTGTTCCTCCTTTTCTTTTTTCAAGAAAAAGCAGGTTAGATAATGACCCTCAGCCGTCCTAAAGGTCAATCCATTTTGTTACGTTGGGGTAGGTGGAAGCCACGAGGAGCATGCGCGTGTCGATTTGCTGATGCCAGGCTGAATTTTGATGGCATAACGAGGCGAGCCGAGGGCTGGACTACGCAGGCGTACCTGGCGGTACGTCGAAGTAGGACGAGGCCGAAGGGCAACGAAGTTAGGCGCAAAAGGCAGCCTGGCATACGCGTCAGTAGGCGTCGCGGCCCCAGCGTCGATGGACCAAGAACCACTCCTCCGGATGCGCTGCTATCAACCCCTCCAGAAACGCATTTACCTTCCTTGCGTTCTTATATATCAGCTCCTCGATATTTCCTTTTCTCTCCATCTCGATCGGCTCACAAAAGACGATCGTGTATCTTAAGAACCCTTCGCGTCTCAAATACACGGGCATCACCGGCGAGCCGGTCCTCATGGCGAGCATCACTATGCCCTTCGACGTGGGGACCTTCTCGCCGAACAGTTCCACATACACACCCTTTGACCGCTTCTCTCTCTGGTCGCCAAGGATGGCCACGATCCTGTTCTCCCTCAGGTATTTCATCGCATCCCGCGCCGTATCCTGGTTGGGAATAACTGTCAGGCCTGTGGCAGCGCGAAGTTGGTTTATAAAACCCTGCAGGAATTTTTGTCCTTTGAGAGGCCGGGCCAGCGCTATGACCTCCCGTTTCAGCAGAAACGATGCTATACCCATGATCTCCCAGTTGCCGTAGTGAAATACCAGGGCTAATATGCCTTTGTTGAGCTTCGTTGCCTCCTCCACGTGGTGCACGTTTTCCACGTGGAATCGCTTTGGGAAATCTTCTTTGGGAAGATACGGGATAAGGAGTAATTCGACAAAGTTGGTGCCCAGTTTCTCAAAACAGGATCGCACCACGGCCTCCGCCTGCGCATCCGAAACGCCCCTCACTATCCTTCTCACATTGGCCATCGCAACCTTTCTGCGCCGGGTGAGAAGCCTTAGCGCTACTCTGCCCAGAAACGCGCCAACGCGAGCCGCACATGTTTCGGGAAGAATACGGAGAAATTGTTGAAAGAGTTTAATAACGGGGAGTAGAAAAAGGTCTACGCGGCACTTCTATTCTTTGAGAGGCGTAGCCTCATCGATCAGCATAACCGGGATATCATCCTGTATCCGATAGAGGAGTTTACACTTGTCGCAGATGAGGCCGTCTCCAGAGCTGTTGAGATGTATGTCGCCCTTGCACTGAGGACAGCACAGGATATCGAGCAATTCCTTTTTGATTGGCATGCGCCCCCCTATGTCTCTTTGTCCTGGTTGCTTTTGATTATCGCGGGCACGAGAAAATCGCCAAGCGTTGCGAGGGCACCACGAGGTTCCTCCTTGGCGGAGAATTCGTCCGTTTCCTTCTTTTCCTCCATCTTCTTCAAGGTCTTGACGGAAAGGCCGATGCGCTTTTCCCTTTCGTCAACATGGATAACAACAGCCCGCACCTTGTCATCCATGGCGAAAAGCTCGGATGGGTGTTTTCCTTTTGAGGTATCGAGCTCTGAAAGATGGATCAGACCCTCGATCCCCTCTTCGATTTCGACAAACACGCCAAAATCCGTGATACTGGTAACGAAACCTTCGACCACGTCTCCCACATGGTAGCGCTCCAGCAGTCCCTTCCAGGGGTCTTCCTTAAGCCGCTTCAGGCTCAAGGAGAACTTTCGCTGCTCAGGGTCGATATTGAGGACCAGAGCCTCAATCGGCGCCCCCTTCTTGAAGCTATCCGGAGAGACCCCCTTCCTCCTCGACCAGGAGAGCTCGGACACGTGAACCAGCCCGTCGATACCATCCTCGATACCAATGAAAAGACCAAAGTCCGTGAGATTCTTAACCTTGCCCTCCACGACGGAGCCGGGCAGGTACTTCTGAGCAAGCTCCTTCCAGGGATCGGGCAGAAGCTGTTTCATGCCCAATGATATTCTCTTCTTCTCGGTATCGATGTCGAGCACCTGGAGCTCAAGAATGTCACCCCTCGATACCATCTTACCGGGGTTCTTCAACTTCTTGTCCCAGCTCATCTCACTTACATGGAGAAGGCCTTCCAGGCCGGCTTCAAGCTCAACAAAAACGCCGTAGTCGACGACGCCGACCGCCTTACCCCGTATCTTGCTCCCAACGGGGTATCTTTCCTCAACCTTGAGCCACGGGTCACCCTTAAGTTGCTTTATGCCCACCGAGACCTTTCTCTTCTCTTCGTCGACCCCGATCACCTTGACCTTAATTTCATCGCCAAGCTTCAGGTATTCCTTGGGATGGTTGATCCTACCCCACGTTATATCGTTGATGTAGAGGAATCCGTCAGCCCCGCCGAGATCCACAAAAGCACCGTAGTCGGTGATGCTCTTGACAAATCCATAGAGCACCTGGCCCTCTTTTATGTTCTTCCAGAACTCTTTTCTCTTGCGGTCCCGTTCTTCTTCGAGAAGCTGCCTGCGCGAGACAATCACATTATCTTTCTTCTTGTTAACCTTGATTACCTTGAACTTGAGATGCCTTCCGACAAAGGAAGCGGAATTTTTAACCGGCTTCAGATCGACCTGCGATATGGGGAGAAACGCGCTGACGCCTATGTCTACCAGGAAGCCACCTTTCACCTCCGAGGTCACCGTTCCGTCCAGGGCCAGCCCTTCCTCCAGGGATTTGTCAATGTTCTGCCACAACCGTATGATGTCGACCCGCTGCTTTGAGAGCACGAGAAGACCATCTTTCTCCTCCCTGCCGACTACCATGACCTCGACTTCATCACCGATCTGCACGTTCGGGTTGCCTGATTTATCGACTGCTTCATTCAGGGGCAGCTTGCCCTCTGATTTCAAACCCACATCCACAATCACGCTGTCATTGACAATGTTGATTACCCTGCCTTTATGAATATTCCCTTCCTGGAGGGTCTTCATCGAGGTTTCATAGAGTTCCTTCATCTCCTCTTCGGTTCTCTCGCTCTGCGTGCCGGTTTCAGAAGTGTCAGCCATGTGCTTCCCCCTAAAGATTTTTTACGAGCCTCTCCACTCTTTCTATCATAAAATCAGGAGTTGACGTGCCCCCTGTGATGCCTACCTTCTTTACACCGGAGAACCACTCAGGCCTTACGTCTTCCTCCGTCTCAATATGATAACTGTTGGGCTGCACCTTCTTCACCATGTGATAGAGCTTCGTGGTGTTGGAACTCGACTTGCCCCCCACCACCAGCATTGCCTCAACCCGCGTTGCGAGGTCAACCGCCTGTTTCTTTCTCAGAAAGGTGCTTTCGCAAATGGTATTGTACACTCTGATCTCCTCCGCCCGGTCCATCAAGCCCCCGACTACATCCTTCAGTGTCTCAAGATCCTGGGTGGTCTGGCTGACTACTCCAATTTTCCTGGCTTCGATAGGGCGCGGATGTTGCAGTACAATACCATCATTATCCAAATAACTCAACACGCTTTTTACCTCGGGATGCTTCTCATCCCCTACAATGACAACCGTGTATCCCTGCTTCTTCAGGTAAAGGGCACGGGTTCGCACCTTCTTCACAAAGGGACAGACAGCATCTATGGCAACGAGTCCTTTCTCACGGATTTCCTCCTCTTCTTCTTTCTCGATACCGTGAGACCTGTAACAGATCACCCCCTTCTCAACCTTGTGCACATCGTCAACGGGGATGACCCCTTGCTCCTGGAGCGTGGCCACGACCTGAGGGTTGTGGACAAGCGGGCCCAGCGTATGAATGTTCTCTCCTTTCTTTTCCAGCTCTTTCAGCACCTTTGAAATGGCCCTCTTTACGCCGAAGCAGAAGCCGGTCTGGTCTGTCTTGATCACTTGCATCATCGCGAAACCTGATCGACGTGCTGTTTCAGGATCCGCACCACGCCCTCGACATCGAGGCGAGTCGTGTCAACATAGTGCGCCCCTTGAGGCCGGATGAGCGGAGCGATCTCTCGTTCCGAATCGTCCGTATCCCTTTTCTCGATCTCCTTTTTCACCTGCCCCAGCGCATCGCCGTAAGCATGACCCGAAGATTCTGGAGATAGTTCAAGATAGCGTCGGCGTGCCCGCTCTTCGACGTCCGCATCGAGATAAAACTTCACTTCCGCGTCGGGGAAGACAACAGAACCCGTGTCTCGCCCTTCCAGCACGACACCGCCTTCTTTTCCAAGCTCCCGCTGCATGGTGGTGAGGTACTTCCTCACCCGCGGGTCCTGGGAGAGAGCTGATGCCAGCATGGAGATCTCAGGGGTCCGTATCTTTTGTGAGATCTCTTCTCCATTCAGAAAGACCTGGGTCGGCTTAGCCGAAGATAAATCTCAACGTAAGGCTCCGCAGGAACGGCTCGATGTCCGGTTTCTCCTTTTCTCTGGAATACGCATAAGCAACAGCCCTGTACATCGCACCGGTATCCATATACTCGTAACCGAGCGCTGATGCAAGCGCTTTCGCCGCGGTACTTTTCCCGGCGCCGCTCGGTCCATCGACAGTGATCACAGGCCGTTTTCTCATTGAAGCAGACTCCGTAGGCCGCTTGCGAACAGTCTGTTCTCATCCATTGTCCCTATGGTCACGCGGATGTATTCCGGGAGTTCGTATGCTCCCATCCATCGTACGAGAATTTTCTTCTCAAAGAGTTTTTTGGTCAGCTCTTCCGCGTCTGGACCCACGCGCACAAGAACGAAGTTGGCCTCTGTCGGGATGAAGACAAGGCCCAGCTCCGCAAAAAGCGTGTAGAAGAAATCCCTTCCTTGTATGTTGCTCTCCAGCACTTTCGCCACGTATTTGTCGTCGCTCAACGCCGCCTTCGCGGCAATAAGGGCCATCATGTTGACGCTGAAAGGCTGCTTTGTTCGCTCAATAAAGGAAGCGATCGATGCATCGGCTACGCCGTAGCCGACCCTGAGCCCTGCCAGCCCGTAAGCCTTGGAAAACGTGCGAAGTACGAGCACCGGGTAATTCCGCACGTACGTCATCGATTTCGGGAACTTCTTGCTCGTGGCAAATTCCGCGTATGCCTCGTCGACCACCACGAGCACCTCGGGCGGCAGTCTGTCGAGAAACGATTTGAACGTCGCATCTTCAAAGATCGTCCCTGTCGGATTGTTGGGATTATTCAGGAAGACGATCCTGACACTTTCATCTATGTGCTCAAGAACCACGGCCAGGTCTACCGTGAGATCGGGAAAACGGATCTGGCGCGCCTCAAAGCCATAGATCTGCGCTGCAATGCTATAGAATGCGAAGGACGGCTCATGCACCAGCACCCTCTTCCGCGTTGGGTGACGCATACCCTTGAAGGCCGTCTCGATCAGCTCGTTGGAGCCGTTGCCGATGACGACATTCCCCGGCTCCAGGCCATACTTGGCAGCAAGCAAAGCCTTAAGTTCAAACTCACTCTCCGGATACCGGGTTATGGAGAAGACGGATTCGAGTATGCTGTTAACTGCCTTTGATGACGGAGGGAACGGGTTCTCATTCGAGGCAAGCCGCGTCCAACCCTCTTCAGAACCGTAGAGTGCAGCCTTGGGATAGAAGGGTATCCGTTTGATGCTTTCGTCCACGGTGAGCCTCATCTCGCCTCCATGATCTTCCTGACAAGCTCAAGAGCGTTCTTTTGCATGATGGCAAAATCTTCCGAAGAAAGGCCTGCACCCTCTACAACCTTTCGCGCCATTTCCTCGGGAAGAAGGTCGGCAGGGGCGTGCGCATCAGTGCTGTAAATGAGCTTTGCGCCTACCTTTTTGGCAAGTCTTGCTACGTGGCCGTTGCTAAGCGAATGGCCCCTCTTCGCGGTGATCTCCAGGAGCACGTTTTTTTTCTTGGCGAGCAGAACGTCTTCCTCCGTGATGAGACCCGGATGCGCCAGTATATCGACGCCTGCCTCTATCGCAGCCCGGTTCGTGCCCTCTTCGACGGGTTCGACTATGGTCTCCCCGTGGACCACCACGAGGCGCGCACCCTGATTCCGTGCATGACGGGTCAGTTCTCCAATGAGCCCCTTCGGCACATGAGTCAGCTCTACGCCGGGTACGATGGTGATATGTTCGTAGTACTCGGCCTTTTCGTGGAGCTTCAAGAGGGCTGAAATAAGAAGCTCTATATTCGAGGAGTCAGCGTGGTCCGAAATGCCGAGGACCTTGTAGCCCTTTAGGTAGGCTCTTCGCGCAAGTTCCGAAGGTGCCAGTTCACCATCGCTGAAGAAGGTATGGGTGTGTAAATCTATCATATTTGTCGTTAACCGTTATCCGTTGACCGTCGGCCGACAAAATCTAAACACAAAACACTAAACACTAAACACTGCCTTTCACATCTTGTATTTTCCAAAATCGTCGGGAGAAAGATTTTCAAGGACATCTTCCCACTCATTCGCATCGACCACAATCTTATCTTCCTTTTTTGCCAGGTCGATTTTCGCGGACTTCTTAATCACGCTCTCCTCGACGAATATAGCTGCACTCACACGCAGCGCAAGCGCAATCGCATCAGAAGGTCTTGAATCGATCACCAGCCTCTTGCCGTTGACGTCCATATGAATGAGCGCGTAATACGTGTTATCCCTGAGATCATTCACCTCGATCTTCACCACCTTGGCTCCGAGGCTGTCCAACACGTTCTTGAGGAGATCGTGTGTCATAGGCCGAGGGGTCTGAATGTTTTCCAGCGCTGTGGCAATGCTGGAAGCCTCTAAAAGACCTATCCATATCGGAAGGACATCCTTCTCCTCCAGATCCTTAAGGATCACAATGGGCGTGTTGGTGAAGGGGTCGACGGTTATCCCCGCGACCTTCATTTCTTTAAGCATCACATACCTCCTTACGCTACATAGTGGGGCTCGCGTCGCCCCTCCTCGGCAGCCCGCGGACCTCCCCCTCTCGCGACCGGCTCTGGGCTGCTTAGAGCGTCATTCTCTCGTTTCACAAAACTGTTGCCGTCATCCTTCACTTGGGCCCCTTTCAGGGAATTGGCACAACCCTTGATAATCGCAACCTCCACCAGCTCGCCGACAAGGTCTCGGGCACCTTCGAAGTTGACGATCTTATTGCTCCTGGTCCTGCCCGTAAGCTCTAAGCTTGAGTTCTTACTCACTCCTTCGGCCAATACCTCTGCCTTCGTACCTTCTAACGCTCTATTCCTTTCCCTGGTTATTGCCTTCTGTATTGACTGCAGTTCCTGCAATCTGCGCATCGCCTCTTCCCTGGGCACGCCATCCGGCAAGTCCGCGGCACGCGTAAACTTTCTCGGAGAAAAACAGAACGAGAAGAGACCATCAAAACGCACACTCTTGACGAGCGTCATCGTTGCCTCGAAGTCCTTCTCGCCTTCGCCGGGAAAACCGACGATACAGTCTGACGTAACTGCAATGTTATTGCAACGGTTTTTCAAGAGGTCGAGCTTTTCACTATACTCCTCGACCGTATAGCCACGGTTCATAAGTCTGAGAATCTTGTCCGAGCCTGACTGGAAAGGCAGATGAATATGCTCGCAGAGCTTCTCAAGACTTCCGAAGCAGTCAATCAGCTCCCTGGAGAGGTCCTTTGGATGCGAGGTGACAAAGTGTATCCGTTCGATCCCGTTTATGTCGTTCACCTTCGAGAGAAGCTCGGGGAAGGAGAGATCCTTTTGCCCTTTATTATAGGAATTCACGTTCTGCCCGAGGAGCGTCACATCCTTTACGCCTCGGCCTGCCAGTCCTCTGATCTCCTCCAGAATATCGGAACTCTGCCTGCTCTTCTCGCGTCCACGCACATAAGGTACAATGCAATAGCTACAGTAATTGTCGCAGCCTTTCATGATCGTCACATAAGCCTTTAGCGTCCCGGCCTCAGTCCGCGGCCTCACATGCAGAGACGCTGCGCAACCATTATCGGAAAAATCGAGAAACCGCTTGTTCCGCGTGGCTGACTCGACGGCTTCTCTGACCCTGTGAATGCTCGACGGACCCAGGCTGAAATCGATGAAAGGAAGTTTTTCCGCTAAACCCTCTTTCTCCAGCTGCGCGATGCAACCTGTCACACCGAGAAGGGTGCCTTTTCTCCTTTTTAACGTTTTCAGCCGACCCATCAGGCTATAAAATTTTTGCTCCGCCTTCTCTCTAACGCAGCAGGTATTGACAATAACCACATCGGCCCCGGCTGCTTCGCGCACTTTTTCATAGCCGGCGGTGTGGAGAAGAGCGCTGACCTTCTCAACATCGTGTTCATTCATCTGACAACCAAAGTTCTCGATATAATACTTCACTTAGTTCCGGCGCGCCTCCGTCTATATTCAGCAACCCTAAAACATTTTCTTAAACGTTTCCATGGCCGCATACGTGGTCATGTCCCAGTGCAAAGGGGTAATCGAGACAAAACCCTCAGAGACTGCGAGAAGATCGGTACCCTCCAGAGGCTCGAATCCGTCGCCGTCTCCACCGATCCAGTAGTACTTACCGCCTCTCGGGTCCGTTCTCTCGACTACCTTACCATTATATATCCTTTTACCGAGCCTTGTCACCATAAAACCCCTGATGCCCTCTCTCAGTAAATTCGGGATGTTAACGTTCAAAAAGGTGTGCTCCGGCAAGGGATTGGCCTGCATTTTTTCGACTATTTCCCGCACTGTCCGGGCAGCTTGGTCGAAGAGAAAATCCTTCCTGCCATCCAACGATACCGCAATGGAAGGGATATCCATGAATGCCGCTTCCTTAGCGGCTGCAACCGTCCCGGAGTAAGTCACGTCCTGGCCCATGTTCGGCCCCTTATTGATACCGGAGATGACGAGATCAGGCTTGCACGGAAGCAGGCCTTTGACCCCGAGAAGTATCGCGTCCGCCGGTGTTCCGTTCGTGGAGAAAACGCGATCGCCGTGCTCTTTAATACGCAAGGGCTTGTGGAGCGTGATCGCGTGGCCTACGCACGTGCGTTCCCGTTCAGGAGCTATGGCCCACACCTCATCGGTCCGCGAGAGCTCGTTCTTGAGCGCAATCAGCCCTTCAGAGCCGATGCCATCATCATTTGATAGAAGAATTAACAACGATACCACCGAAAGGATAATAAGAATCGGGGCGACTGGATTCGAACCAGCGGCCACCAGCACCCCATACTGGTGCGCTAACCAGACTGCGCTACGCCCCGACCAAGCCGTTATTATATGATATTTTTTCTCAATCCACAAGCCGGCAACTTTACTCTGGAAAAATGCGCCCGTTTCTGGTAGGATGTCGTGCAGGTCCCATCGTCTAGTGGCCTAGGACACCGGCCTCTCACGTCGGTAACACGAGTTCGACTCTCGTTGGGACCACCACAAAAACAGTGAACAGTGTTAGTGTGTTAAGTGTTATACCTCAAGGCGAATCACACAACACATGACACATATCCTTAATCACATAACACTCAACACTAACACTCAACACTTCTCTGGGAGGTGCTTTATGATGCCTATCGGTCCTTTGATGATCGAACATAGACTGATAGAACGGATGATCCGTTTACTCAAACAGCAGCTGGAGAAGGTGGGCAGACAGAAGAAACCAGATCCTGTTTTCATCGATGTTGCCGTCGATTTCATCAAGAATTACGCTGACCGGTGCCATCATGGCAAAGAGGAGGATATCCTTTTCCGAGACCTCGCAAAGAAAGGCCTTTCCGACGAACACAAAGGTATCATGGGGGAACTGCTGGAAGAGCACGCCCGGGCACGAAAGGCCACCAAGAGCCTTCTTGACGCCAAAGAGCGGTACCTTACGGGCAACGCTGATGCTTTAAGTGACATCGTTGATGCTATTACCTGGCTCGTCAATTTCTATCCCACCCATATCGAAAAGGAAGACAGGCAATTTTTCATGCCCGTCATGGGCTACTTCACCAAACAGGAACAGGATGCCATGCTCCAGGAGTTCTATGAGTTTGACAGAAATCTCGTCCACGCCACGTATCGAGGTATTATAGAGCGGATGGAGCGCACGTAACACAGGTTAAGGTAAAGGCTAAAGCAAAGGTTAAGGCTGAGAACTGCTTACTGCTTACGGCTTACTGCTTACTGTTTTTTAAGCACGCGTTCCAGTTTTTCCATCTCTTCCGGCTTTAAGGTCTTCCTGATTTTCGCCATCTCCAGCGCCACGAGTGAAAGCGTCCTGTAGACCGATTCTTGCGGCTCCATTCCCTTGATCGCCTCGAGATGGGAGGCCACGGTTTCTGCATCGCCGCGCACGACCGGGCCTGTCAGCGACAGCAGCGGCCCCTTGTTCTCGATGTTCCGAAGCGTCGTCTCTATGATAGGGAAGAAGGGCGTCAGCTCTATGCCGATCCGGTTCACGATGCCTTCCCCCGTGTGCATCAGCGCGGTAAGAAGGTTACATACAAAAACGGCGGAGAGGTGATAGAGGAGTTTGTTTTTACTCTCGATCCTGACTGCCTTAAACCCTATTGTCGACGCAAGTAGATCGAGCACCGGAAGCGCCTTTTCATCTCCCTCGATGAAAATATACGTCCTGGGAAGGGCCACAATGCCGCTATTTACGTCTGGAAAGGTCTGAAGCGGGTGGAGCGAGCCAAGCATTGCCCCTTTTTGCTCCAGGGGTGAGAGCTCAGTGGCAGGATGGGCCCCACTTGTGTGGAAAAAGAGCTTCTGATCGAGCCGGTCCGTTTTTTGAAAGATTTCCTTAGCTACAGCGTGGATTTCGCGATCCTGGGTCGTAACCGCGACCACATCCGCATATCGTACCACTTCTGATACGTCCTTCGTGTACATACATTTACCCGGGATGTAGTTCCGCGCAAGTTCCAGAGACTCATCTCTTCGTGAAGCAACCGCGACAACGGCAAACCCTTTGTTCTGCAATACGTGACCAAGGGCTATGCCCACCTTTCCAGCTCCGATGATCCCGATTTTCATTGTTCGAACACCCCTTTAGGCAGCATAAATATATTCTTCAGGAAGTCTATCGGCCTTTTCCCGAACGTTTCGACGTAGCTTGGATGCACTTCCGGATCACGTAAGGGACCTTTCGCATCAATGGCCACGTACAAGAACCCACCCTCTTTGCGCTTGAAGATGCTCCTTAGAATCGGAATTTTGTTTACTGTACGGTCGAGTGTCACCATTGGAGAAACGATTAGCTTCGCATCCATGGTCTTGTCCGACAGATTTACGTTACCGCTTCCGGCTATAAGCATGGATGAACTATCTATCAGGAAATCCTCCGTCTTGAAGAGACCGCTCTCACCCTTAAGCGTGAAGCCTGCTTTGGTGTAGGGTAGCCCCTTCTCCAGCAGATTTACCTTTCCTCTGAAGAAGTCGTAAAGATTCAGGACGCCCAGAATCTTCGAAAGAAGGTTCCACTTCCTGATTACCCCATCGCGGCTGGAAACAACAACCTCTCCACTCATGTTTCTGAGCAGCTCATCACTATCCCCGCCGGAAGAGGAAAGATTGGCCGTAACAGCGCCTGTTGCCTCCAGGATCTGGCTGTCCGGATCGAACAGTCGAAGAAAGAGACCGCCCTTGATGTCTTGCGCTTTGCAGGAAACGTCCAGCGACGGCAACGCTTTTGATAGATCGACCTTCCCTTCCAAAAAGAGAGTACCCCCGAAAATTTTTCCCGACACCTTCGAGAATCCGATGCGTCGGTCTATCAGCACACCGATGAGTTCTGCATCGTTGGCCACCAAGTCCTCGTCTGCCACTCGCTCCGCTTTGATGTCAAAATCTCCGGCGAGTTTTGCCATGAGGCTCTCCTTAGCGATGACCGGGATCCGGAACTTCCTTCTTTCAGGCGTCGCAAGGTCAGCAGGTTCAAAGTTCTTCATGTCGATCATCACCGAAAAACGTTGCGACTTCATTGCCTCCATTGACAAGGTTGCCTTGCGCACAACCGTGCTCCCGATGCGAAGTCCCGTGAGATTTATGAAAGACTTCCCCCCCTTGAAGTCAGCGGAAAGTTCGATGTCGGCGAGCGGCTTCACGAGAAAGGGAAGCCTCAGGGCGCCATCACGCAAGCGCAACTCTCCATCAACGAGAGGAAGTTCTGTCAGGGGAAAACGCAGGTCGGCCACGGACAGGTTTGCTTGCAGACTCCCTGCCGCCTGCATGCGGTCAGCAAAAAAAAGCTTCGACACGGTATCGAGTTGAGGCGCGCTGAGCGCCATCTTCAGATTAACAATTCTATCTTTCATCACGTCACCACTGGCCCGAAAAGTGGCATCAGCAATCGTACACGTGAGCCCATCAATCCGAGCCATCCCCTGGCCCCACCGCATGCTCACTGTCGCCGCACTCTCTACCCCCTTCTCTTTTTTAATGAGACCGGGCACTTCGAGAGAGAGGTCTTTCAGAGATAAATCCCCTCGCGCGGAGTATGACTCTTGCTCTTTTGCGAACGCTCCTTCAGCAAGTACTACGCCATCGAGAGAATACGGCAGGTGAAGAAGGGAATTAATCTCCGCGGCGCCTATCGTACCTTTCATATTAAGACGGGCCGATCCTTTTTGGACCGGCCCGTTCAGGACCAACTCAGTCTTTCCCCGAGAGAGCACGAGCGGCTCAAAGTTCACTTCGCCGTCATGAAAACTGTAAGAACCGGAAGCCTCCAAGGGGAGCTTCCTCCACACGAATCGCGCATCTCTGAGCCTGCCTCTGCCGGAGACCTCGACAGCCGTATCTTCACGGCCCCTCGCCTCAGCCTCGCCCTCTGCCACGCCTGATGTGACGGTGAAATCCTCAAGCCCTGCCAGCTCTGAAACATCCCTCATATCGATGGCAAACCTGCCCCTCGCCTCGATATACTGCTCAGCGGCGAATGGAACGGTTACGGAAACATCAGAGAAACTGCTCCTTTGAAACGAGCCCTTCGCATGGGAGAAATACCATTTTTTGCTCATCGAGACTAACCGACCCTTCTACGCCGCGCACCTCTATTTTCTCGTAGGCTGCGGCAACGTCAGCCAGATAGAACTCGGCACGGAAGGGTCGGGGCTCGGTATACGTGAGCTTCTTGACCGTGATCGTGCCGGCTGTCAGCAGATCAAGGACATCGGAGCCCCTCTTTGCCAACGGTGCGAGGTTTATATACTCCTTGACGTCCGGGACGGCAAGGGGGCCCGTCTGTAGTTCCAGTGAAGCAAGATACTTTCCGGATAGTTTGATATCCAGCTGAACAGGTACCCCTTTGAAGAAGAGATGCTCGAATTTTAGGTCTGTCTTGGTACCCGCGAACTCCACCCGGGCCTTGGCCGCGTCATGCGTGAGCCGGATAGGTTTCTTCAGAAATGCTTCACGCATAGCAAAATCAGAGGCTTCGACATCGGTGGCAAACGTGAATTTCCCATCCTTGTATGTGAAACTGCCGGCACCGCTCAGCAGCCCTTCGTAGCCTCTCAGGATCCGAGACAGATCCACGCGGACGAAAGAGAGCTCGCCTTGGATATCGGACCGTTTATCTTTGAAGAAACCCCCGCCTTTGGTTTTCAGGTTACCAAATCCCTCTGCGCCTCCATCCAGCTCGAATTCCAGGTTTCCACCGGTGTTGAAATTTTTCACCTTCAATTCGCGTACAATATATTTCTGGCCCCGATACGTCAGGCTCCCCCGTCTCAACTCAGCTAGTTCGACAGGAACGGGAATGAGATCAACTCTGCCCCCGGAATCCTTGATCGAGATGTCAAAATCGGAGATACTCACGGCCGTGATATAGAGCCCCTTCCATGGATTGACCTGGAGACGTGCGTTCTTAATGGTTCCCTCGGCAACACCCTTAAGGGTCAGGTCATAAATATCGACGGTGACTTTGCCGTTGCTGTAACCCGGCTCAAGGCGCCCTATTTGGACACTTCCGCCAATCGCCCTGCCCAGGAGCTGGGTGCCCACGTAAGTACCTATGGAAGCCAGATTCATCCATAGGACCACGCCAAGGGCCGAAAAGAAGAGGAGTATAATGCAGCATATGATCAGAAATTTCTTCATGGTGTCCTTGCCAGCGCAAAAACAACAACCGCCTTCGCCTTCGCGGAAAGAAGTATGCGCGATGCCTCCCTGACCGTGTTGCCCGTGGTCATCAGATCATCCACCAACAAAATGCGTTTACCTCTTATTGTTTCGGCTTTGCGGACGGCGAATGCGCCTCTGACGTTTTTCCTTCTCTCCTCCCTGGAGAGCGTGTACTGATCCTTTGTCTCTTTTTGTTTGTATAAGGAAGAGAGGCTAAGCGGTCTGGCGGTGATCGCCGCGATCTCTTCCGCCATCACATAAGTCTGATTGAAGCCCCGCTCCTTCAGTCGTTTCTCTGTCACCGGAAGCGGCGCGATAACGTCAAATACTTCGCGCATGACCTTTAGCTCTCCCTCTAGCAGCCGGATGAGAAGACGGCCAATCTCCTTGCGACCCTTAAATTTGAAAGCAAGGAGCGCCTCACGCAGCGGACCCTCGAAATAAAAGCCGTAGTAACCGCGTTCAAAAGGAGGCGGGCTCTCTGTGCATGCCCCGCAAACATTAGGCGTGCTAAGCCATCTGCCGCAGTAAGGGCAGGACGAAGCGGTCTCAACCCGGCGAAAAAGATCCCTGCATTTGCGGCAGAGGATTGCGCCTGGCGAGCCGCAACCCCCGCAAGACTGCGGATATATGATCTCAACAGCCGATTTGAAGTGATCAAGCACCGTATTTATCAAGCTTCAAGGCGTGCGCGAGCGCAAGGGTCATCAGCTCCCGGCTGTACATCGTGCCAATGCTTCCCCTTACGCAATTCTTTTCGTGAAAAGGCAAGCTGTCCCTTTCACCCGTACCTGTCACCAGGAGGAGCGGCACCGGGTGCCAGCTGTGACCCTTTAGCGGACAGGGGGTGGAATGGTCACCCGTGACCACCAGTACATTAGGATTGGCCGCACACAGGTCAGGTATGATCTTGTCCACGTTTTCTATTGCCTTCACCTTCTCCTCAAAGTTCCCGTCTTCACCTGCTACATCGGTTTCTTTGACGTGCAGAAAGAAAAACTGATAGTTGCTCCACTGTTGCTTCATGATCGCTACCATTTCCTGGTAGCTCTTCGGCTCGCTCCCTGCCTTCATCCCCAACACCTTTCCAATGCCTCTGTACATGGGGTACGTCGTAATTGCCAGGGCATCCAGCTTATATTTCACTGGAAAGGGCTGAAGGTCAGGCTTCCTTGAGAAGCCTCGCAGCAGAATACCATTGGCCACCGGTTCATCCTTGAGGAGGGCTGCGACCTTCTTGATGAAGCTGTTGAGCAGTCCGGCGGTGCGTGCAGCATGCTCTGTTCTGGGTTTCACATAGACGTAGGGTCGCTGGTCTTTGTGCGGGTCCGCATCTTCAAGCTCACCACTCAGGCCATCGCCTCTAAAGAGGATGGCAAACCTGTGTGATTTACCCGGCTCGATGATGATGCGCACGCCGTCTACGTCGGATATTGCCTCTCGAATCCTGCCGCACAACCGCACCGTCTCAGCGGTTGCAATCCTGCCGGCCCTGCGATCAGTGACGATCTCATCCTTCATCGTGCAGAAATTTCCCCGCGCCGCAAGATCGTTCTCTTCTATCTCCATGTTGAGACCGAGCGCTTCCAGTATGCCCCGGCCGATCTCCACCTTGAGCGGATCATAGCCGAAGAGGGAGAGGTGTCCCGGGCCACTACCCGGCGTAATACCGATGTCCACAGGTATAATCCTTCCGAGCACACCTCTTTCTACAGCAAGCTGGTCGATATTCGGTTTCCTGGCTGCCTCCAAGGGCGTCATGAAATTGTGATCGGGATTGGGAATATCCCCCAGACCATCAAGAACAAGGAAAACGATTTTACTGGGACTGCTCAAAATAAGATCGTCAATCATTGTTCCCTCCAGTCCTGTTCATACAGCACCCTGAGGTCAGGGCTCTCTTCTTGAAATAGGCCCTCTTGCTTTACGGTTATGGTATTCCAGCTGAAACAGCTCTCACAGAAATCCTGCCAATTCTCCTTGACAGACTGGCATTTCGAACAGACGAAGGGCACGTAGGCATGCTCTATGGGGAATGCTTTTCTGAACTCTTCTATGGCGCTCTCCAGCTCACCCCGGTCGATATAAGCCTCTGCCATTGCTCTATGCAGCCCGGGGAATTCACCTTCGGCAGCCAAGAGCATATTCAGCGTGTCCATCGCCTCGTCAATCATCTCAAGCCGGAGACAGAGCTTCGCGTAAAGAAACATTATGAAACGATTCCTCGGCGCCATATCAAGGATCTTACGATATATCTTCAGAATGACAGCCGGTTCCCCCCTGGCAATATAAAGATCTTCCATTTTCAGGAGAAAAATGATGTGCCCCGTCTTGGAGTAACCGCGGCCATAGACCCTTGCCGCGTCATTGAGCTTGCCCGTTTTCTTGTAAACTTCAGCGAGGAGGATATGAGCCGGGATAAATCTCTTATCCTCGTCCAGAATATCGCGCAGCTCCTTTTCCGCAGCTTCAAGGCCCCTCCCTTCCTGGCTGTCGAAAGACTCCTTGAGCTTCTCGTATCTGATTCCGAGATACCGCCTCGTCTCATCCTCGGTCTTTATGTGCTTTCTCAACCTCTTTTCCAGCTCCAGGGCTTGCTCCCACTCCTTGTTGCAGACGTGCAGGTCCCGCATGATACCCATTGCTCTCAGGTTCGATTCATTAACGCTGAGGATGTCTTTCAAATCCTTCTGGACCCGCGTCACGTCTTTGGTTGCCAGATCGACCCTCACCATCTTGAACAGGATCGATTCCCGCTTACCCAGATTCGCTTCCGCAAGCCTCAGAATTTCCCGTGCCTTATCGTACTCTTTCGCACCCAGATGCAGGTCGGCAGCAAGGAGGTATGCATCCTCCAGGTCAGGTGCTGACCTGATAAGCTTATTCGTATACTCGATGGCCTTTTCTCGCTCGCCTTTCAGCTCATACGACCTTGCCCGCTCGAGAGACTCTTTAAACTCTTCCCGTCTGCGAGCCTGTTTCCCGGCTCTCCACGAGCTTATGGCCCGGCCTGCGTCGGAGAAGAAACCGAAGATTATTGAAATCAAAAGGCCGAGTACAAACGAGATGGTCACCAAATTGGCAACCGACGTGGTGTAATACCGCCCGTCCCCCACATAAAATTTCGCGTCTTCCGGATTGAGGCCCAAAAGACAGAGATACAGAATTACGAAGATGCAAAAGAACAGGGCCAGTATCTTATATTTCATCACGTCCCCTTTTCCTCACTCATTCTCTGACAGTTGATGCAGTAACGCGCGACCGGGTTTGCCTCGAGTCTCTTTTCAGTGATCGGCTCTTCGCACTCTTCACATACGCCGTAAGTTCCACTTCCCAGTTTATCCAAAGCTGAATCTATTTCTTTGAGCAGAGTGAGGTCATTGTCGCTCAGGCTCATCAATATGTCTGCATTGTAGGCATTGCTCGCGGCATCCGCCATGTCCTGAATGCCATCAGTGCCGAGCGTATACGAGTCCTCTTTCAATTTCTTGGCTTTATCGAGTATTGCCGCCCTCATTTTCAACAGTTTCTTCTTATAAAATTCACGTTTCGCCTTTTGCATGCTCCACCCCTAAAATCTTATTTTCCTCATCGGTTCTGTACCTTGCAGCTTCTATCCAAAGGCTCTCCAGGTCTAGTTCTCTCAAGGCTCGAGGAA
>CAWIHO010000074.1:0-105195 GCA_963835605.1 uncultured delta proteobacterium | reverse complement strand
CCGCCACGTAGGCAGCGGGCGCATAGGGGGAGTGATGAACATAGAAACCGATATGTACAGTATGAAAAAGTGGGCGACGATGACTGGCACCCCCATTTGGCCCATGGCCGGGGCAACGAGGACGCCCAGGAGAATGTAGCTTGCCACCATCGAGATACCCATGCCCATTATGTATATGGCAACACCCGTCAAGATTGCCAGCACCAGCAGGTTTCCACCTGATAAAGCGAGCATAATGCCGGAGAAGGTGATTGCCAGGCCTGTCAGGGTGAGAGAACCTACGATGATGCCTGCTAGAGCACATAGCGGCGTGATCTGAAGCATGCTTTTGCCAGCCTTTTCCAGCGCCGTAATGATCTGAGAAAAGGTTAGTCGCTTCCGAGTCAGAAATCGCAGGAGTATCAAAATGCCGACGGCGGTATAGATAGCCTCCGTCGGCTCCTTTAAGAGGACCATCATCATTATCACCAGGACGGCCAGGGGGACAAACAAAAGCCAGCATTCGCTTAAGGCCTCTTTCAGCGAAGGGATCTCAGCCTTGGGTAACCCGACGAGACCGTTGCGCGCTGCGCGTAAATCCAGCTGACAATAGATTGAAAGAAAGTAAAGCAAGGCAGGAAGAATGGCCGCAAGGCATATTCGACCGTATTTGATGCCCGTCAAATCAGCCATGACAAAGGCAACAACCCCCATCACCGGCGGAGTGATGATTCCGCCACAGGCACTCGCTGCCTCGACCCCCGCGGCGAATGTCGGCTCATAGCCTATCCGTTTCATCAGAGGAATGCTCAAGCTGCCGATCACCCCAACCTCTCCGATAGCGCTCCCCGTGATCGTCCCGAACAGGGCACTCCCGAGAATAGCCACCTTAGCCGCTCCTTGCGAAAGCGGCCCAATAAGGCTAGAGACAGTTTTATAAATCCCTGGCCCGCTCCCGAGACCTCCAGAAACGCGCCGAACGTCAGAAAGCTGATCACCATGGATGCGGCGATACCGAGTATCATCCCGAAGATCCCCTGGTTGGGAAGATAGATATAGCCTAAAACGCGGGCCCAGGAAAAATGGGCTCCATGCAAAGGGCCGGGAAAGAGATACGTGAATTTGGCGTGAATCAGGAAAAAGAGAGCTACAAAAATGAGCATCCAACCCATCGTTCTTCTGACAGCTTCAAGCAGCACAAAAATGGTCAAGAGGCCCAGTATCTTCTGAGTCAGGGTCACACGGGCACCGGCAATCGCAAGAAGTTCCTCATAAAAAATCGCAACATAAAGGACCCCTGCCAGGCTAATAGCAATCAAAAGGAAGTCGTACCAGGGCACCCTATCCTTAGGAGCTGACTTTGAAGCGGGCACCAGGAGAAAGACCATCGTTAGAACAACCGCCAGGAATATGGCGTTATGAGTCCCCCCGTAGATGAATAGACCGACAGGGGTAAGGAGGTCCACGATATACAGAAATGAATAGACGGGTAGGCCTATGGCAAGGAAGCGGGAGAGAACAGCCAACGGACCCGAGAGCTTCCGGAACGTTTCCTTTTTCTCACCCGTCTCACTGAGTCCTTCCAGAATTGAGGTCTTTCCCCTTTCATCCATGATATCGCCTGATTTCGAACCCATTCAGTCCTATTTGGCTTCCCGAAGAAGCCTAGCCTGCAGCTCATCCATCTCCTTGCTCCAAAGGCCTTTCTCCTTGTAATAGCGTACCGCTCCGGGATGATACAGAACGGGCATTTTGCGCACGGCTCTGTCCGGAGAGTACTGTTGCAGGTAGGGGGATGCCTGGCTGAGCTCCGCATACTTCTCCAGCAGCGTCTTGACCATCAGGTATGCTACGTCCTCAGGCAGGTCGGCCGTCGTATGTAACGTGCTGGGAGAGCTGATCACCGGAATACCCGGCCCTATACCCGTCAATCCGGCCGGGGTCGGGACTAGAAACAGGCCCGGATTTTTTGCGGAGACGAATGACATCTTGTCCACTCCAAAGGGTAAAACTCTGATTTTGGTCTTTGCAACCAGTTCTCTTATCATAGGGCCTTCAATTGAGCTCAAGGCCACCTCGGTCCTTCCTTCTTCAAGGTCTTTGCAGCCTTGCGTGCTATTCTCAGCTTTCAGAATTTTTACCGTCGATGGGTTCACGCCGTAGGCCTGCATGGCCCAAATCCCCAATGCACCCAGCATGCGGAAAGTGGGGGAAGTCCGCCGTGACCTTATGACCTTTCAGGTCCGGGATGGACTTGATAGGGCTATCCTCCCTGGTGATAAACCCGAACATCACCTCGTGCCCTCCCTGCAAGACCCGTAGCGTAGGGTAAGGCTTGTCAATATTGATACCTTTCGTAAATTCCCAGATCGTACAAATACCCACGTTGGCAACATTGGCATCTCCGGATGCCAGCAACCCCGGCATAGCCTGTGAACCAAGAGCAGGCTGCACGCTTACCTCCAGATTGGTATAGCGAGAAAGCACCTGGGACTGAGCTATAGCTATGGTGTAGATAGCAGTGCCGGGAGGAGTAGCCACGTAAACCAGGCTCACTTTCTTTTTGTCGCTTGCCGCACCAGCAAATGAAGCGCTAAGAAGACAGAGACACAGGATCAATATCAAAGCCGCGAATTTTTTTGTTCCGCCTTTCATATCCACACCCCCCTTTTTCGACTCCACAAGTTTGAAAATAGCAGTTCTGATGCTTGCAGCTCTATATCCCGGAGTTATCTCCCGAAGGATTATAGAAGCGTCACCACCCCCTCCTTAAGATTGCCTGCTCTTTCGTTGATGCATATGAATCTTGGACCGCCCCCGAGAACTCCCCCGGATTTCACGTTCAAGGAGAAATCCTGTCGGTGCAAAAAGCTGCGGCGGGTTGGTTCGTAGAGCAAGCGCTCGATCTCTATTCTGCTATGTTTGCAAATTCATCAGAGCTTGTCAAGTGGTTTTTGATAAGTGGTTTTTGATTATTTTTGTGCCCCCAGTTCAGCGAGAAGCTGCTTTTGCTTATTTTCCAGTGCCTCCGTCCACATCTTCTTCTCCTTGTAATACCTGATTGCTCCGGGATGATAGGGAAGTACAGGCGTCCCAACTACGGGGTTTTCCACCCATATCCTTGCAATGGGATGAACTGGCAATAACTCCTCTACATGGTTAAAGATTGCCTTCATCACCTCATAGACGAGATCATCAGGCAGATAACCGCCGCAGAGCATAACGTCGACGAGGCCGGCGCCGACCATATCCTTATTATCAGTCATGCCTCCATATATCTTGGCAGACAGAGTGCCTTTCGCAAAATAAGGGTATTTTGGCAATACAACGTTGATTTTCTCCTCCGGAGCGCTGACGATCCGGACAGGAACCTCGGTATTCAGTTCCTGGATAAAGGGAATGACAGAAGTAACGGTCTGCACGTGGATGAAAGCTGCGATTCTTTTTTCCTTGAGTGCCGCATCCCCTTCCTGGTGCCCGCTATAAGAGATCGCGGTGACATCCGCCTTCGTCATCCCAACGGCCTCAAACAGCATGTTTGCTCCTGAAGTAAAGGTTGGGTTGGGTGTATAAATGCACATCACCCTCTTGCCCTTCAGGTCGGTTACAGATCTGATGTTAGCATCGCGACGGGTAATAAAAGCAAAGAGACTGGGGGCGCTGTTATTGCATAATAGCCGAACATTCATTTTTCCATATTCCCTGTAATCTTCCAGCCCACGGGCGCTGAGGTAAGCGACACTCGTATCGCCAAGGGCGAGTTCAGCCCCCTTTTTGTGCAAGAGGATGACATTCTTCCCTGGAGACCCGGCTTCAGGAACCGTTTTGATACCAACATATCTGGTGATGAGGTCAGACATGCCAACCACAATAGAATAAACCGAGGTCCCTATCCTGCCGCTCGGGAAACTGAGCGTTTTAGGCCAATCTCGGGTTGCTGCCTTCGCCGAACCGAGCATGGATAATATCAAGAGAACTATGGATATGATCGCCAACGAGACAATCTTCACACTTTTCCTCTCCATCTCCCCCTCCTACCCCCTTATTTGAATCCGTACTCCTTCCATCTTCTTTCCACCTGTTTTTTCTGCTCGTCCGCCGATCTAACGACCGGAGGAAATTCGTGACCTTTAAATTTTGTCGTGGCATCTATCCCTATCCGGGACGTCTGAACAAGAGGATATTTCCTGAGGTCAGGATGTATGGATGGGTCAAGGGAAACGCCCGTACATCTGTTGTCCGTAATAAAGACATCCCGATGGGGTTGAACCCTGACGGCTATTGCCCATTCCACATGCCCCGTATCATAGATATCAATGTCATCATCAACCACAATCACCCATTTGACCCCGTGGGCCGTCCCGAAGACAACATCTATAACCTGGCGCGCATTCCCAGCGTAATATTGCCGATCCATGGAGACGATCACTTTGAATTGGGCGCACCCCATCTCTGTTGCATAGACTTCTTTAATTCCAGGGACACCTGACTTCAGGAGGGTATCCCAGATGCCTACCGTATCTCCGATCTCTCGATAAGTGGTCTCTTCGTTCGGAGGCACTCCAGGGGAACAGCCCTGATAAATGGCTTCATCCCTGTATGTAACTGCTTTCAAATAAGCGGTAGGTCTTTTCATCGGTTGGAGAGAGCTGAAATGGCCGGTGAACTCTCCGAAAGGACCCTCCTCTTGCCACAGATCAGGATCCGGCGGTATCTCTCCTTCGAGGACGATTTCGGCGCTGGCCGGGACCTCCAGATCAATGGTCTCACACTTCACGAGCGGAATAGGTTCACCGGCGATCCCCCCTGCAATGCCCATCTCATCTGTGCCATAAGCGAGATGAATGGTAGCTGCCGCAAGAAGCTCGGGAGACACGCCGATGGATGTAGCAATAGGCATGGGTTTATTCATGGCCCTGTATTTCTGAAGATGAATGCCCAGGTGCTGCGTTGTGTTTGTTCCGAGCTTGTTCTTTCCCAACATCTGCTGGCGATAGATCCCCATGTTTCGAATGCCTGTTTCGGGGTCTTTGGTAACGATGACTCCGAGGGTTCCAATGTATCTGCCCCCATCCAGGTGGTGCCACTTGGGAACAGGAAATTTCTCAAGATTGATTCTGTCCCCCGTGTCCATGTTTTCTTTACATGGTCCTTTATTGACGATCGTGGGAGGAATTGGATTTCTGACGGCCTGCAGGACTTTACTCAAGGCCGACCGGATATTCGGCTGAGCTCCAACCGCCAGGCCATATTTCCTATGGCCAAAAAAACCGCCCGAAAAAACAGGAGTCCGGTAATCTTTCACCCGTTCAAAAAGGCACGCAGGGCCGTTGACCTCGAAGACCCTCCTCATAATGGCGCTCAGTTCCAAGTTCCAGTCCACCTCGGTTTTGACGCGTTGAAGCTCCCCTTCTTCCTCAAGTTTTCGAATAAACTCCCTCAGATCTTTGTAGCCCATTTCCCCTCCTCATGACGTACAGGATCTGCCTGATTATCCTTTCATTTTATTCTTGCCCAGTTTCTCACCCGTTTGATAGTATTCTCCCTTCATAGCCAGTTCTGCTTCCTCAATATCTTCTTCTGTCCAGCTGCCCAAAGAGTAGCCAAACCAGGGAACTTTCGGAGCCAGAGGGGGCAGCCCTTCCTCGTCCCATATCTTCCTTGCTCTCTCCATGAACTCTTGCCTGGGCAAAGAGACGGGCGGGTAGTCCCACTTCCTTGTTGCATTGATCATAAGCGCAGAGGTGGGCGGGCGTTGCAGCTTATCTCTGGCCTCCGGAGGCGCAGCGGAAGGGTCTAACCCTATCGCCTTCCCCGGCGTCACCCGGATATCCCGGTCAGGCTGCATGCCATAACAGATTGCCCAGATCACGCTGTCCAGGTCTTCCGGGTCGATATCATCGTCCACAGCAACGATGATCTTGCCATTGCTTGGCATAAGAGCCGCCGCGCCATTGAGCGCCTTCCATGCTTCCGGCTGACTCGGCTTTTTCAGGCTGATCGCAAGGAATTGACGACCACCGCTCTCATTATGAAAAGCAACTTTGGTGAGGTTTGGCAGGCCAAGATCGTACCTCAGGAATTTATAGAAGGCCCCCTCCACGCCATGTTTGGTTAAGGTACTGCTCTCACTCGGTGGGAATTGGCTGAGGAAGGAATTCCAGATGGGCTTCTTTCGATGGGTGATTGCTGTGATGTTAAGGAAGAGGTTCATTTTCCCCCGTCCGATATATCCGGTGTACTCTCCGAAGGGCCCTTCCCGTTCCAGGTATTCCGTGGAGATCTCGCCTTCGATAACCACTTCAGCGTTTGCAGGCACCTCCAGGTCTATTGTTTTGCATTTGACAAGCTCCACCGGCTCACCGGCAATGCCTCCAGCAATATCATATTCACTGGTCCCGTAAGGAATCCCGGTTACGGCCACCAGGCCGATGTTTGGGGTGGGACCGATCACCACGGCTGCGGGCATTGCGGAGGCTCCCTTCTGCCTGTATCTCTCCCGATTCATGCGCAGATGCTGAGGAAGGGGGCAATTGCACCCGACCCGGATCTTGCTCTTTACCATCCCCCGATAATTTCCCACGTTATACACCCCGGTCTCAGGATCTTTAGAGACCCAGTTCCCTGCAGTGAAGTAAGGGGCATTGTCGAAACCAGGGGTGGAGATAGGGATGGGAAACTCTTCCAGCCCGTTATGATCCAGCAGGTGATCTCCCGTGTGAATCTCTTCATGGACCGGACCATGGCCAACAATCTTAGGCTTCACAGGCTGAAGTTGAGCCTTCTCCCACGTTGCCCTGATCTTGTCAGGTTCACACATCATCGCCAGTGCGTAAACCTCCCTGGAAGGTGCATGCGCTGCCACGAGTACCGGAGTCTTATACATTCTACCGTTGAGGTCATTGAGGTTTTCAAACAAGAAGGCTTTTCTTTCCTTCTCCGACAGCCCACGGAATTGCCACCTCACGAGAGGATGAAGTTCGGTATCTTTATTAATCTGCCGCTTGATTCTCACCAGTTTTCCATTTTCTTCCAAGACCTTGATGTATTCCCGCAGGTCCTTGTAGTAGGCCATTTTCTCTCCTTCAGTGCAGCTTCACTTCTTCTGTCACGGCTGGCCTATTTTGACGCTCCAACCTCAGTAAGAAGTTGTCTCTGTTTCTTCTCCAGTTGTTCCGTCCATAGCTTCCTTTCTTTGTAATATTTCACTGCACCGGGATGAAAGGGCAGTACCGCAGAAGCCACAGGATTCGCGGTCCATATCTTGGCAACCGGATGAATCGGCAGAAGCTCCTCCACGTGATCGAAGATAGCAGCGACGATCTTCTCCACAAGATCGTCTGGTAAATCTCCCCGGCAAACAATGATGTCAACGACCCCCACGCTGACGAGATCCTTATTGTCTGTCAGGTCTTTATAGATCTTCGCCGGAAGGACACCCTTGTTGAAATAAGGATACCTGGGCATAATCGTGTCGATCTTCTCTTCAGGGGCGCTGACCAGACGCACGGGAACCTCGGTGTTCAATTCCTGGATGAAGGGGATAACAGAGGTGACCGTTTGTGTGTAGACGTATGCAGCGATCCTTTTCTCTTTCAACGCCATACTTCCCTCTTGCTGTCCGCCGAATGATATGGCTCTGACACTTGCGGGGCTCATCCCCATCGCTTCGAAGATCATATTTGCCCCCATGGTGAAAGTGGAACTCCCGGGGTAAATGCACATCACGTTTTTCCCTTTCAGGTCCGTGACCGACCGGATATTGGCGTCACGGCGGGTAATAAAAGCAAATAGCGTAGGAACACTGTTGCTGAATAAGAGCCGGATATTCATTTTTCCCTGTTCTTTAAACTCTCCCTGGCCGCGAGCCGCAAAATAGGCTTCATCATTGAAACTGAGACCAAGCTCGATCTGTTTCCTGTCTAAAAGGATGAGGTTCCTGGAAGTTGCACCAGCCTCCGGGACGGTCTTAACACCCGTGTATTTAGAAATGAGCTCCGACATTCCGATGTTTACCGAATAGACCGATGTGCCTACCCTGCCGCTTGAAAAGCTCATGGTTTTAGGCCAATCCGGGGGCGCAGACCTGCTCTGGCTTGCCGTCAACACCACCAGTAATAAACCCCACACGACCATAGATAGACTCTTCGCTTTGCCTTTCATTCTTCACCTCCTGTAGCTCGGCTACCGCATTCCGTTACTAATCTCAACCTTGGTCACTGCTTGCCCTTTGCTGTGCTGAGATGGAGGAGCGCCATGGCATTCTCCTTGAATATCTTTTCTTTCTCCAAATTTGTTATGTTCATTTGCTCAATGGCATGAATGGTTTCTCGAGTATATTGGTCGCCCTGCTCCGCATCATAGGGCATATCCGTGCCAAAGAGCAGGCGATCGCAACCGAAGAAGGCATAGGCACACATAAGACCGGCCGGGTTTCCATAAAGGGCGGTATCATTATAGAAGACTTTGAAATAGTCAATAGGAGGTTTCTTTAGTTTTTCCATGAATGCGGTCTGGGCATGAAATTCTTGGTATCCATATAATTTTACAATCCTGTCAGCAAAGAAAGGCACCATGGCACCGGCGTGATGAGTAATCAGTTTCAATGTGGGATAGGTCTCTAAAACACCGCTGAACACTAAACGAGCCATAGCCACGGTCGTTTCATAGGGCCACCCGAAGCAATGGAAGATAAAATATTTCGATTCTTTTTCTGTAGTATAGTCTGACACCGAAGATTGCCTTCTGGGATGAATCCATATCGGGAGATCATAGTTTGACATCATCTCATAAAGAGGCATATATTCCGGCAGGTCGATCGGCTTTGTCTTTTCTTCGCTGTAATCATAGATGGGGCTATCCACAAGGACCCCTTTAAAACCCAGATCCGTGATAGCTCTGTGAGCCTCTTCCAAAGCGGCGTCCACATCGTTTAAGGGGAGACAGGCCACGCCGGCAACGAATCGGTCCGGATATTTTTCAACCAGCTCAGCGATCTCGTCGTTATACAGCTTGACTAACCTTACAACGTCTCCAGACTTTGCGAGCAACTCTACAGGGGGCCCCGTGGGCACCAACACCTGAACGAGACCTTCGTATTTATCCATGATCCGGAATCTCTCCCCCATGTCCCATAGAGAGCGAGTCGATTCAATGACACGGAACCTTGTCAGGAGATGTTTATGATGTGCTTCAACCAGCTTAAGAAGTGCGTCCAGGTATTTACGAGGCTGAATGTGACTGTAAATGTCAATTTTCACTGTGATTCCTCCCTTGGTGATCAACCGCTCATAAGAAACTGAAAGAATAAGCCACACGCCACCGCAGAAACAAGATCAGCAGGCTAAGATGAACAATTCTTGCCAAAGAACCGCCACTCGTGGTTATTCCGCTGGAAGGAT
The DNA here is from genome assembly GCA_963835605.1 of uncultured delta proteobacterium. GTDB lineage: Bacteria > Desulfobacterota > Syntrophorhabdia > Syntrophorhabdales > WCHB1-27 > JADGQN01. Next base: position 95,815 of record CAWIHO010000074.1, on the reverse strand, counting down.
ATCTTCAGCTATTTATAGCACCACCTGGCCTCGTTTATAGTGAATTTCATATCGGCAGACGTAGGAGCTGTCTGGCGTTTTCAAGGAATATTTTTCTCTTCATCGCCTCTGAAATATCCAATTGCTCGATGGATTCGATGGCCTGTCTGACAAATCTGAACCCCAGCTCGTTATCATAGGGCATATCCGTTCCGAACAGAAGGTGCTCGGAACCGAAGAATTCGTAACCGCACCTCATGGCTGCCGTGCTGTGAACAGCAGTATCTGCATAGAACATGCGGTAATAGTCAAGCACAGGTTTGGTTAAGCGCTGTTTGACCCTCGATTTCATGCGCATCTCGTTCAGATCGTAAGCAATGGAAAGCCTCTGCTCAAAAAAGGGAATCATCCCTCCGCAGTGGTGAGTGATGAATTTGAGATGGGGGTATTTTTCGAGTACTCCGCTAAAGATGAGTCGTGTCATGGCAGCCGTTGTCTCATAAGGCCATCCGAATATGCCATAGATGAAATACTTTGAAGAGTCCTCTCCTGCATAGTCCGGCGTCGAGCGGCCTCTTACCGGATGAATCCATATTGGCAGATTATAGCCTGCCATCTTTTCATACAGGGGATAGAATTCGGGTTGATCAATAGGTTTTCCGTTGGTCGGCGTGAATAGCTGCACCCCTCTGAACCGTAAGTCATTGATAGCCCTATCTGTCTCCTGCAGGGCAGCATCGATATCGTTCATTGGCAGGCTTGCAACAGCGGCTACGAATCGGTCCGGATATTTCGCAACGAGCTCAGCCATCTCATCATTTGCGATCCGGGACAGCTCGACTGCGTCTTTGGGTTTAGCAACTGCTTCAATAGGAGGTGTGCCCAGGGTCAAGACCTGTAAGAGATCTCCGTATTTATCGAGAACTCTGAACCTAGTTTCGAGATCAGTGAGCGTCGGAGATGCCTCGTTCACCTGTTTATTGTAGAACTCTCCGCCGGATATCCTGTTGACCGCTTCTATATATTTGACGGGAAGGATATGGGGGTAAATGTCTATTTTCATTTTCCTCCTTTCCCGGCAACAATTTTGAAAGCTTGAACCGGGGAATGCTGCTACAAACCGAACTTGTTTTTTACCCTCGCAATCAGCTCCGGGCTGCTCCCCACGGTCTTGGGAAACTCTTTGATCCAGTGAAAAGGCTTACACGCGTTAATGAACGCACATGCGACGTCAATCTGTTCACGCTTCCTCTTTTCCGGAGAGATGACCGGATCGAGCATAATGCCGTGAAGCCCCCGGACGATATCGATATCGACCTCAGGATCACATCGGGTGGCCATGGCCCAGAGGACCTCCTCCAAATTGGAAGGATCAATATCATCATCCACCACGATCACAAATTTGAAGAGGAAGTGGGCCGATCTCGCAGCGATCGCAGCTTCTCTTGCGTGTCCCACATACTGCTGCTCAACGGAGATCACGAGGATCCAGAGTAGCCCCTCCTCGACGATCCAGACCCCCTTCACGCCCGGCACCCGCCGGCTCACCTCATCCCATATCATGGATGCCTTCGGAATGTTTCTCCCGGACCAGTACAGGGGCTCTGACCTGTACGGAGGGTTCCCCTGCAGGATCGGGTTATTCCGATGATAAACCGCTTTAACCCTGAAGGCAGCAACTTCTCCCGCGGGACGGCCATAATATCCGGTGAACTCTCCGAAGGGACCCTCCATTCTCGATTCAACCTCTGGTGGAACCATTTCGCCTTCCAGGATGATCTCGGCAGAAGCAGGCATGGGCAAACCGGTCACAGGACCCTGAATGACCTCAATAGGGCTTTGCCTTATCCAGCCCGCATAATCATATTCAGAAACGCCCCAGGGACAGCGCTGGATGGCAACGAGCTGTATTATAGGATCCTGGCCGCAACCGACAACGACAGGACAGGGTTTCCCCTTAGCCCAGTACTTCTTCTTGATCACATCTCCATGGTGGCCCTCATCGGTCCAGATGGTGGCCGTGTTCCTATCCTGGACTTCAATACGGTAGGTTCCAACATTGACCCATCCTTCCTCAGGGTCTTTCGTGATCACGACATCACCCGTGCCGATATACCTTCCTCCATCGTCTTCGTGCCACCGGGGTGTTGGGAATTCAAAGAGGTCAATGTCGTCCCCAGTATGGACATTCTCCATAACGGGCCCTGTCTTAACCTGGACGGGTGGCACAGGCTTAAACCCGCCTTTCGCCTTCTCCCGCCATGCCTTGAGGAGATCAATCGGTTTCTCTTTTTCGGGCAGCCCTAAGAGAAGGGATACCCGTTTCTTGGTAGCTGCCAGATTGGTCACGATTCGGTATCCGGGTGGATACCCTTTGATTTTATCAAAAAGCAGCAAAGGGGTATCGCGCTTGGTCATCAATTCTGTAATCGTCCCGACCTCCAGATCCCAGTCGGCGCCCTCGATTATTTTCAGTTCACCAAGCTCTTCTGCCCCTTTTATGTATTCCCTTAAGTCACGATACATCTCTTTTCCCTCCTTCTTTTTCGATTAATCGCTAGCTAGTCTACCGGATTTACATCCAACGACGAAGCAAGGGTCTCTTTTTTCCGGGAAGTCCATTGCCATCCGAAGCTCACCGCTAAAACTCCAACCGCTAATAACCTGGTCCCCCAATTGGGAACAAATATCAAGAGACCGCCCGCCATCAGAATAATCCTTTGAACCCAGCCGAGTCGTCTCAAAAGAAAGCCCTCTATTCCAGCGGATAAAGCTACCAAGCCGGTTGCAGCAGACGCAATCGCCAGGACGATTGCCGGGGGAGAACCTTCAAGTATGAGCCCCGGGTTATATATCCAGATGAAGGGAATGACAAAGTTACCAATGGCCAGGAGTGTAGCCCGCCAACCCACTGCCATGGGATTCGCTTGTGCAACCGCGGCCGCCACAAAAAAGGCCATACCCTCCGGCGGTGTGATAAAAGAGGCGATAGCATACCAAAGGACGAAAAGGTGAGCCGCCATTTTTGATACCCCCATCTGTATCAGGGCAGGCGCCACCAGGACAGATACGGAGATATAGCAGGGAATGGAGGGCAATCCCAGGCCAAGAACGAAGCTGGCTATTGCCGCCAAGATTAACAAGAAAAAGACACTTCCGGCCGCGACCCTTACGATCTCACCGGAAAGAAGAACGGAGATGCCCGTTAGTGAAAGGGATCCCATCATGATTCCAGCCATGGCGCAGGCCAGCCCTATTTGGACGATATTCAGGCCGGTTGACTCCAATGCCTTGACAATTTTGCCTAAGCCCAGTCGCGTATTCTTTCTGCACCAACTCACGGCTACGACACTTACACATGCCCAGAAAGCTGAGAGCTCCGGTGAATAATTCAGGCCGAACATCAGATAAATAAGCACGACCACCGGGAAAAAATAGGGCCATCCTGTTTTCAGGGTTTTCATGAACGACGGGACTTGAGACCCGGGAAGGCCGCGAAGTCCCAGACGGCCTGCCTCAAAGTCGACCATCATAAACATACCGAAGTAGTAAAGGATTGCCGGTACGAAGGCGATATAGCAGACCTGAACATAGGGGATTTCCAGCATATCGGCCATTACGAAGGCGACAGCCCCCATCACGGGTGGCATCAATCCTCCGCCGTTAGCCGCGGCTGCCTCTACCCCACCGGCGAAGGTCGCTGAGTAGCCGGTTCGTTTCATCAGCGGTATGGTAAACGTTCCGGTCACAGCAACGTTGGCAGAGGGGCTTCCCGGAAAGCATCCCGAACATCCCGCTTCCTATACAAGCAGCTTTTGCGGCCCCGCCCCGAACCCGCCCTACGACTGACAGGGCCAGATCGTTCAAGGTCAGGCCCGCGGCTGAGACCAAGAGCAATGCGCCAAAGGTTAAGAAGCCAACTACGATCGTGGCCGCTATATTCAGCGGCATGCTGTAGATTCCCTCCGGGGGAAAAAACATCATCGCCCCGACCCTTGCCACCGAGTAGCCTCTCCCGGAGAAGAGACCTGGAAGATAATTACAAAACAGGGGATGGAGGATGAAGCAGAGCACCAGGATAGATAAAATCATACCCATCACGCGTCTCAGGCCCTCTAATAAAGCGATGGCCACTGCCAGGCTTAACACTATTTCATAAGTCTTTGGCTCTGTCCCCCCATGAAGCTGCCAGGTATCATAAAAAAGAAGGACATAAGCATTGGGGACGACGGCCATGACGATAAGCACCCAATCGTACCACTTCACACCCTTCATGCCCTTCTTGGCCGGACATGACATGAAGGCCAGGGCCATCACCAGCCCGAGAAAGATGGCCTGGTTCTGGGCGGGAGAAAGCATCAGGCCCGCATACTCTGTGAAACGGGATATATAAAGACAACTCCAGACGGTTACCGTGATGGCCAGCATCCTGGTTACTTTTTCCACGCGGCCCACTCCTTCCCCCTTTTACAAAACGGAATGGCTTCGGATCAGTTCGATCTCCCAACCTCAGCGAGTAACTGTTTCTGCTTCTTCTCCAGGTCGTCCGTCCACATTTTCTTTTCCTTGTAAAATTTTACGGCTCCTGGATGATACGGAAGGACTGCCGAAGCGAGGGGATCGCCTGTCCACACCTTTGTAATAGGAGTGTACTGCGTAAGATCTCCCAGATGCTCGAAGATGGCTTTCATCACTTTGTAAATCAGATCCTCCGGTAATGCTGTCTGCGTAACCACCGTCTCAGCGACACCGATGCTGACCATGTCCTTTTGATCGACGAGGTCTCCGTAGATCTTGGCCGGAACGGTATCCTGCCGGAAATAAGGATACTTGGGCATAATGGCATCCAGTTTGTCCTTTGGGGCAGCCAACAAGCGAATCGGGACTTCAAAGCCCATCTCTACAAGGTAAGGCATGACAGAGGTAATGGGCATCGGATGAATGTAGGCGCTGATCCGTCTTTCTTTTAACGCCATATCCCCTTCTTCATGACCGCTGAACGATATGACTTGCACATCCTTCCTGCTCATCCCCACAGCCTCGAAATGGAGGTCTGCTCCCTTGGTGAAGGCAGGGTTGCCCGGATAAAGACACATCACCTTCTTGCCTTTCAAATCGGTTACGGATTTTATGTTCGCATCCCGACGTGTGACAAAACAGAAGGGAGGAGAGTTGCTACTACTGAACATGAGGCGAATATTCATCTTTCCGAACTGTTTGTACTCCTCTTCACCCCGGGCAGCAAAATAGTTCCTGTCATTGTTTGTCAAGGCGAACTCGGCCTCCTTCTTGTGCAAGAGGAGGATGTTTCTTCCCATTGTCCCTGCTTCGGGAACCGTCTTAATGCCAACATGTTTTTTGATCAACTCCGCGATTCCGGTGATGAACGCAAAAGTCGAAGTGGCGGCTCTTCCATCGACGATCACCATGTTTTTTGGCATTTCCGTCGTTTGTGCACTCGACCAACAGGGTACCATCCCTATCACCATTAACAAAACCAGCGATGTCATTTGGACGACTCTCATATTCCCCTTTATCACCGCCCACCTCCTTAAGATTGCCTTCTCGTTTGGTGATGCATATGAATCTTGGACCACCCCCAGGAAACTCCCCTTGAACGTCACGTTGGATGCACTTCATTGCCGCTCAGTGACCTGAGCATGCTCACTATCTTCTCTTTGGTGATGGGCAGATCTCGTATCCGCACCCCGGTAGCGTTAAATATGGCGTTTCCAATAGCCGGGGCGACCGCCACCAGGCCCCCCTCTGAAAACCCTTTCGCCCCGTACGGTCCCTCCTGATGCGGGGCAGGCGCTATCATCGATGTAACGTTGTCGCCTGAAGGGACATCCAGACTTGACGGTACTTTATAGTCCAGAAAGTTGGGATTCACCACCTCTCCTTTTTCCACGATCATTTCTTCGTAGAGGGCACCGCCAATCCCCATCCCCATGCCACCCTCCATCTGCCCCTCGCAAAGCTTTGGATTAATGGGCTGGCCCATATCGAAGCTGGCGGCATTTTTTACTACCTTCACTTCTCCCGTTTCTACGTTGACCATGACCTCGACCGCATTCGCACCGTGGGCGTAATACGTCACCGGTCTCTTCCCCTGGCCTGTATCCGCATCTTCGCTCTCAAGGGGACCGACGAAGGTGCTGCTTGCGGACAGCTCTCCTCCTCTAAGAAGAAATCCTGTGGGCGCAAAAAGATCGGCAACCTTCATCGTCTTGTCGCCTCCCTTAATCACGCCGTCCTTAAGGTACAGGTCTTCAGGGAATACGCCGAGCTTTTCTGCGGCGATCTTGAAAATCTGCTGTTTCACGTTTTGACAGGCCAACCGCAGGGCATTGCCGGTGTGGAACGTGCTCCGGCTCGATACGGTACCGGCATCGAAGGGGGTGATGGCCGTATCGGTGAACACCACCCTGATCTTATCGACGGAAGTGCCAAACTCCTCGGCGGCCATCTGTGCAAGGGCGGTGTTGCATCCCTGCCCCACTTCATGAGCGCTGTGGCGCACCTCAATGGCTGCATCCTGGTGTACCTTTACATGGACCACGGATCGTGTGGCAGGCATCGTGTATTTGTTTCCGACGGCAATGCCCTTTCCCCTCTTCCATGGGCCTTCCTCTTTGGAGGGTTCCTTGCCCCATTCGATCCACCCGGCAACCTTTTCCAGGCACTCCCTGGCTCCGGTGCTATAGGTTCTCATCCCCAAGACATCTTCTTCTCCTTCTCTGAGCAGGTTCCTTTTCCTGATCTCCAGCGGGTCTATCCCCAATCCATCGGCGATCATATCCATCTGCGACTCGACCGCCCAAAGGACCTCTGTCGATCCGAAGCCGCGGAAGGCGCCGGTGGCGGGGGTATTGGTGGCAACGGCATAGGAATCCAGTTTGAAATTGGGCACACGGTATGTTCCCACGGCTCCAAAGGTGGCATTTTTCGCCACGAGTGCCGTGGTCCCGCTGTACGCCCCCGCGTTGAGGATCATCCGCATCTCCCTGGCCAGCAGGGTGCCATTCTTCTTTACCCCGTCTCTCATGTAGATCACCATCGATTCTCGTGAAGTCCCATCTACAAAGATTTCATCACGGTCTAGGACGAGTTTAACGGGCCTTTTCGCCTTTAGTGCAAGGAGCGTGGTAATCGCCGGTACGATGAAGCCTGCTTTCCCTCCAAAACAGCCACCGATATAGAGGGAAATAAGTCTAACCTTGGAGGGGGGCAGGCGGAAAAGACGGCTAAAATCTGCCTTATGCATATAGAGTACGTGGGTGGGGTCCCACACCGTCAAGCCACCGTCCGGCTCAGGCACGGCAATCGCGTTATGGGGCTCAAGAGCGGCATGCTGCATCATGGGCGTGGAAAAGCGATGCTCAAAGATCAGGTCGGATTCCCCGAATCCTTTCTCCGTATCCCCTTTCCGAATCGGCCGATGGACGTAAACATTGGGCCGGTCAGGGTCGAACCGATACAGAGGGTAGGGTTGTGGGGTCCGGGCGTACTGCAGCAAATCCGGATGGACCACGACAGGTGCGTGAGGCTGCATCGCCTCTTCCGCGTCAAAGATGGCGGGCAGTTCTTCATAATCGACCTTGATCAAATCCAGCGCCTCTTCGGCAGCTTCGATGCTGTCTGCTGCAACGGCTGCAACAGCCTCCCCGACAAAGCGGACCGTACCGCGAGCCAGTATATGACGATCTCTGATATGCCCCACCCTTTCGTCCGGTGCATCCTTCCCGGTCACTACCGCTTTTACCCTGGCCATCCTTTCTGCCTTTGAGGTGTCGATCCGGACAATTCTGGCATGGGGATAAGGGCTTCGAAGAATCTTCCCATAGAGCATACCGGGCATCTTTAAGTCGACACTATATTTTGCCTTCCCGGTGACCTTCTCCAATCCATCTACCCTGGGGACACTTGTACCGACAACGGATAGCTCTGTCATGTTCTTCCTCTCAATACCGATGCTTTCATTTATGGTGAGCCGCCGCCAAAATCGCTTCAACGATCTTTGTATAACCCGTGCACCGACACAGGTTACCGGAGATGGCCTCTCTCACCTCTTCTTCCGTCGGGTCGGGATTCCTATCGAGCAGCGCCTTCGCTGAAAGGATCATGCCCGGCGTGCAGAAACCGCACTGAACGGCGTAGTGGTCGATAAACGCTTGCTGTAAAGGATGGAGCCCTCCCTGCTGCTCCAAGCCCTCGATGGTAAGGATCTCCTTTCCCTGGACTTCGATGGCCAGGGTCAGGCAGGAAGCAACCGGTTTGTGATCGATCAGAACCGTGCAGGCGCCGCAGTCCCCCGCATTGCAGCTCTCTTTCGTGCCTGTCAAACCCAGATCTTCCCGCAATACATGAAGCAGGGTTGTCCTCGGCTCGACGAGCACCTCACGGACTTCCCCGTTGATGTTCAACTCGATCAGCTGCTTGAGACTCACCGGAATATCCCCCCTTTTCGTGACGTTCCCACACTTTGCCTAACACAGATAGATATCCCTTGCCCATGTCCTCCGGGATCGAACGAATTTCGTCCCGGTTAAATAGATTTCGCCTGTGCCAGAGCTTGTCTTATCGCTTGCTTGGTCAGAACGTTCACCATCTCTGTTCGGTACTTGGCGGAACTTCGCACATCCGAAATAGGGCGGGATTCCTCTGACGCGATTTGAGCTGCTTTTTGAATGGCAGGATCGTTTATCTTCTCCCCCCTCATCGTCTCTTCTGCCCTCCGAGCCCGGATGGGAGTCGGAGCGACAGCACCCAATACGATTCTGATATCATGGCACGTGTCATTCTTTGTATCCAGGGTGACGCATGCGGCTACGCCCACGGCAGCCATATCCACCGCCGATCTCGCGGGAAGCTTCAGGTACACCAGTCCACTGTGCGGCGGAAGACAGGGAATGTCAATCTCGACAAGCATCTCTCCGGCCTCCAGGGCTGTCTTGCCGGGACCGACAAAAAACGTTTCAAGGGGCAGACTTCTCTCACCCGCCACCCCGAGGAGCTTCACCTTCGCGTGATAAGCGATCAGCGGGGGCGCTGAATCGGCAGAAGGGGCGGCGTTACACAGATTGCCACCAATCGTCCCCATGTTTCGAATATTCGGCGTCCCTACTTTTGAGCAAGCCGTCCAAAGGGCTCCAAAGCTTTCGCGCATGATGGGGTTGTCCACGATGGATTGGTGTGTCACCAGGGGGCCAAGCTTCAGCTCCTGCCCCTCCGTGTAAGAGACACGATTTAGGTCGGGCAGATTCTTCAGGCCGATCACGTATCGCGGGGTAAGGGTCCGCTGCTTCATATACATCAGCAAATCCGTCCCCCCCGCCATGACCTTCGCCTTCTCTCCATGCCGCTGAAGCAACGAACAAACCTCGTTGAGGTCCTTCGGCGCCACGTACTCAAATTCCGGTAAAGATCTTAGTCGCATACGACTCCCCTTTTGTACCTCCCGATCACCATGCGTAGCGGGTTACTGTTTCATAGAGCAAGCGCTCGATTCATTTTGTATCAAGTTCCTAAAGTCTTGTCAAGGCTTTTTTAATGGGTGTTATTTCGGGACAATTTGAATGTCTTGATAAATCAGCGTAAATGCGGCAAGCTTATCCGAAAGGCGGATATGTTCCGTTCAGACATCATCATGCACGGCCTTCAGGCCCAGAAGTATTCGCTAGGTTTAGGGCTGAAATGTGATCTTTTTTTTGGCCCGCGCACAAGTTGAACGAGGGATCAACTCTATGGGTAAGAGTCTAAAAGATTATGTGAGGATGCTGCAAAAGATAACATCGAGCCAGCCGGTTCTCGAATCTTCTCCTTATCGATGGAAAGAGGTCGATGGCAAAGAGAAGGGAGAACGGAAGGTTCTGTATGGATTGTGCGGGTCATGCATGGGCCGTGACTGCGCAACCCTGGTACACCTGGAAGATGGAGTTGCTGTAAAAATCGAGGGTAATCCGGAAGCCCCGCCCAACTACGGGTCTCTTTGCGCGAGGGGCAACTCGGAAATTATGGGTCTCTATAACCCATACCGCGCAAAAGTCCCCCTGGTTCGCACAAATCCCGAGAAGGGCCTGGATATCGATCCGATGTGGAAAGAAGTGACCTGGGATGAGGCCTTGACCATTGTGGCGGATCGCTTAAAAAAGGTAAGAGAGAAAGATCCGAGAGGTCTCGTGATATGCGACGGATTTGGAAATTGGGAGACCATTCTGCGAAATGGTTTTGGGCTGGCCTTTGGCACACCCAATCTGGTGGGGTCCCATGGGCCACTTTGTACCGTTCATTATGCATCGTCCTTGGTACATGCAGGCTTTCCAGAAGCGCTTGCAGACATAGAGTATTGCCAGTATCTCGTTAGCCTGGGTCGTTCTCTCGGGCCCAATTTTGCCACTGCCGGAGCTACACGCCGGTTTGCCAGAGCAATGGAGCGTGGGATGAAGCTCGTTGTCGTTGACCCCCGCAGTTCTTATGAGGCCTCCAAAGGGGAATGGGTCCCCATTCGACCGGGCACGGACTTGGCTTTCCTATTGGCTATGGCTCATGTCATGATGCACGAGGGACTGCAGTACGATGTATGGTTTATGAAGAACCGCACCAATGCACCCTATCTGATTGGCCCCGATGGCAACTATCACAGAGACCCCGAAACGGGGAAACCGATGATGTGGGACCACGTTGAGAATTGTGCCAAAACCTTTGATTCCAAATTTCAGGATGTCAGTTTAGCAGGCACCTATACTGTAAACAACAGGCCATGCCGCCCAGGCTTTGACATTATCAAAGAAGAATTTGCCAAATACACCCCTGAATGGGCAGAAACCATCTGCACCGTGCCGGCCAATACGATCCGGCGTATTGCCAGGGAGTTTGTTGAACATGCGCGAATCGGCAGCACCATCGAGATCGATGGCTTTGTCTTCCCTTTCCGCCCCGCTTCAATAAATACTCACCGTGGGGTCGTGGCCCACCGGGGTGGAACCTATGCTGACCTCACAGGCAAAATCATCAACATGCTCGTCGGCAACATCGAGGTCCCCGGGGGGGTCTTAGGCAACAGCCAAAGAGGACCGTTACTAGCGCCCGATGCTGACGGCGTGGTTAAACCTTTCGCCGAGGCAATACCGGTGCCCTTCAAGTTTCCTCCTGATCACATTGATTGCCGCGAATTCTATCCTAATAAACATACTGCTCCACACCTGGCCATTAAGGCCATTTTGGAACCTGAAAAATATTACCACGACTACCGGGTGGAAGCATGGATGTCCGTCGGCGCTAATCCTATCAGGAAGATTGCACAACCGCAGCTCTTTGTCGAGGGTCTTAAGAAAATACCATTTATCGTTGCCATCGCTTATCACATGGATGAACCTACCATTCTCGCAGATGTGGTGCTACCGGAGCACTGTGATTTGGAACGATCCGTCGTCACTGTTTTGGGCGGCGCGCATCAGACCATAAGCAATGAAATCTCCGGGCTACACATGGCTAGGTTACGGCAACCTGTCCCCCATCTTTTCAATACCAGGCACATAGATGATATTTTTACCGAACTAGCAGAGAGATTAGGGATTCTCTATGGCAAGGGCGGGCTCTATGACCGCCTGAATAATGGGATGGATAGAACCATTCTCTCAGATGGTTTGAACTTGAATGGGGAATTCAAGCTCGACCCTGAGAAGAAGTATACCTTAGAGGAGATATTTGACAGGCAGCTCAGGGGATGGCGCCATGGTGAGGGCCAGGGATTGAATGATCTGGAGAAAACAGGACTGATAGCCCGTCGGGTGCCACGTAAGGAGTTTTATACGTATTACTATTTCCCTGAAAACAAAACCAGGCATCCGTTCTATTTCGAGCGCCTGAAGAAAGTGGGCGATGAATTGCGAGCGAACCTGGCTAAGCATAATATCGCCTTCCCCGGAATCGATGATCCGGAGACTATCTTTGACCTATACCGCCCCGTACCCCACTGGGTAGAAAATGCTGAATTCAGGGCGCCTGAAGAATTCGATTTATGGGCCATAACCTGGAGGACGCCCTATTTCTCGAATGACGTGAATAACCTGGCAGGAAACCCATGGTTGGCAGAATTATCCGGGCAGGATTCTTACGACGAAGGCATATACATAAACAGGGCCACGGCGCAGAGAAAGAACCTGAAAGACGGAGAAACGATTATTGTAGAGTCGCGCTACGGCAAAACTGAGGGACGACTACGGGTATCGGAACTGTTCCACCCTGATATTGTGGGCATTCCAGGTTGCCTTGGCTTGGGCACCCTGCAGTCTAATCCCTTGAGTAGGAGGGGGGCCAATTGGAATTCGCTTGGCCTCCATCGATGATGAGTCCCTGGATCCTGTCAGCGCCGGTCTGGAAGGTGCTCCACGGGTGAAGGTGTATAGCGGGAAGCTTTAGAATATTTGTGCTTAATTTTTTCGAGCCTTGATAAGAATATTTGACAGGACATCTTAAATTTGGTATAAAACGAGCGCTTGTTCTAACAGCATGAAGGGGGGAAGCATGCGCCTAGCCAAACGAGTTTCGATGAAGAATCATCAGGATCCAGCGGCCATTGATCATCTGATCTCTTCGCCATCAAAGGATGCTGAACTGACCCAGTTGAAGCATCAAAAAATTGTGAATGGGGCATGCAAGGTAATGTTCGAAAAAGGGTATCACTTAACGACCATCCGTGAAATTGCTAAAGCCTGCAATATGTCAATGGGGCAACTCTACCATTATATCTCATGCAAGGATGACATCCTGTTTCTCATTCACAGGCATATGCAAAAGCTTTGGTATGATCAGTTGGAAAACTCCGGAGTGGAATCGATCAAGAACCCTATACAGCGCCTGGACAAGGTCATTCGCCATACCCAGGAATTCATGCTGCAGAACAAGAAGCTGATTCAATTTGTCTACACGGAAAGTAAATACCTGGATAAGCGACACCTGCACGTGATCCTGGAAATGGATAATAATAATGTGGTGGGCTTTTACCGCCGACTGCTGAACGAAATCAGCCGCCATACGCCCCTTAAAGGGGACCTGAATTTCAAGGCGAACCTGATCACTTATCTCGGGGTCTTTCTCGCCTTGAGAGGGTGGAATCTTAAAGATAAGCCTGTAAAACGCAGCATCGATTCTTTGAGAGAGTCTATCTTCCAGATAATAGGTCTCAACCTTCCTGAAACAGACACGGGAGGAGCAAAGGATTGACCTGGAGTTGCGCTCAAGGAGCAACCTAATGTCTTATCAGACCCTCGCTTTTGAAAAAAAGGAAGGCGTCGGAACCGTGACTATATTTAGCCCGGCCAATAACCAAGCAAAAGTATCCCGTCTGGCGGATGAGCTCACTGAAGTCTGTGCCGCGATAGCATGGGATGAAACAATTCGGGTCGTTCTGATCACCGGGGCCGGAGAAAATCCTTTTGCGATCGAAAGTACTTCTTTAGAGGAGCACCGCGATGCAAGCAACTCTATCGCCGACCCCGTATCTAAGCTCAGCCAGCCGGCGATAGTCGCTCTCAACGGCGATGTGGTGGGTGCGGGTCTGGAACTGGCCCTGGCCTGTGATATCAGGATTGTCTCAGAAGGATCTCGGCTTGGTTTACGTCAGACTCAATCGGGGATCATCCCTTCCGGAGGGGGGACACAACGGTTGGCTCGTCTGGTCGGGAAGAGTAAAGCCCTCGAAATGATCCTTGCCGGAGAGGCGATCGATAGCCGGGAGGCGTTTCGGGTCGGCTTGGTCAGTAGGGTCGTGCCCTTCGATCAGCTCATGGTTGTAACGATGAGTGTGGCGGAAGAGATGGCTTCCAAGGCGCCAATCGCCTTACAATACGTTAAAGAAGCGGTATATGGAGGAATGGAATTAACCCTGGAACAGGGACTCCGGTTGGAGGCTGACCTTTATCTCCTGCTCCACACAACAACGGACCGCGAAAAGGGCATTCGCGCTTTTCGCGAGAAGAAGATTACCACATTTGAAGGGAAGTGAGAGCGAGCTTGTGATGGGCTCGCTTGGAGGGTTGATTGGACGGTTTTGAGACCCTGGTTTACGAGAAGAACGATCATATTGCTTATGTCACCCTGAACCGACCCCATGCCCTCAATGTGTACACTATCCAGATGCGGGACGACCTCTTTGAGGTGCTGAGTGCAATCAAAGATGATTCCGACGTAAGGGTGGTGATCTTCAAAGGAGCTGGCGAGAAGGCTTTCTGTGCAGGGGCAGATTTAACCCAGTTTCTCACCGCCCCTTCCCCGACCGTGGCCCGGCAGGTGCGCTTTGGCCGGGATGTTTGGGGCCTTTTTTTGAGTATTCCCCAGCCGCTGATTGCAGCGGTTCATGGATATGTCCTGGGTTCAGGGATGGAAATTGCTCTCTGTTGCGACATCAGGATCGCTTCGGAGGATGTGCGATTTGGTCTGCCCGAGGTTGGACTGGGTATCATCCCGGCTGCGGGAGGAACACAAACCCTTCCGCGCATCATCGGAAGGGCCAGGGCTCTGGAAATGCTACTCACCAATCACTGGGTAACGGGGCCAGAGGCCTATGATATCGGGCTGGTTAACAAGGTGGTGGCCAGAGACCAGCTTCTCCCGACCGCACAAGAGATGGCGGGAAAAATTGCATCCATCGACCCGGCGGTGGTGAGAAAGGCGAAAGAGGCGGTTGTGAGAGGATTGGATCTTTCACTGTCGGACGGTCTCTACTTGGAGAAACGTCTTGCGTCCGGACTTGCGCTGCAAGTTGCCAGCCTACAAAAGGCAAGAACGGCGGTAGAGGAGAAATAAACGATGAATACTACTGATTTCTTGAGCATCGCTACGGCGATCTGCCCCGAGAGAGACTGCGTGGTCTTCGAAGGCAGAAGATATACCTATGCAAAGATCAACGATCGTGTCAATCAGTTGGCCTATACACTCAACGGGTTTCATGTGACGAAGGGCGATCTCATCGGGATACTGAGTGTGAACTGCAATCAGTATGTAGAGGCCTACTTCGCGACTGCCAAGCTGGGCGGCATCTTTGTGCCTTTGAATTACAGGGTGAAGGCGGAAGAGTTGGAGTATATGATCAACCGGGCCGGCATCAAGGTGCTCTTTGTCGGCAGCCGCTATATGGACCTTGTCAATTCCATCAGGAACCAGCTGCCGAAGGTCGAGCGGATCGTTTCGATAGACGGAAACGAAAAGGGTAACTACGAGCAACTGATCGCCGCGCAGTCCATCGACGAGATCATGGTGGAGATCGCGGATGACGATACTACCATCCTCATGTTCACCTCGGGTACGACCGGACGCCCGAAGGCCGTTCCCCTGCGCCACGACGCCTTTGTCGTTTACGCTCTCGATAATGTGGAGCCTGCCAATCCGGATATCGAGGAACGAAACGTATTGACGGTGCCGCTCTACCATGTGGCCGGCATCCAGTCGATGTTTCCCGCTATTTACGGTGGCAGGACACTGATTATGATGCGCCAGTTCGAACTGAAGGAATGGATGGAGACCGTCGAGCGCGAGCGGGCCACCCGGGCCATGCTTGTGCCCACGATGTTAAAGTGGATTGTGGATAGCCCCGATTTTACAAAATATGATCTCTCAAGTTTACGGGTCATTACCTATGGGGCCGCCCCTATGCCTTTTGACGTGATAAAGAGGGCGATCGAACTGATGCCGCAGGTTCAGTTCATCAATAGTTACGGCCAGACAGAAAGCGCTTCCACGCTAACTATGTTGGGACCAGAAGACCACAGGATCGTGGGCACCGAGGAGGAAAAGCAGAAGAAGTGGAAGAGGCTCCAGTGTTCAATCGGCAAACCGTTGCCCGATGTGCAGATCAGGATCGTCGATGAGGAAGAGAAGAGCCTGCCGCCCCATGCAGTGGGTGAGATACATGCCAGGGGTCCGCGCATCATGACAGGGTATTGGGGTGATGAACAGAAGACGGCACAGACGATGACCAAAGATGGTTGGCTGCGAACAGGTGATCTCGGCTATCTCGATGAAGAAGGGTACGTTTACCTGACGGGCCGCGCAGACGACCTGATCATACGCGGAGGCGAAAATATCGCGCCCGAGGAAGTGGAGGAAGTGCTCTGCTGCTATCATAAAATAGCGGAGGCATGCGTGATCGCAGTCCCGGACCCAGAGTTCGGGCAGCAGCCGTTTGCGTGCTGCGTACCCAAAGAGGGGGAGATTTGCACGCCTGAAGAGGTGATGGAATTCTGCCGGGAGCGTATCGCCAGCTTCAAGAGACCGAGGGGTGTCGTGTTCGTTGATGAATTACCGAGAAATCCTATGGGGAAAATCCTCAGAAAGAAGCTCCGGGAGGAATACGGACAACTTTAATTTATGCGACTGCTATGAGATGGGAGGGCCAAGGAAATATGGCGAACCAAGTTGGAAAGAGATATGTGTGTAAGAAATGTGGTGCCGAGTTGATCGTCACTCGGGGCGGAGACGGAACGGTCCAGCACTGCGGCGAGGCGATGGAATTGAAGAAGTAAGTTTTTCGAGATTCAGCAGAATACAACTGAGAGGGTTAGAAGCATGAGCAAACTCGGAAAGAGATATCGTTGTTCCGTATGTGGGACAGAAGTTCTGTGTACGAAAGCCGGTGAGGGCGAGGCGACGTGCTGCGAAAAGGAGATGGAAGTTCAGGAGCCTAAACCCCTGCCTTCCTCTGATTGAGAGCGCGGCCCGGCCCATTCTCATCATCTTTCAGGCAAGATTTTATTCAGAGTTGAAGCATGGGAGCTAAGGGTCTGAAGAGTCGTCTTCTGGACGGCATTCGAATTCTCGATTTAGCAGACGAGAAAGCGAGCTTCTGCTCCAAGGTCCTGGCGGACATGGGGGCTTCCGTCATCAAAGCGGAGAAGCCGGGAGGTGATCCTTCCCGAAAGATCGGTCCATTTCGGGGGACCCCCCCCGCACCTGAAAAAAGTCTATTCTTTTCCTACCACAATACAAGCAAACGAAGCATAACCCTTAATCTGGAAACGAAAGAGGGCCGTGAGATCTTTCGCCTGCTGCTCGTAAAGCATGACATCGTGGTGGAAACGTTCCCGCCCGGGTATATGGAGGAGTTAGGGTTAGGTTATACTCTTCTCAGCGAGAGTAACCCCGGACTCATCCTGGCTTCCGTGACCGGGTTTGGTCAGCACGGACCTCGCAAGGGTTACAAATCATGTGACCTGGTAGCTTCCGCTTTCGGGGGCCAGATGTACGTCTCCGGTGCCCCTTCGACGCCCCCTCTCAAGCCATTCGGGGAGCAATCCTATTACACGGCTTCCCTTCTTGCGGCCATCGGCATACTCCTGGCTGTGCGGAAGCGAACGCTAACCGGCAAAGGCGACCGCATCGACATCTCGTTGCAGGAAGCCGTTGCTTCCACCCTCGATCATGTCATGGTCCGGTTTTTTTATGAAAAGGTCGTCCCTCGGAGACAGGGGGGTCTCCATTGGAACAATGGCTTTTGCATTTTGCCCTGCAGGGACGGTCACATGCTCATCACCCTCTTCCAGCAGTGGGAAACATTGATCGAGTGGATGGAAAGCGAGGGCAAGGCTGAAGATTTGACCAGTGACCGATGGAAGAACGATGAGTATCGTCGCACTCACATTGATCACATCCTTGAGATAATGGAACGATGGACCAGAACTCATACCACCGGAGAACTTTTTGAACTGGCGCAACTCATGCGCTTTCCCTGGGCCCCCATCCAGTCCCCGGAGGAGGTCCTGGAGAACCCTCAACTCGAAGCCCGCAATTTCTTCGTCGAGCCGGACCATCCACCGCAGGAACCACCCGTCCGATGCCCCGCGTCCCCATACAAATTCAGCTCTTCCGGACTTAGTCAACCGAGGCGCGCCCCTCTCATCGGGGAACATAATATCCAGATCTATCAGAACGAGCTGGGGCTGACTGACGAAGACATGGAAAGACTCTCCCGTACCGGGGTCATCTAAGGTGTCCAATGGATGAGGAGATCCTCAGAGGACTAAGAGTTTTAGATTTCACCCGGGTCCTGGCGGGTCCCTATGCTACGCGGATCCTTGCCGATTTCGGCGCGGAGGTTATAAAGGTCCAATCGAAGAAGACAGCCAGGGGAACAGAATCGAATCTCACGGGTTACTTCAACACTTGGAATCGCAATAAATGTAGTATCACACTCGATATGAGTCATCGTGAAGCTAGAGAGATTGTTTTGAAACTAGTGGAAATTTGTGACGTGGTGATTGAGAATTTCTCGCCTCGAGTCATGTCGAACTGGGGCTTGGATTATTCGAACTTGAAGGAGGTCAGATCCGATCTCATCATGGTCAGCCTCTCTTCCATGGGGCAAAGCGGGCCCTGGAGGGACTTCGTTGGTTTTGCGCCTACCTTCCACGCCCTTTCAGGGCTGACGCACCTTACATCCTTCACCGCGGATGCTCCAATGGGTCCGGGGTATGCCCATGCTGACTCGATGATTGGCCTTTATGCGACGGTTGCCTTGCTATCTGCTCTGGAATATCGCGATAGAACCGGTCAGGGGCAGCATATTGATGTCTCTGCGTTGGAAGCCGTCTGTACCCTGTTGGGCCCGGCCCTGACGGATGTGAAGATGAATCAGAAAGAACTCCTCCCCCGTGGTAACCGTGCGGCGGACACCCCGGCATCCCCGTATGGATGCTACAGATGCCTGGGGGTAGATCGATGGTGTGTTATTGCGGTATTCAGTGAAGATGAGTGGAAAGCTCTAAGGGAAGTCCTGGGCGATCCCGCGTGGATGAAGGAAGAAAAATTTTCGAACGTCTCAACGCGCAAGGAGCATCAAGACGAGTTGGATGAACGGCTTGAAGGATGGACCATGCAACGTCAATGCGAAGACGTGGTAGAACTGCTTCAGGAGGCTGGTATTCCCGCAGGCGTTGTTCAAGATGCAGAAGACCTGGCCAAGGATTTCCACCTCGGCAGGAACGGTTTCTTTTCGGCCGCAGAACACCCTGTGCTCGGTAAGGTATTTTCCGATAGATCTCCGATACGCATGGGCGGGGTTGCGCAAACCCCCTGGAAAACTGCACCGCTGTTGGGCGAAAATAACAGATACGTTTTTACTGAGTTGTTGGGTTTCACCGAAGACGAATTATCGACTTACATCGAGCAAGGCATTATCGGCTGATTCGGCCGGGGGGAATCATGGACTTCCATTTGAGCGAGGAACAACTAACATTTCAGAGGGCAGTCAGGAAATTCACCGAGCGAGAGATCGAGCCCATCGCAGCGCAAATAGATGCGCAAGAGAAATTGCCTGATGGCTTGATCAAAAAGATGAGTGAGCTTGGGCTATTCGGCATAGCACTTCCCAAGAAATACGGTGGCGGAGACGGGTCTCATCTTGATGCTGTCTTAGTCTGTGAGCAAGTCGCGTACTCCGGAACGGGTGCCTGGTGGTTACCGGCGTTTCAGAATAGTATTCCCGCTTCTATCGCCCGATTCGGCTCTGATGAGATAAAGGCGAAATATCTCAATCCTTTCTGCGACGGCTCCGCCTATGCGAGCATCCAGTTTACAGAAGAAAACACGGGGTCGAACCCGAAGGCTCTCCTCACTACGGCCGTCCTTAAGGGTGACTCATACGTGATCAACGGCACGAAACGTTTCAGCACCTTTGGCGAGAGAAACGGGTATGCCGTTCTGTATGCTAAAGACGAGACGGGGCGATGCAGCGCGTTTGTGATAGAGAAGAACACGGCAGGATACCGGACCACGAAACGATGGCAATTAATGGGAGGGGGAGGGATGGAGGCTGTCGATGTCTTCTTCGAGAACGTGAGGGTGCCGAGGAAGAACCTTCTCGGAGAGCAAGGGAAGGGATTCGATATCCTGTCTTACTGGATTGCCGCGGAAAAAGTCGAACAGTGCGGCGCGTGCGTTGGCATGGCGCAAGCCGCTCTCGATGAAGCGGTAAAGTATGCCAGGTTCAGGATGGTACGAGAGAAGCCGATGGCTGAAATGCAGGGCATCCAGTGGATGTTGGCTGAAATGTATTCGAAGATAGGGGCGGCCAGGTGGCTGACGTATCGCACGGCATTTCTGCAGGATCAAAACGCTGCCGGCTGGATGACGGAAGCGGCCGCCGCTAAACTGTTTGTCATGCCTGCTACTCTGGAGGTGGTGGAAACGGCGAGACGGATCCACGGAGCTTACGGTTATTCTAAAGAGTTCAAGATTGAGCGGATCTACAGGGCCATCGCCGGCGCAACGGGAATAGCCACGAGCCTGGAGATCAATAAGTCGATCGTCGGCAGCTGGCTGGTGAAATAAAAGGCGCTATCCCATCGTATCCCATACAATCTCCCCATTGAGGATCGTCATCTCCACGCGAATGTCTTTTATCTCATCGGGCGGGAGCTTCGTCGGATCGTCGCTCAAAACCACCAGATCGGCAAGCCTGCCAGGCATGATCGAGCCCTTGATCATCTCTTCATACGAGACTTCAGCAGCATAATCGGTGTACATCCGTAAGGCTTCGAGCGCGGAAATGCTTTCTTCCGGCAAGACCACATCCCCATTCTCGGCCTTCCGCGAAACCGCCGCATATATCCCCATCATAGGGTTGGGCGGCACGATGGGAAAATCTGAACTGCCGCTCACCTTGACGCCATGTTTCATAAGGGTCGCTATGGGATACAGGTGCTTCAAATTCACATCGGGAACAGTCTTGAGGTATCGTTCCCCATTGTAATAGATGAAAGAGGGTTGGGTAACCACTCTGATGCCGAGCGAGGCTATGCGCCGGGCAAGGGGCTCCGGGCAGACTGAACAGTGTTCAATGCGGTGACGATGATCTGATCGATGAGACCTCCCCAATGTATACTCTATCGCATCGCAGGCGGCTTCAATCGCTTTCCCCTCAATCGCATGGAGGACGGCCTGCAGCCCGGCTTCATGAACATCATGGACCATCTCATTCAGTTCCTCCTGGCTCGGGCTGAGTCGGCCCGTAGTTTCATGGACAATGATCTTTACTCCTCCCACGCGCAGCTGATCTTCCCCGATCGAAGAAGAGAAAGCGTGCTTTCGATATTCTTTAAACCCTTCTCATAGCCCAGCAAAAGAGCTGACCCTCTGCTGCAAGAGGCCCTCTTCCATCCATTGCTGAAACATTCCCCATCGGTTCAGATCATTGCGCGGCGAAGCGTCGTGGATCGACGTGATGCCCAGAGAAGATAATTGCCTGCTCGCCAGTTTTATTCCGCGCTCCATCTGCTTGCGATCGAGGGGAGGGATCGCTTCTCGCAAGATAATCGCCCATCCCATACAGCAATCCGGTCGGCTCGCCCGTCTCGATGTCCCGGTCGATGAGACCCTCCGGCGGATCGGCCGTCTCGTTCGAAATTCCCACGAGCTTGAGCGCCAGGCTGTTCAGCACGTGAGCGCGGCCTGAACGATGGGTGAGCTTAATTGGATGATGGTCGTAGCTGCTGTCCAGATCCCAGCGAGACGGGATGTCTTTTCTCAGCAAGGTAGAATTCATTATACCCTTTACCCTTTATCCAGGCGCCTGGGAGTGAATCACGTGATTCCCGTCGGATGGCGGCTTGAATATCTGAGATTGAACGTATATCTTTCCCGGGTTTCAAGTCGAGCGTGACGAGCCCTTCAGCAAAAGCCGAGAAAATGGCAGTGGGGATCGATGAAACCGGGTAAAACTGTCTTGCCTCTCACATCGATTACGTGTCTGCTGCCCTGTCTCAATTGATCGAGGTCTTCATTTCTTCCCACAGACAGGATCCGCCCGTCTTTGATAGCAATCAGTTGCGCCCTCGGGCACGCCTGGATCCATGGTGATGACATTGGCATTGGTAAGGATAAGGTTGCTCATGATGCGCTTCCGGTCAAGCATGAAAAGCGTCTTGCCGTGTGTTAGATTATGTAAGATTTTCTCGAGCTGAAGTCAAACAGGGATTAGACATGTCAGTTCCGACCAGGCGAACCGGTATATTCTTTTACCATCAGACGGGCGAGAGGCTTCGCGATTTCCCGGGGGCTTTGGAAGGCATCCTGAATAAAGAGAACGTCTTTTTCTATGACGCGCACTATCCTTCTAAACCTCTTTCTTCTTTTGAATTGGAGCCGATTCCTCTTGAAATCCTTTATCAAATCCATTCCCGTGAAATGGTCGAACAGGTAAAGAAAACGGGGAACTTTGAAGGGGCACTATTTTCAGCAGTTGGCACGGTAAGGGCAGCAGAAAAGATATGGATGGGAGAGATAGATAATGCTTTTGTCTTTACCGGTTATGGCGATCATCACGCGGGCACGAACTTTTTTCGGCGGAGGCTGTTACTTTAACGGGGCCGCCACTAGCAATTCGATAACCTGCGCAAACGATTCGGAGCTCAACGATTCGCAATCATAGACACCGATGCCCACCATGGCGATGGAACCTGGGAAATCTTTGAAGCAGACCAGGATCTCCTTTATGTCTGCTTTTGTGCAAATCCTTCTTCAGAGAAAAATAATAAAGTAAATATTCAGGTGCCTTTCAACGTAACTGATGAAGAGTATCTAAAACTGGTGAGAGACACTTTTTTCCACCGAGCAGAAGCCTTTCAGCCAGAGATTCTTTTTTGGAATTGGGGGTATGATGGTACTCGGGGAGAATACGGAGATATCGGATTAACGACTGATTTTCATGTCTTATTGGCTGAAGAATTAAAAGGGATAGCGGATAGAACCTGTCGAGGCAGATTGTTACTGTTTTGTGCGGCGGAAGGCGAAGGGATCTCGCCTCCTATCTTTGTCCTAGAATTATAGAGGTATTGACGGGAGAACGAAAGCGAGCGAGTTGATCAGCAGTGATCTCAATTGAAATCCATTTCTCACATTTTTTTTTCTGTCAACTTCCAAAAATGTAATAGTAGAAGGTATACTTAAGTTACGCTGAATGCAAACCTTCAAGGAGGCCCTTATGTCCAAATCCGGCTCGTGTCATCCGTACCGCCTGCCGAGGCTGCCACGGCGTCTGCCAGGTGCTCGTCCATCTGGATGAGACAGGAAGCGTCACGCGCGTGACCGGAGACCCTGACAGCCCTACAAGCCGGGGGTACCTCTGCCCAAAGGGGCGGCGGGACCGGAGTTCCTCTATCATCCTGATCGACTCACTCACCCCCTTCGCCGGACAGGAGCACGGGGCGCAGGTCAGTGGAAGCAGATCAGCTGGGAAGAAGCACTCTCGGAGATGGCCGAGGTTTTTGACCGCGTTCGCCGCGAGTCGGGACCCGAATACCTAGCCCTCTGCCAAGGCACGGGCCGCCCCTACACTGAATTCACCGCCCGTTTCCTCAATGCTTTCGGGTCACCCAATTTCTCCGGCCCCGGCCACAACTGCTTCCTGCCGCGCAACATTTCGTCTGCGCTGACCATCGGCTGGCTGCCCATCGCAGACATTTACGGCCACGGAGGCCAGATGCCCTCATGTATCCTGGTGTTCGGCAACAATGTGGTCTCTTTCGGCGCAGCCGACGGTCTCTGCGGCGGTATGATAAAGAGGGCGATGGAAGCGGCCCGCGAAGTGATCGTCGTCGACCCCCGTCGCACCGCAGCCGCCAAGGTCTGCCACGCGCCACCTCCAACTCAGGCCGGGCTCTGAGTGCGCCCTCGCGCTCGCCTTGCTCCACGTGATCATTTCGGAAGGGCTTTATAGCCAGGATTTTGTGGAGCGTTACTGTGCTGGCTTTAAGGAGCTGGCGGCGCACGTAACGCCCTTCACTCCGGAATGGGCTGAGCCCATCACCCGCGTTCCGAAGGGCGCTATCCGTGACGCGGCCAGGACCTTCTCCCAATCCGCGCCCGCCTGCGTGCTCTGGGGTAACGGTATCGATATGAGCGTGAATGCTTTCCAGACCGGCCGTGCCCTGCTCATCCTTATGGCCATCACCGGCAACATTGACGTGCCGGGGGGCATGGTCCATTGGGTGCCCCCCAAAGGCGTGCGCGTCAAGTCGCCCCAGATAGACCGACGAGTGGCCGGGATACAGTTTCTTCCGCCGGGACAGAAGGCCAAAATGATTGGAGCGGGCCGTTTCCCTTTTACGCCGGCATGCCACCAACCCACCTTCTGGAAGGCCTGTGCGACGGGCAAGCCCTATCGTCCAAGAGCCGTCTGGCTTGTAGGCACCAATCCCATGCTCACCGCTACACGGGGTGATATAGTGGAGGAGGCGCTGCGCGACCATCTGGAATTCACGGTGGTGTCAGACTTCTTCCTGACGCCCACAGCAGAACTCGGAGACCTCAGTGCTCCCGGCGGCCCACTGGCTGGAGCAGGATGACGTGGTCTCCCTGCACAAGGAATGGTGCGTGCTCGCCCGCAGAAAGCTAGCTCAGATCGGAGAGACGCGGGATGACCGGGATGTCATCCTCGACCTTGCGCACCGGCTCGGCCTTGATGAAGCCTTCCCCTGGCCGGACCGGCGTGCCTACCTGGAATGGCTGCTGGAACCTTCGGGGCTCAGCTTCGAGCAGTTCGCGGAGAAGGGTATCCTCGTCGGTGAGATGCGGTACCGTAAGTACGAAAAAGAGGGCTTCCCCACCCCGAGCGGTCGCGTCGAGCTTGTCAGTTCCATCATGGCCCACCAAGGACGGCCCAGCTTGCCTGTGTTTGTCGAGCCACCCCTCTCCCCCCTGTCCAGGCCAGACCTGGCAAAGGAGTATCCCTTCATTTTCATGGCCGGCTGCAAGATCATGCCCTTCTTCCACAGCGAGGGAAGAAATATCAGCTCGCTGCGCGGGCTGCATCCAGACCCCTTGGTGGATATCAATCCCGCCACCGTCACTGCTCTGGGTATGTCGGCGGGAGATGCGGTCTTCGTAGCCACACCCTATGGCCGGGCCCGATTCGTAGTGCACCCGGATGACGGTCTCGCTCCTGATGTCATTCATGCGGAGCATGCCTGGTGGTTCCCCGAGCGGAAAG
This sequence comes from uncultured delta proteobacterium, assembly GCA_963835605.1. Taxonomy (GTDB): domain Bacteria; phylum Desulfobacterota; class Syntrophorhabdia; order Syntrophorhabdales; family WCHB1-27; genus JADGQN01. The sequence continues at coordinate 70,854 of CAWIHO010000074.1, read as the reverse complement.
GGCCGGATCACGGATGGAGGGAGAGCTGCGTCAACCTGCTCTTCGGTCACGAGCATTTCGACCCGGACTGCGGTGCAGAGGCGCTCAAATGCAGTCTCTGTCGGGTAGAGCGGGCGGAGTAAGCAGGGATTAAGGTTCACACCATTGAACTGTGGCTTCCGTGGCTATTTTTGCACGATGGGAAAGGTTATCAGTACCAAAAAACAACGATTGCTTCGACCAATCCTTTCTGATGACAAGGACTCTTTCTTCGCACAGCATATCGACTGCGATACAATCATGATGGCAAAGACGCGTACAACCCACTTGCCCGAGGAACACTGGCAGGACAGCGCAGTTTACTCGACATAATCATCTATCACAGAGGTAAAGCGACGACTGCCGACGATCATGGGACTGTTTGGCCATTCGGAGTCGACGGAGAAAAAGGCATCTGCAGATCGACAGAAGCTTGAGACGTGTCTCCGCCAATCTGTGACTATTGTTTTCGGTTAACTAATCGAGTTCTCTACCAGATCTGAACAAAGCAAACGAGGAGAACCCGTCACTCGAAGTCTGAAAACTCTGTAGCCCTTATTCCTTTTGTCGATTCTTCGACTTCTCGGAACCAGTTATCAAAAGAACCAAAATCTTCTCTCGCAGAAAAATAGAAGAATGGAGCTTTCCCCAACGTGTTGAGCACTAAATTCTGATATTCGGAGAGTCTCTTTTCAGTTATGTCCTTCTCCTTGATTGCAAATGCAGCAACGGTCCCGGCAAACTGTCCTTGTATCATTGCATGAATATTTCCTGCGCCACCTGACGCATCCCCCACGAATATGATGTTATCTCTAACCATCTTCTTAAAATAGTTTGCGTATTTCCCTGAAGATGTTCTTGCGAATCCACTAACTTCCACAGGGCGGGCATTTTTAATCTTGCGAGATACAGCGTTATCCTCCCTTTCTTTCAGATCATGAAATGCTGCAGCAGATGGCGTACCAAAAAAACATAAACTGTCACCGTGAGTAAAGAAGGTCTTATAGTTTAGAAGGGGGTCGGAAGATAGAAAATGCTCGATAATTCCCGGTGATACGTCCGCGTTTGCGAGCAGGTAACTTATCCCTGGTTGCGGTTTCGCACTCTCACACAATCCCTCTCTGACGGCAAATCCATGGCCTGCAGACCTAATTCCGTCTGCACATATAATGACTTCTGCCCCAGCTCTTGGAATAATACTGGAGTTTGTTTCAACCTCTTCCACTTTCCCTTCCCTTCTAATTAGATTCACAACTCTTGTTTTTAGATAGAGGCAAGCACCAGCTTTTATCGCTAAAGCTGCTACCTCTTTTTCGAGAAGATCTCTCCTGACAACGTAGCCACCTCGTGTGCTCTTTTCTATAAGCTCACCCGATTCTGAATTGCACACTTTATACTCTTTTACCCGAGCCCACGGGATAACCTTATCCATGGCGCTTATGATGGATTCTGCAAACTCGGACTCCATCAGCCATCCAGGGTCATGCCTCGGCCATCCTATTGCTCCGTGTTCCTCGAAGAGGGCCACTTTACATCCTCTTGTAGCGGCAGTTAAAGCGGCATAGCAACCGGCCGGACCTCCCCCAACCACTATTACGTCGAAATCACTCATAACCCTCTCCATTCTCCGAATGTTCTGTTGTAGCTTACTGCACTTTACGCTGATTTGGATATACTGTCAATCCAAGATGGCCCGTCTGCGACACGCTTCGTGTACCCCCCAATGACTGTAATCTTGAAACCCGGGCCGGAGGCGCTACTTCAAGATTGGCGTTTAGAAAACTCCAGCTGTTAAACTTCTTGACAATCAGCGAGCAGGGACTTACTATAGGCCCAGTCGTTGTAAGACAAATGCCGGCCGAGATGTCTGAAAGCCAATCAGAATATCTGAGATTCACTCAATTAAAGACAAGGAGTGTCTGACGTATGAAGCGAGAGGGTGAAACGATTGTCAAATCCGCGTGCAGGATGTGCCATGGGGTATGTGGTACCCTGGTGCACATAAAAGAGGGAAAGGTAGTCAAAGTTACCGGTGACCGAGACTGTCCCACTTCGCGTGGATATATTTGCGCTAAAGGCAGGGCATCGGTGGAGCTCTTGTACCATCCCGATCGCCTTAAGTTTCCCCTTAAGCAGTTGGGATCAAAAGGAGAGAATCATTGGCAGAGAATTAGCTGGGATGAGGCACTGGATACGATCGCGAATAAGTTTTCCAAGATTAAGGACGAATTCGGGGCAGAATCGATCGTTGGGACTCAGGGAACGGGGAGACCCTATACAGCCTTGTTTCAGCGGTTTATGAACTGTCTAGGTGCTCCAAATCGAACCGGGAGCATTCACATTTGCTATCATCCGAGACTGGCTGCCTCCAGGATGACCTGTGGTTCGTTCCCTGTTTGTGATTACTACGGCTTTGGTGGCGTCTTCCCCCGGTGTGTGGTGGTGTGGGGCTGTAACATTACCGAATCAGGTGCTTCTGACGGTATGTGCGGCTATCCCCTGAATCAAACGGTGAAAGGGGGGGCCGGATTAATAGTGATTGATCCCAGGAAAACCGGTATCGCAGCGAAGGCTGATCACTGGGTCCAGCTTCGTCCTGGAACCGATGATGCCTTAGCTCTTGGGATGCTCCACGTGATCATTAAGGAAGGGCTGTATGACAACGAGTTTGTAACGAAGTGGACCATTGGGTTTGACGAGCTTGCTGAAAGAGTCGAAAGTTTTTCTCCGGAAAGGGTTGCAGACATTACATGGGTTCCTGCAGAGACGATCCGGGCTGTGGCTCGAATGTACGCTACCACAAAGCCGGCATGCATCCAGTGGGGCGTTGGTGTGGACCAGAACATCAACAGCTTTCAGGCGATTCGGGCGATCCTGCTCCTGTCCGGCATTACCGGCAACATAGACGTGCCCGGTGGTGATGTCTTCTGGGTACCCCCCGCCCATGTCGTTCTGCAAAGTGCACGCCTTAATCCCAGCATCATGTTACCGGGGAAGGTCTCCCCTGAGATGCGGGCGAAGAGGATCGGCGTCGGCAAGTACAAGGTGTTTGAACAGGTCCACCCCGACGACTTCTTAGACGCTGTTCTTTCCGATAAGCCATATTCGATCAAAGCACTTTTCATCATGGGCAGCAATATGCTCATCACGCGTAGTGAACCTTTAAAAACAGCCGAGGCATTGAAGAAAATCGATTTTGTCGTTGCGGTCGATTTATTTATGACGCCTACTACTCAGCTGGCAGACATCGTTCTTCCTTCGGCCAGCTGGCTTGAGACCGACGATGTGACTGATTTTCTCACCTCGTGGTGCGTCTTAACAAGGCAAAAGGTAGCGCAGATAGGGGAATGCCGGGATCCTAAGCAGATTATGATCGATCTCGCCCATCGAATGGGCATGGAAAATGATTTCCCATGGAAGAATGCCGGGGAGTATTGTGACTGGGTGCTGAAGGATAGCGGTGTCACATTTGATGAGCTGAAGGAGCGTGGAATCATCACAGGGGAGATGCGATACAGGAAGTATGAAGAAAAAGGATTTGCCACGCCTTCCGGGAAGTTCGAACTCCGCTGCTCCACTGTTGAATCGATGGGTTATGACCCCTTGCCTTCCTATGTCGAGCCGCCGGAAAGCCCCTTCTCAACACCGGAATTATTCAAGACTTTCCCTCTGATTATTACGACAGGAGGCAGAGTTCAGGCCTTCTTCTGTTCTGAGGGCAGACAGATCAAATCCCTACGCAAGCTTAATCCGGACCCTCTGGTCGAGATCAATCCCGCTACCGCGTCGGCTTTAGGAATAAAGGAAGGGGATTGGGTTTGGATTGAAAGTCTCAGGGGAAGGATAAAACAAAGGGCACGGCTTACTGAAGGAATCCACCCTGATGTTGTTCATGCCCAATACGGTTGGTGGTTCCCGGAGCTAAGCCCTCCGGAGTATGGCTTTAAAGAATCCAATGTGAACATGCTGACCGGTGGTATGCCCCATGATCCACACACTGGTTCTGAATCCTGGCGGTCATTTCTGTGTCGGGTATATCGAACAGGGGATGAACAGGCTGATTAAACGTGCGTTAGTAGGCAATCAATGTCGTTATCTAAAAGAGCACGGGAAGGATCAATACCTTGCCTGAAATGGCCTCCGAATGCTCCCCGTGCTGTCCGAAAGTATTTGCCTGTTTCGCTGGCCACAATCGAGGGATGAACACGCTCCGGCTTTCTTCCTCATCACAAAAAAGAAACTCTGTGGTGGGCCTCTTCTTTTCCGCGTATACCGCCATTACCCGTTTTCTGCACTCCGTGCAGTGAAAGAGCTGGAGGCAATTTCCTGGCTGCCTGCCACTTGATATTCTTTTCTAAATTTCTGCTCTTGTTCTTTTAACTTGACACATACGTCCTTTCTCAGTAGAGTCGTAAATAAAAAGTCGCTTTCAGTCAAGACAGGGGGAACGATGAGTGAGAAGGAGAGACGTAAGGGCACCACCAGAAGGGATTTCATAAAGACAATCGCCGTGGGTGGAGCGTTTCTCGGGCTTCAAAGTGCGGCAAAAGTATCTGCGGCGGACGAGATCGGAAGAAAAACGCGGGACCAAAGTCAGTCAGACCTTATCATAGACTTTCATGCGCACCTCTTCCCGCGCGGCTCAAAATCGGTTAATGCACCGACTCCATTGCTCTACGATGTCGAACACCTTTACGCTCAGCAAATCGAGGCGGGCGTTAACATCACCGTCATTACCAACCCGATGTTAGGCGCTCAAGCCGTAGCCCTCGACGCACTTAAGGAGTGGTACGATTTCGCTGCCGAAACTGTGGCAAAGTCGAAGGGACGACTGGTCCCGCTGGCATGCACAAATCCATTTGGCGGCGCTCCGTATGTGAAAGAGGTGGAGCGTGCAATCAGGCACGGTGGTTTCAAAGGCATTAATGTGTGCTCCAGTGTGAGAGGGGAGTATCTCGACTCTCCAAATGCCTTCGCATTATACGAGCTGGCGTGCGAACTTGATGTTCCTGTTTTTATTCATCCGCCCGGTGAGACCCCCGGCGCCGATAAGATGCGTGAGTTTCGCCTCGTTGAAATGTTGGGGCGCCCCTTCGATACGACTCTGAGTCTCACCCGGTTGGTTCTGTTCGGTGTTCTGGAGCGTTACCCGAACCTGAAATTGGTAGCAGCCCACATGGGCGGAACGCTGCCGATGCTGTCAGGCCGACTCGATTACGGGTACACCTTGCGAAAAGATATGACGTTTGGTCCGTGGGGACCCGATGTTATTTCGAAACCCCCTAGTGAGTATATCAGCCAGATTCATGTAGATTCCATGGGATTTCACGCCGCGGGTATTATTTGTGCTTTGGCTACAGTTGGCGTGGATCATGTGCTACTGGGGAGTGACCACCCTCCGGTGAGCATTCCTTTGAAGCGCTCGGTGGATGTGGTGAGGAACCTTCCGATCACTGAGCAGGATAAAAAGAAGATCCTTGGAGACAATGCAGTTCGCCTTTTGAAGCTTTAGTATCCGCACCATAGCGGCGCTTCGTTTGAGTTTGTGTTCAGACAGGAATCGCTTTGGTCTTTGCGCAATCTCTTTATTACTCGTTGATATAAGAGTTGCCGTCAGACGGGTGAGGCCTCCTTCCTACTGTAATCCTCTCCACGCAAGTCTTCCTTTCACTGCGCTATTGCAACTGGTAATCTTTCCAGTCTAGAAGTTAGCAAGGATCCTCCAGCACGGATAAGTGTATTTTATTATCTGGAATTATCTGGAATTATTGGCTTGACATCCTGTATGTAGCAACGTACCATTGGTTTAAGTTCAAGAGACACCATCTAGTGACGGCGGAAAAGCCTGACTTCTCTCCAGCCGCAACACTCGGCGGAAGGAGGTGATGCTCCGACGAGAGCGTAAGATCGGAGATGCCCTGCAATCCGGCTGGATTGCGCGTTGGGCGTCGTGCTGCGCGTGGCGGCGTCCAATGTCACGGTTACGCGCACTACTCAAGGAGGTGGGTTATGGTTCGATTGATCTATGCTCTTACCCTAGTGCTTCTCATAGCGACCCCGAGCTTGGGACAGCAATCCCTTGTCGGAACGTACAAGCTCGTTTCCCAAGTCCACGAGGTGGATGGCACGCCAATCCAGAGCATGGATAAGGCTCCCCATGGATACCTCGTGATAACACCAACCCGCTACATTGTTTTCGTTACGGAAGAAAACAGAAAATTCGGCACCTCTGCGGCCGAGAAGGCCGCGCTCTTTGACTCGCTGACAGGTTGGACAGGCGTGTATCGTATCGAAGGAAATAGACTCATAGCAAGAGTGGATGCTTCATGGATCGAAAGCTGGAATGGAAAGGATCAGAGCCGTGCCTGGGAAGTGTCGGGTAACCGCCTCACGTTGATAAGCGGCCCGCAGCCTTTTGCCCAAGATCCATCGAAAAAGGTGATGGTTCGACAGGTGTGGGAAAAGGTTGAGTAGGCAGCCCACACCACCTTTGGGAGGGGATTATGACGTGGCGGAGTCAGAAGATGCCCATACGCTAGACCCCTGGGGGTCCTTCTGTATGCGTTGATCCGCAAGAAATTTCCCGAGTCATGGGAGCTTGCAGATGAGCTGTCCGCATCGATCAGGAAAAAAGGATTTTCCGAACCCTACCTGGCCTTACCGGCTATGCTGGAGGTGCGGGACGCCCTGAAACTGCAAAGCAGAATACCGGTTGTTGACGGAGAAGGTAGGCGCTACTGATGGCGCCGGCTGCCTCACCGCGCCTCGGTCAGTCCGGTACGTTGTGATCACTCGGTGATGCCTGCCTGTGAATAGAGCCCTTCGCCCTGACAGCCAAGGCACAAGGTGCCATCCGCGACAGGATAGGCTTCCTTGCATTGAGGACAGACGGCGAACCCACCTCTATGTTTCGTCCCCAGAAAACGCTCTGCAACCTTGACGTGCTGCACGCTGCAGATGCGTGAGCCGGCCTCTTTGATCTGTTGCATGAGAAGCCCTTCATCCTGCTCCTTCTTCGCTTTTAGCTTGAAATACCAGTTCTTGATTTCAACCCAAGCTTCCACCTTTGTCGCATCTACAAAGACCCGTATTCCTGTACCGGTTTTCTTGTCGTAAAAGGTCACGGCATAACGGCCCACGTTGACGACCGTGAGCCAGCCATTCCCGATCGTACACGGCGTAAGCAGTTGTACCGCATCAGGGAGACACTTGGGGGTTTCGCAAAGAGCGTCAAAGATACCGTCCGTAGGAAGGTGCTGGTATGCGAAGTCAACCATAAAGCCACCAATAATGACACCGGGGGCTGTATAACCGTGGAAGGTGCGGACTCTCTCCATGAATTCTTCAAAGGTGTATGAACGTATCTTCACAACCATCTCCTCGGACCTGTCAATGTTGTCCTGGGTATATGATGACGCTATATCCCCTATCGCCTATCTCCTTAGGATATTTCCTCTCGATACTCCTGGCTCATTTATCTGGGGTGGGCATCGTAAGGATTGTCTCTTTGATTATGCCGTTATGAAATAGCATGGGTGGTTCCGCCTGTCAACAGGTGATCGCTGTCGGAAGTATCGCCACAACAAAGGGCAGGACGGTCCGTAATCCTGCCCTTACTGTGACTCAATAAGTCTACCTCTTGAACCTTCTTCTTATCGCCAGAAGTCCCGCGAGGCCGGGAGCAAGTAGCAGGATGGTGCCTGGGCTGAGTACAGGCGCGACAATGCTACCACCATGCACCGCTAAAGCATAATAGTGTCCGCCCGTGATGTACTCGCGCTGGTAACCGTTCATGTCACCACCGAAGTAGGAGTGCCACGCGAAGTCAGGGTTGGGGGCATACCGCGGGGCAAGCAGTAGGCCCCAAGCTGCAACTCTATAAAAGGCCCCTGAATAGCTCCCAGCCCGCTTGCCCTACTTAAAGCCGTACTCCTTCCATCTCTTTTCGACGAGACTCTTCTGTTCTTCGCCTGTCCTGACCACAGGTGCAAACACAAAACCTTTGAATTTGGTCGTAGCATCGATTCCTATCTTGGAAGACTGGACTGCCGGATATTTCCTCAAGTCATGATGGATGGACGGATCCAGTATGCCGCCCGTGTGCCTGTCGTCTTCTATAATGATGTCCCTGTGAGGTTGCACCCTCACTGCCAGAGCCCACCCTACCTGGTCCCAGTCGTAGATGTCGACGTCATCATCAACGACAATGACCCACTTAGCCATGAAGACGGTTCCAAATACAGCGTGGATGACCTGGCGAGCATTCCCCAGATAAAATTGACGATCCATAGAGACTACCACGACGTATCCGGCAACCCCCATCTCGGTCGCGTACACCTCCTTGATGCCAGGCACTCCGGCTTTCAGCAGTTTGTGCCACGCGCCCGCGGTAAGTCCTATTTCGCGGTAGGTTGTCTCTTCATTAGGTGGGATGCCAGGCGAGCATCCCTGATAAATGGGGTTATCCCGGTACGTGAGGGCGCTGACATAGACTGTTGGTTTTTTCAATGGTTCGATTGTGCAGAAATGGCCGGTGTACTCACCAAAAGGCCCCTCCAACTCCCACAGACTGTCATCCGGCGGTACTTCACCCTCAATCACAATTTCAGAGGCCGCCGGAACTTCCAAGTCTACCGTCTCACACTTGACCAGGGGTATCGGCTCCCCAGCGATAGCACCTGCAATTTCCAACTCGTCCACACCGTAAGGCACTGCGGTCGTAGCCGCCGCCAGCACGGCCGGCGGCACGCCGATCGCTGTAGCCACGGGCATTGGCTTATTCATGGCCCTGTATTTCTGAAGATGCATGCCACCGTGCTGGGTGGGCTGCACCCCTGTCTTCGCCTTGCCCAGCAACTGTTCTCGATACACGGCAACATTTCTAGTCCCAGTTTCAGGGTCTTTAGTGACGACCACCCCTAATGTGCCTATATAGCGACCTCCGTCAAGGTGGTGCCATTTAGGAGATGGGAACATCCCGAGGTTAATCTTATCTCCGGTATCTATGTTCTGCTTGCACGGACCATTGGCTACCATCGTTGGCTTTATCGGGTTACTCATAGCCGTCCTGATCTTTTCCAAAATAGATCTGATGTCCGGCTTTGCGTCAACAGCCAGAGCGTACTTCTTATGGCGGTAGAAAGCGCCCGAGAGGGCGGGAAAGGGGCTATCCTTCACATTCTCAAAGAGGCAGGCCGGCCCATTGACCTCGTAAACCCTTCTCATGATGGCGCTGAGCTCAAGGTTCCAGTCAACCTCTGCTTTGATACGCTGCAGCTCCCCTGCTTCTTCCAGTTGCGCGATGAATTCACGCAAGTCTTTGTATCCCATTATACCCTCCACTGATCAATAGGTGAAGAACAGTTATATCCTGCAAGTCTGAACTTGCCGCCTCTAAGTACTCCACTTGAACGCGGATTATCAATCCTCGTACAGGCTATTTTACCCAGAAGAACAGGACAGAAACTAATGTAATCACAAGGAACCATTTCATCTCTCATTTCCCACCTCCTGGATAACGTTACCTCATACGATTCCCTGGCATTGATGAACGGCGCAACAATGCATGACTTAGATCCGTTGGCTTTCCGTCCCACCCTCACGGCTGCTTTGGCTTTATCAGATTAAACCAATGTTTGCACCGTGATAACCAATTGTCAATAAAAATCATATTGGGGGAAGTATAGCTTCTCGCTTTCGCATAACAATAGACTCTGCATTACATGCGGAAAGCGATAACTCTTGATCCTCACAGCTCTGAAACTTAAAGCAGGCAGGGGCCCTTGCTTACAAGCAAGCAAGGGAGATGGGAATCAAAAAGCCTATCATAGCTGACTCTCCAATGATCTCTACCTCCATTCTCAACACACTCGGTCAATACCTGGGAGGACTGTATGTGACCGTGCATCCCGCTGATATTACCGATCTCAGTGTTCTGCCAAAAAATGTGCAGCCTATGGCCCGAGTCATCAACAAGGTCCGCAAAGGCATCATGGCAAAATATAAACACCCTGCCGACTGGATCAATGCCCATGGGTATGACGGCGCCTTCTTGACGGCCGATGGCTTGCGGAGGGCAGCACCTGACCCTACCAGGCTGGAGGAAGCAAGGGAAAAAATAAGGCAAGCCTTGGTGTCCGTCAAGGGTTTTGTCGGTGCCTATTATATGGGCAACATGACACCTTCGCATGAGATAGAAGCGCCCGTGCTGATGATAAAAGTGGGAAAGGATCAAAAATTTGAGATGGCTGAATAGCTGTTGCTTTGGAGAGAATATGAACGCGAACGACACCAAATGAAGATTACTCTCGTTGATCGCCAGTTCCATTTGTTGAGCGGATGTGTTCAGCAGCAGATGGAGCGCGCTACTTTGAAGGATCGAGTTATTTTCAAAAAACTCGTACACGGTGAACTCGGCGCTTGCTGGACTATTCACTTTTCTTTTGAGACAGTTTGTGCGACAGTACAAGTGGTAAGCAGAAACAGGGCTTAAGGATGAGGGCCTGAATGAAAGCAGATATAACACGCAAGAACCTAGTAATGAAGCCATCAAGGATATGGAGACTTTGCCGGAACGATGTCGGTCGGGCGATTGGTCGTCATGATGGACGAACATGGGACGTAATTTTATTGGGAATACCGCAGCCTTTATAGCGGCAATTCTATTTGGATCCTGCGTTGTTGCTGTCCGGGTCGCTGTGCGGGACATTCCGCCTTTGACGCTTGCAATTCTACGATTCGGACAAGGAAGTCTCGTCCTGCTGCTCTTGCTGCTTATCAGTAAGCGGAGCCTTCTGCGCATCAAGGTAAGCGACATTCCCTATCTTATCCTTCTCGGAGCCATTTTTTTCACAATCTCCTCGGCAACGTTCAACATCAGTCTGCGTCTCACAGAGGCGTCGCGCGGGGCGTTGTTGATCGCTACCGTACCCCTATGGAGCGTGTTGCTTGCACGAGCGGCCAAAAAAGAACATCTCACCACCCGTCAGATATGCGGTGTCCTGCTTACCTTCGCTGGCGTGAGCATCGTGCTTGCCGAGCGCGGATTGACGTTTGGCACGACATACGTGTCGCTTGCAGGGGACACCCTCATGCTGGTGACGGCACTCTGCATCGCGGCCTATGGGGTGTTGGCCAAGCGTATGTTAGGCCGGTACAGCGCGATGACCGTGACAACATACGCCATGATATTTGGCACATCGTTGCTTATACCCTTTGTCTTTCGGGAAGATCCTTCCCTTGCACTCGCGCGGATGCGTACTGGTACCCTTATCGTCGTGTTGTTCCTCGGAATATTCGGTGGCGCGATCGTTTTTTTTCTATGGACATTTGCCCTCACTCGCCTGTCTCCAACCCAGGTCGCGGTTTATGTGAACCTAAACCCGATGATAGCAACTGTGCTGGCCGCAACGCTCCTCTCAGAAAGGCTCACCGGGATCTTCATCGCCGGTTTTGTCGCAGTTGTGGGAGGCGTATTGGTTGTCAATTTGCCTGCGAGAAGACAACCACCCGGATATCAGATATAGAATCGCCTGACAGCTTGCCTGTTCCGTATCGTAATCAGTTCTTTTGACAAAATCCAAAATGTATCGACGGGCTGCTTGATGCCCTGGAAGCAAAGAGATCCCACTACCGGGTTGCCTTTCTTACCGACTTCTTAACGGGTCTCCGTTCAGGGGAGCTATGGGCATTGTCGTGGGCCGACATTGACTGGCACAGTAAGCAGATCGTCGTGAGACGCTCACTGTGGAAAGGGAAATTTCAGACGCCCAAAGACAGCCTATTCCATACGGAAGGTCGATATACCTGATGAGCTGATACACGAATTAAGGCTGTGGAAGTTAGCGCTGCCCTGTGAACGACCACGACGTTGTCTTTCCCAGCCCCGAAGGGAAACTATCGATCCATGAGAACGTGGTCAAACGGTACTTTAACACGGCTTTGGAGAAGGCAAAGCTGAGACGGGTCTCCTTTCACAGCATCAGACATAGCAATGCGAGCATGAGAATCCGCAACGGCCAGAACATCAAGTACATCCAGCAGCAGCTTGGCCATTCGAGCATCAAGGTGACCCTCGATATCTACGGCCATTTGTTCAACGATACCAGTTTCGCACGTCAGCAGGTCGAACTGCTCACGCTCTCGTTAAAGAAATTGCATCAAGGGTAGTAAGAGTTTGGGGCAAGAACAGAATTGTTGACGTACACATATTACAACCAAAGCAAATTCTAAAAAGTAAGATTTACGTCTAAAAGAGAGTAACACCTGGATCAGCCAGAGCTCGCCTTTTGGGTGATTGGCTGCATCCGGTTGTTAGTTTGATTCTGGTCCGGTCCGGGTACATGGGTTACACTTTATTCCAGGGACATAGGTGACACTTTTCTTCTCGTTTTGGGATTACAGCACTCAACGATACCCGTCTGTCGTACCGGCACCCGCTCGATCACGTCCTCGATCTTCATGGTCTTTTCACGAAATCTTCCAATCAGCAGTTCACAGAAATATACATTATGTATACCATCCTCCACTTCTTCAAAGCCAATATATTCTTCCGCAAGGGTACTGCTTACCTGTACCCAGCGGTTGCTCCATCGTATCCCGTTGTTCCTTGAAACTCTACGTACCTCGAAGTGATAAGGGTAATCGAAGTGGGTGAGCTTCTTCGGCATGCGTCTTGAGGAAGGGACATAGATCGAGGAAGGTGTCCTTTGAAGGAGAGCTTCATGCGGCCGTTCCCTGTTGTACTCCTTCCGGAAGGCATCGAAGCGCTTTTGCTGCAAGACAAGATTCTTCTCCGGAGGAATGGTGGCTTCTTTTTTCAGCGTCTGGTGCATGCGTTCATGCTTGCCGTTCTGCGAGGGTTTGCCCGGTTCGATCTGCTCGGGATAGATCCCCAGCTTGACCCACCAGACGGAGAGGGTTGAAAGCCGAGCCAGAGCGTTTGAAGCAAAGGGGACACCATTGTCGGTGCGTATCCTCCGGGGAAGACCATACTCTCGGAAGAGCCGCGTAAAGTGAGCTTTTGTCCCTTCTAACGAGATAGCTGGATGGGCATGGCAGCCTAAAAGATAGCGGCTCTTCATATCACAGACGGTGAGCGGATAGCAGTACAGGCCGTTTCTCATCTTGAAGTGGCCCTTATAGTCGGCGCTCCAGATATCATTCGGTTGCCGGGCGATCGTTTGGGGACAGCCAGGATGTTTCCTGCGGAGTCTTCTTTTTCCAGGAATGATAAGCCCCTTTCGCTTCAGGATGTCGGCTGCGGTTGATACCGCAGGAAGGTCAGGGTAGCGGCGTTCAAGAATCGCAAGAAGCTTTTTCGGCCCCCACGTGGGGTGCTTTCCTCGCTCTTTGACGAGAGCTTCGATGATTGCATCGTCGGTGAGATGGGGACACGTGTGGGGACGCCGCGATTGATCTGCCAGAGCGCACGATCCGCCTTCCTCATAGCGCTCAACCCACTTGTAGCCGGTCTTTCTGCTGATACTGAACTGCAGGCACAGCTCGTTGAAGGGGAAATACTCTTTCAGGTACTCTGCGATAAAACGCACTCTCTGGTCCATGACGGTAACTCCTTTCCAACCCATAAGCAGCACCTCCACTGCTTATGAAGTAGTACAAAAGTGTTACCTATGTCCCCAGAATAATCTGTCACCTATGTCCCCGTTCGGTCATGAAAGGTTAAGGCAGGGTCATGGGGCAAGGTAGGGAAAAGCAGTTACGGGTTGCAAGTTACAGGTTGCAGACAGTCCGAAGACGGTGTGAGGTGTCTATTTCCGCTGAAACAGGCGGTCTCTGATTCTCTTTGCTTTCTCGGGCATAGCGCCGTAAAAGAACTCCATCTGTGCCTGGAGCCATTGGAGCTTCTGCTCCACCGGCTTCTTCGCACACTCCTCGATCTCGGCTCTTGTCCTGTAATAGAGCAGTGGGGGCTCTCTATCCTTCTCTGCTTCGTTACTACTCATCCCTCCACTCCTCCATGATCTTTTTAAGGTGAAACACATCAGCTCTGTCCTGTGGCCGGTCAACGGTTTCCTTCATGCTGATCAGGTCCGGAATATCCACAACGGGAATGACCGTATCTTCGAGATGGAGTTCCTTCCTGCGGGCATATATTGCGGCGACGTCAAAAGGCGTGTCAATAAGTACATCGAGGAGGAAAAAGGGATTCTCAGGATCATACAAAGAGAAGACCTTCATGTTCTTGAGGGTCACCCAGCTTTTCCGTTTCTCAGCATCAACAAAGTCATCGAGTATAACGGGCATCTTGGGCTTTAGACCCAATTCCCGCATCGCCTCAACGAATCTTTCGAGATTGCCCTTCTCCATTAGCACAACGAGGTCAAGGTCGGCTGTCGCCCTTTCAATGCCGTACAGGTTAACGGCTACACCACCTGCCACCAGGTACTGCACTGACTTCCTGTTCAGACACGAGAATATTTTCTTGAAGACGTCCACCTCAACCTCACTTAACTTTTCTCACACACCGGCTGCGAATGCAACATAAAAAACAGGTTCCGGGTTGCGAGTTGCAGGTTGCAGGTCAAGGGCGACTGGATAAAGCGCACAATCAGTTGGGCGGGCTGAGACAGACCTGCTACATTTGAGAAAGTTCGTATTTCCGATACGAGATTTGACCGTGATTGTCCGCCCTTGGCCGAGGCCTTATACCAATTTGCATTCAAGATGGAGACCGAGGCGCGCCGAGGCGGGCTACGCAGGCGTACCCAGGCATAGAGGACCTGACGGGTACGCAGGCGTACCTTGCGGTACGGTCGAGTAAGAACAGGCCGACGGGCAACGAAGGTATACGCTTGAAGGCGAATTGGTATCATGCCCCTCGATGCCGGTAGCTCAGGCAGAAACCCATCATCCATCGTGGCGCTCACCGTGACCGTGTCAAAGTCAGGGTGCTTGCGGATCATGCCCAGATAATCGTTCATCGCGTAGGCTTGCCGGATGGCGTTGTGTACCGCAATCATGCCGCCCGGAGGAAGCTTTTTCGGATAGAGTTTCTTGAAATAATCGACCTGCCCTTCCTTGTCGGCGTCCATAAAGACGAAATCGAAAGGCCCTTCAAGCTTCGTGATCTCCCCGTGCGCGTCGCCCTTGATCAAGGTTATGCGCTTTGACAACCCCGCCCGGTCAACGTTCCTGTGTGCTTCGTTGTACCGATCTGCGTCGATTTCGATCGTGGTGAGGCGACCGCCGGTCTCCTCCAGCGCGAGCCCCATCCAGATCGTGGAAAACCCTTGCGACGTGCCCAGCTCAAGCACATTCTTCGCCCGCGT
Organism: uncultured delta proteobacterium; assembly: GCA_963835605.1. Lineage (GTDB taxonomy): Bacteria > Desulfobacterota > Syntrophorhabdia > Syntrophorhabdales > WCHB1-27 > JADGQN01. The sequence continues at coordinate 55,546 of CAWIHO010000074.1, read as the reverse complement.
TGCTTTGATCATCAGATGGAGAAATTCACCGTCCTTGCGGGGCACGCTCCACGCAGCGGCTCCTCTCTCATCCATCTCGTCCAGCAACCGCTTGAGTTGCGCCGGGTTACGTGCGGACGGCTGGGAGGTGCCGTCCGCGGCAAAAACAATAGCCGGTGGAAGGTATGCGGCCGCTGCAATAATGCCCAGGGCCTCTCCGCTATTTTTCAAGAACTCCCTGCGTGTGCATTTATGGCCCGCATGCTCGCGTATGGGCCTGTATGACCTGTATGACCTGGATGCCCAGTTTTCATTTCTGTGTGACCATCACCGGACGGTTACCTGCACCTGGCCCGCGTTACCGCTTCTATGGTCAACTGCAACCAGGGTGACGCTGCACCCCTGGTTTCAATGAGCTGACGAGCTCAATGAAATTCTCCAGGCCGCTGATCGTCTCCCCCTCAATCTGCAGGATGAGGTCGTCAGGTTCGAAGCCTACTTCGCCTAGCGGCCCCTTGGGGTCCACCCGCGTGATCGCAACACCCTGGTTGGCTTCCAGCCCGTACTTACTCACTTCCTGAGGCGTAAGGGCCCGAAACTCCGCGCCTAGACGTTCTTTCAAGGATGCCGCCAAAATCTTCATTTCCTCCTGCATGCTCCCTACGTGGATCACGAGTTCCTGCTTCTTGCCGCCGCGCAGAATAGTGACATGTGCGTCGTTGCCTATGGGCGTGTTGGCTGCTTCATTGCGCAGAGTGCTGGCGTCCGGGATCTCCTTGCCCTGATAAGCAACGACAACGTCCCCTTTCTTCATGCCCGCCTTTCCTGCCGGTCCCCCCTTGACCACTTCGGCAATATATGCGCCCTTCAGAGTCTCAACGCCTGCTGATTTGGCGAGGTCCTGAGTGAGATCCTGCACGCCTACTCCCAGCCAGCCTCGCTCTATCTTTCCGTGGGCAATCAGCAATTTACTGATGTGCTGGGCTATATTGCTCGGGATGGCAAACCCAATGCCCTCAGAGCCGCCGGATTCAGACGCGATCGCAGCATTGACGCCAATCACCTCACCCCTGAGATTAAGAAGAGGCCCGCCGCTATTGCCCGGGTTAATGGGAGCATCCGTCTGCAGAAAATCCTGGTAGCTCGTGGGATCCGTAATGCCGCGCCGATGCTTGGCGCTGATGATGCCCTGCGTAACGGTCTGGTCAAGGCCGCGGGGATGACCGATGGCTACCACCCACTCGCCGACCTCTATCTTGTCCGAATCTCCAAAGGTCACGTACGGCAGCTGTTCCTTACTCGGGATCTCTATGACGGCCAGGTCTGTTTTGGGGTCTCCTCCGACAAGCTTGGCCTGATAATGTTTGCCGTTGGCGAGGACTACCTCAATCTTTGTCGCCCCACCGGCCACGTGATAGTTGGTCAGGATGTGGCCGCGAGCGTCGATGATCATGCCCGTTCCCAGCCCCTTTATCTCCCGTTTGAACTTTTTGGGCATCTTGTGGATTGCCGAAAAAGTAGCGGAAGAAGGGGTCTCCCTCGAAGGGCATGAAAGGGTTGGCTACTTCCTGACGCTCCGTCACTTCAATATGGGCAACGGCAGGGATGGTTTTCTTTGCGATCTCCACGATGGCCGTGCTCAGATCAATGGGGGCAGCAGCTTGCGCGGAAGAGGGCGCCACTACGACGGCCGGGCTTCCCAAAAAAAAGACGCCGATCAAAAACAACACAACCACACGCGGACTAAAAGGCCGAGAAGAGAACATGTTGAACCTCCCTTTTTTGAAAATACTTTACCTCACTCATAATAGTAAGACTTCGATTTGATAATTGCACGGGAGCATGCAGCCCCATTTCTTTCTCAATGACTATTTTAAGCGACAGCCTCTTCAACATTTTTCGAGGTGCCTTTTTTGAAAAAGCCGTGGTAAGATACCATTAGAAGATAAGGACATAAGGTGAAGGGCTCCAGACAAGTTGTCATCGCGCTTTTTATTCTTTTTATCCCGTTCTTAGTCCACGCTTCTGACCTGGGTGAGGTCTATCTGCGTTTCATCGCCGGAGACGTACAGATAAGGCCTGTTGGCACCGCTGACTGGGTCTCTATCCCCGCCAATACGCCCTTGCTGGAAGGGGACCAGATCTGGATTCCTGAAGACGGGAGAGCCGAACTCGCCTTCCGAGACGGGACGCTCCTCCGGCTAGACCAGAATTCAGCTCTGGAAATTGTTTCCCTGCAGAGGGACCATCTTCAGCTTTACCTCGATGCAGGGCATGCCTACGTGAACCGGGCAGGCTCCGAAAAAAAGTCATTTATCCTGGAAACGCCCGCGCTATCTTTGAGCGCAAGCCGCCAGTCGATTTTCAAGGCTGACGTATCTGATTATGGTGATGTCGAAATTACCGTCGCGGATGGCCAGATTCTCGCCCAACGGGACGGGCAGGGGAAGGTGATCAAGGCGGGAGAAGGCTTCGTCTTCCAGAAAGACGCAGGGGAACCGGAGCGGACAGCTCTCCTGTCGCCCGATGAGTGGGAACAATGGAACATGGAGAGAGACGAGAACTTTTACGCCCCGGGCCCCAGCTCCCGGTACCTTCCTGAGGAACTCGGACCATACGCTACGGACTTTGATCAGTACGGAATGTGGGTGAACACCCCGGATTATGGTTATGTCTGGGCCCCCACTGTTGTCGGCGGCTGGTCTCCTTACGGATATGGCCGCTGGGCCTGGATGCGAGGCGATTATGTATGGATACCCTACGAACCCTGGGGCTGGATTCCTCACCACTATGGTCGATGGATCTATAGATCTACGATGGGGTGGGGCTGGGTGCCCCCTCGCAAGAGTCTTGTCCGTTGGGCTCCGGGATACGTTGGCTGGTCGCATACTCTAACCTCCGTATCGTGGGTGCCTCTTGCGCCCCGAGATACCTATTACGGCCATGGATACAACGGCCCAGGCAGCGTAAACGTTGCAAAAACAGGCGCTTCAAAGGGACAGCCGAAGAGTCTATTCACCAATGCGCGGGTGAACAACGCGGTCACGACAATCACCGCTGAAACCTTCGCTAGATTGGCCCTCCCCACAATTACGTCCGGTCCCAGAGAGAGTGCACGGCAGGGTCAATTAACGGCCAGCAGCGCTCGGGTTTTTCACGCACGCGAATCAAGGACTGCCATCCATTCTGTCACCGGTTTCGCGAGCGCTCCGGTCCAGGTCGGCGACGTGTTGGTTTGGAAAGCCAGCGAAGCCAACGGCGTCCGAACCTATCTGATGAGCAACTTGCCTCAAGGCCCGAGGCATCTGAACGTCAGGAGCGCCGTAAGTACCAATCCTATCGTTGAAAGAGATTCCGTTGCGCCTACGGCAGCTGGGCCGGGAACGTCGGAGATGGGCCACGCAGGCTATGGACCCGCGGAACGGATTGCGGATAGGGTAGCAAAACCGCGTGGGACAGGAGATTTTATGAGCGGCAGCCGTCAGACGGGAACCGGCAATGTTTATTCGATGACGGCAAGAGCAACCGCGAGTTTTTCGTCCTCCGGAATCAGCTCGCGAGGAAACTTCAGAGGCTCCTCCTCCCGGCGCGGAAGATAGAGAGCGGTATAGCCGATACGGATTGATAATCGTCCAGGATCATCTCCTGCTCTTACCTATAGATGTGGTAACATAGAAGGAAACAAGATGGCTCGAAGGGAGGTCCGGTCACCATGATGAAGCTATCCAAGAAACTCACTGTCCTGCTTCTAGCGCATCTTATCCTCTGTATGAGTGCGCTTTATTCGAGCGCTGCAGAGGAGTCCGAAAGGAAATGGACCAGTTACATGAGAGAAAGAGATCATAGTGTTGAATATTTCTACGACAAAGATTCACTAATAAAAACCCCCCAACGCATCCTTCAGGTGTGGCGAAAAAGGGTATTCGCACCCGGGTCGGCACAAAAAGAGATTGTGACGTTCGACCAGATAGATTGCCGCGAAGCTGAGTACCGCAGCCTTCAGCTCAGCGTGACTTATTGGGATGGCACAGTCAAGACGTTCGACAAACAGGGCCCGTGGGCACACGTCTACTCAAACAGTCCTGAAGAATATCTCCTGGAAGAGCACTGCAAGTAGAGAACAAACGCGTGGACCGCAACATCGGAAGCAACGGCGCGGTTTTGCTAAGATCGACAATGGAGGAGACAATATGAGAAGTGCACGGAGACCGTATGTCACTCGGACAACCTCCGTGCACTGCAAGCCTTACGCAAACTATTTATGCTGCCAATATTTCCAGACGTCCGCCTGAGCCACGCTTGGTATTTTGTCGATAACAGCATTGACCAGCTTTCCGTCCCGTTTTTCCACTTTCAGTATGTACATAGTCATGATCCTCTGGTGATATTTGTCGAAGGCAAGAGGACCGGCAGGCGTTTCAATCTTAGGCGCTATCTGCATGATCTCCTTGGCTACCTGCGAGGGATTCTGAACCTCGCCCTTCAGGGCCGCAATTGCTGCCCCAATCACGTTCGCAGCCGTATAGCCGTACTCAGCGTATCGAGAAGGAGGCTCACCATATTTCGCGCTATACGCCTTTACAAATGCACGGCTTCTCGGAGTGTCCAGGGTGGCGGAATAATGACCAACGCTGATAATGCCGAGGGCTGCATCCCCAATGCTCGGCAGATAGGGATCATCCGTCAAAACATTATGACCAAAAAGAGGAAGCCGTTTCTTCAGCCCGAATTCCTCATACTGTTGAACAAAACGGACCGCGTCCGTCCCTGTGTAAAAGGTGTAGACCGCATCCGCCCCTTTGGCATCGATTACACTTAAGAAAGGAGCGAAATCCATGGTGCCCATCTTGGGATAGACCTCTTTCAGGATCTTCCCCCCGGCCTCGGTAAAGCCGGCTTTAAATGCGTCCATGGAATCGTGCCCTGCTGCCCAGTCGGCGGATGACAGGACCATGTTGCGATAGGGGTATTCTTGTATACCCACTTGGCCATGGAATAGCTACTCTGGTCACTCGTCTCACAAACGCGGAAGATGTTTTCACTCGCCTTTTCCGGTGAAGTCAATTCCCGGGTCGTGGCAACAGGGTTAACCTGGATGACTTTCTGCTTGCGGATATAATCGTGGATGGCCAGCCCCACGGCGCTGCTCAGCGGACCTATTATGAAATTCACCTTCTGCTCCTCGACCAAGCGCCGCACCTTGGTCAAGCCCACGGTCGGGTTCAGTTCGGTATCCTCCTTGACGAGTTGAATGGTCCGCCCTCCCGCCCTGAGGCCAATCTCATTAAAATACAACTCCGCTCCATCATTGGTCAGCTTGGCCGCCAGCGCATTTACCCCGGTATAGGGAAGGAGTATCCCTACCTTGATAGGTGGCTGCTCGGCCGCCAGCGCGCCGGACCCCGTGAGAAAAAACAGACTGATGAATAAAGCCAGGCCAACCCATACCCATCTGCTCTTTACGTCCGTCATGATTGCGCCCCCTTCTGACATTTCTCTTGAATGGTCCCTTACGAATTACGTTCCCAATGTAATTTAAATGCACGAACCTGTCAACGAAAATGTCTATCTGGTCTATCTAGTCTCTCTAGTTTAGGACCAAATGGACCAGATAGACAAAATAGACCAGATAGGCCGAGTAATCACCAAACTGCAGCACCAGTGGGGTTTAAGCTTAACCTGCGATTTGCGTCAGTATTAGACGCCCAGATAACGAGAACGTATTTCCGGATTCTCCTTTAGTTTTTCGGGCTCAGATTCGTAGACAATAGCGCCTCTGCTCATTATGTACACATAATCAGCGATTTTAAGCGCGAAGGCGGAGTCCTGTTCTACCAACAGCAGAGAGAGTTGCTGGGCCTTGATTTCTTTGATAATCCGGTGTACCTCACGAACCAACAGCGGGGAAAGCCCCTCCGTCGGTTCATCCATGAGGAGCAGATCAGGATTGCCAACCAGGGCACGGCCGCAAGCCAGCATCTGTTGCTCTCCGCCGCTTAATGTTCTCGCCCGGGAAGAGGAACGCTGCTCTAAAGCAGTGAAGGTTGAAAATATCTCATTAACCGACCAACGCGAACCGCTTCCGGATCGAGCAGCGATTTCTAAGTTTTCTTTGACCGTAAGCGAAGGAAACGTTCGCCGTCCCTGAGGGACCAGCCCGATCCCCAAACGGACAATGCGGTATATACTGAGCTGGGTGATATCCTGCTCTTTGAAAAGGATGTTGCCCTCACGCGGTGGCGTAAATCCTATGATAGAACGGAGTAATGTGGTCTTTCCCGCTCCGTTCCTGCCCAGTATGGCCACTACCCTGCCTTTTTCAACCTTTATATTAACACCCTGAAGCACGTGAGAGTCTCCGTAATAAGTATGTATGTTCCGTACTTCGAGGAGGCTCATTAATCGACACCCATGTATATTTCCTGAACCTGCGGATTGTTTTTCACTTCGTCCGGGGAGCCGAACGCCACGACGGTGCCATAGTGAAGCACCATTACCTTTTCGGCGATCCCAAAGGTCACATCCATATCGTGATCGATCAGTAGAACAGTAAAGTCTCGAGAAAAGGCGCGTATGATTGAAACAAAACTTTGAGCCTCTTCCGGGGATAAGCCACACGTAGGCTCATCCAACAATAGAAACGACCGATTCTGCGACAGCGTCAACATAATTTCCAGCTGACGCTGCTCTCCGTAAGACAGGCTGCGCACGGGGAAATCTCGTCTATCTCGCAAACCCCACTGGCTGAGTATCTCTTCTGCTTGAGCAAGCAGATGCTTATACGAAGAGACAGGGCGCACCAGGTTATACCTCGTCATGCCCGAAGCTTCCAACGCCAGCATCACATTGTCCAGGACCGTGAGGTTAAGAAAGAGATTCGTGATTTGAAAGGTACGACCTATTCCCAGAGCAGCGCGCTGGTGAGCGGGAAGTTTAGTGATATCTTTACCGAAGACGAATATCCTGCCGCTCGTCGGCGTCAGCATCCCGCTGAGCAATTGAAAAAGAGTAGTCTTGCCCGCTCCGTTGGGACCGATAATCGCCAATCTCTCTCCAGGCTCAACGCTAAAGGAGACCTGATTTACCGCACGAACGCCTCCAAAGTCCTTAGTAAGATTTTCTACTGCAAGCGCCTCCAACTCAGCCTCACTTATCTGATCGTTTAAAAAGTCTGTAAACGCCCTGGGGTGCAAGCATGATCGTCGCCATATAGAGAGCTCCCAAAATAATCATCCAGTGTTCGGTATAGCCGCTGACAAAGTTCTTAATTAAGATGATAATACCAGCTCCCATGGCCGGGCCAAACAAGGTTCCTACTCCTCCCAGAATCACCATCATCAACACCTCCGCGGACGTGACGAGATGGAGCTCGGAAGGACTCACAAAGCCGTTGTAGTAAACGAGGAGTACCCCGGCGAGACCCGCAAAGACTCCTGACACTATAAAGGCTATATATTTCTGAAGCCAGACATTATACCCCAGGGCAGTCATACGCGTTTCGCTTTCTCGAATGCCTAATAACGTATGGCCGAAAGAAGAACGCACCACCAGATACATCAAGAGAGCTGCGATGACAAAAAACAGAAGTACAAAATAATAGAAATCCGTCGTATTGTGCAAATTCCAGTGCATGAAGGCGAGGTCAGGCCGTGCGATCCCCGGAAGACCGTCATCGCCTCCGGTCAAGGAGCGCCACTTGAAGGCGATCCCCCATAGCATCATGGATGAAGCCAGGAGAATCATGAGCAAATAGGTCCCCGTGTTTCTCAAGACGATCAGGCCGATGAGTGCCGCGACAACGGCTGCCGCAAGCACCCCCGCCAGCAGCTCTATGGCGAAGTGGGGCCCGTGGAACACCTTTACATTGATGATGGCTACTATATAAGCCCCTGTTCCCAAAAAGGCGGCATGGCCCAGTGAGGCTAGCCCCGTGTAGCCCTGAAGGATATCGAGGCTCATTGCAAAGATGGCATAGATCAGGATCAACGTGAGTAGCCCGGTGTAATAGGAGGGAAGGAAGACGGGTACCGCGCATAGCAGAGCCAGCACTATTGCAATGCGCAGGATCGATTTACGCTCCTTCATTTTGTTCCAAAAAGTCCGCTGGGTCTAATTGCCAGCACACCGACCATGGCAGCGAAGAGAGTGAATATGGATAACTCAGGAAGAAGGCTCTTACCAAAAGAATCGATGAGGCCTATGAGAAGGGCCCCTACCAAGGCCCCTCTCAGGCTCCCCATCCCGCCTATGATGACAACCACGATCGCCAGGAGCAATATGTCTATGTCCAACCCGACGCTTAAGCCGACAAACGGCCCGCCGATCACGCCGGCAAGACCCGCCAGCAAGGCCCCCATACTGAACACTAATGTTTTCACGAGGGAAATATTAATACCGATGCCCTGGGCCATTTCCGCATCATCCACACCGGCTCGAACAATGGCCCCGTATTTTGTTTTTTCCTGGAACCACCAGAGAAAGAGTAATATCACGCCTCCGATAACGATCACTGCCAACCGGTAAACAGGGACAACGATGCTACCCAGATAGATCGTACCCTGAAGTACCTCCGGCTTGGGAATGGCTAAGGGGTTCCCTCCCCAGATCCATCGGCATACATCGCTGATAATCAAAAGCATACCGAACGTAAGCAGCACCTGGGCCAACGTTTCTCTCGCGAAGCGCTTTTCGAGTACTGTCTTGTAGGTGAGTATTCCCAGGATGCCGATACTGAGGAGCCCGGCGAGACAAGCCAGGAAAAAATTGTGCGTACGTTGGGCTACAGTGTAACCGATGTAACCCCCCAACAGATAAAAAGAGCCGTGGGCGAGGTTGACGATTCTCATGGTGCCCAGCATGAGGGTGAGTCCTGCAGCCAACAGAAAAAGCAGCATGCCGAAGACGACACCATTTATGGTCTGTGTCAGGACAAAAGCCATTCTCTACTTGTTCCACCAACCCCAGACGTCCGCCTGGGACACTTTGCCCATCTTGTCAAGAACCACATTCACCAGCTTGCCATCCCGTTTCTCCGTTTTGAGCACATACATATTGATGACCCTCTGGTGATACTGATCAAAGGCAAGAGGGCCTGAAGGTGTCTCGATCTTTGGCGATACCTTCATTATCTCGGCAGCTACTTGCGGAACATCTTCAACCTGGCCCTTCAAAGCCTCGGCAGCAGCCCCGATCACCTGCGCCGAGGTATAGCCAAATTCGCTGTACCGGGAAGGATTTTCACCATATTTTGCATTGTAAGCCTTCACGAACGCACGGTTCTTCGGCGAATCTATCATGAAGGTATAGTGGCCGCTGGTAATAAGGCCAATTGCTGCATCTCCTATGGACGGGAGATAGGGGTCATCCACCATAGCCGCATGGCCATAAAGGGGAAGCCGTTTCTTTAAACCGAACTCCTGGTACTGCTGCACAAACCTGACAGCGTCTGTTCCAGCGTAAAAACCGAAGACAGCATCCGCCCCCTTCACATCGATCGCTGCTAAGAAAGGAGCAAAATCCATGGTGCCCAATTTCGGATAGACCGCTTTGATCACCTTTCCGCCCGAAGCTTCAAAAGCAGCCGTAAACGCCTCCAGCGTATGGTGTCCCGCCGCAAAATCAGAACCCGTTACAACCATATTGCGGTGAGGCGTGTTCTTATAAATCCATTTCCCCATGGGATAAGCGTTCTCATCCGTCGTATCGCAGACACGGAAGATGTTTTGGCTGGCTTTCTGCGGTGAGGTCAATTCGCGGGTGAACGCAGTGGGATTGATCTGGATTACCTTCTGTGTACGGAGATAATCGTGGATAGCCAAGCCAACTGCGCTGCTCACCGGGCCTATCACAAACTGAACCTTCTGTTGCTCTACGAGTCGTCGCACCTTGGTCAACCCCACCGTGGGGCTGAGCTCAGTATCCTCTTTAATGATCTCAATCGGTCGCCCTCCTGCCTTCCTGCCTATCTCGTCAAAGTATAACTCCGCGCCGTCCTGAACGCCCTTTGCCTGCAGAGGCATGGTACCAGTATAAGGAAGAAGCAATCCTACCTTGATGGGTCCCTTCTCCGCTGACACGGAAGGCGACGCCGTGAGGAATAAGAAGCCGATTAATAACCCCAGACAAACAAGAAACCACCGCCTCTTTTCATAGATCATGTCTAACCTCCTTTCCTGCTGTTTTCGATTACAGATTTAAGGGAAAACCGCACCTTCCCGTATTCCCTTACGATAGTAGGCTACCTGCTGAGCTGCCTGATATTTTCATGGTTCTGTAGTACCATGGCTCTTTCAAATTTGTCAACTAAAAGTTGGCGAGCGGAGTGATTACGTTGGTTGAGAAAGGTCTGACCAGTACAAGACAACCCTCATGCGCAGGCCCGATTGAAGCGCAGCGGCAATGCGCATCGTCTCGGGCCTGTCCAAACCAGAAAGTCTATGCCAAAATCCTCAAGCAAAATTCAGCCGAAAAATGATCTACTACTTATTCCACCATTTCCACGTATCCACCTGGGACACCTTGCCTAATTTGTCAATGACCGCATTCACCAGTTTCCCGTCCTTCTTCTCCACCTTTACAATATAGACATCGATGATCCTCTGGTTGTACTGATCGATGGCGAGGGTTCCCGCAGGCGTCTCTATTTTGCCCGAAGAGGATGCCCGCTTTATCTCTTTGGCAAGCCGTGAGACGTCCTCAACGTTTCCCTTCATGCCCTCGATACCCGCGATGATCATCTTTGCGGCGGTATAGCCATACTCGCTGTACCGCGAAGGTGTTTCGCCGTATTTTGAAGTATACGCCTTGACAAATGCCCGGTTCCTGGGGGTGTCCAGGGTAGGTGGATAATGGCTCTGAGAGATTATGCCGAGCGCAGCGTCGCCCATCTGGGAAAGGTATGGGTCGTCGACGAGCGCCACCTGGCCGCCGAACAGAGGCAGTCTCTTCTTCAAACCAAATTCCTCATACTGCTGAACGAAGCGAATAGCGTCGGTTCCGGTGGTCCAGGCCATCACGGCATCCGCTCCTTTCACATCTATGGTGCTCAAGAAAGGCGCGAAATCCATGGTGCCCATTTTGGGAAAGACGTCTTTCAGGATCTTTCCCCCGGCCTCTGTAAATCCCGCCTTAAAAGCATCTACCGAATCGTGCCCGGCCTTATAATCTTGCCCGGTCACCACTACATTGCGCCAATTCGTGTTTTTCATGACCCATTTCCCCATGGGATAATTACCCTGATCCGAGGTCTCGGTGGTCCGGAACATTTTTTCGTTGGCCTTCTCCGGCGATGTCAATTCCCTCGTAAAGGCGCAGGGAATGATCCAGATGACATTACTCTTAAGCACGTAATCGTAGATGGCTAAAGCCTCTGCGCTGCTCACCGGACCTACTATGAAATTCACCTTCTGCTCCTCGATCAAACGCCGCACTTTGGTAAGCGCCACGGTGGGGTTGAGTTCGGAATCTTCCTTGAATACCTGTATGGCCCGTCCGCCTGCCCTCCGGTGGACCTCGTCAAAAGCGAATTCAGCCCCATCGGAAGAACCTTTTGCCTGAAGGGGAGCGATACCCGTGTACGAAAGGAGCAGGCCCACCTTGATGGGCGGCTTTTCAGCTGCAAGCAAACTTGATCCCGTTACGACAAAAAGACCGATCAACAAACCTAGGCAAATCAAAAACCATTTCTCTTTCTTGCCTAACATCACTAAATTCTCCTTTGTACCATAGTTATTGCATTCAATCCGAAGCCTCACTTATTCCACCATTTCCAGACATCCGCCTGAGCCACCTTGCCGAGCTTATCGATGACAACGTTAACCAGCTTACCATCCTGCTTTTCCGTTTTCACCACGTACATGTTAACGATCCTCTGGTTATACTGGTCAAAGGCAAGAGGACCGGAGGGCATTTCGAGTGTGTTCGGCAATCCTCTTCATCTCCCTGGCGGTTCGCGGAATGTCTTCCACATCACCCTTCAAGGCCTCGATTGTCGCCCCGATCATGCTCGCTGCCGTGTAGCCATATTCACTGTAACGATAAGGAGGATGACCATACTTCGCTGTATAAACCTTAACAAAGGCGCGGTTCTTAGGCGTGTCTAAATTCACGGGATAATGGCTGCTGGTGATCAGGCCGATAGCAGCATCCCCCACGCCCGGCAGATAGGGATCATCGGCTATCGTCACAAAACCATACAGGGGAATCCGTTTCTTCAAACCAAATTCCTGATACTGCTGAACAAACCTGACAGCGTCCGTTCCGACATACATGGCGTAAACAGCATCTATGCCCTTATCCATGCCGCTCAGATAGGGAGCGAAATCCATGGTGCCCAATTTCGGGAAAACCTCTTTGACCACCTTGCCGCCGGCCTCTTCAAAACCCGCCTTGAAAGCCTCAACATTATGGTGTCCCCCAGCAAAGTCAGAGCCTGTTATGGCCATATTGCGGTGGGGTGTATTCTTAATGATCCATCTGCCCATAGGATAATTAGATTGATCGGAGGTCTCAACGGTGCGGAAAATATTCTCGGCCCATTTGTCAGGCCCGGTCAACTCCCGCGTATTGGCAACAGGATTTATCAAGATGACGTTCTGCTTGCGGACGTAGTCCTGGATGGCTAGACCAACAGCGCTGTTCACCGGACCCACTATAAAATTCACCTTCTGCTGCTCTATCAAGCGCCGCACTTTGGTGAGCCCCGTGGTCGGGTTATTCTCGTCATCCTCCTTAATGATCTGTACTGGCCGCCCCCCTACCTTCATGCCAAGCTCACCGAAATAGAGCTCTACGCTGTCATTAACGCCTTTTGTCTGAAAGGGCATGGTGCCGGTATAGGGAAGGAGCAGGCCCACTTTGATTGGCGGCTTCTCTGCCGCAAGCAGACCTGAGCCAGACACAACAAGGATAGTAATTACCAAACCTAGACAGATGAACAGCCATTTCCCTTTCGCAGCCTATCATGTTTGGACCTCCTTCCTGTATTCTCCTGCTCCACGGACGTACCCATTGCACGTGTTCCTCGGATCACGAATCAATCTGGTCTCCAACTCGCGAACCCGCAACAGCTATCGTCGTATATGCTACTTGTTCCACCACTTCCAGACATCTGTCTGGGCCACCCTGCCGAGCTTGTCAATAACCACGTTTACGAGCTTTCCATCACGTTTTTCTACCTTCTCCACGTAAATGTTGACCACCCTCTGGTTATACTGGTCGAAGGCAAGAGGACCGGACGGAGTTTCTATTTTAGGCGCGACCTTCCGTATCGTCTCTGCGACCTGTGTGATATTGTCAAGATTACCCTTCAAGGCCTCGGCCGCCGCACCGATGCACTGCGCAGAGACATAGCCATACTCGCTGTACCGGGACGGAACTTCACCCCACTTTCCCTGATACGCCTTCACGAATGCGTTGTTTCGAGGAGTATCTAAAGTCCAGGCATAGTGACAGCTCGTAATAACACCAAGCGCAGCGTCCCCCATGCTCGGCAGGTAAGGATCGTCGGCTATAACCCCGTGACCATACAGAGGAAGCCGCTTCTTTAAACCAAATTCCTGGTACTGCTGAACGAACCGAACCGCATCCGTTCCAGCATACCAGGCGAAGACAGCGTCCGCGCCTTTCACATCGATTGCAGTAATAAAGGAGGCGAAATCCATGGTGCCCAATTTGGGATAGACCTCTTTGATCACCTTTCCGCCCGCCTCTTCAAACGCGGCCTTGAAGGCCTCCACGCTATGGTGCCCCGCGGAAAAATCGGAGGCTGTTAAAACCACATTACGATGGGGCGTGCTTTTATACATCCACTTGCCCATGGGATAATTGGTCTGGTCAGTCGTCTCAACAGTCCGGATGATATTGGGACTCCACTTTTGAGGTGATGTTAATTCCCGGGTAAAAGCACAAGGGTTAATCTGGATAACGTTCTGGTTGCGGAGATAATCGTGGATGGCGAGGCCTACGGCGCTGCTCACGGGACCTACCACAAAATCGACCTTAAGCTGCTCGACCAGCCGCTTCACTTTGGTCAACCCGACCGTGGGGTTGTTTTCATCATCCTCTTTGATCACCTGAATGGCCCGCCCCCCGGCCTTCTGACCAATCTCAGCAAAATAGAGCTCCACGCCTTCGCTGACTCCCTTTGCCTGGAGGGGCATTGTACCAGTGTACGGAAGGAGTAAGCCCACCTTAATCGGTGGCTTCTCAGCCGCCAGCAGACTTGAGCCGCTTAGAACAAAAGTTAGAAGCAAAATCAGGACAAAAATATTGGCTGATAAGCCCGGACGAATGAACGCCCACTTTCCCCTTTTGACTGCCATGTTTACTACCTCCTTTCTGAATACATAGATTCCCACGGGTAAACCCGTGGTACTCCGCTGCTCGCGTCGTCCGCGTGAATCTGTCCAGCGAGCACGGCGAGCGAGAAGCGAGCCCCAGTAATAGATGATAGATTTGCGCACGGGCACTGTCAACTGTTTTCTGCCGGCTCACCGCCTGCCCGTTCCCCCATGCTTCTGTAACGTCAATGAGAAGTCACCTTTCTTGACCTGCACGTAGCCGAGCTCTTCCTTTCGCAACAATTCATGGATGATCATCACCAGAGGGTTCGCCGATGTAAAGTATTCTTTGGGTGGGCCTGCGGCCCGCATGGCCTGTATCTCCTTTTCCTCCTGTATGATGTACCTGAGAATCAGCTCATCATCAGAAACGGAAGATCCTCCGAGATTTTGACGTATCTCTTCGATCGAAGGCTGCGGAGGTTCAAAAGAAGCAAGCTCCTTGGCCCGAGGCAGACTTAATATCCTGTCCTTGATATCCGGCTTTACCTCTGAGCTTGCCTCATGACCCCAGAACCCGAGGCAATACATGATGATCTCATCCGTCACCTGCTTGTACCGGTCACCGGTCATGATGTTTATGGCAGCCTGGCTCGCGACGAACTGCGAGAACGGGGTAACCATGATGGGATAGCCGAGGTCTTCCTTGACCTGGACGATCTCTTCCAGAACCTTGTTCAGGCGATCCTCCATGCGCATCTGTGCAAGCTGATGCTTGAGATTCGATATGACCCCTCCGGGCACCTGGTGGATGTACTGGTATTCGTCATATTCCAGAGGGACCCCTATGGGTAAGCCTTCTCTTTTTGCGATATAGGCGAAGTGGCGAGATACGGGAGAAAGCTCCTCCTCGTTGACAGAGGACTCGTAGCCGAGCATGCGCAGGTTCTTTATCACGTTGAATATGGACGGCTGAGAAGAGCCGTTTGCAAGCGGTGGAATGGCCGTATGGAGGGTACGGCAGCCCGCCTTCACCGCTTCGAGATAGCATATGGGGGCAAGACCGGTCGTGCAGTGGGAGTGCAATTCGAGCGGTATGCCTCCCGTATGCGCCAGCATGGCCGGGATGACGGTGCGGGCCCTATCCGGGGTGAGCAATCCGCCTGAGTCTTTCAGGTAAATAACGTCGGGCTTGAGCTGTGCCGCGTCGTGCGTCCTCTGTGCAAAGTATGCATCCGAGTGCTTGGGTGAATAGGAATAGATGAGCGGCAGCGATACCTTAAGCCCTGCATCTTTGGCAAACCGGACGCATTCAGGCACTCTGAACGTCATGTCATTTGCTGCATCCATAAGTTCTATCTGATTGATCCCTGCTGCAGCGATCCGTTCCATGAAGAGTTTGAGAAGCGAGAAAGGTGTCAGGTCAAAGGCGGTGATGTTATGACCCATCATGAGCACAAGGGGCGTCCTGGTCACCTTTTTTGAAACAAGCCTTATCCGTGTCCAGGGGTCTTCACGCAGTTCCCGCACACACTTTTTGAAGTGACTGGTCGCAATAATCTCCATCGATTTAAAGCCTGCGGCGTCCATCCGTGCCGCAACGGGAAGCATCATGCCCGTTGTCATGCCTTCCGCCCACAGGCTTGCATGGCCATCACGAAAGGTGGTATCAACGAAACTGACGTGGTCCATTACTTTCTCCTGTTCTGACAAAAACAGTTGCGAGTTACGTGTCTTCGAGTTTCGGGTTAAGAATCAAACCCGTAACGCGTAACAGCGCCGTAGGCGCCACAACTCGTAACTATTTTTGGTAAGCCTCTTCCAGTACCTCTTCCAGCCACTTCGTGTGGACATCCCCTTTCTTGTACTCCTCCCTGCTCAATATGAAGAGAAGAAACGGGATGACGGTGTCGATGCCTTTGACGACAAAGTTCTCAAGGGCATACTTCATCCGCTCTATCGCCTTCATGCGGTCTTTTCCGTGCGTGATCACCTTGGCGAGCAGAGAATCGTAGTAAGGAGGAACAATATAGCCGGGATAGCAGTGGGTATCGATGCGTATGCCCGGACCTCGCGGTGCCACCCATTCTATCAATTTTCCGGGCGAAGGAGCGAAATCCCTTTCCGGCGCCTCGGCCGTCAGCCGGCATTCTATCGCGTGGCCCGAGAGGGTTACCATGGATTGAGACAGGCTGAGCGGCGCGCCTGCCGCCACCCTGATCTGCTCCTGCACGATGTCAACCCCGCTGATCATTTCAGTCACCGGATGTTCAACCTGGACCCTTGTGTTCATCTCCAGGAAGTAAAACTTCTGCGTCTCTTTGTCGAGGATAAATTCCACCGTGCCGGCGCTCTGGTACCCTATGTTGCGGGCAATAGTTACCCCAGCTGCACGTATCTCTTTTCGCAATGCATCAGAAAGGGAAGGCGCAGGGGCTTCCTCAATAACCTTTTGGTAACGCCTCTGCAGCGAGCAGTCCCGTTCGCCCAAATGGATGACGTTACCATGCGAGTCACCGAGAATCTGCACCTCGATGTGTCGGGCACGCGGGATATACTTCTCCAGATAGAGCACATCCTCGCCAAACGCGGCTCTAGCCTCTGCCGCTGCAGTTTCAAACGTAGTCGTCAATTGGGAGGACTCCGTGACAATCTTGATCCCTCGCCCCCCGCCCCCCGCCGCAGCTTTAAGAATAACCGGGAAGCCGATCTGGTGTGCCAGTTTGACAGCTTCTTTGATGTCCCTCACCTTTTCCGAACCCGGGATAACAGGAATTCCATATTCTTTGACCAGCTTACGGGCCAAAAGTTTATTGCCCATCTCCCTGATGCAATGTTCCGGAGGCCCAACGAAGGCCACGCCATGCTCGCTGCACATTCTCGGCAGATCCGGATGCTCCGCCAGAAAACCATAGCCCGGATGAATCGCCTGAGATCCCGTGCCGCGGGCCGCACAGACGATGGTATCTATTTTCAGGTAGCTCTCCTGGGCGCGGGCAGGTCCGATGCAGACAACACGGTCGGCCATCCGTGCTGCCATACTTTCCCGGTCCGCCTCGGAAACGGCAAGCACCGACTCTATACCTAATGCCTTACACGCTTTGATGATGCGAACGGCTATCTCTCCCCGGTTCGCGATGAGAATTCGAGAAATGCCGGCCACAGCTTTCCCTTTCATGCAGGCTCTGCTTCAGGCTTTACCATGAAGAGCGGCTGTCCGTATTCAACCATCTCGTTGGTCTCAACCAGTGCCTCTGTGATGCGTCCACGAACGCCTGCCTTTACAGCGCTGAAGACTTTCATAACCTCTATCAGACAGACAGTATCGTCTTCCTTCACAAAGGAACCGAGTTCCACATACGGAGGGGCCTCGGGCGTCGGCCTTCGGTAAACCGTACCCAGCAAGGGTGCTTTGATAGGAACCAGCCCTTCTTGCTGGGCTGCCGCTGTTGCCTTTTTACCCTTGCCCACGTGCGATTTAGTAACCCTCTTTTCCGCCTTTCCCGACGACACGCCAGGAGCATGAGAAGGTGCAGGGACAGAGCTTGCAGGCTCACTGCTCTCCACGATGGCGGTCCCGCACCCCTGTTTCCTGACCACCAGCTTCAATTCGCCAGTTTCAAGGTGCAATTCGTCGAACGTCGATTGTTCTATCAGCCTTAGTATCTCGATAACTTCGTCTTGCGTTAAGGTCATAAACCCCCCAGCGTCTTTTGTCCTGGCCACACGCCTCCCGAGAAGAAGGTTGCCCCTTTGTACTCTTCAAAAGCCATTTCTCTAACCTCTCTCCCTTCTTGGTTCTTCGTCAGGATTACCAGTCTCGCGTTGCTTCCACTTATTCCCGGAACAGTCTACCTGGGTTCCTTCATGATTTCTGAAAGTGTCCTTGAATCAGTCGCGACCCCGAAGTACTTGTTCATATTAACTATGGACGATGCATGTTCCTCAACGGAGAAAGCGCCGCAGCAATCCTCGACGAAGATGATGCGAAAGTCCAGGTTGTAGCCATCCCGCGCTGTCGTCTCAACGCAGACATTCGAGGCAACGCCGGTCATAAGCAGCGTCTCTATCCCCCTGGCTCTGAGCACAAGGTTTAAATCCGTCCCCACGAACCCGCTGAACCGATGTTTTGTCGTGACAAAATCGCTCGCCTGAGGTTCTACCTTGTAGAATTCAGCCCCCCACGTATCCGGACGGCATATCGGCATCCCCTTGCCGGCCCCTGCCAACCGGCCCACCCACGCATCGGAATCGGTCCAGTTGCTATGAATGGTCCGAACGAAAACCACGGGCATGCCCCTTTGCCGGCACTGGACAATAAAGGGTAGTAGGCGGTCCACCGACTTCTCTACGTGTGACAGATCGAAATGCCGTTTTCCGAAAACTCCTTCAACATGGCAGAAGTCGTTCTGGACATCGACCACGACCAAGGCTGTTTTGCCGGGCTTCAGTTGAGCGACAATTCTTTTTTTGATGGGTTCATCCACCATGTACACCTCCGGGTTGCATCGGCATCTAAGTTCGAATATCGAAATCCGAAACAGTACTAAATGTCAAATGTCGCAAGGTTACCGAAAGCCGGCTCTCTCGTTTTGGAAATACGAATTTCGCTTTCGTTTGGAGATGCCTTCGCCTCTATTTTTTGCGTATACATCCATTTTGTCAACAATATTCTTTCTGAGCTGGCCGCTAGAGCTTGACAATCAGGCGACTTTGAGCTACACCCTTTCTGAAAATCATGCAATTGCCGGATGCTCATTCCGCATTGCGAAAAACCCTTCCCGAAACTACGGGCCGGACCATGCAAAGGAGGATCGATGAAGATCGACATCTTTAACCATATCTCTCCAAAAAAATTCTACGATAAGATGCTCAGCATAGCTCCCAACGCAAAAGATATACACAAGCGTATCCGGAATATCCCCTGTCTTGTTGACCTTGATGAGCGTTTCAGGATAATGGACCTCTTCGATGATTACGTACAGATCATATGCCTCTCCTCTCCCCTCGAGGTTTTTGGCCCACCTTCTGTCTCGACAGACCTGGCGAAACTGGCAAATAATTCGATGGCGGAACTGGTGGGAAAATATCCGGATCGTTTTCCGGGCTTCATCGCATCTCTGCCCATGAACGACCCCGAAGGGCTCTTGAAGGAAGCAAGGCGAGCCATCAACGATCTTGGCGCTGTGGGCGTATTGGTGTTCAGCAACGTGCTGGGCAGACCCCTTGACAAGCCCGAGACCATGCCGCTCTTCGATCTCATGGCTGAACTTGACCGGCCTATCTGGCTGCATCCTTACCGGACGGCAGACTTTGCCGACTACAAGGAAGAACCGAAAAGTCATTACGAAATCTGGTGGACCTTCGGGTGGCCTTACGAGACCAGCGCGGCCATGGCCCACCTCGTCTTCGCGGGGCTCTTCGACCGTCATCCTGACCTCAAGATCATCACCCATCATCTGGGTGGGATGATCCCTTACTTTGAAGGCAGGGTCGGCCCGGGCTGGGACCAGCTGGGCACAAGGACTTCGGATGAGGATTATAGTCTGCTCCTTAAAAAGCTGAAAAAAAGACCACTCGACTATTTCCACATGTTCTACGCGGATACCGCAGTCTTTGGCGCACAGGAAGCGACTATCTGCGGTCTGAAATTCTTTGGCGTGGGAAAGACACTCTTCGCCTCCGACTCCCCCTTTGATCCCGAAAAAGGCCCGGCTTATATCCGTTCGACCATCGAGATCATAGACAACCTGGAGATCAGCGCCGCTGACAGGAAAGCGATATACGAAGGAAACGCAAGGAGACTTTTTAAACTCAAGCAACTGTAGTAGAATATGCTTCGAAGCTGAAGCACGTGTTGTCACAAACGCAAGGATCCAAGAGGAGGTAGAAATGAAAGCCAAGAAGTTCTCTGTTGGTATCGCTCTCGCATGTTTGCTGTTCGCATCCCTCTGGGTTTGCTCCGATGCGGCTGCTCAAGAAAAACTTGTTGCCTATTATAGTCCTCCGGCAGGTGGGGGAGCCTTCACCCTTGTAGCGGGCCAGGTCACGGTCACAAACAGGTACATGGGCGGTGGATATAAGTTCGTCCATGAACAGACTACCGGCACGCTGGAAATAGTCAGGCGCCTGGCAGTAGCACAAAGCCAGAAGAAAGATGCCTTTGGAGACTTCGGTTCGACCGATGGATACAACGCTTACAAGGGCAGGGCCGAGTACACCGGTAAGCCTTTCCCCGGCCTTCGGTCAATCGCGTACAACCAGTTGGTCGATCTCTATCTCGCCGTCCCCGCGAATTCTCCGATTAAGACGTTTGCCGACGTCAAGGGCAAACGCATCGGGGTGGGCGGCCCGGGAAGTTCAGTCGCCAATACAGGGTTTCTCATCCTCCAGCAGTATGGCGTCAAGAAGGAAGATTTCAAGCCATACTATTTCGTTTATAAGGAGACCATAGAGGGGATACAGGATGGCTCAGTCTCGATGGCGGCTTTCTGGCGGGCGGCTATCCTATGCCCTCCTATCTGGAGCTCTCCACAAGGAATACACGTGCGCATAATCCCCGTGGATGAAAAGATTGCCAACAAGATTATCTCAGACCAGCCGGGTTATTATACGGGTATCGTAAAAGCCAAATCATACAAAGGGCTCGACCACGATACACGTATTCTCGGATGGACAGGCACTATCTGGACCCATGCCGGGGTGAGTGATGACCTGGTCTACAGGTTTATCAAGAATCTTTTCGACCACAAAGAAGAGTATTACGCAGTCCACCAGGACGCAAAGGAGCTGAAGTTGCAGGAGTACAACAAGGGAGTTGCTGTTCCGTTTCATCCGGGCGCAGAGAAGTATTTCAAAGAAATGGGCGTGTGGAAACAGTGATCGGAGTAACGGGTGATGTCAGATAGGCAACAATGACGGCACTGGGCGCTCTACCAAAAAGGGCGCTGGTGCCGACATCACGGTCGTCTGTTTGCGTGAGGTTATATTATTGAGAGGGTCGAATCCGCCAAGTCGGGCTAGAGACGTATTTTGCACGTCGCTGTCGCTCTTGGCAAAAGAATTTACGGAAGGGCTAGGGGGAAGACACTAGGTTATCGCTGGACGCGCCCCGAAGCATCGCCGGCCATGAGGGTTCTTACCTCGTCGACTGTCACGTGGTTCTCGTCGCCCTCGATGGAATGCTTGAGACAAGACGCTGCTACGGCGAATTCCAGGGCATCTTTGTCGCCGTAGCCGTTGAGGAAAGCGTAAATCAGGCCGGCCGCAAAGGCGTCGCCGCCGCCCACCCGGTCCACGATATGGATGGGGTAGTTCCGCGAAAAATAGTATTCCCCGTTCTTATAGAGCATGGCGGCCCAGTTGTTGTCAGAGGCAGAAACACTTCCCCTGAGTGTAATCGCCACAACCTGAAACCCAAACCTGTCTTTGAGCTGCCGGGCCACCGTCTTATATCCCTCGTGACTCAGCACGTTGCCCGTGATATCACTATCGGTCGCCCTGATGCCGAAGACCTTCTCCGCATCTTCCTCGTTCGCCATACAGAGATCGACATGAGGCATGAAGGTCGCCATTACCTTCCCGGCCTTCTCGCTCGACCAGAGGTTCTTGCGGAAATTCAGGTCGCAGCTGACCGTAAGGCCGGCGGCTTTGGCTGCTCTGCAGGCTTCAAGCACGGCTTCGGCCACATTGTCACCCAGGGCCGGCGTGATACCGGTGAAATGAAACCAGTCAGCGCCGGCGAAAATCGCCTGCCAGTCGAAATCCTTCTTCTGCGCCTGAGATATGGACGAGTAATTCCGGTCGTATACCACCTTTGACGGCCGCTGTGAGGCCCCCTTTTCCAAAAAGTAAATCCCCAGTCGCTCACCGCCCTTCTGCATGAACCGGGTATCAACGCCGTAGCGGCGCATTTCGTTGATAGCCGCCTGGCCGATGGGGTTGGCAGGAACTTTCGTTACGAAGCACGTGTCGAGCCCGTAATTGGCAAGCGATACGGCCACGTTGGCCTCGCCACCGCCGTACACGATGTCGAAAGAGTGCGCTTGCTCAAAGCGGAGATACCCCGGTGGACTGAGCCGCAACATGATTTCCCCGAAACAGACGATCCTTTTGTTCATGACCCCTCCACTTCCGTTCAGCTTGCGCGAGCGTCGCGGATCCTGGCTATGAACTGCTTCGCAAGAGCGGTAATTGACGCATAGTCGCCCTTTTTGGCCCCGGCCGTCAGGTTGCCGCCCACGCCCACCGCAACGCAGCCCGCCTTGATCCAGTCGCCCACGTTGTCGATGCTCACCCCGCCCGTAGGCATAAGCAAGGCCTGGGGTAATGGGGCTCTAACCGCTTTTATGAAGTTCGGGCCCAGCGTCTCGCCGGGAAACACCTTGACGATGTCGGCGCCCGCTTCCATGGCCTCGACGATCTCCCTTGTGCTGCCCGCCCCAGGCATGCACGCAACCTGGTAGCGATTACACAGCTTCACGGTCTCCGTGTTCAGGGAGGGACTGACTACATATTGCGCTCCGGCCAGGATGGCAAGGCGCGCGGTCTCCGGATCAAGGACCGTGCCCGCGCCAATGATGATTTCACCCGAATGGTAGGCGCCAGCCAACTCTCGTATGACATCCACCGCTCCGGGAACAGTGAAGGTCATCTCTATAGCCGCCACTCCGCCCTGAATACAAGCATCGGTAATCTTTTTGGCCTGCTCCGCCGATTCAGCCCGGATAACGGCCACAAGTCCCACTTCAACGATCTTCTGCAATACGGCAAATTTCTGTAACACGCTCTACACCCTCCCCTGCGATCGATCTTGCGCTATCCGAATAGATGAACCCGGTGTCTTCGGCCTATTTTCCCACAAGGCAGGCCCCAGATCAAGCATCCGAATAGACTTTCTGCCGAGGTGCCTCAAGAAGCCAGGCCTCATTTCTTTGGTGAACCGAGTGGCTTAGCCCGCCATATCAGGTGGAGGATGTTGCCCTCGGGGTCCCGAAAAAAGATTAATCTGCTCTCTTCCGATTGCCGGGAATCAAAAAACTGACCGACTCCCTGTTCTTTCAAATAAGCTAACGCCGCGTCGAAATCGGCCACCAACAGCGCGAGGTGTCTCAATCCGGCCTGTTTTTGATCATAGTCGGTCTTTTCGCCGGGACTGGCAGGGAGGATCTCGATCACCGAACCATCCGGGGCTTTCAAAAGATACGTCGGAGGTGTCTTGCCGTTATCGTGTACCACCTGCAGGTTAAACATCCTGATATACCAATCAGCCAGATTCTTGCTGTCATGAGCACAGATTGCCGTATGCTCAAAGCCTGAAAACATTTTCATCTCCTGTGCCCGCCACGTTATGCTTATCGTGACGCGGTCGGGCCTAGTCTTCCTCGTACATTGCCAGCCGGGCGCCCTTCCAGGCGGGCTGGGCATTGGTTGCGTAAAGCGCGAGCATTCCCCTCGTCTCACGCGGAGCCGGCCTGCGCCATGCCTTGAGCCTTTCTTCCAGGTCGTCGATCAGAAGCGACAGCTCCCGCTTGGGCATGCTGATATGGATCATGTCCCCGTCCCTTATGACTGCGAGCGGTCCGCCGATGGCGGCTTCCGGCGAGATCTGACAGACTCCCAGGCCACGGGCAAAACCGGAGAACCGGCCATCCGTCACCACCGCCACCTTTCCTTCCAGGCCCCGGCCCACCACCGATGCCAGGACCGCGTAAGTGTCGGGCATACCCGGTGCGCCTTTCGGCCCGGCGTGGCGAACGACGATCACGTCACCCTCGGCAACCTTCCCGCTGTTGATGCCCGCGATGGCATCTTCCTGGCAATCGAAGCATTTTGCCGGCCCGGTATGTTCCGGGATGGTATTGTTGAGACGGCGCGCCACGGAGCCGAGAGGCGCCAGATTGCCCCTCAGGATGGCGATGCCGCCTGTATTGGCTACCGGATTGGTCCGGGGACGGATCACCTGCAACTGATCGACGATTACTTCTTTTTTAGTCTCTTCGATCAACTCGCCTATCGTCATTCCTGTCACGGTAGGCACGGCCAGATGCAGCTCTCCTTCCAGGGCCTCCAGAATCTTGGGGACCCCGCCCGCGCGATGGAGGTCGGGTAGATAATAGCGTCCGGTGGGTGTCACATCCACCAGACAAGGCGTCGTATTGCTGAATTCATTGATGAGATCCAGGTCGATCCGGTCCCCGAGTCCCAGTTCATGGGCAATCGCCAGAATATGAAGCACCGCGTTGGTGGAGCCGCCGATGGTCATCTGAGTGCGGATCATATTTTCCAGTGCTTCCCTCGTCATGATCTTCCTCGCGGTCACGCCAGCGGCAAGCAAATCCATCGCTTTGTTGCCCGCCAGTTTGGCCAGGCGCAACTGCTCGCCCGACATGGCGTAACAGGTACCGGCACCGGGCAGCGCCATCCCCACCGCCTCCACCAGGCACTGCATCGTGTTTGCGGTACCGAGGATCGGACAGGCACCCGGTCCCGGACAGACTTCATCCTCCAGGCAGAGGATCTCCTCCGCCGACACCTTTCCCATCTGATAGGCGCCCCACACCTTTTCATCCAGATCGGCGAGCGAGACAGGCTTGCCCTCATACCTTCCCACCGCCATGATGCCGCCCGGCACCACGATGAACGGCATGTCCAGGCGGGCAGCGGCCATGAGCGCCCCCGGGATGGTCTTGTCGCACGTCACGATAACGACGACCGCATCGAAGATCTGGGTCTCCACGATAGTCTCGATATCAAAGGCGAGCAGGTCCCTGGCGGGGAGGTCATAGCGCATGGAGGCGAGCCCGAGGGATGGGGTGGCGCACTGGGAAATGGAGGTAAATTCCATGGGCGTCCCGCCTGCCTGCCAGACGCCTGCTTTGACGGCGTCCGCCACTGCTCTCAGATGGAAATGGCCCGGGCAGACTTCGCTTGGTGTGTTCACGACGGCCACCAGGGGCTTCTTCATGTCGTCACTGGTAAAACCCATGCCCTTATAAGCCGCCCGGCGATGGGTTCCTTCGACGCCGTGGAAATATTGTGCGGTTCTCAACTTATTCATTAAAATTCTCCCTTTTTTATGGTGTGAGCACGACCTTCACCGGCTTCTCCTCAAGGCTGGACGCGGTTTTCATCGCCTTGTCCACCTCAGCCAAAGGAAACACGTGTGAGACAAGCCTGTTCAGGTCGATTCTATTCGTCAACCCCAACGCGGTTTCGAAATCCCAGCAATAACCCTGAGCGCCCTGCACCGTGATCTCCCGGGAAACAAACAGGGTCACCGGGATCTCAATGGTCGGCGTCTCGAAAATGCCCACGATCGTCGCGATACCGCCTTTGCAGAGACATCGCATGGCCTGTCCGAACGTCTCCGCGCTGCCGACACATTCGAAAGATCTGCCGATTCCCCGACCGCCGGTCGATTGCGCCACCAGATCGAGCATTGATTCTTTCGCCGAATTGATCGCCTGGGTTGCGCCCATGGCCAATGCCGTTTCCAACCGCACGTCCGCTATGTCGGAGACGATAATCTCTTCCGCCCCGGCTGCCTTGCAGACCGCCGCCACCAGAATGCCTATGGGCCCGGCGCCAATAATAACGACATGGTCGCCCACACCGATCCTGGCCCTTTTCACCGCGTGGACCGCAACCGCCAGCGGCTCGATCAAAGCCCCCGCCTCGTAGGAGAGGTGAGCAGGTAGTTTGTAAACGTAGCGCTGGTCAACAAGAAAGTAATCGGCCAGAGCCCCCCGGCCCTGCCGGTAATGGAAGCTCAGGTTGTCGCAGTAACCATATTCTCCCCTCCGGCACGGCGGACATGTGCCGCAGGCGATCACCGGTTCGACCGTCACCCGGTCGCCGACGGCTACCAAGTTCACCTTCGAGCCGATGCTGATCACCTCACCTGCCAGTTCATGGCCGAGCGCCATGGGCAAGGGTGCTGAGGGGTGCTTCCCTTTGTAGATATGGAGGTCGCCGCCGCAGATGCTGCAGGCTTTGATCGCGATAAGCACCTGGGTTTCCGCCGGCTCCGGCACGTCACGTTCCACCAGCTCGGCCTCTCCGGCAACCCGAACCATTGCCATCCTATTTTTCATTATCCCCACCCTCTTGGAGCAGATATTGCTCTTTCGGTCCGAAAAGCCGGTACTGTCCTGCCAGTTCCCGAAGCTCGTCAGCGATCACGAAAACCTGCGCCGGGCATCCGGGGACATAGTGCTTCATGCCTCTGTGCCGCTTGAGGCATCGCCCGACCACCACGTCATTCTCTCCGGTCACGGGGCCGTTTTCCCCGACGACGAGGGTGAGGGGCGGCAGTTTATCCAGAAGGCCTGCTTTCTTGATGCGTCCCAGGGCGATCCGGACGCCGTCCAGACATCCCGGGCAGGCGCCGCCGTCGATGACGGTGATGCCGGGAATATCGGGAAGCGGTCCGGACGCAGGCCGGAAAACCCGGCTGACTTCGTCGAGCGGCACGCCGGTAAGCATGATATCAGCTTCGCGCCAGACGCCCATCCGCCTGTTCTTCGCGTAGTTGAAGCATTTGAATTCCCACGGGTCCAACCCCATGACTCGCGTCGCGATCAGGTCCGTCGCCACCGGGTCGCATCCCACCACGAGCACGCCAAGATGAACGGGTGTGCCCTGCATCGGCCCATCCCCTTCCATGGCAACGGTCCCGTCGATGACGCACAGGTGCGGCCTCACGATCGAGTTGAGGTCGGTGACAAACTTGTTAACCCCGAGAAAATGGGACCGCCGCTTTTCGTTTTCGGGCAGGACGCCTTTCAGATTTTTCAGGCATAAGCTGACCCCTGTCGCAACGTGAGTTTTCATCGTCGGCACGTTAATGAGGAAATCGGCCTCCAATACTCTTCTGGCCACCTTGATCTCTTTGGCTACCATGCCTTTCTTCACGAGGGTGGGTACGAATTCCTCGTCATAAAGATCGATAATCCGCGCTCCGGTGCGAGCGGCAACTTCTTCAAACCCGTTTTCCCGGAACGCCTTCTTATTGTCCAGACCGCAGGCCGTTGCCTCGGCTAGGATAATTTCCGCGGGAGCAGCCTGCTGCACGTAACGGATGATACCCTCCACGGTGTAAGGGTTGGTTACGATACCTTCCTGCCATAGCTTCGTATCGGCTGTCAGGTTCGGCTTGATAACCACCTTCGATCCGCGTTTTATCATTTTTGGTGCAGGTCGCAGCGCATCCAGCGCCGCGATGACCTCCCGGATCACCGCCTCCCGATTCATCGCATCGCTAACCCGCCCAATATGAACAGCCGTCTTCATCAACTCTTCCTCTCCGTTGCGCTGCCGCCCTGAGGGTCGCGAACTTCGAGCCTCATCCCCCTCGCGTCCTGCCCTATGACGATGTATTTGCACCAGCGCGTATCGTCGCGGGCAATCGGTACGTTATCCTCGTAGCGATTAAACCGCAGATGCGGCCCGCGGCTCTCATCGCGCAAGGCCGCGGCAGCCAGCACCATTTCCGCAACTGTAATCATGCCCTTGGTCTCCAGCAGGAAAGAGAGTCCGTGACCGTCGACGAAGGCCTTCAGGCCTTTGAGCTCCCTGATCTGGGCCAAACCGCGCACGAGGCCGTCGCCGGTACGGATGATGCTTGCCCTTTGCTCCATGATCTGCCGGATGCCGCGGCGCAGCGCCAAGGCGCTAATCTCTCCCGATGCCAGCCCGGCGACATGGTTGCTGAACCGTTGAAACTCCCTTTTGAGGAAGGCGGCTTCCCCGGCCTTTGCGGAGGCAGCAGCCCGGGCCGCCGAAACGCCTGCGATCTTACCAAACACCTGACAGTCGAGCAGGGCGTTGCCCCCGGGCCTGTTGGCCCCGTGCTGGCCGCCGGCCGTTTCACCGGCTGCCCATAGCCCGGCCACGGTGCTCCGTGCCTGTTCGTCGATTTTCACACCGCCCTGGAAGTGCTGGGCGCATTCCGCCACTTCGATGAGATCGCCTTTGGCGAGGTCGATGCCCCGATCCTTGAACCATTGGATCGAGTCAGGGTTGATCTCCATCAATCGGGGTAGCGGGGACTGGCGACGCTCCTCTTCACCCGCGTCATTGCGGATCTCGGACATATAGCGGGCGCGGTTCTCCGGTGTGAGCATGTCGAAGGAGAAGCCCGCCGGGTTGCGGCCGTAATCGAGGTACACCTTATGGCCACCCTGCAGTTCCTTGTAGAGGGCGATGTCGATGATGTGCGTCTTATGTTCATAGCTCACCGGCCAGCTCGCGCCCTTTCTGAACAGGGTATTGAAGCGTTCGGCCGGCGGCGTTCCGTCGGCAAAATACCGGTCAAGGATCTCATCACCCGCGTCGTTGATGAGCCGGGGGATAGCGCGCATCATGCTGCCGGAGCAGTTGAACTTCGTCTTCGTCGAGGCAATGCCGATCTGGATGAACTCCATGTTCACGAGCGCCGCCCCGGCCTCGTAGGCCATGGCGTAACCGTCTCCCGTCATGCCGGCGGGGAAAACGTTATGCCCGTAGATAAGCCCTGCGCCGCCGGTGGCCAGGATGATGGCCGGGACGGCAAAGGCCAGCAATGCCTTATCAGCCGCCTTTTCCCTGGTGTTCAAAGCCAGGGCGCCGGTTATTGCTCCCTCTCTGACAAGCAGTTTATGTATCGCGGTAAACTCAAATAGGTCGATGGCCAACGTCCGGAATTTTCGCAGAAGCGCTTCTTCGATATGGAGCGCGGTCTTGGGACCGGTGTAGCAGGCCCGAGCGAATTCCGAACCATCGGTGACGAACTGATCGGCCAGACCGTCCTTTTTGACAAACGGCACGCCCAGCGCGTCGAGATAGCGAAAGGCCTCTTTGCCGCCCCTGGCCAGCACCTCGGCCAGATTGCGATCGGAGACCCATGCCGCCAATACGGTAGATGTCGTCTGCGTGATATTTCCAGGCATCCGCGCCGCCGGGCTCGGTATGGTCGAGGGCCGCATGAAAGGCCATCCGGTCGGAACATGCATTCGCGCTCACGCCGCTCTTGCCGAGCCTTCCTTTCGTGGCCAGGGACACCCGCAGGCTCGGATTGGCATCCTTGGCGGCGATGGCTGCACGCAGGGCCGCAGACCCTCCTCCGATGACCAGCACATCGCACGGTACGATCCTCACCGTTCTCTCTCCACAGACTCGAGCTCCTGCTGCCAATGGTCGACGATGCCTTTCGGGGCATAGCAGAAGAGGATGACCAAATCCTGTTGCGCCGTGTTCTTGAGGCAGTGTTCCTGCCCGGGCCGTATAAAGACATAACTGCCGGCCTCGACTGGCGTTTGCTCTCCGTCAAGTTCCATGGTTCCGTGGCCGCTGATGATGAAGTAAACTTCTTCCTGGCTATGCGCGTGAGCAGGCACTTCGCCACCCGGATAGATGGTCACGTATCCCATCACAAAATGATCCGGTTCGGCGGGCGCGCCCGGACCGGCAAGAACCCGTGTGAGGCGACCGGCCGGAAACTTCGTACCCGGCACGTCGTTCAGGTGAAAAACGGGCATGGCATCTCCCTCATGAGGTCAGCTACACGTGTACAAACCCTGATCTATGAACACTCGCCCAGGTAGGCTTTTTTTATGGCTGCATCGCACAACAGCTCTCTGCCCTGCCCTCGCATCGCGATCCTGCCGTTTTCCAGCACATAGGCATAGTTGCAAAGGGCCAGGGCCTTCCTCGCATTCTGCTCCACCAGCACTACCGTTATCCCCTGCTCCCTGATCCGCCTGATCAGCTGGAACACGCCGTTGACGATGATGGGACCCAATCCCAATGAAGGCTCATCGAGCAGAATAAGCTTCGGCTCGGCCATCAGTCCCCGGCAAATGGCCAGCATCTGCTGTTCGCCGCCGCTCAGAGTGCCGGCCTGCTGATTCTGCCGGTCCCGCAGGATGGGGTACAGGTCAAACATTTTTTCGATATTTTGCTGAAGGCGCAGCGCCGTCTTTGAGGACATAGCCTCCTGCCATCAGGTTTTCCCTGACGGTGAGGCCCGCAAAAACCTTGCGTCCTTCCGGAACCTGCACGATGCCCAGCTTGACAATCTGGTGAGTGAAACGGCTCAGCTCCCGACCCTCGAATTTTATCGTCCCGCTCTTCTGGCGGACCAGGGCGCAGATGGTGTTCAGCAGGGTAGTCTTCCCGGCCCCGTTGGACCCGATGATGCTCACGATCTGCCCCTTGGGCACCTCCAGGCTGATCCCGTCAAGGGCCTGAACAGGCCCGTACGCAACGTGCAGGTTCTCTATGCTGAGCACTCCGTCTCCTCTTCCCCAAGGTAGGCCTCAGTGACCGCTTTGTGGCAGACGATCTCGGCCGGGGTGCCGCTGGCCAGCAATTTCCCGAAGTTGAGCACAAAGATTTTGGACGACAACTCCATCACCACTTCCAGACGATGTTCGATGATGATGATCGAAAACTGAAATTGGCCGTGAATAGTTCGTACCAGGTCAATAAATGCACGTACCTCGCTCGGGTTGAGCCCCGCTGCGGGCTCGTCCAGCAGCAGCACTCTCGGCTTTGTCGCCAGCGCCCTTGCCAGTTCCAGCTTACGCTGCAGACCGTAAGGCAGGCTCTCCGGTCTTTCTTTCTCGTACCCTTCCAGCCCGACTATCTTGAGATAGTTCCTGCTGAGGTCCCTCACCGCGTGCTCGCGGCGGCGTTTACGCGGGGTGAAGAAGCAGACGTCGAGCAGGTTATAATCCGAATAGGGATCGGCAGCCGTCATCACGTTCTGGAGCACATTGAGACCCCGGAATAGCCGAATGTTCTGGAAGGTCCGTGCGATGCCCGCCCGGGTGATTGCATGCTGGGGCAGGCCCGTCAGCTCTTTCCCATCCAGAATGACCTGTCCTGCATCGAGCGGGTAGACGCCGGTGAGCAGGTTGAAAACGGTGGTCTTGCCTGCGCCGTTAGGACCGATGATGCCTACGATGTCGTGATCGTCCACCTCAAAGGAAAAATCGTCTATCGCTTTCACACCGCCGAATGCCTTGGAGAGGCCTTTAACTTCCAGCGAACTCACTCTGCCCCGGCTCCTTTTCGAAAGAGCTGTCGCAGAAAGCGCAGCGAAATCTCATGCTCGCCGAATATGCCGCTGGGGCGGAAGTTGAGGATCAACAGCACGATGATGCAATAGATCGCGATGCGCCACTCGGAGGCAAATCTCAGAAACTCGGGCAGCCCGGTTAAAAGCACCGTCGCGACCACCGCGCCCGTGAGGCTATTCACCCCTCCTACGAACACGATGATCATCCATTCCGCGGAGATGACCCATCCGAAGGCTCCCGGCTCGACATAGGTGGTGTAAAATACATAGAGGACACCGGCAAAACTGGTCATGACGCTGGCAATCAAAAAAGTGACGAGTTTCAATCTCTCCACATTGATGCCCATCGACTTGGCCGCGAGTTCGTCGTTGCGCAATGCCAGGCATTGCCGGCCGTACTTCGAATTCTTGTAGCTGATGACGATCGCCACACATACAAGGACGCTGGCCAAGACCAGGAGAAAGCTAGTGCGCTGCGGCACGCCGGACAGGCCCATCGCGCCGCCGGTGATGTTGGCGGTGTTATTCAGTACCGCGATAATCGCCTCACCAAAACCAAAAGTGACCAGTGAAATGTAGTCGCGGCGCAGACGGACCGTGGGAAGGCCAACGAGCAGGCCCGCTGCCAGCCCGACGAGCATGGCCACCAACGCGGCAAGCGGCAACGGTAAGCCCAAGGCTTTTGTAAAGGACAGCGGAAACGTAAGCGCCGATCGCCAGAAATGCCGCCTGGCCGAAGGAGAAGAGGCCGGTCAGCCCGGTCACCATGTAGACGCCCAGCACACCTATGAGGGTTATGCCGGTAAACGTGAGCGTTGAGGCAACATATTCCACGCGGCCCCCTTCAGGCCTTCTCCTGCACGATCACGCCCGATATGCCGCGCGGCCGCAGCAGCAGAAAGACCAGCATGATGACGAAGATAAGTACGGGGGACCAACCCGCACCGACGAGGTCGATCAGAAATATCTCGACAATCCCCAGCAGCACCGCGCCGATGAGGGCACCCGATATACTGCCGAGGCCGCCGATCACGGAGGCGACGAACCCTTTTACGATAAGCTGCCCGAGCTGCGGGTAGAGTGTGTAGTTGATTCCCAGGAAGACGCCTGCTACGCCGCCCAGAACGCCCGATGCAAAAAAGGTCGCGGCAACGACCCTGTTGGGGTCCATGCCCATCAGTTTTGCCGTGCTGGTGTCGAAGGACGTGGAGCGAATAGCCAGCCCGATCTTTGTCCGAAAGAGGACCACGAGGAGTATGACCAGGGCCGAGGCCGAAAAAAGAAGGGTGAGGAGGTCGGGAATGGCAACGCTCAGTGCCCCGAACCTGATCACGGACGCGGGGAAGAATGACGGATAGGAATAAAAGTTGCTGCTTGCGAAAATCGTGACGGAGTTCTCCATCAAAATGCCCATGGTGATGGAGGAGATGAAATAGTAGATGACCGAGCTGTTGCTGTTGCGCAGACGCCTGAAGGCAACCCGTTCAACCACGAGGGCAAGCAGCCCGCCGCCCAGGGCCGCCGCGACCAGCGTGACTACAAACAACGGCAGGCCTTTGATGTAGTGCCCCAGGAAGACGGATGCGACATAGCCGATATAGGCGGTCACCGACATGAGACCGCCGTGGGAAAAATTAGAGAACTTGAGTATATTGAAGATTAATGCGAAGCCTACCGCGATCAGCGCGTATACCGAACCCAGAGAGATGCCGTTGATCAGCAATTGGGGCGTCACGGTTCTCGTCCTCATCTCTGGTCTCCTGTCCCGATGCCTCTCTACCCTTCACGCAAGACCCGCATCTGCCCCCTGTCCGTCTTGAAGGCGAACAGGGGAATAGTTTCGAGTAACCCTGATTAGTGCTGCTGCTTGTGTTTGGCGGGGACGTAACGCCCCAGGTCCTTATATACCCCGTGATCAATATAGTACATCACCATAGACAAACCGACGGGCTGATGGGTTTTTGGTGAGATAGTGATGACCCCGGTTGTTCCCTGCAGGCCGCTCACCTTGTTGAGGCCTTCGATAATCTTATCAGGCGTAGCCGCGCCGCCCTTCTTGATCCCCTCGACGACGATGAGCATCTTGTCGTAGCCGAGATAAACCTTGTTGATGGGATCTTCGTTGTACTTGGCCCTATAAGCGTTTCTTACTTCCGTCAACTGCGGTTCGCTGTCAGAGTAATTGTTGGCAAAGTATATATTGTTGGCGGCCTCCGGGTCATTCACCAGCGACGCAAAGGGCGCGGCGTAGTCGAGGGCGCCGACGAAGGGCATCGTCAAACCGAGCTGTTTGGCCTGTTTGGCGGTTATAACCAACCCCTGAATATAATTGGGGGCAAACACGCAGTCCGCGCCCGAGCTCTTGATCTTTGACAGCTGGGTCCTGTAGTCCCTGTCCGTTTTGCCGTAGACCTCCTCGTCGACTATCTTGGCGCCGACCGACTCAGCGTAAGCCTTGAACGGGGCCATCAGCGAAACGGCGTAGGCGTTCGACTGATCGTAGAGGATGGCGATCTTCTTGAGGCCCAGTTTCTCGACTGCGTAACTGGCCATGATCTCGCCGTACTGCACGGTGCTCGGCTGCATGAGGAACATGGAAGGATGCACCTTTCCGTCCTCGCCGACAGTAGCGCGCGGGTCGGCAAAGCTGCCCACAAAGGCCACTTTCTTCGCGTCGGCGACCGGCGCAAGGCCGATGCCGATGTTGCTGATCGGAGGGCCGATCACTGCCACGGCCTTTTCCTGATCCACCAGGCGATTAAAGGCCTTGATCGCCTCCTGCACGTCGCCTTTGGTATCGAGCGTTATCATCTTGATCTTGGCGCCGTTGATGCCCCCCTGAGCATTTATTTTCTCGGCCGCAAGCTCCGCGCCGCGGGTAACGGCACTGCCCCACACCGATGTAGGACCACTGATATCCTGCAGGTTGCCGATAATGATCTCCTTTGCGGGGGCGCCCATGACCGGGCTGTATCCCGCGAGGAGGGCCATACCACCCACAACCACGCCCATCAAAACCAGTACACAATACTTTTTCATCTCTATCCTCCCTTAGCCTATAGTATTTCTTGTTTTGATATTTTTTATATATAGCCTATTTTTCGCTGAAAGTCACGCTAAAGGGCTGCGATAGAGAAGAGGGTTCGACAAGAACGCAGGCCCGACGCTAAAGTTTCGCCTGGGGGATAAGCACGGCCTTCAACGCCTCACGGCTCTCCATCGCTGCAAGTGCCTCGTTGGCTTCATCGAGCTTGAACCGGTGCGTGATCATTCTGCCGAACAGTTTCTGCTGCTTTTCAATCAGGCTGAGGGCCTGGAAGGTATGGCGTGTGCCGCTGACCCAGACGCCCTGGATTTTCACGTTCTTCCTGACAATCTCCTGAAAAAAATCGACATTGCAATTGCCGGGCGGCTGGGAAAAACCTATCGACAGGTATGCTCCACCCGGCCGCAACGCCAGGAGACCCTCATGGACCGCGGACGGGTCTCCCGTGGCCTCGATCACCACATCTACACCCCGGCCTCCGGTCCGGCTGAGGATAAATTCCCTCCGTTCTTCAATACTCGTCGTGCGCCGGTTAAGCACAGCGGTTGCTCCAAAATCCTTGCAGAGTTGCAGGCGATTTTCCGATCCACCCGTTACCATGATTTCGCTCGCGCCAAGGTGGCTGGCGAAGGCTACCGCATAGACCCCCAGGGGGCCCGGTCCCTGAATCAGCAGACTGCTCCCGTAAGCAAATGGGTATTCATCGAAGGCGTGGGCCACGGTTGCCCCCGAGCACGATGCCGATACGAGGATAGCCGGATCGATCTTATCATCGACTTTGAAGATGTCCGTGGAGGCCGCCAGAACCAGATGCTCCGCATAGCAGCCGTTCAGGCCGGGCGGCTCGGAAAGCGGCCGGTTTATCCCGTAGACCTTACGGGTTCGGCAGAGCCAGGGTTGGTTCAGAACAGCGCAGTAATAACAGCCGTTGCAGCTCACGCCGCGGTTCCAGAGAATGCGGTCCCCTGTTTTCAGTGTCTCTCCGGTGACGTACTCTTTCTTTCCCTTGATGTCGGCAACCGTACCGACCCCTTCATGGCCGAGCACGATCGGCAACGGCGTTCTTTCATCCTCGCCCTTCCACATGTGCACATCGGAGCCGCAAACACCGGCTGCATCGATCCGGACCAGCACCTCGGAATCCCGCAGCACCGGTATCTCGAGCTCCCTCATAACGAGGGGCGCGTTAAACGCTTCCAATACCATGGCCCTTGTTTTCAAGAAAACCCTCTCCTTTCGAAGGCTAAAGGTGCTCCGCCACCCGGTCGCTCTCCACGGGCGGCTTTCCTTCCCGTCCCTTCTTATAAATCGGAACGTAGACCTCTTTATCACGCGGCACACAACCGGCGCATCCCCCGTCGCGCATGATTGTGGTGCATTGGCTGCAGGCCAGGCAAGTCTTCTTGGGATCGAGGGACCCTGTTTTCAGGAGATTGGCGGCAAAATCGGGGTACGCGATCGCCTGACGGCCAAACCCGGCGAGCTTCAGCCAACCCTGTTCGACGCAGCCGGCAGCGACGTTCGCTGAAAATTGGCGAAGCCAGCTGAGCCCGGCACCCATAATGACGGCCTCGGGCGCCGCAGCCTGCATCGCTTTTGCCGCCCCCAGCAACAGACGAACCCCTTCCAGCGGATGAACAGGCGGAACGTAGCCACCCTTGTCATAAGGCCTGGTCAAATGGGGATTGTAGTAAGGATTGCCGAGACTGATTGCGAAGAGCTTTACACCCTTCTCCCACAACAGTTTAACAAGCCTGGCCGGTTCGGTGTAGTCCGGCCTGTGATAGTCGTCTTTATCAGTGCCCCATCCGTAGGGGTGCGGCATCTGTTCATAAACGCCCAGCCGCACGGCCAAAGTTATTTTATCCCCGAGCTTACCCCTGATCTTGTCAACGATGGAGCAGAGTGCGCGGGTGCGGTTTTCGAAGCTGCCCCCGTAACGGCCTTCCCTCGTGTGGGCGGACAGGAGTTCCGCCAGAAGATACCCGTGACAGGCCTTGACATCCACCGCATCGAAACCCGCCTCCGCCGCCATCTCGCGCAGCCGAGACGAACCTCTCTTCCAGCTGTTCCAGTTCTTCATCGGAAATCACGTGGACATCGGGAAGCCTGGCATCGAGAAAGGGATTGGCAACGGCGATGATCGGCGCCGGGGCACTGCCCGGTCTGCTGTACCGCCCGGAGTGGGTAAGCTGCAGAACGGAATAAGGACGGCCATGCCCCGCCGTCTTCGCAGCCTCCAGCAATTCCTCTGAGGGTTGCGGCGACATCCGCGCTGGTCTCCTTGTTTATCTGCAGCTGGCGCGGGTTTGCCCGCCCCTCGTTCACCACGGCAGTAGCCTCATACCAGACGAGACCGGCCCCGCCATTACCAAAACGTCTGTAGCGGCGGCGGGTAAGGTCGCTGGGCTTCCCCTCCGGCGTGCCGTCACAGCCCTCCATCGGGTTGATCGCCAGGCGGTTAGGCACCGTCTTATTACCGATGTTTATCGGCCGGGAAAGAACGGCAACATTTGCTGAGACAGGTATATCGAGCCCCATCCTCGTCATATCCTCTTTCAATTCATCCAGGCTTTTATAATGAAAACGATCGTGCTGCGCCATGTCAATCCTCCATCTTTCCGCATGCCATTTTGACTACCTTCGCTTCTCAACTATTCTCCGGCCAACGTAACTTCCCGTTCTGACCCGGAAGCTCTACAAATCGACGACTGATCCGTTATTATAACAGATTTTTCGACTGTGGGAGGAGCCACGCGACATCGAGGCAGCCCTGATCACTCAACTCTTCTGAAGTCGATGAATCCCTGTTCCACGTCTGTACGAATCAGTTGCACCCGAATCTTTTGGCCCACGTCGATGCCTTCGAAACCATGCACCAGTCTCCCTTCAACAGGAGGATCAAGAAGCCGGGCCCACGTGCCTTTGGGGGCCGCGCCGGTAACAATGGCATCGAACCGTTCCCCGATTCTTGCCTCCAGCAGCATTGCCGCTGCCGATTTTCCGACCTGCCGTTCTACCTTTTTGGCTGCATTCTCTTGCTCTGTGCAGTGTTTAGCCAACGCCTCCAGGTCTTCTCTTTCATAAGGTACGGGATGTTGGCCCATCGCAGCCTTCAGCAGCCGCTGGGTGATGAGGTCCGGATACCGGCGGTTAGGGGCTGTGGAATGGGTATAGTCCCCGACAGCGAGACCAAAGTGTCCGGGGGCGGTCTCTCCAGGAAGTTCCGCAACGTATTCACCCGGTCCCATGAGCTTGATCACGGCAAGGGAGAGGTCGGAGAATCTAAGCGGATCGGCTGCTTTCTCCTTCGTCAGAAACTCCTCCAGCGCCACCGCATCTGGATTATAAGGAAGCTTGAAGCCACGTTCCCCGGCAAGATCGACAATCCGTTCCCATCGTTTTGGAGTGCGCACCACGCGGCGGAGGGAAGGAAATTTTTTTGACGAGAGATACCGGGCGGTCACACCGTTTGCGGCTATCATGAAATCCTCAATAATCTCGGTAGCGCTGTTCTTTTCTTCCACTTCCAGCCCACTGATCTGATTGCCGTCAAATACCGGTCTGGCTTCAACGGTTTCAAGACTAAGGGCCCCGTGCAGGTGGCGAAGATTCTTCATGCTTTGTGCCACCCTGTCCTGGATGCGCAGATTCTCATCGAGTCCGTTTATCGCGGCAACAGCCTCGGGGACCGTCCCCTTCCCTTCCAGCCATGCCGCGACGCTGTTATACGCGAGCTTTGCATGATTGCGGACCCGGGCCCGGTAGATATCCGCGGCCTGCAAAGACCCGTCCGCGCCGATCACCATTTCGATCACCATCGCCGGTCGATCCTCATTGAAGTTCAACGACGTGAGGTTGGTGGAAAGTTTTTCGGGAAGCATGGGGAATATCGTGGCAGCCGTATATACCGAGGTAGTGTTGTGGTGGGCGTGATCGTCGATTGCCGAGCCATTCTTGACGATCGAGTCCACGTCGGCCACGGCAACAAGAATTTTTACTTGATCTCCGGGCATCGCCTCGGCAACGGTAAGCTGATCCAGATCAAGGGAGTCATCGTTGTCAATGGAGGCCCACAGAAGATCCCTGAGGTCGTGAACCTGCTCACCGTCGGTTACGGCAGAAGCCGGAATCCCGGCAAGTTCGGTAAGTGCTTCAGCAGAAAAGTCAGGGAGTAATCCTCTCTCAAGCATCGCCCTCCGGGCGATTCTCCGGAGAATAGCGCGGTGCTGTGTATCGGTCGTATTCATGGGATATGCCTCCTCCATTTCAAAAATAACCAATTACTCAGTATTGGAGCATTGCATAAAAAATATGGCAACAGAAATTTTCCTTGAAATACACAAATACGGATGGTATCAATGCATAGGTAAGGGGGTGCTCATAGTGGTAAACCGGCTCATAGTAGCTGTCGCTCTGCTAATGCTTTTCCCTTTAAGCTCAACAGGGCAGACTATGCAAGAACCAGAGCAGTTCAACGTGAGCGGAACGCTCATTGTGGGCTTGGCGACCAAAGAGGGTTTGTTAATCTGCGCGGATAAGAGAACCTATGATCCTTTAAGAGGTGCCTTGGATACTGAAGTTAAGATAGTCGAGCTCACACCCACAGCGGTATTCGCTTGGACAGGAATTCCAGTATTCTATGAAATTCTATCTGACCGTACTCCAGATCAACCGTCTTTGAGGGTGGCATTTAGCGCAGTTGATGTGGTAAAGGGGTACTTTCTGAACAACAGGTTTAGCAACACCAATGACTTCTGGAGAGGTCTGTCTCTTGCGCTAAAGGAACAGTTTGAAAAATTCTTATACGCGTGGCCCTTCACTTCTTGGCCTGAGACTGGGAATCCTCCTGATAATGCTTTGTTTCAATTAGCATTCTTTTATACAGATTCCGCGAATGTTCCTGGTGCCGTGTTAATTCGACTCTGTTATGAAAAAAGCATTCCTCCATCCATCAGCACTTCCAAGTCCGAAATACAGAGATCCGGTTTTACCGAAGTTAGACCCATAATTCTTGGGGATACTGCTGTTTATGACGAAGTGCTGTCTGGCAAGGATAAACGATTTGATGATATCCGGCATGACAAACTTATGAGCCGCTTCCTGACAGACAGACCTCCGATCCAGACAGTCAGTGTGAATGCAGCCTTAGACTTCGCCCGAAAGCTCATTAAGACAACAAGCGAAAGAGCCCATTTAATCGAAAGTACTCCGTTTCATGTTGGACCAACCACGGATTGCGGACTATTAGGTTACAAAAACGGATTTAAATGGCTGGGCAGGGATTAGGATAGCAGATACGAACTTTAACGGCCCGGGGGGCTGACAACGACACTGACCCGAGAGATGGTCTAGTTATCGTAGAGAGTATAAGGCAGGTTTTAACTGGCGAGATTATGGTAAGTGGTTCGTAGATAACTATTTAAAGAAAAATGCGGCACATAACATTTCGCTGGAGAAGGACACCCTGTAAAACCGGGTGCCTCTTAGCTCAGGCGTTATGGGGGAAGGGGGCGACATGCTAAAAACTCTCTTGTTGAGTTTCCTGTTTTTGGTGACTTTTACCTTTGTTGGAAGTTCCCCAGTGCTGCCGTATTTCTGTGATGGGAACCAGTTGGTCCAGAACATGCGGGAGTTTGAGAAAGCCGAACAGCGGGACCCCAGGGCCGACCTTCAGAGCGCACAATTTTACATGGGTTTTGTTGCAGGCATTTATGACTCGATCCTAAATTCTTTGTGCCCATCCGGCAATCCAACGGTTGGACAGGTTTCAAAAGTAGTGGCTCAGTACCTCAACAATCATCCAAGTGAATGCGGAAACCCCGCCTATGAGCTCGTATTGCGGGCATTACGTACCGCTTTTCCTTGTAAGTAGTTGGACAAACCTGTGTTTGCGGGGGAGGGCGTGAATGAGTCGAAAACACGTTCAGGAGTCACACATTGTTTACCGTCTGGTCGAATCCAGTGGATCGACTAAAAATCCGGTTCCCGGTGAGCCGTGACGTTCGGCTGGAATAAAATGGCATGACTGTAACGATCTCATATGAACCTTTTGATAGACTTATCATTAGCCTTCGTAATGATGGTCTTCTGAAAGAATCGAATCTTCTTCACGATATGATTTATGAGATCGCATGGACTACAGGTTCAGAACTCATTGGAGAACTCGGGCAGGCAATTAAGAAAATAAGAAAAGAAAGTCCACTTAGCCTTTCGGATGACAGCAAAAAGAATATGCGTGAAGCAATGGAGATGGTTAAACGGGTTTGGCCAGATTTCCCAGAATAGAAAAGGCCGAACAAGGCCGCTTTGCTGACCTTTGTCGTTGGCCTAATA
Organism: uncultured delta proteobacterium; assembly: GCA_963835605.1. Taxonomy (GTDB): domain Bacteria; phylum Desulfobacterota; class Syntrophorhabdia; order Syntrophorhabdales; family WCHB1-27; genus JADGQN01. The sequence continues at coordinate 14,844 of CAWIHO010000074.1, read as the reverse complement.
AAACATGATTGAACCTATCGAGCTCATCTATTCACACGATCGGAAGCGACGAATTGTGATCTTTCGGCATTCATCAAATTCTTATAGTTACAAGGAAGAGCGTCATTTCAAAAATGAGGCTGCGGAAGGTTGGGCTCCGCTTTACCGTCCGCCATCCTTTTACGACAGCCTGGAAACTGCAAAACGCGAGATCCGATATAACGTCCCTTGGCTAGCGGAACCAGATTAACGGCTAGCTACCGCATGCCCCAATCGCCCGTACTACGGTGCTGGCTGATCCTTGTATTACTCGCTATCACATCGAAATGTTGAACTAGAATCGATTTACCTTTGTCTAGTCTTTGCAGGTTCAGCTTTCTTCTTGTAACGTTGTTTTTGCTATCTCTTTGAAGAATGCACCATTACAAAGTGACCCTCCCCCGACTTGATGGACACGCCTAAGAATTTGTACTATGAGCCAGGAGGTGTGTATGGGGACAAAGGCCCGTCATTTCAGCCGTGAGTTCAAGCGGGATGCGGTGCAGCTGGTCACGAAGCAAGGGATGCCGGTGGGCAAGGTTGCCCGGGATCTTGATATCCATCCCAATCTGCTGCATCTGTGGAGAAGGAAGTTCTTGGCCGAAGGCGACAAGGCATTTACAGGGAAAGGCCGTATAGTGCCAGAGAAAGCGGAAATAAGGCGACTCCGGAAGGAATTAGAGAGGGTGAAAGAAGAGCGGGACATTTTAAAAAAAGCCGTGGCGTTCTCAAAACGATACCGATGAAGCACCGGTTTCTGGAAGAGCAGAGAGCGACCCACACGGTAAAACGTATGTGCGAGGTGTTGGAGGTATCCAGAAGTGGCTACTACGCGTGGAGGGCTCGTCAAGTAAGCATGCGCCAACAAGAGAACGAGGAGCTCCTGGAACGCATACGGGCAATCCACGCGCAGAGCAGAAGGCTCTACGGGAGTCCACGCGTCAGGGCGGAGCTCCATGAACAGGGAATACGGTGTGGGAAGAACCGGGTAGCCAGGATCATGAGAGACCACGGACTGAGGGCAGACGTGAAGAGAAGGAGATTCAGGCGGACCACCGATGCAAAGCATACCTATGCCCTGGCTGCAAACCTGCTGCTTGATACGCGCCAGACAGAGAGGGTATGGGCATCTGATATCACCTTTATCCCTACCTCTGAGGGGTGGCTCTACGTGGCAGCAGTGATGCAGGTGAAAACCAGAAAGATCATCGGGCTGTGCATGAGCGAGACGATCACCCAGGAGCTGGCCTCTGACGCCCTCAGGGACGCCGTGGACCGGCAGGGTCATCCCGAAGGGTTGATCCACCATTCTGACCGGGGCAGGCAGTATGCAAGCTATGCCTACCAGGACCTGCTGAAGGGATATGGGATGCGGGCGAGCATGAGCAGAAGCGGCAACTGCTATGACAACGCCTACCTGGAGTCCTTCTTCGGCACGCTCAAGACGGAGCTGGTCCATGGCGAGCGGTACCGTACGAGGCTGGAGGCGCGGCTCAGTATTTTTGAATACGTAGAAGTGTTCTATAATCGTGAGAGGCGGCATTCGGCATTAGGGTACAGGAGCCCAGAACAGTATGAAAGGCTCCTCAATGAAACTTAACTATGTGTCCACTTTTTCGGGGAAAGGTCAAAGCGTATTCGATGCATATCAGTTATGCCCAGGGTAGACGGAAGTCTTCTTTTGCCTTCCGGAGGTGAAGAACCTAGACTAGATAACGGGCCTCAGAGGTTCTAGGAACCAGTCCATCCTATGCGTATAGCCGGACCCGATCAACACATGAACCTCGATGCCAGTTTACAAGAAATACCCGATCTGTTAGGCTTATCCGAAAATATTGGTCCACAGAACAACTGATAGGGTCTTGATAACATCCATATAATCGGACTTCGGAGAGGTGCCAGAATGGACACTGAACCCGCACGCGTTGCTATCACCAATGAGCCGGAGCGAAGGGGACGCAACGTACCCTTTTATCTGGCTCTCCTCCCCGTACTGTTGTGTCTTGCCCTCATGGTTGTCCTCCATCTTGTCTCTCCCACCCATCCTATTACCCGGATAGTCTTCGAACCGCCCTTCCTACTCCCCATACTGAATACGATATTCGTTTTCCTGGTGGGATGCATTGTCTCCTATCTGGCGATGAGAGGCTACCTCTCGCTGGGATCACCTACCATCCTTTTTCTTGGATGCGCTATGTTGAGCCTCGGTTCAGGGGCTTTTATAGCAGGATGGCTGATCGGTCCATGGGGGCCCAATGTAAACACCACCGTTTTTACCTTATCGGCTCTCCTTTCCTCGATCTTCCACATGGCGGGCATGGTATAAACATCAGGGAAAGGTCTCCCGAAGACGACCTGGCTAACAGGCGACGTAAACTGGCAGTCGCCTATCTCGGCCTAGCTCGCTCTTGTTGCATCTCATTGCCCTGGCGGCAATCGCAGGCATTATACCGCCCTTCTTTATACGGGGATCGGGCCCGACAATCCTCCGGCAGGTCTTTGTGGCGACCACCCTTGCCCTGTTCATCATCACCTCCTCATCCATGATGGTCCTCTTCGCTCAGAAAGGGATACGGTTTCTTTACTGGTATTCCCTGGGCCTTACATTGTTCGCGGCAAATACCTTCGGCTCGCTTCTTCAACCGGCATTGGGGAGTCCCATGGGATGGGCGGCAAGGACTACCGTCTACCTGGCGGGCATCTACTTCTTTGTCGCAGTCGTCACCGCATTGCGGGGAGCTGCGGACCGAGGGACTTGGCCTTAGCGAAAAGTTATCGCAAGGTTTTCCTCCAATCGGAACGGAAGATCTCCTTTATATTTGCCAGCATGACCGACTGTTACTACGAACTCGATCAGGGATGGCGGTTTACCCGCATAAACGACCAGTGTCTGGCCTATTTCGGAAGAAACAGGGAGGCGTTTATCGGTCAACTGTTCGGGGATGTTTTTCCCGAAGATCAAGGGCTCGATTTTCGAGGATCAGTACAGGAAAGGCTTTCTCCGAAGGTATTGCGGTCCACTTCGAAGTGCAATCCCTCGCTGCCCCGGACAGGTGGGCCGACGTCCATGCATATCCCACGGAAGAAGGTCTCTCAGTCTTCGTCAGAGACATCACCGAACGCAAGCAGGCGGAATTTGCCCTGCGCAAGAGCGAGCAGCGCTGGGCCACCACCCTGTCAAGCATCGGCGACGCGGTGATTGCCACCGACGTGGCAGGCAGAATCACGTTCATGAATGCCGTAGCGGAAGATTTGACCGGATGGACACTCCGTGATGCCTCGGGAAGCCGGTAATAGAGGTCTTCAACATCGTCAATGAGCAGACCCGCCGGAGAGGTCGAAAACCCTGTCACGAAAGTGCTCCGGGAAGGGATGGTAGTCGGCCTTGCCAACCATACCATCCTGGTACGAAAGGACGGAACGGAAGTCCCTATCGACGATAGCGGCGCGCCCATAAGAGAGAGCAGACGGAAAGAGCATGGGCGTCGTGCTTGTTTTTCGTGACATCACCGAACGTAAACGGGCGGAAGAGAGGACAGAACATCTTGCCTCTTACCCACAATTGAATCCGAGTCCGGTTATAGAGGTGGATGTTTCCGGTAAGATAACCTTCGCTAATCCGAGCTCCCAAGCCATTTTGGAAAGCCTCGGGATTAACAAAGGGGACCCCAAGGCCTTCTTGCCCCATGACCTGGATACCATCTTAAGAGATTGGGACAAGAAAAACGAATCGACCCTTGAGCGCGAAGTAAATGTAGCGGAGAGGGTTTTTGGCGAAACCGTTCAGCTTGTTCCTCAGTTTAAAGTCGCTCGTGTTTATGCCCGTGACATCACAAAGCGCAAGCGGACCGAAGAAGTGGTCCAAACGACCTTGCAGCGCTTCTATACTGTCCTTTCAAGCATGTATACCGGTCTTTTGCTTGTGACAGATGAGAGGCGGGTTGAGTTTGCTAATCAGGCGTTCTGTGACTATTTCGATTTGAATGACTCACCCGCGGACCTCGTGGGGCTCACGTCATCCGACATATTTGCAAAAATCCGTAAAGCCTATCTGTATCCTGACGAAGCGATCGCCCGCATCAAGGAAATAGTGGATCGAGGACAACCCGTATTAGGCGAAGAAGTGGCCATGCGCAGCGGACGGGGACTCCTGCGAGATTTCATCCCCATACATATAAACGGAAAATCGTACGGCCGGTTGTGGTACCACGCAGACATCACCGAGCGCAAACGGGCCGAAGAGGCCCTCCGGAAAGCCCACGATTCCCTTGAGCTTCGCGTACGGGAGCGAACCGCTGAGTTGAGCCAGGCCTATCAAACGCTTGAAGCAGAAATGGCCGGGCGGACAAAAGTCGAGGAACAGCTCCGTCAGGCCCAGAAAATGGAGGCAGTCGGCACCCTTGCCGGCGGCATCGCCCATGACTTCAATAACATGTTAGCGGCCATCATCGGGAATGCGGAGCTGGCCATGGACGATGTTCCCGAAGAAATGACAGCGCACCACAACCTTGACCAGATATTCAAGGCGGGCGTGCGTGCACGAGGCCTCGTGCGGCAGATCCTCACGTTCAGCCGCAAGACCGAGCAGGAGCACAAACCTCTGCCGCTCACACCCCTCGTCAATGAGACCTTCAAGCTGCTGAGATCATCCCTCCCTACCATCATCGAGATGCGCCTCAACATAGAAACGGAATCCGATGTGGTGCTGGCCGATCCCATCCAGATGCAGCAGGTCCTGATGAACCTCTGCACAAACGCTGGAGATGCGATGCGCGTCGCCGGAGGACGCCTTGAGGTGAGCCTCTCGGATACGGTTTTCAGCGATGGCGACCCTCTACCGGAAATAGGTATGCAACCAGGCACCTACGTTACCCTCACGGTGAGCGACACGGGACTCGGCATGCATGAGGACGTAAAGACGAGAATCTTTGAGCCCTTTTTTACCACCAAGGAGCGGGGTCAGGGGACGGGCATGGGACTCGCCGTCGTATATGGTATCGTGAAGGGCCACCAGGGCGCAATCACCGTTGCGAGCCAGCCGGGACAAGGGGCCACGTTCACGGTCTACCTGCCGCGGTACACCTCAACCGAAAAGACAGATGAACCCGCGAGTCGCCCAATCCCTACGGGTAAGGAAAGAATCCTCTTTGTCGATGACGAGGAGCTCCTTGTCGAGATGGCGGAAGGGATGCTCGGCCGTCTGGGGTATAAGGTCGTGGGCACAACGGATAGCGCCAATGCCTTGCAGACATTTGCCAAAGATCCGCACGACTTCGATCTCGTGATCACCGACCATACGATGCCACAGATGACCGGTGCAACTCTGGCGCAAAAGCTGAAAGAGATACGGCCTGATATCCCGATCATTCTTTGTACCGGGTATAGCGAAACAATATCGCAGGAGAAGGCAGAGTCGATGGGCATTGACGGGTTCGTCATGAAGCCGCTCTCAAGAAATGAATTAGGGGAGGTAGTGCGGCGGGTGCTGGATACCAAAGCCCAGGCCTGACGTTTGCACTCTCATGGCTGGCGAAAAGCAGAGGGTCATGGGCATCTCTCTTCTTATCGCGCTTATAGTCGGTAATGCTCACTTTCTCGAATCTGACCTCATGCACTAGCTGTAGGTAGAACAAAGTGTGGACTGCTTCCTGTAATGGAGCCAGCCATGTAACCACAAAGCTGTCCGCATTTCACGCGGAAATGTGCAATTCTTTGCTATCTCCTGTGTATCGCATTCGGCTGTGGAGGCGGAAGCCGCAGATTGCGAAAGCAGTGACGTAATTGTGGAGCTTGCCCGGTCGGGAATCCCCAGTTTCCGAGGACTTGACTACGGGGTCTTTTTCCTCATATCCTTATCCAACACCATGCCAGGAGGAGATAGAATGCCCGAAAGATCGAAGATCGTGGTTATTGACGACGAAGCAGATTTCTGTGAGTTTGTAAAATGGAGTCTCGAGAATACAGGCAGGTATGAAGTTCTTGTTTCCACCGACGGCCCTTCAGGGATTGCCCTGGCCCAAACAGAAGCGCCGGAGTTGATACTTCTCGACATCAGAATGCCACAGATGAACGGGGCCGAGGTGGCGGACCACCTGCTCCACAGCGATGATACGAGGGATATCTCCATAGCCTTCATCACCGGGCTCCTTCAGAAGGAAGAGGTGAGCAAGAGGACCGGGTACATACACGGCTTTCCGTTTATCACAAAACCGATCACGAAAGATGAACTCGTGCAACAGGTGGATTCGGTGTTCGAAATAATAGGGACGGAAAAGAGATTTATAGAGTCGTTAGAGAGGTAGCTCCTTCATCGCGAGGAGGTCCAGTCGTGCCGGTAGAACCACGGCACACTTTACTTCATGGGCACGTAAAGAGTCGGCGCCTCTGCGTTGCACTCGGTGCACGTCTCCCGATGCGTCCAGGCACGGGACAGAAGCATATGGCGTCTGCCGTCTATCCACGCCTGAGGGAAAGGGGTTTCAGGAAGATCGTCGTCACCCGTCTCCTGCTTTAGCATCTCCTTGTAATCGTGGTGGCGCATAGCGCACTCCATGCACAAGCCCGTAATGGCACCTATACTCGGCACTGTCTGGTCTTCGGTGAGCCGCGCACTTCCTTTCATTGATGTTCCTCCTTGCTCCCAAATTCGAGTATAGGTCGTGGTGCCAGGATCGTCAGTTTGTGCTCGACATACCACGGAGGACTGCTAGAATGAAAATATTCCGCCGGTACTTATGAGCACCTTACCCTGAAGTGCTTCTCCCGCGGGGGAGAAAGCGTCAGGGTTATCTTACAGCTGCCCATCCCCGAGGATTACTTTTCCCCACCGGACAGTTTTATCATTTTGGCCGAAGCCGGAGTAAGGGGCTTGCCGTCAGGTTTAATGTTGTTGGCCTGGAGGGCAAAGGAGATGATATCAAGATATTCATTGCTCTTCAGGCTGCCGGGCTTGTTCCCTGGCATATTTTTCTTTGCAAAATCATAGACCTGGCCGACATCCTTCATTCCCGGCAGAAATCCCGGACCTGCTACCGGAGGAACCTTTTTACCTGCAAGGTTAGGGAATTGCGCTGGAACCGTGCCACCCTCGCCATTGGCCCCATGGCAGACCGCACAATATTTAACATAAAGCTCCTTTCCCTTTGACGCCTGATCGGTGGTATAGGCAAAAACCGTTACCGCAAAAGCCAGAACGATTAAACATAGACTTAACTGCCAGACCTTGTGCGACATGCTGCCCTCCTTTTTTATTTATTCTTAACAAAACTATCCACGCAGTAGAGAAAATAAATACTATTTGATGCCACCGACCTTCTTCATCTTTCCTTCCCGTCGTGATGGTTTAATGCTTGTTATTTTCTAATATCATCACATAATAACAACAAGTCAAGCACTTGTTTGAGTAATTATGTTTTTGACATTCATGCTTCACTTTATCTATTATTAGGCAGGAGGCAACGCTTGAATAAGGAAGTAACCGGTGCCCGTAACCGCATTGTCCAGCTTTTGCGCAAGCGCAAGTGAGCATAGACGGGACGCCCTTTACATGTTTACAAGTAGTTTATATTTTTCGATATAATGTCTTTTCAATCTCTCCGATGGACGAATCAGTTCGCCCCCTGGCAGCCAAGCGTGATATTGCGGGTGGAGATAGATTTAATGCGCGGGCGACATCTATTCCTTTGAATCGCAACACACCGAAGGCGATATGTGCCACGACGGCCCTTGCACGGGAAACAGGGGACTGCTTTCCCTGACCTGATAGCAGAGGAAGGCGAATTGGTATTAGAGCGCGGCGACGATGGCGTCCGTGAATTCGGTCGTGGAAGCCTTGCCTCCAAGATCGCGGGTGGTCTTCTCCCGTTTCTCCAGGACCTTATTCAACGCAGCTTCAATACGCTCGGCGGCAGGGTGTTCCCCGAGATGTCGTAACATCATGACGGCGGACAGGAGGAGCGCCGTAGGATTCGCAAGGTTCTTTCCGGCAATGTCCGGCGCCGTGCCGTGTACTGCTTCAAAGAGCGCCGCCTTCTCTCCCAGGTTGGCGCTGGGGATGACACCGAGGCCTCCCACCAGGCCGGCGGCAAGATCGGAGATGATGTCGCCGTAGAGGTTCTCCGTCACAAGTACGTCGAATTGATGCGGATTCATGACCAGCTGCATGCATGTATTGTCCACAACCATTTCATCGTGGCCGATGGTTGGATAATTGGCTGCCACGCGGCGGAAGCATTGCAAAAACAGCCCGTCCGACTTCTTCATAATGTTCGCTTTATGAATAGCGGTGACCCTCTTCCGGCCAAAAGCCCTGGCGTAGTCGAAAGCAAAAACCGCGATGCGGGTGCTCGCCTTTTCCGTGATGATCTTCAACGATTGGACGACTCCCGGCACGACTTCATGTTCGAGGCCTGCATAAAGGTCTTCGGTGTTTTCTCTGACGATGATGAGATCCACCTGGCCAAACCGCGATTCGACGCCCGGAAGGTTCCGCACGGGACGCAGATTGGCATAAAGGTCGAGGGCCTTGCGCAACCGCACCGTGATGCTCTCAAAACCGGTTCCCATCGCCGTGGCAACCGGACCTTTGAGGGCGACGCCGTTTTGCCGGATGGATTCGATCACCTCCTCAGGCAGTGAAGAACCCAATGACTCCTGCGCGCGCTCTCCGACGACGAAGCTTTCCCATTCGATCTCGACACCGGCGGCGGCGAGGATGCGGAGGACTGCCTCCGATACCTCGGGACCGATGCCATCGCCGGGAATAAGAGTCACTCGATGCGTCATATTCGTCACCTCCCCTCAGTTCTCAAGTCCATCACCGCATAGACGAAGTCGCGCGTCGCCGTCAATACGACAGGGAAGCCACTTCGGGCAAGGATTGCGAGCATTGACTGGTTCGAACGGAGTACCTCTGCTTCAAAGTGGGTGATTCCCGCCTCGCGGCCGATAGCGATGAGATGTTTCAACAGGAGGGTTGCGATCCCGAGGCCATGAAACGCATCGACTACGAGGAGCGCCACTTCCGCCTTTTGCATGGTGCCGGTTCCCCCGCTCCTGATGTATCGCGCCTCGCCCACGATCCGGTCGCTCCCATTCTGCTCCAGAAAGGCAACCAACGCGACGACGTTCAGAAAATCGACCTCGGTGATCTCCTTCAGGTCGGCATCGCTAAATTCCTTCTTCGAGGCAAAAAGACGGAAGTAGATCGATTCGGCGCTGAGTCCGCGAAGGGCCTCAATGATAAGCCCCTTGTCGCTGGGCCGGACTGCGCGGATCGTCACAGGCCGCTGATCCTTGAGACGCTCCACGACAGAATACCTGGCGATGTCACCCCTGTTCACGGTCCTTCTTTACCTCGTAGATCTTCCGCTTCACCTGGCCGATCAGCTTTGTTACCGGGATTTCCTTGGGGCAGACTTCCGTGCATTTCCACAGGGTCTGACACCCCCAGGCGCCCTGCTTCCGGTCGAGGATAGGGATCCGCTGCGCGAGACCCTCGTCCCGCGAGTCGAAGAGATAGCGAAAGGCCCGAACAAGAGTGGCAGGCCCCACGTAATCCGCGGTTTCCGGGTTCTGGTTTACCGGGCACGATGAGGTGCAGCAGGCGCAGAGGATGCAACGCACCGCACTTTCCAGCAGGCGGACCTCTTCCGGGAACTGCCGGCGTTCGTCGTCCGGCGGTGGTGACGCGGCGATGAGGTATGGTTTGATGGAGCGGTAGCTTTCAAAAAAGGATTCCAGGTCGACGACCAGATCCTTGATCACCCTGAATAGGGGCAGGGGCTCGACGAGCACCTCCGGGCCGAGTGATTTAACGAGCCTTTGACAGGGAAGACCGCATACCCCGTCGATCCTCATGCCGTCCGAACCGCAGACGCCATGGCCGCAAGACATGCGGAACGAAAGGGTAGGGTCCTGCTCCCATCGGATACGGTTGAGACAATCAAGAAGCCGGTCTGTGGGTTCGGCATCTACCTCATAGACTTTGTAGTACGGCTTCTCATCCTTTTCCGGATCGAAACGAAAAACCTTCAACCTTATAGCCACGGAGTACCTCCCTTAAGCCTACCGGTCCCCCCTCACCCATCCCCTCCCCCTCCGAGGGGGGAGGGGATGGGTGAGGGTGACGATTCATCAGTACACCCTTACCTCCGGTTGAAACCTGGTTATCTTCACCGGTTTATAGTCTATCCGCGGTCCCTCCGGGGTGTTGAAGGCAAGGGTGTGCCTCAGATAGTTCCGATCATCTCTTTCAGGGAAGTCCTCCCGAAAGTGGGCGCCCCGGCTTTCCCTTCGGGAGAGGGCGCTCGCGAGGATCACCTCACAAAGGTCAAGCTGATGGCCGAGCTCGATTGTCTCCATAAGATCGTAGTTGAACGATCTCCCGTTGTTCATCACCGCCACACCGAAAAACCTCTCCTTCAGGGTCCGGACAGCGTCGATTCCCTGCTTCAGGCTCTCTTCCGTGCGGAAGACGGAACCATGGTCCCTCATAATGGTCTGCATTTCCTGTCTTACCAGATGGGATTGTTCCATTCCCTCCCCGCCCATCCGGGCCATTAATGCTGCAAGCCGTTCCTTCACCGCTTTCACAGGGTCAAGGCTTGACACATGAACCTCGATCCCCGGCGCCTCCTCTTTCATCGCCTTCCCGCTTCGCCTTCCGAAGACGAGCAGGTCAAGAAGCGAGTTGCACCCGAGTCGATTTGCGCCGTGTACGGATACACACGCACACTCACCCGCAGCGTAGAGTCCGGGCACGACTCTCCCTGTCGCATCGGCGAGCACGCGTCCGTCTCCGTCCGTAGGGATCCCGCCCATCACGTAGTGGCAGGTAGGGGCTACGGGAATAGGCTCTGAAACGGCATCGATACCGAGGTAGATCCGTGCAAAAGAAGTAATCTCCCAAAGCTTCTCAGTGATCTTTTTTTGCCCCAGGTGGGTGAGATCGAGGTGAACGTATCCCTTTCCTCCGATGCCGCGGCCTGCGCGGACCTCCGTCAGGATCGCCCTGGAGACGAGGTCGCGCGCCGCAAGGTCCTTGATCTTCGGCGCGTAACGCTCCATGAAGGGTTCCCCTGCGTTGTTGCGCAGGATTGCCCCTTCGCCCCGAGCGGCCTCGCTGATGAGGATACCGAGTGGGAAGAGCCCTGTCGGGTGAAACTGGATGAACTCCATGTCCTCCAACGGGATGCCTGCGCGGTAGACGAGGCTCAGGGCTTCGCCGGTCGTGGCAAAACCGTTTGATGTCGTTTTGTAGACTCTGCCGCACCCGCCCGTTGCGAGCAGAACTGCCTTCGCCCGCAGGAAATCCAAATCACCGGTGGCAAGGTCGTACGTCACGACTCCCGTGCATTGCCCTTCGTCGAAGACGAGGGAGAGGATGTAATGTTCCGAATAGAATTTCACGTTCTGCCGGATGGCCTGATCGTGGAGTGTATCGAGCACCACCCTCCCGGTGTGATCGGCAGCGTAGCAAGCCCGCTTGACGGGTGCCTTACCGTACTCCCTGGTGTGGCCTCCGAAGTTCCTCTGGGCTATCCGGCCGTCTGGGGTGCGGCTGAACGGCACCCCCATGTGTTCGAGCTCGTAGATTGCTCTCGGCGCGTCTCTTACCATGATCTCGACGGCATCCTGATCCCCCAGGTAATCGCCGCCCTTGACCGTATCAAAGAGATGCCATTCCCATCGGTCCTCTTCTTCGTTGCCCAGAGCGGCGGTTATCCCTCCCTGAGCTGCCCCTGAATGGGAACGCGTGGGCAGAACCTTGGATACGACCGCGACGTTAGCCTTTGCCACAGCCTCCACCGCGGCTCGCAAGCCCGCAAGCCCCGCGCCGACGATTACTATGTCATGGTCAAGGATCATTCGAAGAATACCTCCACGCCGCGTCATCCATCGGGATTCGCCATTTTGTAAGGATCGACAATGCGGTCGAAGTCATCAGCCGAAACATAGCCGAGTCTCAGCGCCGCTTCTTTCAGGGTCAGGCCTTGACTGTCAGCCAGCTGGGCGATCTGCGCTGCCCTGTCGTAGCCGATGACCGGTACGAGGGCCGTGACGAGCATGAGCGAGCGATTCAAATAGCCGTCTATCCGCTTCCTGTTCGGCTCCATACCGGCAACCAGAAACTCCGCAAATGAACCGCAGGCATCCGACAGGAGGCGGATCGACTGGATGACATTGAACGCCATGAGCGGCTTGTAGGCGTTCATCTCCAGATGGCTGCCGGCACCGGCGAACGCCACTGCCACGTCGTACCCCATCACCTGCAGAGCCACCATGGTCATGGCTTCGCACTGGGTCGGGTTTACCTTGCCGGGCATGATCGAAGAGCCCGGTTCGTTGGCAGGGAGAATCAGCTCATGAAGACCGCAGTCAGGTCCGGAAGCCAGGAGGCGGATGTCGTTGGCTATTTTGAAAAGAGAAACGGCCATAGTCTTACACGCAGCGCTCACCATGACCATAGCGTCGTGGGCGCCTTGCACGGCAAACCTGTTCGGGGCCGCAATCACCGGGAGGCCCGTGATCTCCGCAATGTAGCGCACGGCCAATTCTCCGAAACCCTTTTCAGCGGCTATGCCGGTACCCACTGCCGTCCCGCCGATGGCGAGGCGATAGAGGCCGGGGACAACGGCGTCGAGTCTCTCCAGGTTATCATCAATCATGGCAACATAACCGGAAAACTCCTGGCCCAGGGTCAGGGGAACCGCGTCCATCAGGTGGGTCCTCCCGATCTTGGTGATGTTGGCCCACGCCTTCGCCTTTTCATCAAGGCCGTTCCGCAGCTTCGACACCATCGGCATGAGATGATCGCGAATAGCAAGAGAGGCCGCAATATTCATAGCGGTAGGGAAGACATCATTCGTCGACTGTGACATGTTGACATGATCATTGGGATGGACCGGGGTTTTGGTCCCTATGGTCCCGCCCAGGACCTGGATGGCCCGGTTCGCAATGACCTCGTTGACGTTCATGTTCAATTGAGTGCCGCTGCCGCTCAGCCAGACAGGCAAGGGAAAATGGCCATCCAGCTTGCTGGCGGCAGCTTCCTCGGCAGCCTGGAGGATGGCTTTGGCCCTTGCTTCGTCGAGCCTCCCCAGGTCATAATTGGCCTTGGCCGAGGCCTGCTTGACGATAACGAGGGCCCTGATGAGTTCTCTGGGGTTCAGGTCCTCGCCGATCTTAAAGTATGTCAGCGCGCGCTGCGTGCCGGCGCCCCAAAGGCGGTCTGCAGGCACCCATATCTTCCCCATGCTGTCGCTTTCCAGCCTCAGAGCGTTCCTCACGGTTCCTTCAGGCTCATCGAACATGGCTTTCAGACCTCCCTGCCAACACGTCTATACTGCGGAAACGCGACCCAGGAAAAAACTTTTCTTCCGCGTTCAGGATTAACATAATGCATCCGAGCCCTGCTGTCAGACTTTTCTTTTAACTCCCCCGTTCACTATTTTCACTTTTCAACATATCTCCGACAAGAAAGGCGAGGAGGTACTATACTATGAGGAAGCGGGGGAATAGTCGCGAACCAGAGAACGTGAGGGAGGGGGCAATGAACTATGAGGCGAAGTTAATCGATCGGGAGCGACTTGCGGGTGGCGTAGCGGTATTCAGATTTGAGAAGCCGGAGGGTTTTCAGTTCATCGCTGGACAGTGGTCTCTTCTTACGGTTCCTATTACGGGATTCGAGGACGATCGGGGGCTACGGCGCCCCTTGAGGATTGCATCGTCGCCTCTTGAGAAGGAGCTTCTCTTTGCGACGAAACTGAGTGACAGTGCCTTCAAGCGCACCATGGCCGAGATGCAGCCGGGGACCGCAATCACCCTTGGTTCGCCCATGGGAGACCTTGTCCTTCCGGCCCAAACCACAACTCCCCTCGTCTTTCTTGCGGGCGGCCTCGGAATCACCTTGTTTCGGTCAATGTGTCGATATGCGGCGGATGCGAAGACAGGGCATGCGATAACCCTCTTCTATTCGAGCAGAACGCCCGAAGAAACACTGTTCCTCAAGGAGTTGCTGCGGATACCGAAGCAGAACGAGAAGATCGCCGTGGTCGTCACCATGACCCGGGCCCCAGAAGATCCGGCAAGCTGGACCGGCCTGAGGGGACGTCTCGGCGCAGAGACCATAAAGGAGCACTGCCCGGTTTGGGAAACGCCGCTACTATGTTGCGGGGCCGCCTGTCATGGCGGACGCGATGAACCAGACTCTCGTCACCATGAATCTGCCTGCCGACCGGATTAAGGTGGAAATGTGTTTGGCCGGAAAAATGCAAGCGGATAGGGTAATACCTGGTTCCTGCGAGAGATTATATTAATTCCCACCATAGGTAACTACTTGAGGCCCAACGGGTGAGAGAAGCAACGTGACCGAAAAAGTGATCATCATGGGGGCCGCGGGCCGCGATTTTCACAACTTCAACGTCTATTTCAAGGACAACCGTCGTTATAACGTTATCGCTTTCACCGCTGCGCAGATACCCTTGGCATTGCGGGACGATTGTATCCGCCGGAACTGTCGGGACCCTTGTATTCACAGGGCATACCCTATTTACCCCGAGGAAGAGACCTCTCCCAACTGATCAGGCAGCACAACGTCGATCTCGTTTCCTTCTGTTACAGCGACGTTCCTCACGTTGAGGTAATGCACAAGGCCTCAGCTTGTTACGGCTGAGGGTGCCGATTTCATTCTGCTGGGAGCTACGTATACGATGCTTCGGTCAAAGAAGCCCGTCGTGGCAGTCTGCGCCGTGAGGACCGGGTCTGGGGAAATCGCAGACCACCAGGAAGGTGTGCGCCATCATCAAGAGGCTCGGGAAAAAAGTT
>CAWIHO010000073.1:0-71840 GCA_963835605.1 uncultured delta proteobacterium | reverse complement strand
CAAGAAAGTTTAAAGCATCACTCTTTATCCGCCCTGAAGTTCCTCGCTCTACCTCCCCCTTTTTTCAGCATCTCCATTAATCTCTGACTCTTCCCCCATCATTCCACTACCATCTCATCTTTATCACTCACACAAGAACGTGATGCAGGCCAGCTGTATACAATTCCCTGCCCTGGACGCCCTTGATTAACTGCACAATGTATACGATATTAATATCCAAAAAAAGCAGCTAATGAAGGGAGAACCGGTTATGGCATTCAGCAGCGCGGAGAGGGAACGAAGGGACAGGACGATGCAGCGGATCATGGAGACCGGGGGGCTCAAGGCCCTGATCCTTTTCGGTGAGGTGAATGTGGGCAATGAATTGTATGGCGACCTCCGGTATTACGTAGACCACAAGAACGTAGCGAACCGGCAGGTGGCGATGCTCTTTCCGGCGACTCAGCCGGTGCTCTTTGTCGGGAGCCCGATTCAGCAACAGGCGGCATCGCGCAGGTCATCCATAAGAGATTGCCGCTCAAGCGACAACATGCTCGCCGATATCGTAACCCTCCTGAAGGAGCGGAACGTATTGAGCGGCAAGGTTGGTGCCCACTTCGACGTGCTCCCTGTGAAATGGCACAACTATCTCAAGAGAGAGCTTCCAGGGATCGAGTGGGTCGAAACGCACAGGGAGATCGTTGAAGCGCGGTTTCATCATAGCCATGAGGAGGCGGACCTCTTCAGGACAATGCGCCCCGCTCGCTGACGGCGGGTTCGAAGCAGCAGTCAAGACGATCCGTCCGGGCGTCAACGAATACCAAGTTGCCGCGGCGATCGAAGAGTATGCGCGCGCCCGGGGCGCCGAACAGCACTTCACCCTTATCGGCTCCGGCCACTTCGCTCCGGGTGATGATAACGGCCTTCCTCTCCC
Organism: uncultured delta proteobacterium; assembly: GCA_963835605.1. Taxonomy (GTDB): domain Bacteria; phylum Desulfobacterota; class Syntrophorhabdia; order Syntrophorhabdales; family WCHB1-27; genus JADGQN01. Next base: position 70,927 of record CAWIHO010000073.1, on the reverse strand, counting down.
GTATTCACCGTCACACCGCCGCATCGAGGCAGGTGACAGCGTTGTGATGGAGATCACTCCATGTCTTGAGGGCTACTGGACCCAACTTGTCCGCACGGTGAACGTCGGAGCCCCGAATCCGGAGCTTGAAAAACTGTATCGGGTCGCCCGCGATGCGATCAAAAAAGGGCTGGAGGTCTTCAGACCCGGCAAGACAGTGCGGGACGTAGTACTGGCCATTATCGGCTACGTGGAAAGCTGCGGCTTTCTCCCCAAGCCCCCGTACGGCCATACCTGCGGGGTGGACCTGAACGAGGCCCGCGTTTCCCCGCAGAACGGCCAGACGCTGGAGGCAGGGACGGCCGTTATTATTCACCCCACGGTTTTCACGCCCGACGGCAAGAACAGCTTCTTCTGGGGAGAGACATACCTCGTGACCGACGATGGGTATGAACGGCTCAACCATGCGAGCGATGAACTGCTCACGGTATAACGAGCTATGAGCACCGCTGTCGTCTATGCGCCGGGAGAGCGGAGAAACATTTCTCCGCAAGCGGCGGTCGCTTCGGAAGCCGAGAGTTACTTAACTTAACGTGGAGGTAAACATCATGAGAACGAGACATTTTTTTCTTTTTGCTCTTCTGTTCGTGGTGGCCGTGGGCACACTTGCGCCATCAGCATCTTTTGCCGCAGGGTACCCGGACCACACTATCCAGCTCATCATTCCGAATGTCGCGGGTGCAGGAATGGACATCTCCGGCAGGCTCCTCGCAGAGGAGATCGGGCAGATCATAGGCACGAAGATCATCGCGATCAATAAGCCCGGCGCAGGGACCGTCCTGGGGGTCGAGGCAGGGGTCAGGGCAAAGAAGGACGGCTACACCCTTATCTATGGGAGCGCTGGCGCCCTTATTTATGCCCCTTTGGCGAACCCGGAGGTTGTCCGTTTTGACCCGGCGAAGGACCTGGAGCCCCTGGGTTTCTATTGCTTCTTGCCTACGGTGGTTGGGGTCAGAGCAGACGCTCCCTGGAAAACGTTTCCTCAGTTCATCGATTACGCGAAAAAGAATCCCGGCAAACTACGCGTTACTTCGATCGGCGTCGGCTCCCAGCCACATTTCGTGATAGAGCTGATCCAGTCTCTTACCGGAGCCCAGTTCACCCACGTGCCTTTCGAAGGAGGGGAATCGGTGATTACAGCCGTTCTGGGAGGCCATGTGGAGGCGGCCGTTGACACTTACGCAAAGCTGAAGCCGCACGTGGAAGCGGGAAGGATGAGGATCCTGGTGATGGACCCGAAGAGACCGGGGAGTCCTGAAATTCCGGGCATGAAAGAGCTGGGCTACAAACAGGCGCTGCCTGCGACATGGTTCGGGATGTACGCGCCTGCCGGCATCCCCGACGAGGTAAAAAAGATTCTGGTGCCTGCAATCGAAAAGGCGGTGAAAATTACAAAACCAAAGATCGAGGCCCTCGGAATGACGTGTGAGTACAAATCACCTGCTGAGCAAAGGCAGTTGCGAGACGAGGAATATAAACAGATGTCGGAATTGGCGGCGAAGATGGGCCTGCGCAAGCAATAGCATATACCGGTTCGCCTTCAAGCGCCTACCTTCGTTGCCCTTCGGCCCATCCTACTTTGACGTACCCCGAGGTACGCCTGCGTAGCCTGGTCCTCGGAGTGCCTTGGTATTCATCTTGAATTCGAACCGGTATGAGGTATGAGATGTCATTGCGCGTTTGCACCGGCCTAATACTATCTATAGCGAGGACCGGGAGGACCTTTTCGGAGCGAACATCGCGCAAGGTCTGGGGACCCGCAAGCGTAGACGAGCGTGGCGTAAGCCCAGGCGACTGACTCCGAGACATGATTAAAAGTAACAACAGCATTTTGCGAGCTGCCACGATTATATAGTTGCGACATAGGGATTCGCAATTGGAGCCTGAGCGAGATGGAGCGTCAAGCGGGTCAGATCTGGAGCGCCTCGAGAGCGGAGAAAACGGTGCGAGCGGCCCGCCCAGTTGAGCTGTTAGCGGCTTGGGAGGCGCTTTATGAGTTGCGCGACGATCGCGTCGCCTTCTGCGGGATCTTTGAGACCCACGACTCCTACGATGTACCGGCCGTGTTCGCGCAACGCTACGCCTTTATAAAGAGGGTCCATGGAGTGGAGGATGGTGCTTCCCCCGTCACCCGCTATCTGTGGCAAAATTTTCGAGTCTCTTAGGTACTTCTGATACTCGGTAAGAATCTGGGTTGCCGCTTCTTTCGACTCAGCGAGCATAACCACCGACTTTACCCGCGCCTCCCCGATCATCACCTCTCCCGTAAAACCCCTTCCCGAAGAAGCTATAACCGAGAAGCCCTGCAGCATAGTATTTCTCTGTCAGCGGCACAGCCCCCGGCACCTTGAGGAATTCGAGCTCCCGGGGTTTTTCCTTGCCTCCAGGCAGGTTGCGCGAGATCGCCTCAGCACAGGATCGAAACAGGGAGCCTCCCTGCGTGACGGTGCCTGAAGCCTCGATTTGGACGAAATAGCGGTCCTGGTAAAACATGAGCTGCGATTCATCGAGGAAACCTTCTGCGCCGATCTTTGTCTGCTCCAATGTGGGACTCCGGTAATTCGAGTAGATACCGAAGGCATCGAGGAGCGATCCCATCTCGAAAATATTGGCAACGATTCCTATATCCGGGCTTCCCGGTTTCACGTACATCACCGTAGCAGCCTTACGGAAGCCGTAGGGCATGTAAAGTTCAGCCTCTCCGTCGATATATTTATAAAGGTTTTCCGGATTATACGTGGCCACCTTGCCGTCCATAGCCCAGCCGGCCGCACATTCCGCCGGGAGAATGGCTTCAAGAGCCTTTTCAGCTGCAGAAGCCGGAGAGGCAAGAGAGAGCACGGCCATCAGAATCAAGAGGCAGGATCCGGTCATCACGCAAACAGACTCCGCGCCTGACGCATCTTCTGGGCGATATTCAGGCCGTTTACGCACTGGGCGACGCATTCGCTGCAGGTAGAGCAGAGGGATGCCGTAGACACTTCATTGTACGTGGCCTTTGCCAGCGCGTATTCCTTGTAGCCCTCGGCATACATGAGGGCGCGGTTGATGACGCTGATGGCTACGCCGTTGGGACAGCTATCTTCGCATTTCGCGCAAAGCCTGCAGTAGTATGGATCGATGGCCTGTGCATACCGCCGAATCGTGCGATCGTCTGTATTCGTGAACTTCGTTCCCATGACAGCAAACATCTGCTTGACCTGGTCAACAGTCCTCATGCCCGGTATGGCGCAGGTGACATTCGAATCCTGGAGCACCCACTTCAGGTTCGCGGCGGCCTGCTCGGGGGTCATCGCCTTGACCTCCTCCCTCGTCTTGTAAGCGCCCATCTGAACTTTCATGGCGATCACGCCGAGGCCGGCCGCCTTCGCCTTCGCGATGGCCTGCTTCAAAGGCGAGTCCGTATTGTAATTGTAAGCCACAAGAACCGTGTCGAAAAACTTATCCGGATCATCCACCGCGGCATTAACAACGTCTGCTTGATTGGTATGCGAGCTTACACCAAAAAAACGGACTTTCCCTTGCTCTTTAGCCTTGACGTAAGCCGCACGCGCCTCGGCATTAAAAACCTGCTTGCCGTTATCAAGGCCGTGTAGCTGGATCAGATCGATGTGATCGGTCCTGAGCTGCGAAAGGCTCGTCTCTATATCCTTCATGACCTCGTCCTTCGTGGTCGACTCGCGACGTGTTTTCGTAGCTACGTATACTTTGTCGCGTATGCCATCAAGCGCCTTGGAGACGATATCTTCACTTCTTCCGTTCAGATAGCGGCGGGCCGTATCCACGTAATTGATGCCCATATCGAAGCCGGCCCGTATTACTTCGGGCTCGGGCGTGAGCATGGCGCCGAAGCTGAGCGTCGTTACCTTGAGCCCGGTCCGGCCCAGGGTCCGGTATACGGGCGCTGTGGCCGGCTCGCGCGTGCAGCAGACCCTCCACGCCCGCGAGACCAATAGTGGCCGCGCCTGCTACGCCGATCTTCAGAAAATCCCTCCGGTTTATTGAAGATGCGTCATCCCGATTCTTCATATATCGCCTCCGGCAGCCTCTCACGATTTTTCGGTCTGCTCCCAGGAATGATATACCTCTCTCCCGCCATAATCAAGTCCCGGACGTGCAGTGCTTTCCGGCAGACAGACCTTGGGGGCTTTCTTTCCGATATCGGTCATGGTTTTGGCCTGAGTCCCGCGGGCGTCTACCTGTGGAAGCTCCTTGAGCTTCTTCGCTACACGTCTGTTTTTTGTTGCACACATCACTTACATTATGCATAATGACATGCAGAGAAGAAAGAAGGGGGGATCGACGATGACTAAGGGTATGCCTTTAACAATCATTGGTATTGTTTTTGTATCCCTGGCTTTCGTGCTCGCGCCGTTCGTCGGGGTACGCTCTGCATCGGCGGAATACCCTGAGCGGACGATTACGCTGATCGTACCGTATCCGCCGGGGGGCGTGACCGATCTCGGTGCGCGGGCATTCGCCGAAGCCATGGAGAAGCAGCTCAAGAGGTCGATAGTAGTGGTCAACAGGGCGGGCGGCGCGACTACGATCGGAGGGAATGTGGTCGCCACCGCCAAGCCGGATGGTTACACGCTCGGGTACTTCCCGCCTGCGGCAAGCATCCCTGAGGTTTATACTTACTTCTACGAGGCCCCGTACACGAGTAAAGACCTGAAACCTGTCTGCCGGGTCGCGACGGCCGTTGGTGCAATTGTTGTCAAAGGTGACTCGCCCATCAACGGCTTCAAGGATCTCGTCCAATACGTCCGTAAAAACCCCGGAACAAAATGGGGCATCAATACCAAGACATCACCCAGCTACATCATTACAAGAGCGATAGCCAAGGCTGAAAACCTCAACATCATCGATGTAGCCTTTGATGGCGACGTCAAGATTGTGCCGGCCATTCTGGGTGGACATATTCCCGTCGGATCGCCAACGTATCCTTCCGTTAAATCTCTCGTCGACGCAAAGCAGTTGAAGCTGGCAGTTCTTCTGGTAGAGAAGCGCGCAGACTTCATGCCTAGTAATGTGCCCATCGTTGTTGAGTTTGGTTACAAGGTACCGCCGGGTATGGCCAACTCAGTGTTCGCCCCGAAAGGCACGCCGGACGAGATCGTCAAGAAAGTGAATGACGCGGCGGCAAAGGTCTCCCAGGAGCCTGCATTCCGTTCCAAGCTGATGGAGCTGGGCATTTTGCCCTCGTATGAAGAGACAAAGTCTTTTGAGGCCTCGACTGAAAGGGAGAAAAAGGAGCTGCAGGTCTTCTTCAAGGAAGAAGGGCTGGTGAAGTAAAGAAGTGGCTAGTTTTCAACTGTGTAACGAGTGCCCAAACAGGGGAGGAGGTATGAAAATGAGAAGGCGTCAATTTATAAAGATATCTGGTTTTCTCCTTATGCCGGTTGTTTTTGTGCTGATCCTCGCCGCGGGAAATCAGACCATGGCTGCGGAGTATCCTGACCGGGCCATCACACTCGTCATACCGTACCCACCGGGAGGCGTGACGGATCTCGGCGCCCGCGCGCTGGCGGATGCCATGGAGAAACAGTTGAAGAAGCCTGTTGTAGCCGTCAATAAGCCTGGTGGATCGACGACGATGGGTGGTAATGCAGTAGCTACCGCAAAGCCTGACGGTTACACGATTGGTTTTTTTCCTTCATCCGCAAGCATACCTGAAGTCTATACCTATTTCTATGAGGCGCCGTTTTCCAGCAAGGACCTCAAGCCCGTATCCAAGGTCGGCATACCGGTTCTCACAATCGCTGTAAAGGGTGATTCACCGATGAACAGTGTGAAAGACCTCGTTGAGTACGCGCGAAAGAACCCGGGGGCCAAGATCGCCATCCATGGCAAGAGTACGCAAGGTTACTTAGCCATGAAGAGTATCGCAAAGGCCGATAATGTCAGCCTGATCGATGTACCCTTCGATGGCGACACCAAAATAGTACCCGCTATTCTCGGCGGTCACGTACCGGCCGGCACGCCCGCCTACCCGGCGGTCATATCGCTCATCGATGCGAAGCAGATAAAGGTACTTGCGCTCCTTATCGAAAAAAGGGCTGATTTTGCCCCGAATATCCCTACGATAGTTGAGTTGGGCTACAAGTTTGCGTTCGGCGCCTATTTAGGGGTTTTTGCTCCAAAAGGCACACCAGATAACATAATCAAAAAGCTCAATGATGTGATCGGAAAGATAGCCCAGGACCCGCAGTTCCGTGCCAAGATCAATGGCATGGGCACCCAGGTGAGCTTCGAGGATACGAAGTCCTTCGAAAAATCGATCAACCAATATAAGGACGCCCTGCAGGTCTTTTTCAAAGAAGAGGGGTTGGTCAAGTAAGGAGAACATGCAGAGGCGTGAGCAGTCAGCCGTGAGCAGCGACAAGCATGTGTCACTACTGTTACTGCTACTGTCTTTCGAAGGCTCAAGGCTGATGGCAAGGTGAAAGCGTGTTGAGACTGCTTGAAGGGCCGGTATGGCTCTTAATCGGGGTAATCATCAGCGCATGGTCATACCGCACGGGTCTCGGTACCTTCAGAGAACCGGGAGTTGGCTTCGTCGCCTTTGCAGCCGGACTTTTTATCATGGCCGTAGGTGCGCTTGTAACAGTATTCAGAAGGCCTGAACCGCAGAAGATCGAGACGGCATCCGGCGCAACCCGTGCGCGGTTCCTGCAGAGCGCGCCATTCAAACTAACGTTCACCCTGGTTCTTCTTGTCTTCTATGCGCTTCTTCTCGATCTCTTAGGTTACATTATTACGACATTTGTCGTGCTCTTCGGCCTCTTCTTTGATCCGGTCGGCAGGCGCTGGGCCGGCCCGCTTTTAGCGTCTTTCCTCAGCGTTGCCGTCACATACCTCGTTTTCGAGGTCTGGCTAAAGAGCCAGCTGCCGCGAGGAATCTTTCCGTGGTGGTAACCTAACGCATGAGCGTCCTCCACAATCTCTTTTATGGGTTTGGTGTAGCGTTGCAGCCGATGAACCTGTTCGCGTGCTTCATAGGTGTTTTCATCGGTACCCTCATCGGTGTTCTTCCGGGCATCGGACCTGTCGGAGCTATGTCAGTCCTGTTGCCGGCAACGTTCGGCATGTCACCTGTTGCAGCGATCATTATGCTGGCGGGCATTTACTACGGCGCCATGTACGGAGGGTCAACTACTTCGATCCTTGTGAACATTCCAGGCGAGGCTGCCTCTGTTGTCACGTGTATAGACGGTTACCAGATGGCCCGTCAAGGCCGGGCTGGACCGGCGCTCGGAATTGCGGCCTTTGGGTCCTTCATTGCGGGCACAATCGGCCTGGTGGGACTCATGTTTATGGCCGCTCCTCTCGCACAATTTGCAGTCAAGTTCGGTCCAGCAGAGTATTTTTCGCTCATGTGCCTCGGTCTTTCCCTGCTCATGTACCTCACGCACGGTTCGATCTTGAGAGGGCTGTTGATGGCCGGCGCCGGGATCTTCTTGAGCCTCATTGGCCAGGATATCGTGACAGGCAGGGCTCGTTTCACCCTTGGATTGATCGGCCTACAGGACGGCGTGGGTCTCGTGCCCCTTGTCATGGGCCTCTTTGGTATCTCTGAAGTACTCGTGAACCTTGAAACTTCTCAAGAGAGAATGGTTCTCTCAACAAAGATCAGACACTTGCTGCCCAACAAGGAGGACTGGCGACGCTCCGCCAAGCCAATTGGCCGCGGATCTCTTGTTGGGTTCCTGCTGGGTATCCTGCCCGGTGGAGGCGCCGTTATCTCTTCTTTCGTTTCCTACGCGATGGAGAAAAAGTTTGCGAAGGAACCGGAGAGGTTTGGTAAAGGGGCTATAGAAGGGGTGGCAGGTCCGGAAGCGGCGAACAACGCCGCCACCAGCGGGGCATTCATTCCGCTCTTCTCGCTGGGCATACCGCCTAACGTTGTCATGGCATTACTCCTCGGCGCACTTATGATCCACGGCCTCAGGCCGGGGCCGCTGATGATCACCGAGCGTCCGGAAATATTCTGGGGAACCGTGGCAAGCATGTACGTGGGCAATGTCCTGCTCCTCATCCTCAATCTGCCCTTGATCGGCATCTGGGTTCGCGTGCTCAAGATCCCTTACAACATACTCTTTCCCCTCATCCTCCTTTTTTGCCTCATAGGCGCTTATTGTATAAGCGGCAATGTCTTCGATATCTATGTGATGATCTTATTCGGCATCATCGGATATGGAATCAGGAAAATAGATTACGAGCCTGCGCCCCTCGTGCTTGCTTTTGTGCTCGGTCCGTTGCTGGAGCAGAACCTGCGCCAGGCGCTCATCTTGTCTGACGGGAACCCGGCCGTTTTTGTGACCCACCCGATATCGGCCATCTGCCTGTTTGTTTCCGTCTTCCTGCTCGTCTCCTCTGTTATTCCTTTTATCCAAAAGAAGCGGAGTATTCTGGAAGAGGATTAGTCGACGGGCTCGGTGAGCAGGCGAATACACCAGGGCGATCGCGGTCTCGTTGACACTCGAGCGTTTCTTTTATATTTGCTGATACCAAGATCTTATCTGATACGGCTCCCGCATGAAATGGAAAATCGCACATCTGCATACGTGCCTTAATTTCATCAGCGCCCTTGTCCTGCTGCTTGGTTTGGGCGGCGCTGTCTGGATTTATCAGACATCCGCGAATGACTCGAACAGCAGTTCTGGGTTACGAAGAAGGAGGAGGATCTGTTTATCCGGTTGCGCCTGAAGATTCCAAGATGTATTTACGGGATTTGGAACTTGTTGGCGGAAAGGCAAATGTGCTTGCGTATCAGTTCAGGCGTTGGTTTGGCGGGTTATGGCATGGAAAATCGCTCGCAGTCATAGTAGGCTGTATTGCCATTGTTATATCCTTTGGGTTTTTCTACGCTGCTAATCACTTGCCACCCCGCTTAGAATCTGACGTCCGCAGTGAAGACAAGCGGGACAGAACCGACCAGAAATAAGCGAGAAAATTTCATTTGGCCCTTTTTCTTGTAACCTTTTCGAGGTCGCTCACGACATTACGTTATTATATAGATGACAATATCTTCCGGTACGGGAGTTATGGTCAGTGAATGCCACTTTTGGGCAAACGGTGCACCGAAAAAGGAGGACCGTATGAAAAAAGGCATGTTGGTCGTTTTATTTATTGTGACAGTATTCTCACTGGCCTTTCCCCGAGCGGGTCACGCGTGGGGTCACCGATACGGCTGGTACGCTCCTGGAGCTTTTGTAGGCGGAGCACTCTTTGGCGCTGCTCTCGCGCGCCCTTACTATGCGTATCCGCCGCCTCCACCTGTCTACGCGTACCCGGCGCCTGTGTATGCTTACCCGGCCCCAGCCCCCTCGTACGCGTATCCGCCTCAGCAAGGACCTTACGCGTACCCCGGTACGCCGGGGCCTTACCAGAGCTCAGGTTATCAGAGCGAGGGCCCTCCGGGGGAGTGGATAACGGTTCCGGGCCAGTATGTGGGTGGCACGTGGGTTCCCGAGCACGAGGTGCAAGTACCGGCTAATTAATCGGGGCAGCGGGAGATCTCGCGGCCGGTCCAGCATTTTCTTTCTTACCTCAGGCAGGAGTGAGCTTGGAAGCAGAGCGCATGACTACGACACGCACCATGCCGGTTGTTCCTTCACGGCATGATAAAGCCCGTGCAAAATTGATAATTATCCTTGCAGGCCTGTTTCTCGTATCCTGTAGCCACGTCCCGCCTATGAACACGAGCGGCAGGGCCGATTCCCAGAAGAAGACGGAGACTGCCCAGAAAGCCCGGGAAGCGGAGCCGCAACCGGAAAGCCAGCCCCTTCCTAACGTTTCTTCGAGCGCGGGTGAGGATGGGAGAAAGTGGACCAGGTACATGACAGATGAGGATGATATTAAGTATTTCTGCGACGAAAACGCGATCATTCAATCTTCCAAGAACATCATCCAGATATGGGGGAAAAGGGAGTTCCCGCCTGGGGCAGCGCAAAAGGAGATCGTAACTCTCGACGAAATAGACTGCCGTAAAGGGCAGTATCGTACCCTCGAGCTTCGCGTGACGTACTGGAACGGCACGACCGGGACATCCCACGAAGCTACCCGATGGGCAAAAATCTACAAAGACAGTGTTCAAGAATACCTCATGGACGAACACTGCCCCCACAATCCCGCACCCTGAAGAGTTGGGTTGTCAGAGAGGCTGGTGACGTGATAAGTTCTCCGGGAAGAAATTATAAAGCGATGATACCTGGTTTGGGGTCATCAACAAGGAGGGGTTATGCAAGGTCAAGGTATCCGGAAAGTCCTGTGTCTGGGAATTTTAGGTCTCACATTTCTCACCGTTGCCTGTTCATCTACTAGTAGCTACACCGTCTACGAGCGCGATATAATTACAGGGAAGCAACTGCTCCGGCAGGGCGATTATACTGAAGCGAGAAGCGACTTCTTGAAAGCAGCGGAGCGCGAGAAGCGACCCGACGCCCTGGCGCTTGCTGCCACCGCGAGCTACAAGTTAAACGATCTCCCTGCCGCGGCGCAGTATATAGCCGAGGCAGAGCGTGCGGGCAAGCTCGGCTTCTCTTATTTCCGTGTTACCGGGTACAAGGCGCTGCTTCTGCTGCAAGAGGGAAAGAAGGAAGAAGGGCTAAAGACCCTCGGAGAGTACATTCAGGCCTACAAGAAGACGTTTGACTCTGACACCGTGTCGGAGGTGGAGTTCATGTGGAAGAGAGGTACTGTTGACCTGCCGAGGCTGGAAATGCTGATAGACCGGCAGGTGGCAGAGTACGAAAACGCAATGGACCAGTACAGCAAGACCGGCACGGGGGGATCCATCAAACAAAGCTACCATTGACGTGCCACGAGGAATGGCGGATCGTCGGATCGGGCCGGTTCGAGGTTCACCCATCCTGTTCTGCGACAATCTTGCCTCTCGATAAGTCCCGATTTTGGGCACTTTTGTTCGCATCGACTATCCCCGCCGCGCCGGCAGGATACCAACGCAGAGAGGACAAACATAATGTATTACATTCATTATTATATAATGGCGTATTAAAATATATATGTTACTCTTATATAGCTATTAATACATATTTATTAATTGTAAGATAATTCTTATTTATTCAGTAGGATAACAATGGAAACTCATATAGACATACAAAAACATCTGTCTCCATTGTGGTTCGTCTCAGTAAGGCACGAGCCAGGCTACACCGGTAGCCCCCTGACGAGCACACGTAATACCAAGTTGCCTTCATTCATATAGCTTCGTTGCCTGCGTCGGCACGACTCCGACGTACTAATAGTACGCCTCCGTCGCTATCCTCCTGGTCGCCTCGCTCTATTTTTGAATGCAACTTGGTGTAAATAGACGAGTAGACGTGGAATAATCTCTTTACTCACGGTTCAAGAAGAAGGATTACCTCGTTCACCGAGGTTCGAAGCCATGCAGGATTCGATGTACTTTCTCACCATGCGCCGGGGCTGATAGACGCCGGTGTGACCGTCACATAGCATATCTGCATTGAGAGCAAGAAGCTTCTCCGCCGAACTTCGCCAAGCCACAGGATCGCAGTCAAACTCTTCGAGCAGGGGCGCACCCAGGTCCTGAGCAAAGAGCACCCTCTTTTTACCCGCTTCCGCATAAACAGAGATCGATCCGGGCGTGTGGCCGGGCGTGTGGAGACAGACCAGTTCCTGATTGCGGAAGGCGAGGCGTTGCTCCTCACCACTGAGAATGAGATCTATGGGAAAGGGCCGAAAAACCTTCTGAAAGCAGAACGCTGCGGTAAGCCTCTCATCTCCCCGTGCCACAATTTCCGCGTCAAGCTCATGCATGACAAGGCGAGACCCAAAACGATGACGAAACTGGTCGGCTCCCCCGATGTGGTCAACGTGGCAGTGAGTAAGGATCACTGTTGATATGTCCCGCGGGTTTAACCCCTGCTCCTTTACGTGTGATACCACGAGGTCGATAGATTCGCCAAATCCCGCATCTATCATGACCAGTTCTCCAACGTCGAGGAGGTAGACCGAACAGTCCCGAGGATCGGTGATGTCACTACCTGCCACTCTATAAATGCGCATAGCCACTCCATTGACTTACTACCGGAGGCATCACCAAAACATAGCACACACGACCCATTTGTCAAGCTAGCCTCCAGTGGGGGAATCGGCTGTCATAAAAAATTAGAGCACGAGAAGGAGGACCTTGCGTCAGGTTCTCCCCATCAGCCTGCCCGGGCGTAGAGCATGGGAAGCGACGAGGCTCTTTGATACCCGGAAAGTACACACTCTGATCAAAAAGGTCTCCCGGAGAGTGCGTGGGGCGGCAGGCAAGATTAGGTGGTGGATTTAGGAGGGTTTATTTACTGTATACAAATTTCTGTTATTGCAACATGAAAATGTCACCCTTTTTGCAATGTGAATATGTCACCCCCTTACGTTTTACTGTTGCTCGCGCTGCAGGGGCAGTCTGCAGCTCGTCACACGGCAGTTCTCCGTATTTTTCGTGGAGCACATGCCAGGAACCATCGAGCCAGAGATTGACGGTGACTCGTGCCTTGACGAACGATAGTCTGGTACGCAGAGGATGTATTTGAATGATGTGTCCGTTGATCGACACGGTATTGTCGTTGTTGACCGTTCTCTGAAAGCGCCTGCAGAGGATGTGGGAGAGATCCACCGGAACAGGCCGCCACGCAGGAACCGTTTCCTGAGGGGTAACGCCGAAGCGTTTCGCGTAGCGGGGTATGAAGTGACGGTTCATGTAGTCAGTGGCCGCTTCGGCAGTTCTGATGCGCCTCAGTCCGAGCTCTGCGACAAGCCGGTCCTGGAAGGTTCCGTTGATCCGTTCACCCCTGCCTCTGGCTTCAGGCGAATCAGCAAAGATGAGCCTGACCCCCAGCTCGCTCATGGCCCGCTCAAACTGGGTCGGCTGCCCATCGTGTTGCGCTACGTGCACACCGCCCCGACGGGTGGTCGTGAACTGGGAGGCACGATCAAGGTAGAAACAGAGGGGTAGACCATAGCGCGTGAAGACCTCCTGACAGACGCTAAAGCAGCCATCCCGATCCTCCTGATCGCGAAAGACTCCAAAGAGCGGCTCACCCGTGGCATCATCTGTACAGAGCAGGAGAGTGCTCTGCTTGGTACCGAACCAATGGTGGGGGGAACCGTCGAGGAACAACAGCTGACCCATTCGGGCAGAACGCTGTCTTCTCTTCCGATGGCGTCGTTGCTTACGCACCGTGCGACCGAATCCGAAAGGACGAAGCCAGAGACGCAGCGTCTCGCGGTTGACCGAGATCTGTTCTTCTTCCTCCAGCATCTCCGACAGGTGAGAGAAGTTGAAGTCTTTATACCGACGCTGCGCGACCGTGATCACCTGTTTCTTGAACTTCTCGGGAAAGGCATGCGCAGGAGGCCTTCCGCAGTTGCCGTGGCGTATGCCTGCCACGCCATGCCTTCCTATCTTCTTCTTGATTCTCTTGAGCTGCCGGACCGACAGATCGAGGGCTGCCGCTCCTTCCCTATTGGTCAACTTCCTGTCCATCACTGCCTTCACCACACCATAGCGCTTCATATCCTTCATCGTGAACGTCACTCCTCTCACCGGAGCACCTCCTCAGATCCGTGCTCCTTGGTATCTCACATAGGGGTGACATTTTCATGTTGCAGATAGGGGGTGTCATAATCATATTGCAAAGACAACTGTATACAAATTTCTTGACATTTCCCCAGGAATATAGTTAAATATTGGCTCCAATTCTAAGGAGGTGATGCCGTTATGCAGTGTCAAACGATCAAACCAGGTATCGAGTGTCTTTTCATGAAGAAAACGGGGTGTTCTTACAACGGAGGAAAGTGTTACGCCGTTGTGGAAAATTGTGAAGGCTGCACGCGGATTCTGGAGGTAGAGGCAGGCAAGTTCTGCGTGAGTTATCCGTATCCGGCCCAGAAGTGGCAGACCGCAGCGTGTTCAATGGCTACCCATTTAAAGAAGGAAGCTAAGGCAGCGGAACAAAAAATCAATCCCCTCAAGGCATCCAAGAGAGCCGCCGGCAAGAAATAAACGTCATTTCCCTTGACTTGACGCCCTAACTATATTATTTTTACCGACATAGGGGTTGTTATGGACACTTTTTTTCCGAGCGAGAAGAACCTTGAGAGGAAATGGTATGTCGTAAATGCCGATTCGGCGACTCTAGGCAGGTTGTCGGCGCGCATTGCAGCCGTGCTGCGGGGAAAGCATAAACCCATATTTACGCCGCACGCCGATACTGGCGACTTCGTTGTGGTTATCAATGCTGAGAAGGTGAAGTTGACGGGGAATAAGCTCGCGCTAAAGACCTATGAGCGGTACAGCGGGTATCCCGGAGGCTTGACCGTGTTGAACGCCCGCACGTTGATGGCGGCCAAGCCTGAAGAGCTGATAAGAATCGCCGTGCGGGGAATGCTGCCTAAGAACGCGCTCGGGCGAAGGATGTTTAAGAAGCTCAAGGTGTATAAGGGAAGTGAACACCCTCACCAGGCCCAGAAGCCGGAAGGATTGGATGTGAAGGAGGCCAGACGTGCCTGAGAAAAGGTACTACGCAACGGGCAAGAGAAAGACCGCGGTGGCAAGGGTCTGGATGAAACAGGGTTCCGGCCAGTACGTAATCAACGGCCGTACGGTCGAGGATTACTTCCCCCTCGAAGAATTGCGGCTGATGCTGAATAAACCCTTCATGCTGACGGATAATGCGGACAAGTTCGACGTGGTAGCAAACATTTACGGCGGAGGGATTGCCGCTCAAGCATGGGCCCTCGGACACGGGATCGCGAAAGCATTGCTTGAATTCAACAGCGCCCTGAGAGGCGTCCTCAAAAAGCAGGGGCTTGTGACCAGGGATCCACGCGCCAAGGAAAGAAAGAAGTATGGCCAGAGAGCAGCCCGGGCGCGCTTCCAGTTCTCCAAGAGATAATCAAGAGAGATAATGATTAATGTGGAAAGTAGGCATCCTAGGAGCGACTGGCTACACGGGCGTCGTACTGCTTTCCATATTGGCCTACCATCCCCACGTTAACGTCACACTCGTCACTTCGAATACCTACCGGGGGAAAAAATTGTCTGACTTGTTCCCATCGTTGAGCGGGGGTTTTAAAGAAGTACTTGAAGCCACCGACGACGATCACCGGGGCAAGTGCGATGTCTACTTCCTCTGCCTGCCGCACGGAACGGCTGCGGAAAAAACAAGAGAGCTCTTTGACGGCAATGTACGCATTATCGATCTGAGCGCAGACTTCCGGTTTGAAGATCTATCAGACTACGAGAAGCACTATGTGAAGCACGGAGCACCCGAGTTGCAGCAGCAAGCTGTGTACGGTCTCCCTGAACTCTACCGGGAGCAAATAGCAAAGGCCAAGCTTATAGGCAATCCAGGCTGCTACCCGACGAGTGCTATCCTCGCGCTCTACCCTCTAGCGAAAAACCGGCTTATTGATGGCGGTGTCTTTGTGGATTCAAAATCGGGTGTGAGTGGAGCAGGCAGAGAAGCCAAGCTGGGGAGTCTTTTTTGCGAGGTGGCGGAGGGCTTTCGGCCATACAACGTTGGGGTTCATCGTCACGAGCCGGAGATACAAAAGGAGATCAGCAAGTTTGCGGATGTCAAAGTGACGTTCGTGCCGCACCTTCTTCCAATCAACAGGGGCATTCTCACCACCATCTACGGAAGGCTGATCGCCCCGAACACAACAAAGGATCTCCTCAATCTTTATAGAACGACATACCGCGATGAACCGTTCATCAAGGTTCTGGGCGAGGGGGTCTATCCGGATACGCGCTTCACCAGGTTCTCAAATTACTGCCACCTGGGCCTGAAGACATTCGACGACGGACGATTTGTTGTCATGAGTGCCATCGACAACCTCGTCAAAGGGGCATCGGGCCAGGCCATCCAGAACATGAACATTTCACTCGGCGTGGACGAGAAAACTGCGCTTGACCGCATGGCGCTCTATCCTTAATAACCAGATCGCTTACATGTGATCGGAGCAATCACCACATCTGGTAAATCCACGCAAGAGTTTGATTCAATAGTAGAGCTGTGATACTGTAATACACCCCTATCGCTGGCGGCACGACGAATGCAAGAGCACCCGTCATCGATTGCTTAAAGAATACGAAGGAGGATCATATGGACAGGAAGTTCTGGGTAATCTGCATTGCTGTGCTGGTGCTTGTTGGGCTGTTTTGGACCCGCTATCAGGTTGTCCAGCTATCGGGTGTGGGTGGCTTTTACAAGATAAACCGGTTCACGGGCCAGGCAACCCTGGTCGCGGGGACGTTTACGCAGCCAGTGCGGGGAGTTGCAGAGACAAGGGCGGAGATACAGAGGCAGCAAGAGAGCAAAAAGACAGAACCGCCGGCCGCCGAGCCACAGTTACCGGTACCGCAAAAAGCAAAGTAACGAGTCTCCGGACGGATTTTTCGGTGCAGACTTCAAGGCACTGTCCGATTGCTATCAGCTCACTGCCCTGTGCGGTGCCATTTAGTTGACCTGACTGCTGACGGCTCTCTCGCCCGGGCCTTAAAGCCCGTATGAACCATCTTGCCGCAAACAGCGGTGTACTGGGTGCCTCTTCACGGTGCCATCCCGTGCTCAATTCGGCATCCGGAGGCTTTTTTCGGATTCCGCCCCCCGGATACAGGCACTCTGAGCAGGCCCCGCCGGAATGACGAGGAACGCGGCAAGCCGCGGGAAATCTACCCATGGAGTTCAATTTCTAAGGCAGGAACCGAGAGAATGCACGATGTAGCCATTATCGGTGGTGGCCCCGCGGGCTGCTACACAGCGTATGGACTGGCACGTGAGGGCTTCGACGTCGTGGTGCTCGAGAAAAATGGGGCTTGCAGGCAGCCCCCGGTATGCACGGGCGTCGTGGGTGTCGAAGCGTTTGAAAAGTTCAGTCTGCCGAGTGATTCGATCCTGGCGCAAATCAAAGACATACAGTTCGTCTCGCCTTCGGGGAGGCTGCTCCCATACCGTCCGGGGCATGTCCAGGCCCACGTGGTCGACCGTGTTAAATTCAACGACGGCTTGCGCAAGATGGCCCTGAGCAGCGGCGCTACTCTGTGCGAGGAGACCGCCTGCGTGGACATCCGCGTCACGGGAACCCATGTCGAACTCAAGACCTCATCCAACGGGGATCGCTTGCGGGCCCGAGCAGCAGTGCTCGCCTGTGGCTACAACCCTAAAATGACGAAGAAGCTGCGCCTGGGTGAGATAGCTGACTATTATGAAGGGGCACAGGCCGAAATTCGTATGGATGACCTTTCTGTAACAGAGATATACCTGGGCAGAAATGTGGCGCCTTCTTCCTTTGCATGGGCTGTGGACCTTAAGGATGGGAGGGCTCGCGTCGGCCTTATCACGAGGAAGGGAGCTTCGAAATTCCTGAAGTCGTTCCTGGATAGCCGCTTCCTGAAGGGACGGATAAGGGAGGTTGGCACCATCTTACACAAGACGATCCCGTTTGGCGGCCTCGAACGGACTTACGCGGACAGGTTACTTGCAGTGGGCGAGGTAGCCGGCCAGGTCAAAACTACCACACACGGCGGCATTTATTACGGCCTCATAGCCGCCCAGGCCGCGGCAGAGACGTTGAGCCATGCCCTTCGCTGCAATGATCTTGGCGCTCCCAGGTTAGAGGCTTACGAGAGGAGATGGCGTGCTCTGCTCGAACCGGAATTACAAAAGGGCCAGCTCTTTCGAAGGCTCTTTGATCGCTTGTCAGACACCCATATTGATAAACTCTTCAGCCTTGCCCTCAAGGACGGCATCCTTGACCTCATCCACAAGAAAGCGATCTTCGACTGGCACAGCGAGTTGATCGCCTCGCTTATGGAGCATACCTTCATCAAACGCTTCAGAAGTTGGCTGTGAAAACGGGAAAGAGGAGTTGACTTGCAGGCAACAAACATGGTACAAATACCAAAATCGAGCGGGAGGGATTGTTGAAGAAGAACAAGTCAGCTATAAAAAAGGCACGACAGGGCGAGAAGAATCGTCTGCGCAATGCACATGTCAAATCCACTATGAAAACCAACATCAAGAAGGTGCTCCTCGCTTTGCAGGGAAAAGATAAGGATGAGCTGCAGCAAGCATTTAAGGAAGCTGTTATATGCATAGATAAGGCTGCATCAAAGGGCGTTGTCCACAAGAACAACGCAGCCCGCCGGGTCTCCAGGCTCTCGAAGAAGGTAGACCATTCTTTGTCTTGATAGGCGCGAAGCCTGTCTTCCAGCCTTCAAAGGATTTTCAAAAACAATCGCCACGGATACCAATCGACCGCGTGCGAACACGCGCTTGGATAGATCATCGCGCGGATAGTAGAGAGACTGGGCCCTGAGTACCCGCCGCCGGACATAAGCCATGGTTGACGAAATCGACCGAAATTTCTTCAGAATTGAAGTCCCCCTGCCCCAGAATCCGCTTAAGTCAATCAACTCCTATGTCATAAAGGGCGCTGAGAGGAACCTCGTTATAGACACGGGCCTGAATCGCGAAGAATGCAAGCGTGCCATGCTGAACGGCCTTACGGAACTCCGCGTCGACCTGAACGTTACGGATTTCTTTATCACCCACCTTCATGCGGATCATATTGCGCTCGTCACGACCATTGCCTCCGACACATCAAAAATCTACCTTAACGCGCCAGATGCGGGGCGGTTAGTCTCTTTTTTCAACAAGGCCAATCTGGGGAATTTTGCGCGCCTCCAGGGGTTCCCCGGAGGTGAGATCGAGGAGGCACTCAACCACCACCCCGGCTTCAAATATGGGATCGGGCGCATGCCCGCTTTTCAGTCGTGCAAGGAAGGCGACACGCTCAGTGCAGGAGACTACCAGTTGATCTGCGTGGAGACACCCGGCCACAGCTTCGGCCACACGTGCCTTTACGAACCCAGCAAGAAGTATCTTATTGCCGGAGACCACATCCTCAACGACATAACACCCAATATCCAGTGCTGGTTCGACGACTGGGATCCCCTGGCGACCTATCTGACAAGTCTGGACAAGACCTACATGCTTGACGTCAATCTGGTCCTCCCCGGCCACAGGAGGATTTTTAGCGACTGCCGGGCAAGGATCGAAGAGCTGAAACATCATCACGACGACAGGGCTCAGGAGGTACTTGCCATTCTCAGGGAAGGTCGTTACACGGCTTATGAGGTAGCGTCCAGGATGACCTGGGACATCGTCTGTGATTCCTGGGAGCTCTTCCCGGTCGCCCAGAAATGGTTTGCCGTGGGAGAAGCCATAGCCCACCTCAAATATCTTGTGGGTCTCGGTCAGGTACACGGTGAAATGACCGGCAGGGGAGTCGTATATACGCCCGTCTCTTCCTTTCGTCGGTCAGGCTGATCCATGCAAGTTTTCAAGCCAACTAAAGAGGAAGTGATTGCTGCCCGCGGCAAGTCCGTCTCCGACGTGATCGCACCGAGCCTGCGCATACTTTTCTGCGGGATCAATCCCGGGCTTTACTCAGCAGCCACTGGCCATCACTTTGCGCGACCGGGCAACCGATTCTGGCCCGTCCTGCATGCTGCCGGATTCACGGACAGGCTCCTTTCGCCGTTCGAAGAACAAGAGCTTCTCAAGCGCGGCTACGGCATAACAAATATTGTGAACCGATCAACGGCGAATGCCGCGGAACTTTCATTGAGCGAGCTACAGGAGGGCGCCAAGCGCCTCGCAAATACCATACTCAAGTATAAGCCGAGGATCGTGGCTGTGCTGGGAGTTGAAGCGTACCGAAAGGCATTTGGTCACCGGGACGCTGTTCTGGGGCCCCAGGACGAACGGATAGGAGATTCCGTGGTCTGGATACTGCCCAATCCCAGCGGCGTAAATGCCCACTATCAGGTAAAGGAACTCACAGCTTTGTTCAAGAAGTTACGGCTCGCGCCAGAAAAGCCGCCGAATTACCTCTTGACACCTTAACTCCCTTTTGGTAACGTTGCATAGAAAATAGGGTCAACGGTCCCGACGTGGGAGGCAGACCTTTTTCGCGCTCTGCGGGTGCATGCCCCGACACTATAGGTAAGGAGCCACAACTCCCATCGCTACTCAGCAAGGTTCCTGTCAGCGCTGTGGAAAGCCAGCCATTTCTCCCCAAACGTCTAAGAAAGCAGCACCCCTTGTGCAAGAGGAAGGTGCACAGGAGCGGACTTCCCGCCTCCTGTGCCCTGACTGCAGGCGGCAGATGTTCGCCGAGAGTCTGCTGGGCGAAAGGCTCCAACAGGTAGAGCCGGTTAAGCATGCGGCAAAGCGCAGGCAGGAGACGATGGAGCCGGTAAAGCATGATAACCTGCGCGGGACAACAGTCTATAAGACTGAGTGCTTTATCTGTAACCAGGGATGCGATGCCCTCGTCCACGTAAAGGATGGGAAGGTCGTGCTGGTCGAGGGTGATCCCAGCTCACCGATCACGAAAGGTACGCTCTGCGCCAAAGGCCTTGCCTCCAAGGGGATACTCTACCATCCGGATCGCCTGCTTTACCCCATGAAACGCGCAGGAAAGCGCGGAGAGGGGAAATGGGAGCGGATCTCCTGGGATGAAGCTTACGATATGGTCGTCAGGAACCTGAAGTCTGTTGAGGAGAAATACGGCCCCGACAGTATTCTGCTCGCCACAGGGACAAATCGTGGCTGGGTTGGCTACTTCTCGAGGTTTGCGAATGCTTACGGCAAACAGTGCATGGGACCCGGCATAGCGCAGTGCTGGTTCCCGAGGATGACCGCGGGTATACTCGCGCTTGGTTCGCCGGCTCTCGAAAATCCTTACTATGAAGGCTCCAGGTGTCTCCTGGTCTGGGGAGTTAATCCGACAAACACCTGGCCGGCCAAAAGCGTAAGCATGATGGAAGCCCGCTCCAGGGGAGCAAAGATGATCGTGGTTGATCCTTTGCTCTGCGAAACGGCCTCCAAGGCGGACCTGTGGCTGCAGCTCAGGCCGGGGACCGATGCGGCCCTTGCGCTCGGCATGCTCCACGTCATCATCGAGGAGGAGCTCTACGATAAGGAGTTCGTGGATCGCTGGTGCTTCGGGTTCGATGAGTTCAAGAAACGTGCAAAGGAGTACCCTCCTGAAAGGGTGGCGCAGATCACGTGGGTTCCCGAGCATCTCATCAGGGAAGCGGCGAGGTTGTATGCCCTCGCCAGACCGGCTTCAATAACGGAGTGTCTCGCAATCGATCAAAACGCCGATACCATCTCCACCACGCGCTCCCTCTCCATCCTTGCTGCGATCACCGGGAATATCGATGTGCCGGGCGGCAATGTGATCAGCATGCCGAAGAAACATGCGCGAAAGGAAGGAGGAGTCAGGCCTTGACTATTTGACGAAAGAGCACCACGAAAGGCGGCTGGGCAGCAAGGAGTATCCGTTTCTGGCCGGGGAGGCGTGCGTGATGCCGTCGCCCTCTGCCCACAATTACACGGTCTGGCAGGCAGTGCTTACGGGCAAGCCGTATCCCGTGCGGGCGGTCTATTGCCATGGCAACAATATGCTGATCGCCTACCCGAACACGCCGATGGTCACCGAAGCCTTGATGAGCCTCGATTTTTTTGTGGTGGCCGATCTTTTCATGACTGACACGGCACGGATTGCGGACATACTCCTTCCATGCGGAAGCTGGATGGAGAGAGGCGGCGTTGCCCTGCATGATCAGACTTCATTCAACGGAATTCATCTTCAGCAGAAGGTTGCCCAGACCGGCGAGTGCCGTACCGACTACACGGTGCTCAATGAGCTTGCAGCAAAGCTTGGTTTTGGCGAGCGCATGTTCCCGAGCGACGAAGCCTACTTCGATTTCCTCCTCGGACCCTCGGGGATCACGTATGAAGAGTTGAAGAAGAAGGGTCGCATCTCCATTCCGGATACTTTCAAAAAATACGAGGCGAATGGTTTCAACACGCCGTCTCGAAAGGTCCAGATGTACGACCCCCGTCTCGAAGAACTCGGCTTCGATCCTTTACCTGGTTACCGCGAGCCCACTGAGAGTCCTGTCAGTGCCCCTGAACTCGCCAGAGAATATCCGCTGATCATGACCACGGGCGGCAGGGTTCCTGTCTTCCGCCATTCCGAGCTGCGTAACATCGCGGTGCTGCGGGAGATCGTGCCGGAGCTTCTCGTGACCGTTAACCCTCAGACAGCGGGCAAACTCGGCATCCGGGACAACGATCCTATCATCATAGAATCGCCGCGGGGACAGATGGAAGCAAAGGCGTCTCTCTTCGAAGGCATCGATCCGAGGGTCGTCCAGGTGCCGAGCCACTGGCCGGGCAAGAACAACGTGAATCTGCTCACGGACAATAAGGCATGTGCCCCCATGATCGGAAGCGCCCAGCTCCGGTGCCAGCTCTGCAGGATACGCAAGAAGGAAGAGGATGGCCCTGGATAACATTCTTCTTGTCGATCTGGATAACTGCGTTCGTTGTCACGCATGCGAGGTCGCGTGCCGCGAAGAGCACGGCCTCGCCTTTGAAGGGGGTCCCAGATGGTGCCGGATCATGACTGTCGGGCCGCGAAAAGCAGGTGCTGCCCTCCACATGGACTTCGTGCCTGTCATGTGTTTTCATTGCGACGAGCCTGCCTGCGCCGCGTTCTGCCCGGCAGGAGCCATATCGAAAGCGGAAGACGGCGTAGTGCTGGTCGATGAAGATGTTTGCACCGGCTGCAAGCTCTGTGTCCACGGGTGCCCATACGGTGTGATGGTCTACAACGAGGCAACTGGTACGGCTGGCCACTGCGACCTCTGCGCGGTTCGTCGATCCGGAGGTCTGGAGCCTTCCTGCGTGCAGCACTGCATAGGCGGAGCCCTTCAGTGGGTTACACCGGACGAGCTTGCCTTGATAACGCGAGGGGAGCACACGCTCATGCTCGGGCGGACCTGTTACGTGTCGAGCAAATGGAAGCTGCGGGATGATGTTTGACGTGAGGCTGTGCCCCGGCGTCGAACGTTTCGATATTGCGATTTAGGATTCGTTTTGTTAGAGGTCGATGCAAAGGAATACTTCGCAAGGATTGAAAACAGGTAAGGCGGACAGAAGCCGCGACTAAAAAAAGGGGGGGATTAAGATGAGACGAGTATCAAAGTTAAGTGCTTGTGCTTTAATGGCAGTTGTGCTGGTTGCGCTTCCTGCTCTCGGCCAGGGCCCGAAAATGTCGGCACCGTCCGGGGAGCCCATCAAGATCGGAGGTTCTTTGCCTTTGACGGGTTTGGCCTCGGAGCAGGCTAAACTGATCAAGGCCGGGTACGAGTATTGGGCAGAAGATATCAACAAACGGGGAGGTCTTCTGGGTCGTCCCGTCAAGCTCATCATGTACGACGATGAGAGCAGCGCTGACAAAGCCGTGACGTACTATGAGAGGGCCATTACAATCGATAAGGTTGACCTCCTGTTCGGCGGTTATCCGGGACCTACCAATGTGGCGCTCATGCCTCTCGTCGAAAAATACGGCAAGGTATTCATAGGCCAGGGCGGCCATATGAAGTCATTTGAGCAGGGATATACTTACAGCTTTGCCAGTCCGCCGCTGATGAGCGAATGGACGGTGATCGCCGTGGCGGGTGTGATCGAGGACCTGATC
Organism: uncultured delta proteobacterium; assembly: GCA_963835605.1. Taxonomy (GTDB): domain Bacteria; phylum Desulfobacterota; class Syntrophorhabdia; order Syntrophorhabdales; family WCHB1-27; genus JADGQN01. The sequence continues at coordinate 47,287 of CAWIHO010000073.1, read as the reverse complement.
CCCAAAGCCCAGCGGCCGAAGACCGCGGCCATATTCTCCATGAACAACGTGATCGGCGTTTCCACGCGGCCTACCGTTGTTCAGTGGCTCGAAAAGAACGGGATCAAGGTTGTGGTAGACGAAGTATACAATCTGCCGCTTTCCGATGCTAACCCGCTTATCAGCAAAGCCAAGGGAAGAAACGCAGATGTCCTGTTCTGTTTCAGTTTTTTTGATGATGGCGTGATGCTCACGCGGGCCGCAAAGGCAATGAATTATAACCCTAAGATGATCATGCACCTGATCGCATCGACCATACCCGCGTGGATGAAAGAGATGGGGCCTGACGGCAACAATGTAATTGCCAATATGTGGTGGAGCTCGCGCCTCCCGTTTCCCGGCAATGACGCGATCAATGCGGGGGCTAAGGCAAAACTGAATCTGCCTGCGGCGCCCACCTATTTCGGATTGGGTTATTGCTGGATGAAGACACTGGAGCTTGCTGTCCAGGGCGCAGGCACGCTCGACCAAAAAACAATACGTGATTATCTGAGGTCCCACACGTTTGACCTGCCTTATATGAAAGGCGTTACCTTTGACAAGGCCGGGCTGCCGCCTGCGTTTAACTACATGATTCAAATGACGAACGGACAGATTGAACTCATCTGGCCCAAGAGCGTGGCCACAACGAAGCTTGTCTACCCGAGGCCGAACTGGAGCAAATAGGATTAGGAGATCGGCTAGAGTACACGAAGGCTCGCACCGGGAATGAGAATTCGACAAGCTGAATACTCCACCAGGAATAGAGGATGCTGTGGAGTTTCTCACCCTGAGTGCGATCAATATCAATTGTTTTAGAAGGAGGCATCGACTATGTTTGGTAAAACCTGGAAGACCTCGGAATATAAGTACAAAGTTCTGGTGGAACGCGGTGTGAAGATTCGTATGAGCGACGGCGTAGAACTGAATGCCGATATTTTTCGCCCGGACAGTGACGAAAAGTTTCCGGCTATTTTTGGATTTCATCCGTACGATCAGGTGGCCCAAACAGGGCCGATAACGATCAACTCCCTCTCAACCAACTTTTTCAAGCTCCCCGGACAGGAGAAGGGTAACGCCTTTATTGAGGCAGGCGACCCTAACGCTTACGTCCGCCGGGGCTATGTTTACGTGATTGCCAATATGCGGGGCACGGGAAAATCGGGAGGGCAGTATCCGTTCCTCGCTGAGCCGGAGGCTCAGGATGGCTACGAGGTCATAGAATGGATTGCCCGCCAGCCATGGTGCACGGGCAATGTGGGTATGTTCGGGGTTTCCTACTTCGGGTGGATTCAACAGTACATTGCCGCCTTGAATCCTCCCCACCTGAAATGCTTTTTTGGGCCTTGGGCAGCCACCGACTGCTACCGGGATTTCGTTTACCGCGGCGGCATCCTGGGACACGGATTCTGCAGGATGTGGGCACTGGGCTCGGTTCACAACTGCAGGGTTGGAAAATCGACGGCGAAACCGGAGGAGATCGGCAAACTACTTCAAGATGAAGATATTGCCGGTGTGCCCGAGCTGGTCCAGATCTTGAGAAACCCGGACATGTTGACGCACCCCCTCATTATTGACATTCTCACCCACCCCTATGACGGACCTTACTGGGATATACGAAAGGTGAAGTATGAGAACATCAAGGTGCCGGGCTACATCGGCGCGTGCTGGGGCATGTACGGGCTCCATCTGAACGCGGCATTTCGCAGCTTCGAAAATTTGAACGTGCCGAGGAAAATGATCATCGCACCCCCGGCTTACCTTGACCGACCGCTTTACCAGCTGCAATACGAATCTTTGCGGTGGTTTGATTACTGGTTGAAGGGGATGGAGACGGGCATCATGGAGGAGGCGCCGATCCGGCTGTTTGTGATGGGCTCGAATGATTGGAAGGAAGCTAAAGAGTGGCCTTTGCCTGAAACGCGATGGACCCCGTTCTTCCTGCACGAAAACGGATTGTTGCATGAACATTTACCGCATGACGATGAAGGCTCGGACTACATTCAACGATTCTCCCTGGGGCCGTGGATCGCTGGAATATACTACCCCAAGGCTGGTCGAGAATACGGAGGTGATAGGCCCGATCGTGCTCAACCTCTATGCCTCCAGTACGGATACCGAGGTGCTCTGGTTCGTCAGCCTTCGCGAAGTCGATCCGCAGGGGAATGAAAAGATACTCACACGGGGCTGGCTGAGAGGGTCCCACCGTGAGGTCGATCCCCAACGGTCAAAACCGTGGGCGCCTTTCCATCCCCATACAAAATCAGAACCCCTGGTTCCGGGCAAAGTCTACGAGTTTAAGATTCCCATCGTGCCCACAGGGAATCTTTTCAAGGCCGGTTCCAGGATCAAGCTCAAGATCAGCTGCTGTGACGATCAACCGAAGAATCCACTCGAAATGATCGCAAGCGGAAGCCTTGTGCGGCAATCCGCCTCACGCCTCAGGGTATACCATGACGCGGAGCATCCGTCGGCACTGCTGCTGCCCGTTACGAAAGGGAATATCATTGAAACATTCATGTCCGGCGGTGGACCCTATCTTTAGCCCAAAAGAACAGGATTGATTTAGGGCCTGAGATTCGCAAGTATTCAGAAATCTCCGGAGGAGTTAAGACAGAACGAAGCGATCAAATCTCAATACCTGGGCGTGCTGACGTGATGAGTTTTCAACAAAGATGTTCAAAAGTCGTTTGGAAACGGTGGATGGAGTCGGCTAACTGACTGATATTTCTCAATCAATATCATTTTGCCCTTCGGTGTGGCACTTCACAAACCTCCAGTAGTTACGCTGCCTATTCAAACATCAGCATGTTCGAATATCCGGTTGGACCGCCAAAAGCCACGCTGTTGTAAATGCTGTTATTTCGCTAAGTTCCGGTATGGCGTTCCGGGGACGCTGAAAACCTTTGCCAATGCTCGATCTGCAGAGCCTCATTGTTGGCAAACGAGACCGGCTGATTTATACCAAGTTGCCTTCATTCATAGACCCGTGTTTAGACGTGGGTACCCCTCTTCCGTGCCCTGCGGAGTCACGACTCCCGGCACCCGCGAACTTAAGTTTACGTTGCTCGCGGCGTACCCGGCTAAAACGCATTGGGGTCATCGGACCTGTCGCTCCGTCGCTATCCTCCTGGTCGCCCGGGGTACCCGGCCGAAGGCTGGGTCGTATTTTTGAATGCAACTTGGTATCAGCTGGTCAGCAGGCTGTGCTATATTAACTAAACTGCATCGATGCCGATTATACTAATAGAGTGGGTAGGATTTCTTGATAGATGGTAAAACGAGCAGTCTAGGGGCAAACAATCTTATGAGGTATGTGCTAAGCCTCTGCATCAGCATTCCGCTCTATCTTGTATCAGGGCTGCCGTCACCTCTCTTTGCACAAGATGATATCAGTGTGAGCAGGGAGAAAGACAAGACGGTATACTCGATAGATTCCAGTGATGAGGACAGCCAGCAGCAGGAAAGAGAGAAAGACAAAGCATGGGATATGCTAAAGAACATGCCGATCATTATCAACGGAAGGCAAAATCAACCCACGCCAACCCGGCCTGTACAGCCTGGGCCGGTCCAACCGGTACAACCTGCCCCGGGTAAGTGACAGCTCTACCCGGCTCTTACCAATGAGCCCAGCTCCTTGATTAACCGTGCCGATATTCATTATATTGAATGCATGAAAAAGGTTACCATCACCGCTGACGAAGAGGTCGCGCGCTCCAACATCATTCTTATCGGGATGCCTGGCTCGGGCAAGAGCACAGTCGGCGTGATTCTCGCAAAACTCACTTCCCGCGGATTCACTGACACGGACGTTCTTATCCAGACATCGGAGGGTCGGTCCCTGCAGGAAATAGTTGATGCCGACGGCTACATGGCCCTGCGCAAAATCGAGGAGGAGATCCTTCTTCGTCTCGACTGCCGCAATCACGTGATTGCCACCGGAGGCAGCGCCGTTTATAGCCGTATTGCTATGGAGCAGCTGAAGCTGGACGGCGTCATTGTCTTTCTCGACGTAGATATGGCCACGTTGGAATCGCGGATCTATGACTTCGAAAGCCGGGGCCTGGCAAAACGGCCGGACCAGACTCTTGCCGATCTGTTCGCGGAGCGTCGCCCCTTATACGCGAAGTATGCTGATATCGTTCTGCAATGTGCAGGACTGACGCACGAAGAGGTCTGCGCACGCATTATCAATTCCCACCTCCGCCGAGGATTGCAATTTCCGCGTAATCTCCGATAGCTCGGGAATCAGTGTTGTCAGAGTCAGTCAGAACTGCAATCCCGAGGGCCTTCGGATGTTTCTCTTTCCTTCCAAAGAGGCTCTCATAATCAGACAGGACGTTCCGTTCTTCCGAGACCCACGTGCCCGCGAGCGCTCGCCCGCTCCGAAGAACGATGAGCTTTGTCCCGCTGGAATAGGGCGATTCGAGAACCGTGCCGGCGGGCAACGTGTCACTCCATACGTACTTGATGGCTGTGACGAATGGCAGGCCGCTCAGCACGACATAGAGACCGAGAACACTATCGTTCCCGCTTTTTACCCTCTCATTTGAGCCCTTGGGGAAAGTGACCGCCCTCCATTGCCACCGAAGTATGGGAAAATCTCTTAGGTCCCATTTCTTCTCGTAGCTGATCTGTACCGACAGGCCGCGTGCGTCAGCGTGCAGAAATTTCTTTTCGCCCGCCGCTTGTACCGAGTAAACCATGGCGCTATCTTCTTGGTCCCTGGATGCCCAGCCAATAGGAAATTTCCCAACCTCGTCGTGCTGGAAGGTTAGTTGGAAGAGCGGCTGGGCGAAAAGAGTCTGAGCAAAAAAGATGAAGGTGACGACAAGCAACAGTCTCATAGTATCATCCTATTCCATTCCACTGCCGCCGGCAACAAAACAGTGGTCTCGGACTCTACCCGGAACCTCTTTGCCTTGCCATGCCTAATTTACTATAATGTTAGGCGTGGGCAGAACCCAGGAGGTGTGCCATGCATACAGTTTATAAATCATCGAGTCTCATCGTTCTTCTACTCTCTTTTCTCGTGGTGTCTCAGGGCTTTGCCGGTCCTCTGCCTGCCGATCGGATGTCGGTCTATTTTTCCAGGGAGCATGGTGACCTGGAAGAGATACTTGTCTCTCTTTATGGTGACGTGCAAAAAGGGGGCTATATCTGGGTTGTAACGTCCTCTATCACCCATCCGGCGATAGCCAAGGCACTGGTCGATGCAAAAAGACGAGGGGTCGATGTCCGGCTGATAGGTGACAGGGGAAACCTAGAGACCAAGAGAGACCAGATAGCGATGTATAATCTGAAACTGCAGGGGATCGCCATAAAGGTCAATCGTTTTCCCGGGGCAGTGCGTCTGGAAGCCAGCATAGTGGACGACAAGTACCTGGTGGTCGGCAGCTATAATTATGGCTCGCCTGAGACGCGCACTCCGCTCGGCACCAGGGTTGATGAAGAAAATCTGCTGGTGATCCCGACCGGTGTGGATAGCCACATTTTAGCGCAATATAAGAATGCGTTCGAGAGGATGTGGGACGATCAAAAATCTTACGAAGCGTTGAAGTAGGTGAGGGACGAGGTTAAAGGCGAAGGGCCAAAGGATAAGGGTAAAAGGAGAAAGCGACAAAGCGAACTGGCATCACCGGTGCAATTGCTTTAATGCGCCCGCCATACGGTCAAGGGCTTCGGTCAATCTTTTTCTGGGGCATGCGAAGTTGAGCCTTACAAATCCTTCCCCTCCCTTTCCGTATTCAGCCCCGTCACTGAGGGCCACTCCGGCCTCTCTAAGAAAATAGTCGAACGGGTTTCCGGGAATACCTGAATTCCTGCAATCGAGCCAGGCGAGATACGTTGCTTCCATCTTCGCCATCCGGAGATCGGGTAGCCTCTCTTTCATGTATTGTGTAAGAAAATCTCTGTTTTCCTTTAGATAGAAAAGCACCTGATCGAGCCACTCCTTCCCGTCCCTGAAGGCTGCCAGGGCCGCTACCAGGCCCATAATATTCACATGCGGGATCAGCCCCTGACTGCCTGAAATCCACATCTTACGGAGTCTGTCATTCCTGATGATGGCGAATGCGCATCCGAGACCCGGCACGTTAAAGGTCTTGCTGGGGGCCATGAGTGTGACAGTTTGATCTCCGACCTCCTGCCCCAGGGTGGCGATAGGCATGTGACGGTAACCAGGATAGATGAGATCGCAATGAATTTCGTCTGAGCAGATGATAATATTGTGACGCAGACAGATCTCGGCAAGCCTCTCCAGTTCCTTCCTCGTAAAAACCCGGGCCACCGGATTGTGGGGATTACAGAGAACAAAGATTTTTGTTCGATCCGTAATCGACTTCTCAAATGCGTCGAAATCGATCTCGTACGTATTCTCCTTCTCGACCAGCGGCGGATCAATGACAACCCGGCCGTGGAGTGCAGGATCACGTGTAAAATGGGAATAGACTGGCGGCTGGACGAGTACCGCGTCTCCCGGCCCTGCATAGACTTGAAAGGCGAGATTGAGTCCCGACACCACCCCTGGCAGGAAAATGATATCCTCTTCTCCGACATCCCAATTGTAAAGCCTTTTGAGCCGTTCCTGGATGATGAGGCTCAGCTCGCGGGGCGGCTGTGTGTATCCGAACACGCCGTGATCGACCCTCTGGTGAAGCGCTTCAATAATTGGCTGTGCGGAAACAAAATCCATATCTGCCACCCATAGCGGGATGGCGTCGTCTCCATATTTTTGCCATTTGTAGCTATCAGTGCCCTTTCGCTCTACCTCTTGATCAAAATCATACTTCATCGTTCTGCTCCGACTCTCGACATTTGCTCTCGTGCAGGTTCGGTTTCTTTCCTGATGGTCAATGCCTTGTGGAATTCTATCACAATTTCCCAATGCCTCCGCACTAGCTATCAGGATGTACGGCTCGCAGGGCGCCGCGCTATCTTCCCTACCTCCAGCGAGCCGAGCATGGGCAGTGTTACCGCTGCGATCGACGCGAGTCGGGCCGGATCAATGGCTGCCAGGCGAAAGCGTTCTCTTAAGAGCGGAACAGAAGAATCTAAGCAAACCCGGGCTTCTATCTTTTTATAATAATGCCTAAGGCTCTTGAACACAAGGCAGCAGTTTTTGCGCGGCGCACCTTGACAAAGAAGGAAGGATAAATAGATTAAAGAGAAGGCTTTTTTAGCCGCAAATCGTGTGAGGAGGTAGACATGGCTACTTTGAAACCAGTAACAAAAGTGAGTGCAGGGCTCAAGGGGCTGCTGAACGACGCAATCGCCAGGGAGATCGCTGTCGCGTTCAGTACATGTGGCAGCATGTGCAGGTGATGGGGGTCAAAGGGGTGGCCGTGAAGGATCAATTCAAGCAGACGGCTGTTGCCGAGATGAAGCACGCGGAGAAGATAGCTGAGAGGCTCTGGTATCTCGGTGGAGTCCCGACTACCAAGCCGGATCCGATCACCATCGGAGGAAGTCTGGCAGAGTTTCTTGATTTTGACATCAAGGCAGAGGAGAAGGCCATCGTGCTCTATAAGAAGATCATTGAACAGGCGCAAAAGGAGGGCGATGTCACAACAGCATTTATCTTCAAGGAGATCCTCGAGGACGAAGAAGAGCATCATGACCTCTTTACCACCATGCGCGAAGAGGTATGACAGAAAGCAAGAAGCCCGGACAAGGGATGTTTCGATGATCGGGATAAAGAGGATTTACGACGCCCCCTCTGCCCATGATGGGAAGAGGATTTTAATCGACCGGCTTTGGCCGAGGGGACTGAAGAAAGATGAGTCAGCCATCGATGAGTGGATGAAGGAGCTCGCTCCCAGCGACGATCTGAGAAAATGGTTCAGCCACGATCCCTCCAAATGGCTGGAATTCAAGAAGAGATACAAGAAGGAGCTAGAAGCAAAATCGGAGCTTCTGGGAGAATTGAAGGGTTACGCGCGCCATGGGACGGTCACGCTTCTTTATGCCGCCAAGGACATGGAACATAATAACGCTGTTGCCCTCAAAGAATTCCTTGGCTAGAAAGGCAGCGGGATAATGGAACGTTTCTATCAGCTCCTCGATGCCATCGGCTTCACCCATCCTATCCACCCTGTGGTGAAAGAGATTTCCGTGGGGCTGGTAATAGGGGCGTTTCTGCTGGGAGTGATATCGCTCCTGTTCCGCCTTCAGATGGCCGGGCGGGCGGCGCGCTACTGTATGATCGTCGCCTTCATTTTCATGTTTCCTGCGATACTGCTCGGATACACGGACTGGCAGCACTATTTCGCCGGGGGCTGGCTCAACCCGATCAAAATAAAGCTTATACTCGCGGGTATTCTCCTCATTCTGGCCTTCATAGCCCTTGTGGCTGGCAGAGAGGGTGAGAGAACCTCGTCGGGTGTTGCACTCCTGTACACCCTCTGCTTCGTGTGCGTGCTGGGACTCGGATTTTTCGGCGGTCAACTCGTTTACTCGGGCAAGGTCCCTGTGGGCCCGGCGGAATTCCGAACCGGCGAGAAGCTGTTCCGCGCCAATTGCAGCGGCTGCCACCCCTATGGGGGAAACATAGTTGACCCGAAGGCAGAGCTTCGGGGCTCTGACGAGTTGAAAGACCTGCAGACGTTTATCCGTTGGATACGCGACCCGAGACTCGATAACGGTGCCAAGGGTCCCATGCCCCCGTTCCTCCCAGCCAGGGTGTCTGACGCGCAGGCGAAGGAGTTGCTCGCATACATCGTCAAGGTGATGGGACCGGCGAAGCCGGCCCCTGCGTGCGATGTCGCTATTCCCACGATTGCGGTGAGGACAGAGCCGGCAAGCGTTGCGAAAGGGAAGCAGCTCTTTGAGGCAAGCTGCATGTACTGCCACAATCTGCTTGGCACCGAGACGCTCGTGGGGCCCGGGCTGAAGGGGATATTGAAGCGAAAGACGCTTCCCTTCGGCGATTGGCCTGCAATCCCGGAGAACATTTTCAGACAGCTCAGGTGCCCTTACAAAGACATGCCGTCATATAGAGAGAAATTGACGGATGACCAGGTATTCGATCTCATCGCCTTCCTCAATACAGAGTGAACGGTTCACCCGCAATTTCTTGTAACTTCCGCATGTTTTCGATAAAATAGCCATATCGACTTCTTGTCTATGACCGGTTCGCATTCAAGCGGAGACCGAGGCGGCAGCGAGGAGCCGACGCAGGCGTACTCAGAAGTACGTCGAGGAGAGCGACGCAGCGACAACGAAGGTATACGCATGAAGGCGAATCGGTATACAGGTCACCCACAAGAGGCATGATTATGAATCTCAGTGGTCATACTGCGTTGATAACCGGAGCCGGGCAAGGCATTGGCAGGGCGTGTGCGGAAGTTTTTGCGGAAAAGGGAGCCAGCCTTGTACTACTGGACAAGAACAGGAGAACACTTCCCCGTGTGGCTCAGACGCTCACGGCAACAGGGTGTAACGTGATTGCACATGTGATCGATCTGACCCGGACCAGATCGCTTGAGGTCCTGATTGAGAAGATAAAGAAGGACGTAGCGATCGATATTCTGGTAAATAATGCTGGTTTCGATGAACCTGGTGTCTTCTCAAAGATCGACAAAAACAGCTTTGATGCGGTCCTCGGGATACATGTGGGCGTGCCGTTTATGCTGATCAAGCTGTTGCTGCCGGAGATGCGTGCCCGCGGGTGGGGGCGCATCGTCAACATAAGCTCTGTCTACGGTCTTTCCGGAGCAAAGGGGGAAGTGGCCTATTCGACAGCGAAAGCGGCGGTTATAGGATTGACAAAGACCGCCGCGCGGGAAGGCGGTCCGGACGGCGTAACCGTAAACGCGGTCGTACCCGGGCTCATCCGAACCCCCACCATAGAAAAGATGCCGGAGAGATACAGAGCCCCGATAATTGAGCAAACGCTACTCGGAAGGATCGGTGAAGCGGAAGAAGTGGCACGGGTGATTGCGTTTCTCGCATCCGATGACGCATCCTACATAACGGGAACGAGCATAGCGGTTTCCGGTGGTTGGGGTATTTGAGGGGCATGGAAAGATGACAAAGCAGAGCGCCGGCCTTTTGATGTACCGCAAACGGGGCGAGACTCTTCAGGTCTTGCTGGTACACCCCGGAGGGCCCTTTTGGGATAAAAAGGATATCGGCTCCTGGTCTATGCCCAAAGGAGAATTCAGCCAGGATGAGGATGCGCTGAAAGCGGCCCGACGCGAGTTTGAAGAAGAGACAGGCTTTCTGCCCACCGGCAATTTCATTCGAGTCGGCGCAATCAAGCAGCCAAGCGGCAAGCTGATTCACGCCTGGGCTTTTGAAGGAGACCTGGACGCAAAGAAGATCAAGAGCAATACGTTCTCTGTGGAGTGGCCTCCGCAGTCGGGCAAGCAACAGGAGTTCCCCGAGGTGGATCGAGCAGAATGGTTTACCATCGAGACTGCCAGAGAGAAGATCATAAAGGGGCAGGTCGAGTTTCTTGATGAACTGCTCCGCGTTCTTGAATCTGATCCTCCGGAAGCCGCATGAACGCATCGAATAAAGCCGGACCAATCGCATAGCGGGAGAGAGATTCCGGGGCAGGAGAAGGAGCGGGGTCGTGAACGGAGCAGAGCTTCTAATAAAAACCGCTAAGGCACGCGGCATTGAGGTCTGTTTTGCCAACGCAGGGACAACGGAAATACCGATCGTCATGGCACTTGACGCAGTAGAGGGTATCAGGGCGATTCTTGGCCTCTTCGAAGGTGTCTGCACGGGCGCCGCGGACGGCTACGGCCGGATGACGGGCAAGCCCGCCATGGCCCTTCTGCATCTGGGTCCCGGGTTCGCGAACGGCATCGCTAACCTGCATGATGCTCGGAGAGCCGCCACGCCTCTCCTCAACGTTATCGGTCAGCACGCCACATGGCACCTGCCCGCAGATCCGCCGCTTGCCATGGACGTTGAAACCCTGACCCGTACCGTGTCGGGCTGGGTGCGGACGAACAGATCCATCAAGGCGCTCTCCCAAGACATAAGCGAAGCGATTAATGCATCTCTGTTCGGGCAGATCTCCAGTCTCATCGTTCCCCATGACGTTCAACTGGCTGAAGCCACGGATACGGGGATCGGTAGTCTTGATTTTGCGTTTGGTCCGGTTGATGCGGATGTGATCAAGAAAACAGCTCAGCGTCTTCGTACCGCGCGAAAGTCTGCCCTCTTGCTTGACGGACGGGCCCTGAGCAGGCCAGGTCTGCAGGCCGCGTCCGGCATCAGGGCCAAGCTAGGAAGCGACCTTTTCGCGCCGACCTTCTTTTCTTGCGTGGAACGCGGCGTGGGCTTGCCCGACGTGCAGCGCATACCCTATTTCCCCGAAGAGGCGATCTCTAGTATGTCGGGCTATGACGTCGTAGTGATCGTGAGTGCGCATGAGCCGGTGACGTTCTTCGGTTATCCCGGCATCAGGGGCCACATCTTGAGTGACGAGCAGGAAAAGCTCTATCTGTGCGGTGGGAGAGAGAATCCTGTGAAGGCGCTTGAAGCCCTTGCTGACGCGCTCGATGCTCCTGCCCACCCGATCATGCGAGACGCCGTGAGCCCTCGCGCTCAGCTCCCAAGCGGCGAACTGACAGCAGAAAAGGCATGTCTCACTATTGCGGCGCTCCAGCCGGAGCATGCGATTATTGTGGATGAGGGGATCACCAGCGGGTTCACGTATTACCCGCTTACCGCTTCCTCTCCCCCGCATAGTTTCCTGACTATAGCAGGCGGCTCCATCGGGTACGGGATGCCGTGCGCCACAGGTGCCGCTATCGCCTGTCCTGACCGGCCCGTGATCAATTTTCAGGCGGACGGAAGCGCCCTGTACACGGTACAGGCCCTCTGGACACAGGCGCGGGAGGGGCTGCACGTCATCACGTTGATCTGTTCCAACAGGAGCTACAAAATTCTCCAGCTCGAGCTTTCGCGCGCCGGCATTACATCCTACGGTGATAATGCCCGGGCACTGACAGAGTTGAATGGTCCTCCCATCGAGTGGGTAAGCGTTGCGCGAGGATTTGGTGTGCCTGCTGCGTCGGTCGATACCGTTGAAGGATTGGCACGGGAGCTACATATCGGCCTGGCAGAGCCTGGCCCTCGGCTCATCGAGATGCTGCTTACGTAACGTAATCAGTCTGTTTAGTCATTTGGTCTATCTCGTCCGAAAAGTAAGAAGACCGAATGACCAGAAAGACTAGATGACCAGATGGACCAGACGACCAGAGTGGAGGAGAGATGAAGGAACTGATCGACCAAGCGGCTGAATGGATTTCGCGCGCGAGAGCGGTTGTTGTTTTTGCCGGGGCCGGCCTCAGCACCGAATCGGGCATACCTGACTTCAGGAGCCCGGGAGGCGTGTGGGACCGGTACAACCCCGAGGACTTCTATTTCCAGAACTTTCTTGCCAGCGAAGCTTCCAGGGAGAAGTATTGGCAAATGACAACCGAGATGTACGAACCGATGAAAAAAGCCCAGCCCAACGCGGCCCATCAGGCCATCGTCGAGCTGGAAGTACTGGGCAAGCTGGACTGCGTCATCACGCAGAACATTGACGGGCTCCACCACAAGGCGGGAAACTCAGAAGGGAAGATCATTGAACTTCACGGTACGGCTCTTTATGTCTCCTGTCTGAGCTGCAAAAAACGGTACGACCGCGACGAGATCCAGGAGCGGGTGCGTCAAGGGCAGAAGGCGCCGCGCTGCGACAGTTGCGGGGGTTTTCTGAAGCCCGCCACCATATCGTTTGGCCAGCCGATGCCGGAGCGGGAAACAGACGAGGCGTACCGGCGGTCCGCGGCCTGTGATCTTTTCATCGTCGTCGGGTCGTCGCTCGTGGTCCAGCCCGCGGCGTCGATGCCCCTTGTTGCAAAACGGAGCGGCGCAAGGCTGGTCATCATCAACCGTGACGAGACACCTCTGGATGATCTTGCCGATCTTGTGATCCGGGCCCAGGCAGGACCCTTGATGGCGGCTATTCTGGAGGAAGTAAGAAAGAGAATGGGGACAGGCCTTGCATAATGCGGACAGGAGGCACCTATGATTGCTGATCTTATCAAGGCAAACAGAAGTTACAGGAGGTTTCAGCAGGGTAAGCCGCTAACGCATGAGACCTTGAAGCAATTTGTCGAACTGGCCCGCCTTGTGCCATCGGCGCAGAATCTGCAGCCACTCAAATATATTCTCTCCAGCACGCCTGAGAAAAATAGTCTCATTTTTCCTTGTCTCGCGTGGGCCGGGTATTTAAAGGAGTGGCCCGGGCCGGCGGAGGGCGAGCGCCCCGTCGCCTACATCATTATTCTGGGTGACAAAGAGATCACTCAGGATTTCGGTTGTGACCACGGCATCGCCGCGCAGACGATCCTCCTTCAGGCGGTGGAGATGGGATTACGGGGATGCATGATCGCGAGAGTTCAGAGAGAAAAATTGCGCACCGCCCTCGGCATTCCGGAACAGTACCACATCCTGCTTGCATCGCTCTCGGCTATCCCAATGAGACGGTTGTGATAGAGGAAGTGAAGGGCGGGGAGATCAGGTATTGGCGCGACGAGAAGAGCGTGCACCACGTGCCAAAACGCACCCTTTCGGAGATCATCCTCGAACTGTGAATCAATTTAATTATTTGTTTAAGGAACAACGTCCTTTATTGGTCACTCTATTGATGTGGGCCCTGGTCTCATTGGCGCTGCTTGCTTTTGGGGTTTTTCCTATTGCTGCCCAGGAGAAAAAAGTATTGTTCTACGAGGACTTCGGAAACCTCGACAACTGGAAACCGCTCCACTTCCCGAAAATTGAAAAGCATACGGTTTACGGCATCGAATCGAAGGATGGCGAGCACTACCTGCGTGCGGAAAGCAATGCCTCGGCATCCGGCCTTGTCTACAAAGGGACGTTTGACGTGTATGACTATCCGAAGATGCGCTGGGGATGGAGGATAAGCAATGTTTACGAAAAAGGGGATGGCCGCACCAAAGCCGGTGATGACTATCCCATCAGGATATATGTGCTCTTTGAATATGACTCGCAAAAGGCCGGAGCACTTGAAAGGGTCAAGTACGGATTGGCAAAAGCCATTTACGGCGAGTATCCACCTCACAGCGCAATCAACTATGTCTGGTCCAGCGTCGTATGGGACGTGCCCTTTATCAGAAGTCCGCGCACAGACAAGGTGAAGGTAGTAGCGCTGGAGAGCGGGGCAAGGAGGGCGGGGGCGTGGCAGGAGGAACAGGTCGACATACTGCAAGATTACAGGAGGATGTTCCGTGCGGAGCCTCCGGCAAAGGCGAGTCTGGGCATCATGAACGACTCCGACAATACAGGCGAGCACGCGATCTCGTTCGTCAGTTTTATGGAGGTCTACCGGTGAGACGGTGCGAAGATATCATGAAAGCAAATTGGCATAAGGCATGAGAAAATATGCGGCGCAGTTAATAGCCCTCTGCGTACTGATCGCGATTGTTGTCGCCATCAGGTTATCAGGCGCTGACAGCTACCTCACCGTCGAGAACCTTAGGAAGCATAAGGAGGCGCTGGAACAGTTCATAAGCGCACGCTACGCCCTTTCCGTCTTCGTCTACATGTTGGTTTATCTTGTCTCAGTGGCATTTTCGGTTCCGGGTGCCACTGTATTGACGTTGGCAGGCGGGTTTCTCTTTCATCTTTTCCCCGGCATTGTTTATGTGAATGTGGGGGCTACGCTGGGCGCCACGTTCGCGTTCCTGTTCTCCCGGTATATTCTAGGGAACACGATTCAGAACAAGTACGGGATCCAACTGGAAAGATTCAACCGGGAGCTTGAGGAAAATGGCCATCTTTATCTCCTCACCATCCGCTTCATCCCCGTATTCCCCTTTTTCCTGATTAACATCCTTTCGGGGCTGACAAAGATCCCGCTCTGGACCTACGTGTGGACGCACATCGTCGGCATCCTTCCCGGGTCGCTCGTCTACACGTTCGCCGGAAGCCAACTGGGAACAATAAACTCGCTTGCGGATCTATTTGGGGGCAGGATCCTCATCGCTTTTCTGTTACTCGCGGCGCTTACGCTTATTCCTTTGGCGCTGAAGAAGCTCCGTGCAAAGCGCTAATCCACGAAGAGCGAGACCAGCTTCTTGGTCTTGATATCCGCAATCCCCCTGTCAGTTATCCGCAGGTAGGGAAGGCCGGTGAACGGTATGGTCTGCAGCGTAAGGAACGGTTGATCGACCACGCTCCCGATCTCCTTCACCTTTTCTTCGAGCGCCTTTATCTTGGTCGTTATCTCTTTCATACCGTAGTCCGGTATGAGGCCGTAGACGGACATGGGGAATTCATATATCACCTTGCCATTCTTAACGACGACCACGCCGCCTTGAATATCGACGAGTCTGTTGGCAGCCACGGCCATATCTTTTTCGCTGCTCCCGACCACCAGCGGGTTGCCTGTGTCCCAGACTGACCGTTGTTGCCACTGCCCCCTGCTTGATGCCGGTGCCGCGTATGAAGCCTTTGCCCATCTTCTTCTTGTCGTTGCGGTTGATAACGGCCGCGGGGACTATGTCGGCTGCCAGGTCTTTTTCCAGGTAACCTGAGACCGCGCGCAGTGTGGCGACTGACTCCTTCGTTATAGTGGGATTGACGATCTCTATGATGCGCACCCGGTTCTCTGAGGCGCGGGCCTTTATGCGAAAATCCTCCTCCCTCAGTTTTCCGGTTCTTATTGTTTTTTTCATCGCCGCGGCATAGTGATATGGCTTGATCTTCGGCAGAAACCTTCCGTCCGCATAGACCATCTCACCGTTCACCATGACCCGTTTAATGGAAACTTTGGCCAGGTCATCGATGAACAGAATGTCGGCATACCGCAGCGGCGCTATGGCGCCAAGGTGGCGAAGCCCGTAATAGTCCGCGGGGTTGATAGTCGCCATTTTTAATGCCTGCATCGGGCTGAAACCCAGCGCGATGGCCGTCCTTACGATCACGTCCATGTAACCCTCTTCGGCGAGCATGACGGGATCAAAAACGTCTGAAGCAAGAATGAGCCTGCGCTCGTCAACGTTCGCATCTTTGAGCGCCGAAAGTTCCTTCAGTTCTTTCCTGACCCAGCCCTCCCGAAGCATGACATAGATGCCATGGCGCAGTTTTTCCAACGCTTCTTCGAGCGTCGTCGATTCATGGCAGGAGGTGATGCCCGTCGTAATATACTGTATGAGCTTGTTGCCGCGGGCGCCCGCTGAATGGCCTTCGAGTGTCTTTCTCAACGAGATCGCCAAAGCTGCCTGTTTGAGCACCCTGTCGTCGCCTTCTATCAGTCGTGTCCAGTAAGCCTCGCCGATACCGACGAAGTCGTCGCGCTTGAGCACGTTGGAAAAGTCTCTGAGGGTAATACCCTTTGCGCGTTCCAGCGTGGGGAAAGTGGGAGTCAGTCCCGGCGCGAGGAAGTAGCAGCGCATGGGATAGCCCTTGGTGCTGTCGATGAATGAATGAAGAGCGGATATCCCGCAGGATTGGGCAACAATGGCGCACTCGGAGACAACCGTCGTTGTGCCGCCCCGTATCGCATGCGGCACGAGTTCATAGAACGGGAGCATGCTATCCAGGTGCGTGTGCGAGTCGATGAAACCGGGGCAAAGATAGAGACCATCAGCATCTATGATGCGGGAGGCCTTGTTTGAGGCCTGCCCTGCGCCATCTTCGATGGAAGCGATGTAGCCGTCCTTGATGAGAATAGATACGTTCTCGTCGATCCGATTCGTAAAGACGTTGACGACTCTTCCGCCCCGGATAATCACATCGGGGTTTATTTCTCCTTTTGCGGTGCGCAGAAGTTTTCGCAGCGTGAAATGGTCCATTGTTTGTTCTCCTTTGTAGCCTGTACCTTGCAACTCGCGAATCGTAACGAGTTTTTTGGCTTGGCCCTACGAAATTTTTTATTTTACATAAGAGGACTGCAATTGTACAATTAAAAACTGATCTTCTGGGAAAGGGTGAACCATGGAGAAAGGTCTGACGAAGTGCGTGAAGGCCGCGGGCTGAGCGGCAAAGATAGGTCCGGCGGACCTAGCCAACATTTTGTGCGGGATTCAGATCCCCACTGACGAGAATGTAATTGTCGGCATAGAAGGCTTTGAGGACGCGGGTGTCTATAAGCTTACGGATGAGATCGCCATAGTCCAGACCGTAGATTTTTTCACCCCTGTCGTGGATGACCCGTATGCCTTCGGCCAGATAGCCGCGGCAAATGCCTTCAGCGATATATACGCTATGGGCGCAGTCCCGAAGACGGCTATGAACCTCGTCTGTTTTTCACCGAAGGAGCACGGCATCGACGTCTTGAAGGAGATCATCAGGGGCGGAGCTGACAAGATCAGAGAAGCCGGTGCGAGCCTTCTGGGAGGCCACAGCATCGATGATCCGGAGATAAAGTACGGGTTGTCGGTCACGGGTATCGTACATCCGGAAAAGATCATGAGGAATGAAGGGGCACAACCGGAGGACCTTCTCATCGTCACAAAGCCGCTGGGCACCGGCATTCTCAACACGGGGTTAAAGGGTGATGCGCTTAGCCCCGCTGCGATAAAGCGGGTAACGGACGTGATGGCGGGCCTCAACGCAAAGGCTGCCGAAGCGATGCGCTCGGTCAGGACGCACGCTGCAACCGACGTGACAGGTTTCGGGCTGGCCGGCCACCTGTCAGAGATGATCAAGGAATATATCGGTATCGAACTCTTTCTCCACAAGCTTCCCTATTTTGAGGAGGCGAAGGTATTAGCAAAGGACGGCTTTATGCCTGGCGGCCTATATAGAAATCGCGACTTTTATGCCACGTGCGTCGTAGGTGAGCCGCAGGGTTTCTTTTACGATCTGATTTTCGATCCACAGACATCAGGAGGTCTCCTGATGGCGATACACCCGGACGATCTCTCACGATTCGAGAGGAGCGCATCCGACCTCGGCGTCTCTTGCTGGGTGATCGGCCGGTTCATTGCGGAGCCGAAGGGGAAGATACTTCTCAAGTGAGCAGTAAGCAGCACACCGAGGCCACGCTCCACCTTACGGCACGGAGCGTGGCCTCTTACATTACCCGACCCGGATGCTGCCGGAATAGCTCCTTAGTACTCGTAAACGCTCGGTATCTTCCTTGCCTTTTCCTGGGCCTTCCAGTACTCGGTGCGCTCCTTGATGAAGGTGATCCACGTATCGACTTCCTGCTCCTTGTACCCTTTGGCAACGAGGTCTTTCTTGTAGTCGGCGATCACGGGCTGAACGGCCTTTACCCACTTGGCCGTTTCCGTATCGGAGAGATTGATAACCTGTCCGCCATTCTTCTTCAGGTACTCTATCCCCCCGAAGTCGATGCCGTTAAAGGCGATGCCCCACTTATCTTTATACTCGTTCGAAACGTCCGTAAAGAGTTTCTGCATGTCCGGGGGCAGCCCGTCCCATTTATGCTTGCTCATCATTACATAGAAGCCGAAACAGCCGCCGGTTTTCCACGACGCGGTCACGTACTTGAGCAGCTCGCCTATCTTGAAACCTTCGAGCTGCTCGGCCGATCCCAGGTTGCCATCGAGCACGCCCCTTCGTAAAGCCTCATACAGGTCGACCATCTCGATCGGCATCGGTGTCGCCCCGAGGGCCTTCACGATGTCGCCGATCCGTCCCGTGCCCCTGACCTTCAGGCCCTTAAGGTCCTCCAGTGTTCTCACCGGCTTGGTGAGGGTCCCTATGACGTTCGGGGTCGAAGCACAGAAGGCCAGCGGGTGAAACTGGTCCAATTCCTTCGGCCTGAACTTCTCGTAAAACTCATTTGCCACACCGGCCCCCACCCAGGCACTGGGGAACCCCAAGGGAAGCTCTATCGCCTCCATCACGGGGAAGCGTCCCCGGGAGTAGGCGAAGTGAGCGAGCCCGATATCGGCGATGCCGGTAACCACACCGGCCGCCATCTTCGGTGCGGAAAGCAGCGTGCCGCCCGGGTAGTAGGAGATGTCGACCTTGCCGCCGGACTTCTTGTTGATCTCCTGGCTGAATTCACCGAAAAGGGTTGAATTCTTGTGGGTCGGCGGGAAATAGTTGGCAAATTTGAGCTTGATCGGCGTATCGGCGGCACCGGAAAGCGAATAGACCGAAAGCACGAGCAGAACAACAGCAACGACCAGTACTTTGCGTACGCATACTACCCCCTTGTTTTATGTGGTTTTGGGAATGCCTCCGCTACCCGACGCTCTTTTTAGCATGCCTCTTGCCCTTACCGGAACCTCTGAGGTCTCGGTCGTCCGGGGTTGGCGCTCTCCTGGCGTACTGCTGCTCAAAAAGCAGGGAGCAGGGGGACCCTCTCACCGATGTTATGCCATAAAGGTCCGGCTGTCAAGGTTTTTGTGGGGGTTTGTCAAGCCTTCTAAGAAGCAAAAGTTTCCATGAGACCGGGGATATGGTTCTCAGCGGCTCGCGGCTCACCGAATTGTTGTCTTTGGAACGACTCACTGCTTACTACCGTCTTAGTGGTGGTGATGGTGCTCGTCATCAGCCGGTGGGCCACCCAGATGATCAAGGGCGGCTTTCAGAGCCTCGCTGGCTTTGCTCATCTGTCTACTGGCCTCGCTGATCAGCTCGGCAACCTGAGTCAGGCGATTATTCTTCGCTAACTCAATCCATCGCGCATAGTCTTCAGCATGCCCCTCGTTATGCTCGATCAGATGTCTCAACACGATTCCCAGCCGTTGTACATCGTCCATCAGGCGCCCTCCATTGGCTTCAATTCTCTGTAACTGAAGGCTTGCTCAGACCATTACGCTGCCTCCAAATTCTATCATAGGTTCGGCGCTTCAGAGATAATTAATTATAGGAGCCTTGATCCGGGCCCCCAGATGGTCTGGAAATCATATAGTGGAAATGATAAAGAAAGTAGCTATAATAGTATCACGCTGTGAGAAGCAAGCAGATCTTTTGAACAGGGAAGCGAGCGATTAGGGATGTCATACATTCTTGATGCTTTGAAGAAAGTCGAGCAGAGGGACCGACAGGGAAAAGCACCAAAATCGCGCACGGTCGAGCCTGCCGTTGAATCGTCTGCATGGCAAGTGAAGATGGTGTCTCCCGCTCGATATGCGCGCCTCAGGTTAAAGGCAGAAGGGGAGGATGACCCCCCGGAAAAAGCTGAAGAGAAGTGCGAAACAGAAGGGGCTGGCAGCCGGATCGGTATGCCCGACATTCCCACGGATGCCTTAGAGCCGAAGGTCCGCGGTCTTCCGAAAGGAGCCGGGATTGCAGCGGCCGTCCTCACGCTGCTCCTGCTGATTGAATGCGCCGTAGTCTACGACGTTCGAGCACGCATGTCGGCCATCGCAACCGAGGTCAGCAAACTGACAAGACAGATCAGTGAGACGGAGGTCCAAACGGCGAAATCGGAGGGAGCCCGGCTCAACCTCAAGCTGGAAAACGACTCGCTCAGACAGGAGCTGGAAGCGGCCAGCGCCGATTTGGCCCGCGCCCGCAACGTCCTGCAGACACTCAAGGCCAGGCAAAAGCGCGCATCCTTGAGAAAGCGACAGCCCACCGTAACCGAGCAGAAAAAGTCCAGGGCGTTGCCGCTGGCTTCTGCACCAATGCCCCCGATGGGTTACCGTCCGCCCAGAGCTGAACGCGCCTCCGGACTTGATGCGGTGGAAACCGCCACTGCCACAATCTATTCTATCCGCTGAAAGCAGAATCAATATCTTCATCTAATGCCTAAGTCCTCCGTCGCTATCTCCTCGCCTTGCTCTATTTTGAAGCAGCTATAATCTTGGGCGGCCGTGTCCTCTACTTTGTGAATTTGAACATTGGGACATCGTTTAGGTTTCGAAATTGATTTGAGATTTGGTTAGTTTACGGCGTCAGACGATAGCACCAACCGAACGTGTCCGGTTTCTCTCCATATTGAATGGCGGTAATATCGTCATAGAGCCTCTGGGAAAACGGCCCTGTCCTGCCATTGTTGATGGTGACCAGTTCTTCTCCGTGCTGGATCCAACCGACCGGTGAAATCACGGCCGCGGTGCCAGTCCCGAATATCTCGGTCAGCCTCCCTTTTTTTGCCTCGGCGACTACCTCATCGATAGCTATCTTTCGTTCATTGACCCGCATGCGCCAGGCGTGGGCCAATTCAATGACCGTCTCCCTCGTTATACCCCCCAGGATCGAGCCTTCAAGCGGAGGCGTCACCAGCTCTCCATCGATCACAAAAAAGATGTTCATGGTACCGACTTCTTCGACGTAGCGATGCTCAAAGCCATCGAGCCACAACACCTGCGTGAACCCTTTCTTCTGGGCTTCCTCTGCAGGAAGAAGAGAAGCGGCGTAGTTGGCCGGTGTTTTCGCAGCACCCACTCCCCCCTTCACTGCCCGTGCATATTCCCCGGACGTAATCAGTCTGACCGGGTTCATACCTTCCTTATAGTAAGCACCGACGGGTGAGGTGATGATCATAAATAGGTAGGTATCGGATACATGTACACCTAGGAAATTATCGGTGGCGAAGACGAATGGCCGGATGTATAAGGAATAGCCGCGCTTTTTCGGAACCCAACCCCGATCGAGCGTGATGAGCTGTTTCATTGCTTCGATAAAAGATTCCCAGTCCAATGGCGGTATGCACAGCCGCTGGCATGACCGATTAAATCGCGCATGGTAGCGTTGCGGACGAAACAGACTTATCGCCCCATCCTTCCCATAAAATGCTTTGAGGCCTTCAAAGACTGCCTGCCCATAGTGCAGCGTGCAGAGGCTCGGGGAAACCTCGATGTTGCTGAAAGGGAGAATGCGCGGAGACTTCCAAAGGCCATCTTTGTACTGAAGCATGAACATGTGGTCAGAGAAGACCTCCCCAAAACCCAGTTCATCAAGGTCAACCTCTTTTAGCCTGCTGTGCGAAGTCTGCGCAATCTGGATTTCCACCTGATCCTCCTCGGCAACTAACGTACATAGCTTAAAATAAGTCGGGCTTCATTTCAACAGCGACCCGTGTGGCAGGTCTTGGGTTAGGTAGGAGGGGCGTGACATGTCTGCTTGAACCGGAAGACTATTCCCTCCGCTTGCATCCGCAAATGGAGTTTGGGGTCAGCTCTTTTCAACCACCAGTATCTCTGGAAGGTTGCGGTATTTTTCCGCATAATCGATCCCATAGCCCACGATGAAGCCATCTTCAATAGTAAAGCCGACGTAGTCGCACGGGACGTCGACTCTCCTCCGTGTCTTCTTGTCCACAAGGCAGACTATCTTTAGCGTTTTTGGGTTCCTGGCCAGCAACGTGTCCCGTATCCATTTGAGGGTTAAGCCTGAATCAATGATGTCCTCTATGACGAGTACATTTTTGCCGCTGATATCCATTTCCAGATCCTTGGTAATGGTGACCGCACCCTTGGATGACATGCCCTTGCCATACGATGAAACGCGTATGAACTCAACGATCGTCGGGATCTTAATCTCCCTGACCAGATCTGAAGTAAACATGAAGGAACCCTTCAGGATGCAAACGCAAATCACTTCCTCGCCCCGATAATCGCGCGAGATAGCCTCAGCGAGCCTCTTGACGGTTTTTTTTATGTCTGCTCTGGAGAAGAGAGGCTTCAGGATATCAGCCATGGCTCAGAGTGCATGTTTCAAGACTACAATTTCTGCTTCTTTTGGCAAGCTTTCTTTTGTCACATCCAGTTCTGTCGCATTCATCATCTTGACGCCCTTCTTGCCCTTGGTAAACTCATCAACCGTCGTGATGGGAAACGCGCACTTCCCCGTTTTGTAGTGCATGGGTATGGTCAGCCTGGGTTTGACCGCGTTCATTACCCCGGTGGCTTCCTTAGCGTCTATAGTGTAGAAACCACCAACCGGCAAGAGGAGTAAGTCGACCGGACCTATCTTCTGGAGGATATCAGGATCCAGAGCATGGCCGAGATCTCCGACATGGGCTATTGTCAAACCATCTGCCTGAATGACAAAAATTAGATTCTTGCCTCTCTCCTTACCTTTTGAAGAATCATGAAAGCAGGGTATTGCCTTTACCTTCACGCCGGCAACATCATAAGAGCCTTCCTTTTCGATCCTGGTGAACTTCCCCTTGATGTCTTGCACATAGTTGTGATCCCCGTGATCGTGGCTCGTGAGCACGAGATCAGCCTCGTCGGTGATTTTTCCGTACGTCAATCCACCGTTTCCAAAACCTGATTCGTAAGGATCGACAATAATCCGCAAGCCTTTATCCGTTGTCAGTTTAAACGCTGAGTGACCATACCACTTCAACTTCATGGTACCTACCTCCTTTAAATCTTTCTTGGTGAAATGCTTCAGGTGGGATCCATATACTCCCCGTCCGCAGGCCTTTTCGCAGGGTATCGCCACCCATCAAATTGAAACTACTATAGCACAAAACAGGTTTGCTGTCAGTCCGGGAATTCATCCGTGCAGTGTTCTCCGAAAGAGACTAGGCCGCGTTAAATTTTTCGAGGAGGCTGTGAAGCTCGGCGTACGTGATTGCTCTCAACTTCTCGGGATTTCTTGGGTTGAGAAGGTAGTGCGTCAGTATCTTGTAACTGTCGTAGTCGAAAACATAGTCAGCCGGTACAAATCGTTCTGCTCCTGTATCATCGAATCTGAATGAGCCGACGATGCACCACTGGTCGATCAGGAAGGCCTCTCCTTCAACAGAGCCGTTCTTTTCTTCGATAAGAATTGGGCCCGAAAAGGGCCAAGCTTTGATTCCGCTCGCGGCAAATGCTCTCATGAACCTGTCGTTGTACGAGCGTGGAGATTCCTCACCAGTACAGGCTCCGTGGCATATGTCGAGCTCTGCGTATGAGCAGCGGCCATTGTCTTTCTCCAGTCCCATGATCTTGGGGCACAGTCCGTGCTCCCTGGTAATAGACAGGAGAAACTCTTTGGCCTTTCTTGACGTCCGGAAAATCCCCAGGATGTCGGGCAAATCAGAAGGGGGGAGGGTATTCAAAGATTCGATTTCAGCGCTGAAATAGCCTTTGCCGGTGAGAACTTTTTTCGCCATCACCAATTTTCTTGAGGCGAGGGACCGGCGGTTGTACACGGGGTACAACTCTCTTATAAGGTGGGACTCGAGTAGGAGTGCGCCTAACTCTCCCGCGGTCTTAATCGCCTTAATGTCTTTAACCTGCTGGCACAACGACATCTGTTTGCTCGATTTGTAGTCGCTGGAAAAATGCGAAAAGACACCGTTGCGGATGTTTCCGCTCTCGCCCACGTAAAGTGGACTGCCATCACCACCGTAAAATACATACACGCCCGCAGAATCAGGCAGGGACTTTATCATTGGCTGCTCAATGTGGGGGGGGAGGGTTGGCGTCTTGAGCAATTCCTGCACAGCGGCCATCAAGCGGGAGGCATCCACGCGCTCCCTAAGAAGATCAAGGAAGTCCCACAGCACTTGCGCGTCGTCCAGGGCCCGGTGCCTGTTCTGGCATGCTATCCCAAACCTCCGGATGATGCTGTCAAGGCCGTGTCTTCTCTCGTGTGGAAAGAGCCTACGCGACAAACGTGCCGTGCAGAGACACCTCGCGGAGAAATCGATGCCCTCTCGCCCGAATTCGTTTCTCAAGAACCCGTAGTCAAACCGGACGTTGTGGGCAACGAAGACGCAGCCCTCGAGAAGCTGAATGAGCTGCTCCTTGATGTCGCTGAACGTTGGGGCGCCGGATAGGTCCTTATTAGTGATGCCGGTCAGGTTTTCTATGTGATAAGGGATGCTTCTCTCCGGGTCAACGAGCGTCGAGTATGTGTCTACGACGGTCCCGTCCTTTATCTTTAGCACGCCCACCTCTATGATGCGATCATAGCCGGGGCTTGTCCCTGTGGTCTCAACATCAACTATGGCTAAATCGAAGCCGTTCATTGGCGTATTATTATACGGGGCGCGCGTGCGAATGTCCAATCCCGCGGTGAGCACCGAAGTGAATAGTGAGAGGTGAACAGTGACGGTAAACAGTGACCAGTGACATTAAAATCTTTGGATAAGGGCATGCTGTCAGATTTGACACGTAGGGGTATCACGTTGACATTTATGAACTCGGCCACCTTATCATTATTTTTTTTAAGGCTCGGCTTATCCTGATAGAGTAAGGTAAGCACTGCCGGGTACTCCGCTCAAGATGGCGATCCATCCGATTATGGCACAATTCTTCCTATAGGGTGAGTCAGGCTTGTGATTCGAGTGAAATCTGTCTATGATAAACTCTCTCCCAAGAGGTACACCCCGCATGAAGGGCAAATCAAAGATCAAAGAGCCACTTGTGCCGGTTGAGAGGTTTGACACCATCCGCCACAAAATCGTCTCCCTTCTGTTAGCGCACCCCAGTACCGCCAGACAGATGTCGGCAGAACTGAGAATCCCGGAGAGTGAAATCTATGATCATCTTGAACATATCAGGAGGACTATGCATACAGGGATACATCGCCTTGTAGTTCAACCGGCCACGTGTGAAAAGTGTGGCTTCACCTTCCGAAAAAGAGAGAGGCTTAAAAGGCCGGGCAAATGCCCTATGTGCCGCAGCGAGTCGATTACCGAACCCCTCTTTGCGGTAGTGGAGGCAGACTGATATGAGTACGCATAGACAGGCATTCGACCCTTGTCAGTGCGAAGATTCCCGCTTTCCCGATGGGGTTCCAAAGGAAAAGAAGATCATGAGAGACGAGGAGAAGTCCAAGGAGCAGCTAATTGACGAGCTTCTGGAACTCCGTCAGAGAGTCGCAGAGCTGGAGGATGCCCACGAAAAAAGGCTGAGCTTCGTGCAAGGCGAGATCAACTTTGTGATAGGACCCCCTAAACGGTCAAACCACGTTAAGACATTGACGGGGTTGCTGCCCATCTGTACCTCATGCAAGAAAATCCGTGATGATCAGGGATACTGGAACCAATTGGAAATCTATATTCGGGAACACAGCGAGGCCGAATTTACCCATGGCTTGTGTCCTGAATGTGTCAAAAAATTCTATCCTGTCGATATACTGACAAGCGACAATAGCCGGAAGAACGGCAGGTGATGCAAACTGGTATTAGTTCAGCTGCAGGCTCACCCGGCTCAACTTCTCCGGCAACTGCTCAATCGCGCAACCTAGCTTACTGCAGACGCTGAGCATCCTCGTGTTATCCGACTGTACCAGGGCATAAACCTCTTCCAGTCCCTTCTCCTGCGCTATGCCGATCATCATGTCAACGAGCTTGTAACCGAGGCCCTTGCCGTGGAAATCGTCCTGTACGACAACGGCAAACTCACCACTTTTCCCATCGGGCTCGATAATTAATCGTCCGATGCCGATGATTCTTCTCTTTTCACCTTCACGCAATTCCGCAACGATAGCCATTTCCCGGTCGTAATCTATGTTGCAGAAGCGGATGTGCATCTCGTGCGTGATATGCTTTATTGCCTGAAAGAACCTCTCCCGCATGGTTTTCTCAGACAGGCTGGATTAACATCTCATGTTCCATGGGTTCATCTTCCGGCTTTATGGGCCGTAAAAGGACCTCGGTCCCGTCCATCATCCGCCAGGTCATAATATATTTTGTGGGATACGGGGTAATAATCAGATTAGGATAGGCAGATGTATAGTTGATGCAGTTCTTATCAATGACGATCCGTGCATCGAGTGCGGATGCTGTCCCATCTGTTACGGCGATGGGATTTATGTCGACTTCGGCTATTTCGGGAAAGTCTATGATGAGGTTGGAGAAGCTCACGATAATCTGCTCCAGTTGCTTGAGATCGGCCGGCTTCTTGCCCCGATAGCCCTTAAGCAGGCGGTAAGCTTTCGTTTCCTCCATGAGCCTCCGCGCCAGGGTCTGATTCAGCGGGGGCAATGCCACGGCGAAGTCCTGAAATATCTGGACGCTCGTGCCGCCCATACCAAACAGGACGACCGATCCGAAATCCTCATCTTTCTTGGCTCCAAGGATGACCTCGTAGTCTATCTTCTCAATCATCTTCTGGACGGTTATGCCCGCAATCTTTGCTTCCGGACAACTCTCCGCAACCCGGTTTAGCAGCCGATCATATTCAGCCCGCAGCTCTTCCTCAGAGGTTATGCCCGTTATCACCCCTCCCACGTCGCTCTTGTATGTGATGTCCGGTGAGGCTATCTTGAGTACCAATGGATATCCTAAACTTCTCGCCGCTCCCACCGCCTGCTCAGGCGAGTGGGCCACGTACGTCTTTATGGTTGGGATGCCGTAATTGATGAGAAACCGCTTTGACTCTTCCTCGGTGAGGACGATCCTGCCGCTTGCCGCAATCCTTCGGATGAGTGTTTTCAGGTTGTTTTTGGGAGGTGACTGGTCAACAGGGAGGTCGGAGGGGGTTTCGTACATGACCTCAAGGTTCCGCTCGTAGCTGTACATGTAAAAATAGGTTCGCACCGCCTCTTCCGGCGTAGCATAGGTCGGGATATTGTTCTCGAGGAAAATCTTTCGCGCCTCCTGCACATCTCCGCCTCCGACCCACGTGGTGATCACCGGCTTCCAGGCTTCGTGGGCGAGCCGTACAACGGCGCGTGCGAGTTCGTCCGGCTCAGCTGCACCCTGAGCCGTGAAAATGACCAGTATCCCGTCTATGTCGGGGTCTGCAAGACATATCCTGAGAATGCGCTCGTATCTCTCAACATCTGCATCCCTCATAACATCAATGGGATTCGCCGGCTTCCAGAACGGAGGCAAGCTGGCCCTGAATTTGTCCTCATTCTCCTCCGAGCATGTGGCCAGTCTCCCCCCTATTTCATTCAACGCATTGGTCGCCATGACGCCAACACCGACTGCATTGGTTATGATCATAAGCCTCGGCCCTTTGGGCAGGTGCCTTGCATCGAGGACTCCCGCAGCATTGAACAGGTCAGCGGCGGACTTAACCCTTACTACACCCACTCTTTTGAAAACTGCATCGTAGACCCTCTCGTGCGTAACCATCTGCCCCGTGTGCGAGAGTGCCTGGTTCATCTTGACGTTGGGGCGCGGGGGTTTGAGAACGACTATCGGTTTATTGCGCGCGAAGCCCCTGGCCGCGCTAACGAATTTCTTGACATTACCGATCTCCTCCTCGATGTACAGCATGATACTGCGCGTATGGGGGTCGTAACCAAGGAAATCGATAAGGTCACCGAAATCAATGTCGATCATGGAACCCAACGAAGCAAACATGCTGAAGCCTATGTGCACGTCCATGCCCCAGTCGAGCAAAGCCCTGCCGAAGGCGCCGCTTTGAGAAATGAAGGCGATATTACCCTTATCCGGGTTAGTCTTCAGGGGTGTGGCATTCAATCCGATGTGCGGCCGCACCAGGCCCAGACTGTTTGGCCCCAGGATGCGCAGTGCATGTCGCTTGCCGATCTCGGCCACCTCTTTCTCGAGCTTTTCGCCTTCCGGTCCTGCCTCTCTGAATCCTCCCGAAACGATCAGTACACCTTCTACTCCTACATTCCCACACTCTTCCAAAACAGCCGGTACCGTGGGCGCAGGAGAGACGATCACGGCAAGATCGATACGCCTCGGTATCGCGGAGATGTTGGGGAAGCATTCGAGGTTGAGGACGGCCTTCTCGTTGGGGTTAACGGGGAAGATCACCCGGTCCCTTCCATTGGTCGCCATCAGGTTTTGAAGCAACTTCCTGCCGGTCGATCGCTCTCGTTCGCTGGCGCCTACCAGGGCAACAGTTTGTGGATCGAGCATCCGCCTGAGATCAGCCATGTTATGTTAGGTCCTTTTTCATCGTATTGCGAGCGAAGCCCGCGTTGCTTCACTAGTGCACATTCTAGTCTGCCACTTTTTGCTTGTCAATATATGCAGTAAACTGCACGGTGACAAATCTTCGACATGCTGGAAGAAAAAGTCCGTTATGCGTTTTTTTGACAGGGCCCGTCACATAGGCACTAGGTACGGCAATTGCACTTTCTTCCCTCAGACATACTGAGCCGTAGTAAAGCCGTTTCATCAACACGTAATATGACAGCGTGCGTTTTGACACAGTTGCTGAGGTGACACAATTTCGCGCCGGAGGGGGGCCTGCAATGGACAAGATTGATCTCAAACCGTTTCTGAAACAGAAAGTGCAAGAATGGAAAAGGGCCAAACAGAAAAATCCAAACATGAAGTCTTTAGAACAGGTGGGAAAGGAATTGCTAGGTATTGCTTTGAGCGAAAACCAGCAGAACGACCGGGTAGCGAACAAGATATTGCTTCAGCTGGACAGCCAGGGCAAGAAAAGCAGACTAGAGCGGTACGTCAACCAGATGTCGCAGGAGGAAAGGAAATACGTAAGCTTGGTCGGCATACTGGAGGAGTTTAGGCCGGTCAGTCTGGAAGGCTAAGTTTCCCAAGAGCCGGTTTAACCGGTTTAACCAAAGAAACTAAAAAACGAGAGAAACGAAAGAAACCGGGGTTGCCCGCCATGTCAACAAACCGCCGGTACCGTGTCAACTTTGACACCTAGTCGTGCTTTCGTTATGTCATTCTGAATCTGTTTGCTCCCTTTGCAGGCATCCTAACTTCAGGCGTGGGCCTCGGACGCGAGCCTGGTGCCGATGACGCCGGTGCAGCGGCGGCAACGGCTTGGGCGGCGGGCTGCTCGTCGGGATACATCTTTTCGGTAGAACCCAGAGAGACGGCAAGCAGGGGATAAAGGTGGCTGATATCCGGGATTGACGTGTATAGCGGTGAAACGTAGTCTGCCCTTACCTTAGCCGGATAAGCCGGGCCGAGGGTTGCCACAGCTTCCCGGATACACTCGACAACAGAGGGCAGAAAGGCTCCTCCTCCTGTCACGATGATCTCGGTAAGGCCGGGGTCAAAGCGGTGCATTCCTATAGATTTGATTGCCTCCTTTATAAAAACTCTGAGACCATCTCTGATGCCGAACAACGCGGCCTTGACCGGAAGCGAGCTCTCCAGCTCGGATCTCTCTATGGAGACCTCCTCTGGCAGGACAGGAGAAACGTCCACGGAAAGGCCTTCCCCTGATGCCATGAGAGCCTCTTTGATCTTTCTTGCCTGGAGTTCCAGCATGGCTTTGAAAAGTCTGAATTCGTTCACCTTTTTGCGGGCCGCGGGGACCTCCCTGATACGATTAAAGAGAAGGGTTTTTAGCGCATTGTCCCACACGCCCACGCCTGTACCGACTCCCCCCTTGTACGATACCTGGGCTGTAATGTTTGGGTCGTGTCCTTCAGGATGCGCAACGTTAAACAACGCAAAGTCGGTGAAGCCTGCTCCAACGTTGACAGCTAGTACTGTCAATGGCCGCCCCTTTTCATTAGTCAGACTGAGCAAGCGTGTATGTCCGGCTGCCACTGACTCCGTCATGATTGAGCCTACGAGGGTCTCTTCTATTTTACTCTTGTACGCGTGGGCTTCGTGCAGGGCCTTGCGAATGTCAGACAGCCGAGCACCTTTTATGAGGTCGTCTTTCAGCCATCGCTCCAGACAGAAAGCATAAGCGGCAGCGCCCCGGTACAGGCGTTTAACATCTTCCCTATACCTCTCTTCAATCCATGTGGGTATGGAGAAGTTGCGAATCGTCGAGTCAAGATCCACGGCGATTCTTGCTGTTCGTTTATCGAGGTAATGACGGGTCAGGCGCAGCAGATAAGCGAGATAGATTGCGAGAACACTCTGGGAGTCAAGGCTCTCTGACGCGGGAAAAAAATCGCTATGTATCTGCAGATTTGCCCCCCCGCGTACGAGGAACGTCTTAAGGTTCTGGATGGCGGGCCTGCTTTGTCCTGCCTCAGCGGCCTCGAGTGAAAGTTTTTTTGCGAGTGACCCGCAGAACACGAACTCATTTTGATCAAAATAGACAAGTGAGTCTTCGACATACTCACTTTGGCTCCCGAAATGGCTCATGAGATCGGCTTTGTGCAGGATTTCGTAAGCTATCAGTGCCACCGGAACCGCCGTAGCAGGAGCAGCTTCATCTGTTTTCAGGGCAACCTTACTCAGGGCCGCGCCAAAATCTATACCCAGGACCGCGTTCCCTTTGGCTTCAACCAGGTCTATTGGTGCCCACGACGAAGGGTCTGTCGACGATGCGGCTTCTTCGTCAGACTTCGGAATTTCCTCGAAAGAAGCCTCGATGTCTCCTTTAGTTGGCAGCGAGTCCAGCCCGGCTGTGTCTAATGCTGATGGTGACTCGGCTACCGGCGCCCCTTCTGCGTGTACGGCCACGGGTGCTTCAGCTTCTTCCTTTACGATGATTGCTTCTTGAAGAATGGCGACCTCCGGCTCTTCCGAAACCGCCTTTGTCTCCTCAACCGGCGATGGCTCAGCCGCGGTTTCTACTGGTCGCACAAATACTGTCTCTGTCGCGGCGGCCTCGGGCTGCGCCACTGTTTCTGCCATGACAGGCACCGCCGATGGGGCAACTTCCGGCTCTGCGACCGTGCCGGAGGGCTCGGGCTCGGCCTCAGGCTTAGCAGGTTCTTTGATGCTCGTGATATCATCGATGACTTTCTCAACCGAGAGCACTTCCGCAGTCGGTTGCACGGCTGCCGTCTCTGCGAGCGGTTCCTCTGCGGATACAGCCAATTCCTGATCAGCAGAAAGCACATCCTTAAGGACAGAGTCTCCTGCTGGCTGCGACGGTGCTTCCTTCGTTTCCTCGTATGACAATTCTGCGTGCAACTCAGGCGCTAGACCATCATACGTGACATCGCTTGTACCTGCCCCGTTCGTCGGCTGGGCCATCAGGAGGACCCGCTCGCTGACGGCTAGGCCTTCCGTTATCTCAGCTGTAAGCTCTTCCACTGCTGTAAACTCAAGGGTCAGCTCCTGCGGCTCGATACTGTGTGCAGCCCATAGGGCATCCCTGACGCGCGCTTCGCTCTCGTCTGCGAAAACGATCTCGGATACCTTTGCGGGAAACTCCGGGAGTGGCTCCTCATCATGGATGATGACCTGATTATCGGCTCCGCCGTGGTGCGCTCCGTCGAGGGCGTCACTGTGCGGGCTACTAGGCGTGACGTCTTTTTGCAGTGGCTGTCCGTCTGGTTCCTTCGTGCGTTCCTTTGTATGATCTTGAGAATAGATTTCTACGCGCTTCTCGGGGTTCTGGACAAATTCGGAGGGCTTGTGCAGCGCAGTCTCCCCAGGCGCATGTGTGTCACGTCCTCCGGGCTCACGGGTGGCTACCGGGAAGCTCCAGAACTCTGGTTGATTACTGGCCTCCTTTGGTTCTTTCTCTGCTGGTTCCTTCTCCGTACGGAGGTTTGCGGGCTTGAGTGGCTCTGCCTGCTTTGGTTTGTTGGCCGCTGTGTACGATGACACTGCCAAAGAAGTAAGATTACAGAGCGTATCGAGTTTCAGGGATATGTTGTCCATTTTTTGGAGGAATACCTCGAGAAAGCATCTTCCCAGGGACCATCCGGGACATTCCCGGCCTAGACACTCACCCGGGGTGAACGGACATTTCATAGCTGACCTCCATACGAGGGCCTCCGTGCCCTTATTTAGACCTCACACTCAGAACGCTCAAGGCTAAACACATGCGCTAATGCGCACGCGACGCGGTTCCGGCTGGCTCGATCCTTATACGTCCCTTGCGTAGACTGCCTGCCAGCGTCAAATAGTATTATCGGTCGATTTAGAAAATTCTGAATAAAATAATTCTCTGCTGGCAAAATCCGCCGGATTCGCCCCGTAATGAAGGGAAGAGCTACAAATGGAAAGATCACGTCAACGTACCTGTCTTATATTATTCTTAGGAAAATAGGCTATATAATAGACTTCCGATTCGGAAGCAACCAAACGCAGTTTGAAACGTTCAATGGGGGGGACGGGATGAGTAACCAGACGGAAAAATCCGCAGAGAAAGGTATAGGGGCTATCTTCCAGGGAGAGACCAAGTATACGCCGGAGAGGTTGCGCGGCCATCGGCTTGACTGGAGCAGGTTCCCCGCCATCTACAAGAATTACGAGGCGCCACTGGCGAGGGTTGATCTGCCCCAGCCTGAGATTACCGGCGAAGCAAACGTCTGGCGGCTGCTGCAGAGAAGAAGATCGAGGAGGGCTCATAAGCCGGAACAGCCGCTTTCACGGGGGCTCCTCTCCGCGCTGCTCTGGGCAACACAGGGACTGACCGCACGGCGCGGCGATACCTATTTCAGGACAGCACCCTCTGCAGGAGGGCTTTATCCGGTGGAAACCTACCTGCTTGTTCGGGCGGTCGACGGGCTCGATCCTGGCATCTACCACTTCAGGCCGCTTACGGCTGATCTTGAGTTTCTAAAGGGAGGAAATTACGCAGGGGCCTTGGCGAGCGCTGCCTTGGGTCAGGAAATGGTGGCAGATGCTCAGGTCACCTTCATATGGTCTGCTGTCCTGGAGCGAGGCACATGGAAGTACCGCGAAAGGGCTTATCGTTACATCTATATCGATGCCGGGCACATTGGTCAGAATCTGTACCTGGCAGCGGAGGGCTTAGGTCTGGGCGCATGCACCATAGGCGCTTTCTTCGATGATGACGTGAACAGACTCATCGGGGTCGATGGTATTGACGAAACTGTCATTTACATGGGCTGCGTGGGATGGCCGGCACGAGAGAGTGAGCAGTGAGCGTGAAAGAAAAATTGTTGCGAGTTCCGGGTTCCGTGTTACGGGCTAGACACAACAAGAATCATCCGGCCCAATCTGTCTCACAACTCTTGAAACACGTAACTCGTAACTCGCAACAGTCTTTTGTTTAACAGAGCAGCTTCGCTGCTCATTTCTTCGGCTCTTGCTCGTTCAGTTTCTTGAGAAATGCTAAGATCTCCTCGTAGTTAGGGGACCCATCCTTCATGTACCGGACGATACCTTTCTTGTCGATAATGACGGTGAGCCTCTCGAAGACAAACTGGCCCGATTTCACCGCACCAAAATAATCGCCAACGTAACCGCTGATGTTGGAGAGAAGCGGAAAAGTGATGCGCAGGTGCTTGGTCCAGTACTTTAAGGTGATGACATCGTCCCGACTGACGCCCACGACCCGGGCGTTGAGGGCCTCATAAGCGGAAAGGTTCCGCATATGGCCCTGCATTTCGCCAGTTCAGACCGGGGTGAATGCCGCAGGAAAGAAGGTCATAATCAGGTAATTCTTCTCGTAATACTCCGGACCGTAGTTGATGAGTCGATCTTCAGTCGAAGCAAGATACCAACCAATGGTGGTCTTGCCGATCAGTTCCGTCTTTGCCGCTGCCTGCCCGTCATGAGCAGACAAAAGCAAAGAGGCCAGGAGAAAAAGAAAGGACCAGAAGCATGGACTTACTCTTCATAAATACCTCCTTTATGATTTCGATGCGCCAAATGACCTACAACCATTCTACCAGAAAAGATAATCATTAGGAAAGCTAAACTTAAAGGGGACTCATGATTTGTTCGAGTGAAATCTGATAAGAGATCAGGCGGAATAGGGTGAAGATTGCACCTTCTGAAATTCTTATGCCATTCGGCCACTCGTATCTGCAGAAGTACGAAAAGAACAATGTGGCTGAGCGACTCTCGTGATCGATAACCTCGGATGGGACCGTCTTGATCTC
The DNA here is from genome assembly GCA_963835605.1 of uncultured delta proteobacterium. Taxonomy (GTDB): domain Bacteria; phylum Desulfobacterota; class Syntrophorhabdia; order Syntrophorhabdales; family WCHB1-27; genus JADGQN01. Next base: position 12,745 of record CAWIHO010000073.1, on the reverse strand, counting down.
AACAGTGACGGGATAAACGAAAAATTCGACGAGGACTGGAATAGTTGGATCGATGAGGGCGCTCAGCACGCGTCTTTGCTTGACACGCTGCGCGTCCTCACGTAACGTGTATGAGACTGGAGGTGGCTATGGACCTGAGTATTTTCGAAAAGATGGAGGCTCCGGAGCTCCGGAACTACCTGGAATTCTTACTCTGGCACTATCGGGTTATCGATGCTTTCTGGTTTTTGTACGTTGCAGAAAGATTTGACCAGCCCACCGCAGAGCGGCTCAACGAGAAGGTCTGGTCGAGGGCGCCCCAAATGGCCGCGAAGGATCTTGTTGACCGTTTCAAGATCGAAGAGAAAGGTCTAAAGGGCTTCGTAAGAGCACTCAGGTATTTCACCTGGACAATACTGGTTGGGTACGAGATCGAAGAGAAACCGGACGAAGTGATCATTTCTGTGCCCGACTGTCCCACGCAAATGGCCCGGCTGAGGCGAGGCCTGCAAGAGTTCTTTTGCCGGGACATGCACAAGGGTGAGTTTGAGGCGTTTGCACATGCGATAGATCCACGGATCAAGGTAGAGTGTATCTTTGCCCCGCCGGAACATCCACCCGATATGTTCTGCAAGTGGCGCTTTACGGTGTGAAGGTGTTTTCGTCAAAAGCTCACCTGCGGCGTTGCGCTGCGTCCCGCGTCATTCCCACGCACTTCAGAGTACGCCCGCATTTCTCAGGCCTAGCGCGCCTCCAGGTACCCGTGAAGATCTTCCACGGGTGAGGCTTTTTACTTGCAACCTTGTCTCATATCTAAAAGATCAGACTTGACCGACGACGTGCCGCCTGACAAATTCTCAGCTTTCTTCCTCTTCTAAGGAAGTCGTCACTTTCTGGCTCAATCATTTTACGCTTCATTACAACTGGTGCTAAATGGTCCAGGTTAAAAATGTTGCGCTTTCCGTGATGTTCTGTATACTTTAGGATACGGAGCAGAAATGAGCGGTCATTTATTTGGTGCCCATACCGGCAGATAACGCCTCGTGAGAGGCTGACATCTAAATGTAAGTATATGCTTAACGTACTTCATTGGAAGGGAGGATATAAAGATGGTCGATGCAAAGAGGAACTGGTTATTGATTTGTTTGGGATTACTCATCAGTCTCTTTTTTCTAACGGAGTCAAGTGCATCAGCGGCTGAACATTCACCGGTTAAGGTGGGATTCCTTCTCCCTTATACGGGGACCATGCCCCTTCAGGCAAAGGGACTTGATAATGGAATGGAGTTATATTTTAATGAGATTGGGAGAAAGGCAGGGGGAAGGCCCATCCAAGTAATTAAAGAGGACGACGAAAATAACCCTACCGTGGGGTTAACCAAAGTGCGTCGGTTAGTCGAAGAGCATAAGGTGAATTTTATACTTGGTCCGGTGCACAGTGGGGTAGCCTTAGCGATGCACGATTATGTCTGTAAACAGAAACTCATCTGGATTAATCCTAATGCCTTTACCCGGGAATTAAGTTCACCAGAAAAGGCATGTGAAAATACCTTCAGGATCGTTGAGACTACTGATCAGAGTAACTATCCTATGGGGAAGTGGATTTATAAAAACACCCCGTATCGGAATATGGTTATCATAGGCTCTGATTTTTCGGCAGGGCATCATTCTCTGGAGGCCTTCAAGGCCGGCTTTGAAGAAGCGGGCGGAAAGGTGGTTAAAGAGGTTTATGCCAAATTGGGCACCATGGACTTCGCTCCCTTTTTAAGTACCGTTGATGTCAAGGGGGCGGATGCGACCTACGCCTGGTTTGCGGGAACGGATGCGGTCCGGTTTGATCAGCAGTATGCTGAATTTGGGTTGAAGAAAAGGCTTCCGTTATTTGGTCATAATGCACTTACGGATGATCCCTATCTGGCGAGCATAGGAGATGCGGCTCTGGGCATTACTACCGCCGGTCATTATGCTTACACTTTAGACACTCCTCGGAACCGGGCTTTCGTTAAGGCTTATATTGCGAAGTATGGTGAACCTCCCTCTCGTTATAGTGAGTTGGGCTATTCGGCTGCGAACTTGGTTGGAGCGGTCGCTGAGGCTCTGAAGGGCAAGATCGAAGATATCCCACGGGTAGCTCAGGAGTTAAAGAGCATATCGAGCCAAATCGAGGCACCCTCGGGTCCCCTCACCTTTGACAAATATAATCAAAGGATCACTAATATTTATGTTCTTAAAGTAGAAAAACGTGATGGAAAGTTAGTCAATGTTGTCATTGACAATCTAGGCAGGGTTGCTCAGGAAGATGTCTGGAAATGGTGGAATAAATAGATTCTTGAGCGTACCGAGTTCTACTATCTGTTTTTGTCTTTAACTAAGCCCGCCGCCGGCTAAGTCGGTGGGTTCCCACGGGCAAGCGCGCCTCGTCGAATAAACTCGACGTCGGCAGCCCACAGAAACCACAATCTTGAGGAGGACCTAGGCCAAACAAGATGCGAAACCAGTCGTCCTGGGTAGTAGTCGTAAACGACATCCCGTACGTCGTGGCGCAGGTGACAGATCTGCTATGCTCTAACAGAACTCTGACTTAAAGGAGGTCGTGATGAAGGACTTGAGAGATTTCATAAGCGAATGTGAGAAAAAGCTGCCCAGAGAATTCATTAGAGTCCGCAAGGAGGTCGATCCAAAATATGAAATTTCGGCCATCGTGAAAAAACTGGATCTCACGGGCAAACATCCGACCCTCTTTTTTGAAAAGGTAAAGGGCTATAACATGCCGGTTGTCTGCAATACGGACAGGACCTTGTCGAAATACGGCCTCGCGTTTGGTGTGCCTCCTGAGAAGGTTTGGGATTTCTATGACAAGAGTGAGGAAGAATGCTTGCGATCAAATAAGTACCCCATCAGGGAGGTCAAGGCATCAGAGGCTCCTTGCAGGGAGATAGTAAAAACAGGAAAGGCGGTTAACATGTACGAATTTCCCTTCCTCACCCATTTCGAAGGAGAAGTTCCGTACCTTACCTTAGCTATTGGGGTGGTCAAGGATGAGAAGGCGAACTGTCCCCATGTCGCACATTACCGGTTAATGGTAAAGAAACAGGACTGGGGCGTGACACATATCACCCCCGGGCGGCATCTCTGGGATATCTGGAAAGAGAAATCGGATAAGAACGAACCTCTCGAGATCGCGTTTGTCCTGGGGCTTCATCCCGCTCTGGCTATGGCAGCGCAAAGCAGAATTGCTCATCCTCCCTCAGAATTCGATGTTGCAGGCAGCCTGCTCAAGGAATCCGTGGAAGTAGTTCGATGCGAAACGATAGACGTACTCGTTCCTGCCTGGGCCGAGATCATCATCGAGGGGGAAATTCCTCCGAATACGTTCGAAGATGAAGGGCCCTGGGGTGATTTCACCCGGTACCATCAAACGGATAAGCGGCAACCAGTGAGGATAAAGGCTATCACTCATCGGAAGAACCCCGTTATCCACGATATGGGCGACTGGCCGAGCACCGTCCTCTGGCCTATGCCCAAGATTCCCCTGGAGACCTTTATGACTCGACAGTTGAAACAGGCCGTTCCCGATGTGAAGCTTTTCCGGACTGGCCCCCTGATGTATGGGTTTATTCAACTCGACAAGAAGCACGTTGCACAACCGAAACAGGCGATCCTGGCCGCCTTTGCCAACGATCTTTACCTGAAGTACGTGGTCTGCTTCGATACGGATATTAATATTGAGAAGGGTAGTGACATAGCCTGGGCCCTTTTGACGCGTGTACAAGCGGACCGGGACATCATGGTTCTTCCCGCGGTAATGGGTTCCGATTTGGATTTATCTGCTCCGCTGGAGGGCGTTGTGACGAAGGTCGGTATCGATGCAACAGCGAAACCCTTCCGAAAGGACTTACCGCCCGTGGCAAAAGTGCCGGATGAGATCATGAGCCGCATTCATCTTGAAGATTACGTGGGTAAGCCGGAAGATTATGCATAGACTGACGCCATGGCGACTCTCTGCGTTCCACTCAGTGAAAAGAGTGAATTAGAGAGCCCGCACATTGTGAAGGTTTGCTCGATCGAAGGGCTTCGCCCTTTACTTTTCAAGATCTCCCATTCCCTTTACCCAGAAACGCACCAGTGCAGCAGCCTACAAGCATGTCGGCATCTATGCATCGTGGATGGCCTTTCAGGGAAACTACTTGCAGTATTCGCCCATGAGGTATTCTTCATTGCTGTTTTCGTAGATTTTTACCCACTCGGTAGCTTTGTCGGTTCTCCCAGTTCTTCCATCCCGGTACGTCACGCGAAGCTCGAGGGTACGATACTGTGCTTCACGGCAATCTATTTCGTCGAGGGTCACAATCTCCTTTTGCGCCGCTCCAGGTGGGAACTCTCTTTTTATCCACATCTGGACGGTGTTCTTGGGAGATTGAATGATCGCGCCTTCGTCGCAGAAATACTTAATATCATCGTCATCTGTCATGTACTTGGTCCAGTTTCTGTAATACATACCTCCAGTGGAAAAAAGCTGAGGAGGAGGCTGGGTCCCGGGCTGGGCGGAGGCTGTTTCGGTTTTGGTGCTCTTCTTCTGAGAACCGTCGGCAACGTTCCTGTCCCGAGGCAGGTTAAAGCTACACGATACGAGAGACAGGACGGAAAGAATAATGATTAGTTCGGACAGGGCTCTGCGGGGCCGCGATGTGACAATCCCCATGGTTCGTGTTGTGGCCATCCGTCGTGTCTCCTTGCGAAGCCTTTGGACGGCGCAGGTGCGCCATCACCCCGGTTCAACATTCCTCTCTGATTACCCCATAGTATACACAGGAATGCGGCGTGATTCATCCTCCCTCCTCATAAGGCACATCTTTCTTTCGACTGGCAATCGGCAACGCTGTAGACCACGACCACAGCTTTCTTTGCAGGTGGAAGCCACGAGGAGCATGCGCGCGTCGATTTGCTGATGCCGGGCTGAATTTCGATGCATATCTAGACGCACCGAGGCCTGGGCTACGCAGAGGTGTACCTTGGGGTACATCGAAGTAGGGTACGTCGAAGGGCAACGAAGGGAGGCGCGAAAGGCAGTCTGGCATCACGCCGATCAGGCGAAGAACTCGTGACCACACTTCGGACAGTTAAAGCACCCACGGCTACCCTTGGGAACCTTCATCGCCAGGAAGCAATTGGGACACCAGAGGAAATCGGTTGACGGCGCTTGCTCAGGCTGAACAACCCGGGCGTCACTCAACCCATGGCCAGCTACGAGCTTGAGGCTATTGAAATAGTCACCCAGTTCCCGATAATACATGGTCAGCACAGGCCTGAGACGGAGCGCTGTGTGGTAGTCCTGGACAGCCCGTTCGTAATCACCGAGCTTGTGATAGGCCACACCCCTTTCTGCAAAGGCTGTCGAGGCTCCGGGATTCAGTTGCGTCGCAATGCTATACGCATCTATAGCTTCTTGATAATAGGCAGATTCTTTCATGCGTCGGCCCACGTCCACCCAGTCGGAAGAGCCCAAGCCGCCTACCTTCGGCTGGAGACTGTAAATCGTGGAGGCAATGATGAATCCGAGGATTGCGTAAACGAGCAGTGCGGCGACATTCGGGCGAACGCTTTCCTTTGACACGATTGATAGGCCGTACCGGCCCGCTTCTATAGTCGGGGCCGCGACTACCGCCTTCAGGCCGACAAGGGAGGCCAGCTTGTTAATGCTGCTATTGCCGCCTCCGAAGTCGATGAGACAGAGCAAAGTTATCGCTATGAGAAATAAAACGAGGAAGACAGCTATCGTTTTCTGTAACCGCGGCATCGCAATGTCCTACTTTAGTAGACAAAATCAAGTATAGCCGGACTTGATACGCGTGTCAAATTTTTCCTGCACCAGCTTGAGTAGTGTCACCCCAGAATTTTGCCTCCATACAGGCGCGCAAAAAAAGAGATTGTGCTGAGCTGAGAATTGTGAACAATATAGAAAGGCCACGCGCGCTTCTCGAGGCGGAGCCGAGGAGGAAATCGATTTGACGGAAAAACGTTTTCTGTCCCTACCTTTCTTCTATGGGTGGGTCGTCGTCGTTCTCGGCCTTCTCGGCATGGCTGCCTGGACAGGCATCCGCACTACGTTCGCCGTCTTTTACGCGTCCCTTCTCGATGAATTCGGATGGAGCAGGGGCGGCGCAGCGGGAGTTCAGTCAGTCTCCTACGTCATCTATCTGATACTGGCGCCCCTCACCGGAGGCCTGATCGACCGGTTTGGCCCGAGGCGCGTTATACTTCCGGGGATAGTTATTATGTGCGGCGGTCTTGCTCTCTGTCGCTATATCAGCAGCCTCTTCCAGTTTTACCTCTTCTTCGGGGTGATCGTTGCCATCGGCGTCACCTCAGTCAGTATTGCCGCATACTCACCCATCCTTGCACAATGGTTTGAGAAGAAGAGGGGTGTTGCCGTGGGCATTTCTGTCTCCGGCATGGGACTGGGAACATTCCTCCTGGTGCCGCTGACGCAGTATTTCATTGGATTATGGGGCTGGCGGACGGCCTTCGTGGCCCTCGCAGGCTTATTTCTTGTCGTTCTCTTTCCCCTGACGCTCATTTTTCTTCGCCATAAACCGGCAGAGCTTGGCCTCTCCCCTGACGGGTCGGTTGTCGGCGAGCTTCCGAAGAAAAGAACTGTGGAGGTGGTCGATCATGTCTGGGCCGGAACAGACTGGACGGTGAAAAAGATCTTCAAGACGGGACGCTACTGGGCCCTGCTGACATTTGCGTTCTTGAGCATCACCCCTGTCTACCTGATGGTTACTCACTCGGTGAGATTTCTCATAGACAAGGGCATCGAACGGATGGCTGCAGCGTTTTTCCTCGCCATGGTGGGGATTGTTTCGCTGATTTCCAGAATCTTCTGGGGCTGGCTTTCCGACCGGATCGGCCGCGAACCAACGTTCACGGCAGGGGCGATTGTTCTTTCCATGGCGGCATGGTCTCTTATTTTCATCAACGTAACAGGGATCAGAAACCTTGCCTATCTTTTCAGCCTCCTTCTTGGCGTGGGGTGGGGTTGCACCGCCCCCATGTTCATCTCCGTGGCCGCGGACCTCTTTCAGGGGAAGCGGTTCGGTCTCATTTACGGTATCCTGGAAGGGGTCATCGGCGCGGGATGCGCTTTTGGCTCCTGGTTCGGCGGCTTCATCTATGACAAAACCCAGAGCTATCAGCTGGCCTTTCTTCTTTGTGCGGTTTTCGCTCTGGCCTCCAGTGTTGTCGTCTGGCTATCGGCGCCAAGAAAAGTGAGAAGGATGGTAAGAGTTGCGAGTGGCTAGTACTGAGTGATCAGTGAATAGTGTTTAGTGGTTGGTGACAAAGCAAGGCGGCTTGGACCGTGAACGCTTACGGGAGGTAGAAGACGAAGAGATCATGTAAGTTGATGCTGTCCTTTCTGGCGATCTTCTTGATCGTTGCGTCCGGTCTGCACGCGGCAGAGCCTGCCACAACGCTCCTCACGATACTCCACGTGAACGACTATCATGGCAGAGTGAAACCCTTTCTCGACAAAACGATTGACCCGCAAGAACAGGTGGGTGGAGCAGCTTATCTCGCTGCGATGATCAAGACAGGCAAGAGCGAAAAACCCGACAGGCACCCTGCTTCTGGCGGCAGGAGACATGTTTCAGGGAAGCCCCGTGTCAAACCTGTTTCACGGCACGCCTGTGATGGAGGTCATGAACGAGGTGAGATTCGATGCTATGACCTTGGGCAACCATGAGTTTGATTGGGGCATGGGGGCTTTGACACGCCTGCGAAAAGAGGCCCACTTTCCTTTTCTTGCGGCAAATATCGTAGACAGCCGAGGAAATCTGCTTCCGGGCATCAGGCCGTACACGATCCTTCAGAGGGGACATGCCAAAGTGGCGGTGATAGGCGTTACAACCCCTGAAACAGGGTACACAACTAAACCGGACAACGTGAAAGGACTGACATTTCTCAGCCCGGAGGCGGTTCTGCCTCGCCTGATTCAGGAGGTAAGGCAGCAAGGCGCCTCTATCGTTATTGTGCTTTCGCATCTGGGGCTGGACGCTGATAAGAGCCTTGCTGCCGCCGTTCCGGGCATCGATGTCATTGTCGGGGGTCACAGCCACACAGAGATTCCGAAGCCGTTGAAAACAGAGAGTGGTACGGTCATTGTGCAGGCAGGGCTTATGGCGTCTACCTCGGAGTGCTGGAACTGGTCGTGGATAAGGCCACAGGTCGGGCCAGTCGGCTTACACCGGGAGCAGCGGTCTCAGGCTTGTATCGGCGGCTCCACAGAACAGGCCCGATAGAAAAGCCGCGTTGATAGTGAAAAAGTATGACGATAGAGTCAAACAGAAATTCGCTGCTGTCGTTGGAGAAACCTCGGTTGACCTCACGGCCCAAAGTGGCAGTGAGTCCAATCTGGGCGATCTCGCAGCAGATGCAATGCGAGCAGCCGCGGGCAGCCAAATCGCCTTTCAGAATAGCGGCGGCATCAGGGCCAATATTCCTGCAGGGAAAGATTACGATGGAGGAGCTGTACACGGCTTTTCCATTTGACAACGTGCTTGTTTCCATGGACCTGACCGGGAGACAGGTAAAGAAGCTCTTGAGCAGGGCGGTACCATGGAGTTCGGGGGCTTGCAGGTATCCGGCATGACGATGACATACGATCTGAAAAAACCTGCGGGAGAGCGTGTAGTGAATGCGGAGGTTGGTGGCGAGCCACTCGATCCTGGTAAGACATACACCCTGGTCACGAATGATTTTCTCGCGGCTGGTGGCGACAAGGTAACTGCTCTGAAAGAGGGAAACAATATAGCGTACGGCGACACGCTGAGAGATGCTCTGGTAGAATACCTGGGAAAACATTCTCCCGTATCTCCCAAGGTCGAAGGGAGAATTACCTTCGTGCAGTGATGGAAGATAGAATTGTTGTCTTCGTCAACACCAAGCCGGTCGCGCTCTACCGCGGCATGCAGGTGAAGCACGCCCTGATCTCTTACGATTACCCGGTCTACGAAGCCTGCCCGCATTTTCCCCTATTGTGCTTTTGTTCCGGCATTGTTATGATTGAACAGGTAGTCTGACAGTAACGCTCTGGGGAGCGGGTATCCAAAGAGAAACTGTTCTATGATCAGAAAGGCCTTAATCCTCAAAATCCACGATGCCGCCAGCATGCAGCGCTGGAACGATAAGATCCGTCCTGTTGAGCTGCGCGAGCTTGATAAACAGGCCCACAAGATGGTGATCTCCTTCATACTGGGCAAATTCGAGGAGGAGAATCCCGAGTTCAATTGGATCGAGGTCATAGAGGGCGGCCTTTTCGAATTCCTCCAGCGCATCATCGTGACAGACCTGAAACCGCAAATTTTCCATCGTATCAGAGAAGACCGGAGCAAGTACAAACAGTTGAACAGCTGGGTATTCGACCAGCTGGCGCCCATCATAATGCCGCTCGGGGAGGTCTTCTGTCGGAGGTTTCAATCGTACTTTGAGGACCCTCAGGAAAACGTCAACAAAAGGATCCTGAGCGCCGCCCATTTTTATGCGACAAAATGGGAGTTCGATATTATCGAGCGGGCAAACCCTCGCGGTTATGAGATTGAAGGGATCCGCAAAGAGCTGGAGAGCAAGCAAGAAAAATATTACGACCTGAAGGGCTCGCAGCAACTGGCCCTTTATTCGAGACTCCAGAACTTCGCGGACCTGTGCGGGCAGCTACGCTTCCAGCTCCGGTGGAGCCACCTGCGGAGGGTGCCTGAAACGTCTGTGCTCGGCCATATGCTCATCGTCGCCATCCTGTCGTATCTCCTCTCACTCGAAATAAAGGCTTGCCCCAAGAGATGCTACAACAATTATTTTACAGGGCTCTTCCATGATCTCCCGGAGGTGCTGACCCGGGACATTGTCCATCCCGTAAAAAAATCGGTTGGCGGCCTCGACAGCCTTATCAAAGAATATGAGAAGGAGCGCATGGAAGAAGAAGTATACAGCCTCATTCAGGAAGACTGGCACAGTGAGATGAGGGTGTTTACAGAGATTGAGTTCAAGAGCGTTGTGACGCTCGACAATACGCTACAGGAAAAGACGAGCGACGAGATAAGCGCCCGATACAACGAGGACCGATACAATCCCCGAGACGGTGAACTGGTCCAGGCAGTTGACCACCTTGCCGCCTTTTGTGAAGCATACTTGGCGGTCGCAAATGGCGTGAAGGCGCAGGATTTCGATAAGACCAAAGCAAGCTTAAGGCAAGACTATATGGGCAAGACTATCGCGGGCCTGCGCTTTGGCGAGATATACTCTGATTTCGACTAGATCAGGGGATTAGCGGAGATTTAAATCAGTTTGCTTCTATTAATCTAGGAGGTTCAACATGAAGAAGAAGTCGACACGATTTTTTACTGTCCTTTTGGTTTTGGGCATCCTGTTTCTGGGCATGCCCCAGGTACAAGTATTTGGTGCATCAAAGCAGGAACCTTCCCAGGCCGCCAAGAAGCTCGTCATCGGATTCTCCATGCCTGCCCTGACCCATTCCTTCTGGATTCCTATGCTGTATGGGGTCAGGGACCAGGCCAAGAAATACAACATGGAAGTTGTGGATTTGAACGCGGGTGGTTTCGGGAATCTGGATACGCAGATCAGCCAGATGGAAAATCTTATTCATCGGGGTGTCGATATCATCATCATGGGTGCGACATCGGCAGAGGGTGTTGTACCTGTCGTGGAAGAGGCTCAACGTGCAAAGATTCCCGTCATCGGCGTTGGTAGCCAGCCGAAGACTGACATACTCACCAAAGTTGTTGCGGATGATTACGGAATGGGCGTGATGCAGGCGCAGTACATGGGAAAATACCTTCAGGGAAAGGGAGAAGTTGCACTGATGTCTGGTCCTCCGGGGCTTAACTGGTCCGTGGACAGAGCCAAGGGATTCCGTGATACCCTTGCAAAGAGCTATCCGGGCGCGAAAATCGTGGCGGAACAATGGACCGAGGTCAGTAGACCCAAGGCAATCGAATTGATGGAATCCTGGCTGCAGGCATTCCCGAGCTTGCGCGGAGTTTATACTGCGAACGATGACCTTGCTGCAGGGGCGGTGCGTGCGATCATAAGCGCAGGAAAAACGAACCAGATTAAGGTCAGTTCATGTAATCCGACGGAAATTGGGATCGAGTACATGAAGGCTGGATATATTCTTTGCGAAGCGGTACAGCAGACGGTAATGCAAGGTAGGGCCGCTGTAGACGCGGCATATGCCAAGTTGAATGGAAAGACCCCCCAGAAGGTCATTGTCACACCAGCCCTCCTTTTGACAAGAGAGAATCTGGCCACCTTTGATTTCTCAACCGTAACGCATCCGGAAAGCTTCAAGCCCTGAAGGATGCAGGCAGAGGAATAAAGCCATGCAATTCGTTGGTCAATCGCAATCATCTTTTTCGAGAGCAGTTAAGATAGGAGACCGGGTTTACTCTTCCGGTGTACAAGGTCTGGACAAGACCACGGGGCGCCTGGTGGATGGGGATTTCTCCAGTCGCGCTCGCAAGTGCGTGGAGAATCTTTCCGAATCTCTTTCGGAAGCGGGTAGCGGCCTGAACAAGCTGCTTTCAATGAAAGTCTACCTGCGCAATCTTCGGGACCGGGAAGCATTCGATAATGTTCTGAAAGAGTTCTTTCAGGGGAAATTTCCAGCCCGCACCACCCTTGAGGTGAACAGGTTGCAAGGCGATTCCGACCTTGAAGTTGACGGCATCGCGGCAGTGGATATGGCGTCAACGCAGTTTTTAGGCGAGGGAGACGGTTTTTCCTCTGCCGTACGGCATGGTAACTACCTATATATCTCCGGGGACTTTACGGTCGCTGATTTCCACAATCTGCAGGAGGAAAGGGATTGCGAATCAGAGGTGCGTCTGTGCTTCGACCGCATTCGTTCCCTTCTTGAAACCGCAGGCATGCCTTTGGAGCGGCTTTTCTCTACCCGGGTCTATGTCCGCAATATGCGTGATCGCGCAATCGTAAAATAAAATATCCACTCAGATTTACAAGGCCAATCCCCTGCGCGTGATCATAGAGTGTGCCCGCTTTACAAATCATCATTCCCTGATGATTGAGGGGGAAGCTTACGACGGCGATTTTAGAGATCCTCTCAACGACCAAGGGACAGAAGCCGACAGGACCTTTCAGTCAAGGTGTGCGAATTGGAAATTTCGTATATTGTTCCGGCGTACGCCCCCATAAATCCTGCTACCGGGTCCCTCGTGGAGGGAGCTTTTTAAGCCCGTGCAATTCAATGTTTCAAAAATTTGGACGCGATTTTCATAGCAGGCGGGGCATCGTGGCAATTTTATTCGAGGTCCGATTTTATATGAGGAACTTAGCTGATCTGCCGATCGTTTATCACCTCCTCTCCGATTTGCGAAAGGCGAAACCCATGCCTATGGGTACGGCTATAGAAATATGTCGGCTGAACGAAGACTACGAGAAGGGTTGGAAGCCCAACCATGATATAGAAATCCAGTGTTCGGCATATAGCGGCTGACAGGATTATGGGAACCGATATCGGTCCTGCCATCCTGGAGGCGAGAGCTGTATGCAAGCGTTTCCCCGGCGTCCAGGCCCTGAAGAATGTAGACTTCGACCTGAGGGCCGGGGAAGTGCATTTTTTGCTTGGAGAGAACGGGGCTGGGAAAAGTACCCTCATTAATCTCTTTTCGGGATTGCATGTTCCCGATTCAGGAGCAATTCTATTCGACGGATATCCCGTCAGCATCGACTCC
>CAWIHO010000072.1:0-14870 GCA_963835605.1 uncultured delta proteobacterium | reverse complement strand
AATGCTTCAAAGCCCTGTCACCCACCCGCTCCCACGTGATCTGCTCATTCGGTTCCGTAATTTCTCCTCTTCTTCGAGCCCTATGAACTTGTTCCAGAACTCGTTCACCTCCGCACGCTTGCCCAACCTGTCGAGCAGGTCAAAGCTCACATCCATGATATAGCGCCTGTCTTTCTGCGACTCGACAACGGGCTGAGTCACGTGATAGCACCAGGGGTCCATCCCGAACGGATAGTTGAAATTGAAGCCCTGCCCATCTATAAAGGTGAAGGTTTCAAGGTAGCTGGTGTCCGGCAGAAGTATGTCGGCAAACCCTTCAGAGAACTCGTTGGCGAAAAGGTCCCAGCTCACGATGAAGGGGATCCTCTTGAGAAATTCTTCCTGTGCTCCCGGGTTTGCGATCCCCAACGCCGAATTGCAGCCGAAGTTGAGCAGCACCTCTATGCGGTACGGCAATTCGATCTTCTGCCACAGCTCCTCCATGTTGCCGATGGCCCAGATCGGAGAACCGCTCGACATCACGAAGAGCTCCAGCAATCCAAGATCCCTTGGGACTTTCGGTTCGTGAACGGGCCACGGGGTGTGCGGAGTAACCCAAAGAGGCGCGGTCAGCATGCCGTCGGGCCCCATTCCAGGGCCGAATGTCGGATTCCCTGTCTCCTGATAACCGAAGGACCTGCACGACATACCGAGCGCTCCGCCGGGCACGTCTGCTGCGCCGAGAATATGGTTGAGCATCGCGACCGACATCGCTGTGTGAAATGCGTTGCCGTGTCCTTCGCCGCCTCGGAACGTAACCGAGGTAACGGGCCTGAAAGGGAAGCTGATGGCCTTCAATGGTCACGGTGCTGCCGATCTGCGCAGCAGCAGCGAATTCAGTCGCTATCCTGCGAATCGTCTCCGAGGGAACCTCGCTGATTTTGGAGGCCATCTCAGGTGTGTACTGTTTAAGATGCTCCTTGAAAAGCTGAAAGGCAGGCCGGCATTCCATACCATTGATCGAATAGTTCCCTTCAATGGCGTAATCAGCGACCGTGGGGTCATCGTAAACTTTGACACTTACGCCACCCGCATCCCACACAAGAGGTTTTCCCGTTTCTTTATCTCTTACGAAACGGCCATCAGGGCCTGCGAGATACGGTGCGTTCGTTTTTAATTTCAGGTATGCGTTGTCCCATATGCCCAGCTCGTTAATAATTACATTGGACATGGCAAGAGCTACAACACTGTCGGTTCCGGGTACGATGGGGATCCATTCCGTCGCCTTGGCAGCCGAATAGTTGCAGACGGGATCAAAGACAACGAGCTTCATCCCGCGTTCCATCGCCTCGGCAACACACCTGGCGAGCACCATGGCCGCATGGCCCGTGGCGTGGCCGTTGTTCGAACCCCAGTATATGGCGTAGTTGCACAGTCTGTAGTCGGGCAATATGTCCCAGGAGGCGTGCATCAGGCCGCTGGCCATGTGGCCGCCGGCCCCGCAATGGATGCCCGCACCTCCGACCGAGCCGTTCGGCGTACCGAGAATAGTTGCCAGAAAGCGCCTCCAGCCTTGGGATGCCGTGGGCGACCGGACCGTGGTCGATTGCAGAAATATTTTTCTCGGATCATCGGCGAGGACTTTCTTCAGCTTTTCCGTGATCTCGTCGAGGGCTTCTTCCCACGAGATTTCCTTCCACTTCGGGTCTGCATAGAGGCCCTTCTCCGGATTTGTCCTCCGTAGAGGAACATTGAGACGGTTGGGATCGTAAAGCAGTTGGAGACCGGAAGCACCTTTGCCGCAGACCCCTCCTCTCGAGCCCTGCCAGGAGGCTGCATTTCCTTCTATCTGCACCGCAACGCCATTGACGCGCCGCACCCGTATCCCGCAGTTGCTGAAGCATCTGCCGCACTGCGTCGGGACCCATACATCATCCCGGATTTCAAGTTTGTGTTGCTTACCCATTAGCTCTCCTTTTTTTGAAAGGTGTTTGTTAGCGCCGAGTGTACAGTTTACCTTATTTCGCGTGAGCGGTCCACGGCGTCGACGGTGTGCGGCTTAACGCTCGCCTTACGGCTCTTTTCCAGTTCCAGTAGTTTTGACAGAACCTTCTCCTGGGTGATGGGAAGGTCCTTGAAACGGATGCCTGTTGCCCGATAAAGAGCATTGGCTATAGCAGGCGCCGGCGGAATAATCATGACCTCGCCGATCCCCTTTGCCCCGTACGGCCCCTTCCGGTTTGGAATTTCAATGAAATCGACGAGTAACAGATCGGGAAGGTCCTTGACGGTCGGAATCTTATAATCGAGGAAATCAGGGTTGAGGAGCACGCCTTTATCGTCGTAGATCATGCGCTCCGTAAACGTATGTCCGAGCGCCATCACAATCGACCCCATGTTCTGCTGCTCTATATTTGCAGGGTTTATCGCTTTGCCCACGTCGACGATCCCCAGGTACTTTGTAACCTTCACAGAACCCGTCTCTTTATCGACTTCCACTTCAGCGCCCCCGCTTGCACTCATCCAATAGAACGATACCAGGCCCTGCCCGTTTTCTTTATTGAAGCCGCCTTTTGTCTGATACACGCCACGACCCATCAGACTTCCCCGAGGCACACCCGGTCCGCGAACCGCCTGGGCCAGAGGAAGAGATTTGTCGGGCATCTCTTTAACTACTATGAATCCGTCCTTCAGGTGAAGATCCATTTTCCCCACGCCCAGCACGTCCGAGGCAGCATCGAGGAGTTGGGCCTTCAGATCCTCTACGGCGAGCAGGACCGCATTCCCCATGTGGAAGGTGGAGCGGCTGGAAAAGGTCCCTGTATCGAACGGCGCTACGCTGACGTCGGGATCAAGGATTGAGACCTTTTCAGGAGAGAGCCCTAACTCCTCGCAGATAATCTGCGTCATGACCGTTCTGCATCCTTGTCCCATTTCCACCGTATTGCAGAGCAGAGCGGCACTTCCGTCGGCACTCATCTTCACATATGCGCTCGACGTAGAAGGCGTGGCCGTGCTTTTCAGGCAAATAGAGACTCCTTTGCCGCGACACCGTATGTTCTCGCGGCTCGGGTTTTGCGCTCCTTCCCAATCGATGCCCGCGGCAGCCTTATCAAGGAGCTGATGGAAACCGACGTCCTCCATGGGCGAGCCGGTGTGATGCGCGTCTCCATTCTTCAAGAGATTCAGTTTGCGTATCGCAATGGGATCGATCGACAGCCTTTCGGCGATTATATCCATCTGCTGTTCATAAGCCCATGCTATCTGAGGCACACCAAAGCCCCTCATTGCCCCGGCCGGGACCTTATTAGTGTAAACGGCATATGAATCAACTTTAACGTTCGGAATGCGATAAGGACCCGCTGCGGTGAAGCCGAGATTCTTGCAAACGACCGGGCCGGAATCAGCGTAAGCACCGGTGTCGATATAGATGCTCATCTCTCTGGCAACGATGGTACCATCTCTCTTCACGCCGGTCTTTATGTTGGTCTTTACGGCATGCCTCGAGATGGTAAGAAATTCCTCTTCGCGAGTGAGCGCGACTTTGACCGCCTTTCCGGCTTTCCACGCGAGCGCAATCGTCAGAGGCTCCAGCTTAGGCCCTATCTTTGATCCGAAGCCACCTCCCACGTAAGGGATAGTGATGCTGATGCTGCTTTGCGGAAGCTTGAAAACCTGCGAAAGAATAGCGTGCGTGTTGGACGGATCCTGGTTGTTGGTCCAGAGCTCGATTCTCGGCCCGGGAAATATTCTGGCGATGCACGCGTGAGTCTCCAGAGGCGTGTGTTGATCGGGTTCCGTGGTAAAGGTATCCTCAAACACAAGATCCGATTCGCTAAATCCCTTCTCGATGTCTCCGCATATCAGTTTGAAGTGGTTGCAGATATTCGTGCCTTGAACGGGGTTGAAGAGGTGCTGAACGTAGGGCGGAACCGGGATAGTGTCATGGAGGAGGGGTGCGTCGGGTGCCAATGCGTCCTCGACAGCAAATACACCTTTCAGCTCTTCGTATTCCACCCTTATCAATGAAAGCGCTTCTTCCGCGGCAAATCTGTCTACGGCCGCCACTGCAACGACCGGGTCGCCCACATAGCGGACCCTGTCAATTGCAACGATCCCCTGGTCCATCATCACGGTTCCGTAATTATTGAACCTTCCTTTGATATCATCCCGGGTCAAAATTGCCTTCACGCCTGCCACGCGCTCCGCGGCCGACATGTCGATCTCTTTTACCCTGGCATGGGCATAAGGGCTCCGCAAAATCTTACCGACCAGCATATCAGGCAGCCGCATATCCGCAACAAAAAGGGCCTTGCCGGTAACTTTTTCAGGCCCGTCCGAACGCGGGAGGCGCCGGCCTATGTACTTATGAGGACCCATTCAAAACCCAACCTCAATCTTTGCTTAAGTCTTTTCCTCAAACTGTCTTTATATCTGCCTCGCCACATAAGCTGCATCGTGAACCGCAGTCAATAGATTGCCCGGTTTCACACAGTCTCCAATGGTATAGAGCTCCGAAGCAATCCCCTCTAGGGTTTCACGGAGTGCAGTATTCGGCACATAGCCCAGAGCACTAATAACCGTATCACATTCAAAGGTGTGTCTTTTCCAGTTGTTGTCTATCGCGCACACGCCGTCATCGGTGATTTCCTGAATGTGCATATTGGTCACTGTTCTTATGCCCCATTTAGGCAGCAATACCTGCAACATATAGGTCCTGGCCATCGCCGGCATATCGTAAGCAAGCGAGGGCAGCATCTCAATAATAGTGATCGCTTCGGCAAGTTTTTTCTCGGCCAGAAAATCGGCTGTCTCCACTCCGACGAGTCCTCCACCTGCAATGACAACCCTTTTCCCAACGTGGGCCTCTCCGGTAAGAACAGCTTCAGCGCTCAAGACATTCGGCTTGTCTATGCCCGAAATATTCGGAGTCAGACGCCCCGCGCCCGTAGCAACGATCACCACGTCAGGGTTAAGCTTCTTAACAACGTCCGCCGAAACCGCCTTGCCCAGTTCAAATGTGACACCCGATTTCTTACATTGCCTCTCAAGCCAATCGATAAAGCCCTTGATATCCTCTTTTCCTATGGGAAGAGCTGCGATCCTTGCGTTTCCACCAAGGTCGGCCTCTTTCTCCATAAGAGTTACCTGATGTCCCCTCAAGGCGGCCACGCGGGCGGCCTCCAGCCCTGCAGGCCCTCCTCCCGCTATGAGGACCCGCTTCGGCATCGTTGTGCGGGCGATGGCGTAGTCTCTTTCTTTACACAAATCCGCATTCAACGAGCACGCGTGCTGAAAGTGCTTAATGGTTCCGCTCTCAAAACACTGGACGCACCGTATGCACAATCTGATATCTTCAAGTCTGCCCTCTTTAACCTTTTTAGGAAGCTCCGGGTCACTGAGCAGGGGCCTTCCGGCCTGGATCACATCACATTGCCCTTTTTGAAGCGCCTCTTCCCACTTGGCGGGATCATGTTCGCCGTTGCATCGTGCGAATATTTTAATGTTGAGCTGCCTCTTGAAAAGTTCCGTTTTGTCAAAGGTGCCCTTCGGTTGCCTGTGGCTGCGGCCTATGCCCTTTTCCAGGCTGCTCGTCTCATACGATCCGATATTGAGGTCGATGTGGTCGACCCCTTTTTGCTCAAGCGCCCTTGCCAGTGCTGTTGACTCTTCTACTGTCGTTCCGTCGGGCAGCAGTTCATCAATCACCAGAGAATAGCCTATGAGAAAGGAGGGGCCGCACTTTTCGCGAATCCCCTGCACTATTTCCAGGGGGAGCTGTATCCGGTTTTCAAAACTTCCCCCATATCTATCCGTTCTCTTGTTCGTGTGGGGAGAAACCCACTGCTGCAGCAGATAAGAAGTAGCCCCATGCACTACAACTCCATCGCAGTCCAACTCCTTAGCCCGCACCGCAGCTTTGATAAAGGCATCCCTCATCTCCTCGATTTCAGGCAGGCTGAGAGCCCTCGGCTGGACATAGTGAGTCCTGCCAAGTGCGTAACAGGCCACTCCTGACGGCGAGATAGGATCCTTGCCAAACGCTCCCGCACAGTGAAGTTGAAATTCGCAAGCGGAGCCGTTACGGTGAACAATATCCACCAACCTTCGCAGGCCGGGCATGAATTTCGCATCGTCTATACGCAGCTGAGACTCCGGCCATACGTATCGGCCGTCTACTCCGATAGCTTCCACCACGATCATTGCCGGGCCGCCCTTTGCCGCTGTTTCGTACATATCCAGAAGCTGCTGTGTCACTTCTCCTTCCACGCTGCTCGTGCGGCTCCACATTGGACTCCTGACCATGCGATTCCTTAGCCGCACTGAACCTATCTGGAGCGGCTGCAGCAGCATCTCCAATCTTTGACTCATTGATTCTTCCCCTGTCTTTTTGTTGGATATTGAGGATGATTTTGTAAGGGCGTCTCTCACACCCGAATTCCTGTATGCCGACCGGTCCATAAACGAATTATTTTGCTTATACCATGACGTACTTCTGCAATGCAAGCAAAGGTATGGGGAGTTCCGTCCAGCGCTGAAGATTGGTTTTAACTATGATGAGAGCCGATGATCATCTACCGTTTGCTCATTTATTTTGGAGGATTTCTATGATAACGCCCGTCGGTTTTTCCGTGTCCATATAGGCGAACTTGACGTGCTCGCTCTCGCCTGTCTGGATCACGCCTATGCCCTTCTCCGCGTACGCCGCGACTTCCGTCCCGAGATCAGGCACGAAGATGCCGATATGGTGGAAGCATTCTCCTTTAGCTTCGAGAACCTCACGCCAGATGCTCATTCCTTCCCCCGGTTGGACCAGCTCATAGTGAACGCCGCCGGTACGAAAGAATGCGAGTCTTCCGCTGTAGTGCTCGTCCTTGCCCCTGAAGGTGCCCTTAGGCTGGTCTGACCAGAAGACCCTCTCAAATTCGACGCCCCAAACAGAGCGGTATCTCTCCATCGCCTCTTCCAAGTCCTTAACAACGAAGCAAATGTGCTCAACAGCGAGTTGCATGACAGTTCTCCTTTCGTGTACCAAGAACCTCGAATATTAAGCAACGCGGTTCGAGATGTGCACTCCCAATAAACCGCCGGACATGTGGTTTACTTGTAGCAGCGGCCGCTGTTTTTTGTCAAGATATAATTTTGGGGAAATGCTCCGGAATACAGATGCTGGTTCTTTGCCTTTTAGTGAACATGACGTTAATGCATAACCAGACGTAACCAATGGGTGATCGGGTAGGTATTGTGTTCCCCATTCTTCTGCCGACGCTGCGCCATTATCGTTGGAAAGGCGCTATCAGAGTGAGAAATCTTAAAATCAACAATTTTGTGTGCACCTACTCGCGTAATCGCTTGGCAATACAGGGATTCAGCATTACCGTACTCTTTAACTCGCGCTGAAGTCGTTGCATTGCGCATCACAGCAACGTATACCTGATCACAAGAGTCAGGGTGAATCACTCTCCGGAAGCCTCATCGCGGACCCGAGAAAATCCTTACAGTACTTTCCGTAATCGATACAGGGGCGACCCAAATCACCTGATAGACGAGATCCTCCTCTCTCAGGCTGATAGACAGTACGAACGCACGTGAGCAAGAATGCACCCGGTTGACGCGCGTTTCTCCCCCTGCTACACTGTGAACGCGAGCCTTTCAGACCGGACCGGTACGAACACAAAGAAAAGATCAGTTTTTTACGGGACAGACGCGCCCGAGGACGACCATGATCAATACGATATTCAATCCGCCGATCGATGACCGCTACTTCGAGGACTACACCCCCGGCTCCGTGTACGAATTCGGACCGATGCGGGTGGAAGAGGAGGAGATGATCGAATTTGCCCGGCGGTACGACCCACAGCCCTACCATGTGGATCCGGAAGCAGCCCGCGAGAGCGCCTTCGGCGGTCTTATCGCCAGCGGATGGTTCACTGCGGCTCTGACGATGCGGCTCCTGGTCGACCACTATATCTCGCGCGTCGCGTCTATGGGTTCGCCGAGTGCTGGTGAAGTACACTGGCTCAGGCCCGTACGTCCAGCCGACGAGCTTTCACTACGCGTCGAGATTCTTGAGGCGAGACGGTCGGAATCCAAGCCAGACCGGGGTATTGTGCGTGCCTTTGTCGAGGTGCTCAACCAGCATCGTGAGGTGGTGATGACCCTGGAGGCGGTGGGCATTTATCGCTGCCGGACCACGGCGTGAACCAATCACCAGCGGTCATAGGACGAGCCCAATTCTATGTGTCTCGGTCGAGCGGAAAGGATCATGCTGGCGCCGAAGACATCGGCGCGCAAGGATGCTCACATTTCGAATGTCACCTTGACGTTTGCAAATTCTTCATTCCTTATAGCGATTATATCGCCGCGATACATCGTGTCAAGCACTTTGTTGTATAAAAAATATGCAGCTAAGACCTAAGCCGAACGGCTGTTTCTTTTACCCAAAGGCGCCGCAAGGCCAACAATATTGGTCAGGCGAACTTCTGAAATATGACGATTGCTGCCTGAAAGATGGTACGTATTGCTTCATCGGGAAAAACTCTTTAGAAGAGGAAGAAACCCGAAGTCGATCCACTCCGGCAATCAATTGCGTTTCTTACAAACTAACCTCATCTTTCCCTACTCTTTATGCCCATTCTCTCTTACCACTCGGCATGAGAAATACCAGGGGCAGTGACGAGAGAAGGAGCAAGCCGAAGGAAATGAAGGTGATCCTGAATCCGATGACAGGGTTTGCGCTCACATGAAGAATAAACGTGATGAGCGAGATGCCGAGCGCCAGGCCAACTATCCTGAACGTTCCTCTGAGCCCCACGATGGTGGCGACTTTTTCGGGCATCAACTCGATACAGGCGTTGTTTACCGCGGGAGTCGCTATACCCGAACCGATGCCGGAAATCAGGACCACAAGCGATAACATTCCCGCGTTATCAAGGTGAAGCCCCCCAAGCGGGAGCCCTGGCGTCAGAAGGATCATTGCGCCGGAGACGATGCTTAGTCCCCACACCATGGGCCAGCGGTACCCCCAGCGCCTGAGCAGAAAACTCGTGATCGTCGACGCCGCAATGGTCCCGAGCGACCGGGGTGTCAGTATGACACCGCTCATCAACGTGGAGAGCTTATGCACGGATGTGGCATAGAGAGGTATGAAGGCAAAAAGCCCGAGCATGCCGGCGCCCGTGGCGAGGTTCATGAGGTTTGCGGCCACGAAGGGTCTTGATTGCAGGAGGGTAAGATCGAGAATCGGGTTCGGTGCTTTCTTTTCATGACGCAGGAAGAGGCCGGCGAAGATGAAGCTGAGGAGTATGAGAGCTGCGGCACAGAGAAGAGAAGGGGTGGAAAAACTTTCACCGATGAGGTTCAGCCCGAACATGAGAAAAAGTATAGCGCCACTCATCACCACCGCACCCGCAACATCCACGTGGCGGCGGGAAAGAATCTTTGCATCCTTAAGCAGGATCGTCGTCAACACCATCAATCCTATGCCGATAGGCACGTTGATGTAGAAGATGTAGCGCCACGAATACCGGCTCACGATCCATCCGCCCAGGTTCGGTCCAATGATGCTTCCCACATTGAAGATACTGCTGAGAAGTCCTATGACCGTCTGCCGGCTTTCGGGAAAATGGTCGCTCGCCATCCCTGATGCGGTAGGAAGGAAACTCGCTCCTCCAATACCCTGCAGGAGCCTGAACGCGATCAGTGCATAGATGTTGGGTGCGAGGCCGCAAGCCAGTGAGCTGCCGGTAAAAAAGACAAGAGAGACGAGAAACACTCGTTTTCGGCCAAAATTGTCGCTCAAATTCCCCGCAAGAGGCATGGCCATGCAGACGCCCACAGAAAACATGGACATGGTCAAGCCTGCCCACAGCACATCGGTGTGCAGGTCGCGCATGAAGCTGGGGAAAGCAACCGCCACTGCAGTACCATCGATGGTATACATGAGCAGCCCCAGCGAAGCGGTAACAAAGACAAGATAACGACGCATCAAAGTGGAGTCTACTCGATTGTGCGGCGAAGGGTCAATATGGTGACCGCAGTTTTATGGCCCACGCGCCAACTTTTTTTCGGATCGCCCGTCACGATTGCCGAGTATAACCGCGCATCGGGAAGGGAAAAGAGAAAATGAAGATTACAAGCCGCAGGTAAGCTGTCAGAGATTAACTTACCTGCGGCTTCATGCCGATTTTCTGTTACAAATGTCGGCTGGCGCCGGACAATTTCTCACGCCACTGATTTATTCAATGGCGGAAGGATGGCAGGAGCCTTTATAACGGTCGATTTCTTCCATCTTCCGGAAGCGTAGTACAGAAGGCTGGCTATCATTGTTACCACAAAGCTTAATGCCACGGCTACCCATATCCCTGCACTCCAAGGCTGGTCTTTGACAGTAGCCACGAGGCGGGCACCCTCACGAGCCACTGTGAGAGCAAGGAAAAAATCATCGTGATCATTGTATGGCCGGCACCGTTGATGACACCGTTCGATATGAACATGACCGCGAAGAAGAGGTAGCAGGAACCTACAATCCTCAGGTAGCTGACGCCTATATCCATGACCTTTGGATCGTCCCCAAGGCCGAACATCATGAGTATCAGCCTTGAAAGGAAGACGACAATCAGTGATATGAGAATCGTGATCGATGAGGTCATGAGAAGACCCCACCGGAATATCTCCTTCACTCTGCCTGTTTTGCGGGCACCGAGGTTCTGACCCGTGAGAGCGGAAGCCGCCATACTCATGGATAAGGCAGGCATAAAGACGATCATATCCACCCTTCCAACGGCGCCGAAGGCGTTTGTTGCCGCGCTGCCGAAGGAATTGACGAACGTCGATATGAATAGACTTCCGATGGAAACCAGTGACTGCTGCACGATCGATGGAAGCCCTATCTTGAAGAGAAGCAGACTGAGGTGTCTGTCCAGCATGAGTTTCCGGGGTGGAAGGCTATCACATGGTTCTTCCGGTTCAGGTAAAGAGATGTTTACGGCTAGGGCGGTGGCCTGCGAAATGAGTGTCGCGTAAGCGGCGCCGTTGAGGCCCCAATGCGGAAAGGGGCCGAACCCACCTATAAAGAAAAAGTCGAGAACCGCGTTAAGCCCGAGCCCTACGGACATAAATATCAGGGGAGTGAGCGGTATCACCTATTCCCCTGAGCGTGAAATTTACGAGCATCCCAAAATAGAACAGAATGAATCCGGCCAAATTTATTCGCAGATACGTCGAGGCCATCGCGAAATTCTCGGGCGGCGTCGCCATGAGTCTCAAAAGATGGTCGCTCGAAAGTACCCCGGCAACCGTCAGGACCGACGCGATGACCAGACACAGAAATTGTTGAGTACAAGTGTAATCTTCATACTGGTATCGAAATCTGCTCTTGAGGATTAGCAGGATGGAGTCCGCAACTTGATGGTCATCGAGTTCACCTACCCCAACGTAACAAAATGGATTGACCTTTAGGACGGCTGAGGGTCATTATCTAACCTGCTTTTTCTTGAAAAAAGAAAAGGAGGAACAGAGATGACCGAGACACAGCCGAGCACTCGCCAAGCATTAAGAAGTGAACACGCAGGAGCAACTGAGCAGCATCGTGCGCACACGACCATTGACCATATCCTTGAGCGGCTCTCCCCTATCGAGGTTCCCGCAAAGGAAGCGTTCGAGCGCTACCTCAAGCATAAGTCACGCCTGAACCACAAGCGGAGCACGCTCGAAAGTTCTTTCACCTCTGTCATGCTCTTCTTGAGCTTCTACGGAAGATCGAAGCGTGATCTTAAGGATCTCGAGCGTGCTGACCTGGAAGCCTTCATCGAACACGAACAAGATCGCGGTATGCACATCACGACCGTCAAAACCCGGATGGCCTTCATCGTTGCCTTTCTCCACTTCCTCATCGAGCAGGATCTCATCCCCGGGAGCTCCCTGAAAAAAACGATCAGGCTCAAGCTCCCCGACACGCTTCCCCGCGCGATAGCCCCCAAGGATGTGCGAAGGCTCCTCTCCGTGATCCACAACACCCGGGACCGTGCTCTCACCCTGCTGCTCTTAAGGACGGGTATCAGGATCGGTGAAGCGCTCGGCCTCACGCTCAACGACCTCGACCTTCGTGACCGGAAGGTGCACCTCTACCAGGGAGAAAAGAATAGCCAGGGAAGAGTGGTCTACGTTTCCGATGACGCACTCTTCGCACTCAGGCGCTGGCTCAAACGACGGGATCCCGAAAAGCAGTTCCTCTTCTATGGCCTGAAAGACAGGCCTCTCTGCTACAGTGCGGCGCTCTCGCGCTTCCATAAATACCTCACGAGAGCAAAACTCACGGAGAAGGGCTACACGGTGCATTGTCTTCGCCACACCATGGCCTCCGAGTTATTAAATGCCGGCATGCGTCTCGAAGTGCTCCAGCAACTCTTGGGCCATCAGGATATCGAGGTAACCCGCAGATATGCCCGGCTCACCGATACCACGCGACGAGAAGAATACTTCCGGGCCATGGCGAAAATCGAGAAAGGAGAGATCGATGGTAATTACCGATAGCTTCCGAAGGTCGTTAAAGAGAAAGAACTATTCTTCGCAGACGATGAAGACCTACATGCATATCGTGACGCACTTCATCCAATGGCTTGCGGTCCCGCTTGCTTCCGTGACCCGCGATGCGATCGGTGCGTACGTGGATCACCTCCAGAGGCGGCATCTGGCCCCGAAGACGATCACGAACTACCTGCAGACCGTCAGGCTCTTCTTCGACTATTGCATCAACGAAGAAGGAATAGTGATGCAGAACCCGGTCACCAAAATCGCCATCCGTCTGCCCAAACCCTTGCCCCGTCACCTGAAGGATGACCAGGTTGCGAGCCTTCTTGCCGTCATCAAAAAAGTCCGAGACCGGGCGATGTTCATGGTGATGCTCCGCTGCGGCCTTCGCGTTGAAGAAGTTGCCCGCCTTACCATCGATGCGGTAGAGTACCAGCGACGCCAGCTCTTTGTCGCCAACGGCAAAGGCGCCAAGGACCGTATGGTGTACGTGAGTGACGACGCGTTGGCTGCACTGGTGACGTATCTTGAAAAGCGGTCATCGAAGACGCGGGCACTCTTCGTGGTGGAGAAAGGACCCATGAAAGGGCAACCGATCTCCGTCCGGGGTATCCAGAAGAGAATCGAATACTATGCGCGCAAGAGCGGCGTCGCGGCGTCGTGTCATTCGCTGCGTCATACCATGGCCACACAGTTACTCAATGCAGACGCTCCGCTCTCCTCCATCCAGGACCTCCTGGGACATAGCCACATCACCACGACGCAGCGCTACTGTCGGGTGGCGAACCTCAAGGTGCAGCGGGACTACCACCGGGCTATGGAGGTGGTTATGCAACGCATGCAGGCGCTCGAGGAAGATGAGGATCCTCGCTATCATCGCAGCGTGAGATCACGTCGTGAAGAAACAGCGCGGGTGCTCCCCATCACCGAGGGAAGGAATCGCGGAGAAAGAGGCGCTCCATGAAAAACAAAAAGGCGAACGATGAACTGGACGTATTGATCGATGAGATTATTGTCGATGCCTACGGCGACGACGAACAATCGTGGGCCTTCCGGCAAGTGCTTGAAGACGAACTCGAGCTGCCCAAAGAAGCCTTCGTCATTGGAGAGCCGGTAACGGTCCTTACGCTTGACTATGAGAATGAGCGACGGGGAATAACCGCGCGCTGCCGGCGTGAAGACGGCATGGAGTATCAGGTAGCCGCTTGTGATCTCCACTTCCCGGGAGGCACAACCGCTGCCCGCTACGTGGCTGCATACCGTAAGTGGCTCGGCATCGAGCCCTATCCAAAAGGCAACATACCCACGAAACACAAACCCAAAAAAGTGACGCAGGATGATCTTGATCTTACTCGCGACATGGAACTGATCGCCCTCGCCGTGAAGGGAAACGCCATCTCCTGCCGCATCCCGGGAAAGGGTCACGTCACCTTGCGCTCAACGCGCTCCTGGGATGTGGTGCCGGGTGAGTTGATCACGGTCACGCCGCATAAGAAGTGGCGCTACGCGGGCCATCCGTATCTCTCCGGAGAGATCAAGAGCTGGCGCCTCGATGTGGCCGCGTTAGGCCTCACACCCTTTACGCTCGAAGATGAGGGTATGTGGCTCCCGAACGAAGAGCACCGGGGAGAACCGGACAAACCCCTCGAAGGCTGGGAGAAGCAGATCATCAAACGCGGTCCCCGACCTGCGTATGAAATGGAACAGGTGATCCCCGGCGAAGATCCTGATGATCCGGATACGGATCCCATACTCGAATCAGTCGAGTTGAAAGAGTCAGGCGACTATGGTGAAGCGCGCCGCACGCTCATGAACCTCCTTCTTGCAGATCTCCGCTGTCTCGATGCGCACGCGCACCTCGGCAATCTTGCCTTCGATCACGAATCCGAGAAAGCCATCCGTCACTACGAGGTGGGCGTACGGATCGGTGAGCTCTCCCTCGGAGAAAACTTTGACGGGCTCCTTCCCTGGGGGCATATCAACAACCGCCCGTTCCTTCGCTGCCTCAACGGCTATGGACTCTGCCTCTGGCGGCTCGGCCGGTTCAAAGAAGCCGATGCGGTGTTTACCCGCATGCTCTGGCTCAACCCGGCAGACAACCAGGGTGTACGAGGTATCATTGATGACGTGCGCAATGGGGAGCCCTGGTATGAGCAATGATTGGTTTTTGCCATCAGGAACACTGAGTCACAAAAATGCGGCGGTGCTGACTACACTCTATCTGAGAGCGACGGCCCCAAAAGCAAAGACAAAAACAAAGAATTCTCTTGACAGGAATACACCGAAAAGAGATAATGGAGAATGCTACGTAACTAACTGATATAACAAGACAAAGCAGGTTTTGTTACGTTAAGCACCTA
>CAWIHO010000071.1:0-19147 GCA_963835605.1 uncultured delta proteobacterium | reverse complement strand
TGGCCAGTTTGCTCAACTGTTTTTTTCTATGTTCCTCGTTCCTCGTTGGTTGCGGAACCAAGAACCAGGAACGGAGCACGAGGCACGGTATTTGCCTTCTGAAGATCAGCGGGAGGAATCAGGGAAAATTTGGGATCGGCCATGAGAAAACTTCACCTACAACTCAAGCATTTTGGACAATGCTAAAATGTAACCATTACCACTTCGAAGAATAGATGTTACGAGAAGAACATCTCCTGCAGGTTTTTTGAGCCAGCCTTTCTTATCTCTCGCTTGTATTCTTAACCGTGTCAGCGATCCCTATTGACTCAGGGTCTTTGCGTCGCGCCCTTTGCTCCTCCCTTAAGGGCTTCCCTTATCGCTCCTCCCAGTTTGTCCATGGGAAGGGGTTTGAAAACAACCCACCCGAAGCCGGCAGCTTCTATCTTATGGGCCCAGGACCGGTTCGTGCGTCCCGTATAGAACAGGACCGGGAAACCGGGGCGGATGCGCCTGAATCGCGCGGCAAGCTCCAGTCCCGACAGCTGAGGCATCAAGGTCTCAAGGATAGCGAGGTTGAACGCGTCGGGCTCTTCTGAAAAAGTTCTCAAGGCCTTGAAGCTATCCGTCTCGCCTCGTACGCTGCACCCCAGGTGCTCGAGCATGGCGGTGGTGATGCTGTGTACATCCTTGTCGTCCTCCAAATACAAAATGTGTGGTCGCCGTCCGTAAGCCATGCTGTGCTCCTTTCTGTTGGGGGTTGCTGGCAGTGGCCCCGATGGGCGTCTCAGGATGCTATAGAGATAGAGGTACGTTGAGGTTATACCGCGCCGATGGACCAGCGATCCCGTACTTGTCTCAGGGCTATGCTCCTGCTCTTGGCCCATCCCCCCAAGGCTTCCTGTAGCACGTCTGAGAGTTCCTTAAGGGTCGCTGGCTTGATCATAACCCTCCCATCGATGCCGGCAGCCTCCAGCTGTTCGGCCGAGGGTCCGTCAAGGTATCCCGTATAGAGCACGACCGGGAAACCGCGGCGGATGCGTCTGAATCGCTGGGCAAGTTCCAGTCCTGCCAGGTCAGCCATCCCGTGGTCAAGGAGGGCAAGGTCAAAGAGATCGGGTTCTTCTGAAAACGTCCTCAACGCCTTGAGACTTTCCGTCTCAGCCCTCACGCTGTACCCCAGGCGTTCGAGCATAGCGGTGGTCGCGCTGAGTGTATCCTCGTCGTCTTCCACAAGCAAAATATGTTTTTGCCGGCCGGAAGCCATGATGACGCCCCTTTCGGTTGGAGGTCGCTGGCAGAGGCCCCTGGTTTCTGACGCGTTCTCTCCGGGATGGAGAGAAGCAGTTCAGGATACGTTGATGGCAAGCAGCAATGGAACAGTACCCATTCTACCACAAGGGCGAGGGAAAGTCTTTTCTTTCTGCTGACGAAGAGAAGCGCTTTACCGCTCGACTGAGGCGTGCTAGGGCTTCTTTTCACCCGGGCCCAGAACCTCGCGGATAGTGTGCGCTATCTCGGAGCGGGTAAGGGGTTTCATAACAAAGGCACGAATGCCCGCCGCCCTGGCGGAATCAGCGTCGACCCGCTGGCTGAAGCCGGTCGCAAGGATAATGGGGATATCGCTGCGTATACCGATCATCTCCCGCGCCAGTTCGACACCCGTCATGTGCGGCATCGTCTGATCGGTGATGATGAGATCGAACGCTTCCGGATTTGCTTTGAAGAGGTCGAGGGCTTCGCGACCGTTCGTTTTTGGAACCACCCGATAGCCCAGGCCCTTGAGCATCCCCTCTCCCATCTCGACGATCAACTCCTCGTCGTCGATAAAGAGAATACGTTCATTGCCGGTGGGTGCTGAGGCCTCTTTGTCAGTCTCGGAGGCCGTTTTTCTTTCGAGCCTCGGAAGATAGACGGTCAAGGTTGATCCTTTGCCGGGCTCGCTCTCGACGGTGATGGCTCCGTCGTGGCTTTTCACGATGCCATGCACCACGGAAAGGCCAAGCCCCGTCCCCTGGCCCGGTCCTTTCGTCGTAAAGAACGGATCGAAGAGGTGCTCCATGACCTCCTTGCTCATGCCATGGCCCGTATCGCTCACCGAAAGTCTCATGTAGGCCCCCGGTTCCATGTCCGGAGCGGGAGCTTCCCGCGACGACTCGAAGCTGAAATCACTCAGGGTAAGTTTCAGGAGGCCCTTGTCTTCCATGGCCTGCACGGCGTTGGTGCAGAGGTTCATGACGATCTGCTGGATCTGGGTGGGATCGGCAAGGACCGTGCCTGATTCACTCTCCACGATAAGACGCAGGTCAACGGTCGAAGGAAGCGACGCCCGGAGGAGCTTGAGGGCCTCTTCGACGGCATTGCTCAGCTGCAACGGTTTGCGTTCCTTTGCGGTCATGCGGGAGAAGGCGAGGATCTGTTTGACAAGGTCCCGCGCCCGCATACCCGACTTCAACACGCGCTGCATGTTGCGCTCAAGCTGGCTACCCTGGTCAGACATCGTCAAGAGCCATCTCCGTAAAACCGATGATGGCTGCCAAGATATTGTTAAAATCATGGGCGATGCCGCCGGCGAGGGTGCCGACAGCTTCCATCTTTTGTGATTGCCGGAGGTGCTCCTCGATGCGTTTCTGCTCCGTGATGTCACTGTTGATCTCAAGGATCGCGATCGGCTTCCCGTCCTTGTCCCGCCGCAACGCCCGCCTGCTCGCCACCGTGATCCTCCTGTCGTCTCTGGTCGTGTGTATGACTTCCCCTGCCCATCGACCACGAAGGAGGAGTTCCTCTTCTATTTCCTGCCGCGGCCGGGGGTATACGGTCTGGAGGAGGCCATCCGTCACCTTTCCCTTCACCTCGTCACTGGACCAGCCGTACCGTTCCTCCGCGCCCCTGTTCCAGAAGAAGACCCTCTGGTTGAGGTCACGGGCGATAATGGCGTCGTGGGTGAGGTTCAGGAGTTCCGCCTGTCTCGCCAGGTCCTCTTCCACCTTCCGGCGCGCATCGATTTCATCGTGAAGCGCATCAACTGCTTTGCTCAGCTCGGCTGTTCGTTCCTGCACGCGTTGGTCGAGTTCGTCGTGAGCCTTGCGGAGTGCCGTCTCGGCACGGCGTCCCTTCATGATTGCATGGAGTGCATTGGCGACGAGCTGGATTTGTAGGGCATCCGATTCATCATACTTGTCAGCTTTATTCCCCACACCAAAGATGACCCTGACCTTGTCTCCCTCCATAACGGGGACACTCATGAAACGCCGGACGGGCGCGTGCCCATCCGGAAGCCCTTTCTGGTTCGGCGAATGGGGAAAGTCATTGTAGATAACCGGATGCCTGAACCGGACACAGTCAACCCAGTTGCCCGCCTGCTCCAGGAGATAATGGGTCTCATAGGATGCGGTACAGTTCTTCAGTGCTTCGCTATTCCACGTAGTAAGCACGACGGTCTTCTGGTCATCGGAGACACGGTGAAAGAAGCCAATGGCGCTGTCGGTGAGCCGGACCATCTCCTCCAGAACATAGTCATAGAGCTCTTTGTCACTAAGCTGAGGGGCCTTCTCGTGAAGCAGGAGAAGGAAGTCTTTGTACTCCATTTCCCTCTGGACGCGGCTCTCGGCCCGTTTGCGCTCCGTGACGTCGCGCACGATAGCAACGGATCTTAAATTGCCGTTACTGTCTGTGAAGAAGCTCGTGGAGACCTCACCGGCAAAGGTCGTGCCGTCCGCTCGCCTGTAAGTCACCTCTCCGGTGTAGCGACCTATCCTCTCTCTTTCCCTGAGCAGGCTCGCCAGCTCAGGCTGATGCGGGGCAAACATATCATCCCGTGACAGACCGATCATCTCTTGCTCGGTTCGCCCGAACATCCGGCAGGCTGCCGGGTTGGCCGAGAGAATGGTACCTTTTCCGGAGGGGTCAGTGAGGATGACGGCGTCGAGGCTCTTTTCAAAGAGCGTGCGGTAGCGCTGCTCGCTCTCCTGCAGGGCATGCTCCATCCGCTTGCGCTCCGTGATGTCGCGTGCGACGATCTCGATGGCCGTCTTGCCGCCGAACTCGACCTGCCTGCACGTAACCTCGGTATCGACGGTACTGCCGTCCAGCCGCATAAACTTGATTTCCTGTAGCGGTGTCACCGCACCGCCGTACGCCTCTTCGACTCGGTGCGCCATAGACTGGCGGTGATCGGGATGAATCAATTCCAGTACATCCTTGCCGATGACCTCTTCGGACGAATGAGCGCCAAACAAACGAGTGCCCGCTGGGTTGGCATACACGTACTTGCCTTCCGCATGGACCAGGATCGCGTCCGGGCTGAGCTCCACCAGGCGCTGATACCGAGCCTCGCTCTCGCGCAGGGCCTGCTCTGCCTGTTTGCGGAGTGCACCCCGTTTTTGTCCTGATGTGGATTTGCTGTTGACGCGGCCTTCGGAAGCCTCAGAGTGATCCTTCTTCACCTCGTGTCTCCTCCCCGGCTGGAACGCGTTTCGATTATGAGACCGTGCACGCTGTCGGCATGCTCGATGACGACTAATCTATGCCCGAGAGATGGATTTGTAAACGGTCGAGCCCAGCATCAGAGACAGCGTGTGTATTGGCGATTACCAGGAGAACTCGTGCACGGAACTGAGTGCGGACGGAAACTCTCTTTCAGGAAGAATCAGGCGAGGCATGTGGCCAGGAGATAGTAAGTAACACTCACTCCGAATATGGCCCAGCCACGGACGACAAAGGCATCTTCCAGCAAATGGCGGGGGCATCACCGAAGCTGAGCAAGACCCTGGAAACCTCACCTGCTCCTTCCCCGTGCGAGCGAGGCAAAAACACCGACAAAGGAGAACAGGGCAAATATTGTGAATGCTGTTCGAGTGGTCTGTAGAAGCGACGCATGATATGCCGGCGTAATCATCACCCCTGCTATGTGGAAGACCGCTAAGGTCACCATCACCACGCCCATACTGAACATCTGTCCCGTGAGGCGCATCGTTCCCATCATTCCGCCTGCCACACCAAAATACTTCTTGTCTACCGAGCTCATGATGGCATTCGCGTTCGGCGAGGAAAAGAGGGCAAACCCCAGCCCGAGGAGCATCAGGTTCGGGATTATGTAAAGAAGACGCGTTTCTTCCCTGAGAAACACAAAGAAGGAGAGTCCTATAACCATGACAGCCATGCCCACCGAGGCCACAATGCGGGGGCCTGATCTGTCGGATAACCTTCCGGCCAGGGGCGAGAAAAGAGCCATGATCAAAGGCTGTGACACCAGAACCAGGCCTGTGGCTTGGGGACTGAACCCTTTTATGTACTGCAGGTAGAGACTCATAAGGAAGGTGACGGCAAAGGTAGCACTGTAGTTGATGAGTGCCGCCAGGTTGGAGAAAAGGAAGGTCCTGCTCCGCTGAAATAGTCGCATCTCAAGCACCGGGCTCCCCACCTTCATCTCCCATACCACAAAGCAGGCTATGCCCGTAACACCGAACATAACCAGGATGAAAGCAGGAAGTGCCGGCACGAGAGAAAGGCCGTACATCATCGACACGAGCGAAACCACATAGATAAGGGAACCGACCAGGTCGAACTTCTCGCCCCGGGCCTCAGCCCACTCGCCCTTCAATTTCCAGAGCGTGGTCACGAGTATCATTATTCCGATCAGAACGTTCGAGAGAAAAACGCTCCTCCAGCCAAGGTGACCTGTGAGGAAACCTCCGATGAAAGGGCCTGTCGACAGCCCTGCGTAAACCCCGGCAACGGTAATGCCCAGGGCCCTGCCTCGCTGTTGAGGAGGAAAAACAGAGGTGACAATCGTCACCGAGGTGCCAAAGATCATTGCCCCTCCCATGCCCTGAAATATCCTGGCGGTGATGAGCATGCCGCTCGACGTGGAGAAAGCCCCCAGGAGGGAAGAGAGGTTGTCGAGCAGGATACCCAGGAGGAATATCCGCTTCCGTCCATGAATGTCGGATAGCCTTCCGAAGGGGACGAGGAAGGCGGCGGCGGCGAGTTGATAGGCGGTCGAGATCCAGCTCAAGGTGATGACATTCATCGACAGGTCATGACCGATGCGGGGTAAGGAGACAATGACCGATGACCCCATGAAGGGTGTGAGAAAGGAACTGAGCGTGGCAATCAAGAGGGCGTTCCGTTGAACACTATCGTTCTTCATGGTGTCTCTTGGTTTACCAGGCCCCGTCCTGCTTTAGTGACGACCTGCTATCCGTGTACTCGTATTACTGCAACGACCCGTCCCTGAACCTCGACGTTATCGGCCTTGTGATAGATGGGCATCATGTAGGGGTTGCACGGCTGCAAGCGAACCTGCCCACCTTCAAAGTGGATTTTTTTGAGGGTGATCTCCTGCTCGTTCTTGAGCCAGGCTGCAACCACATCTCCGTTATTCACCCTCTTTACGGGTTCCATGATCACGATGTCGCCGTCTGCGATCATAGCATCGATCATCGAATTGCCGCGAACGCGTAAGGCATAGACGTTCTTCTTCCCGTGAGCCAGTTGGTTTGAAATGGCGATGCGTTCGCTGGCCGTGTCCCATGTGTCGGCAGGGGGAACCCACACCGGGTGACCTGCGGCGATTACCCCGAGGATGGGAATCTCAATCTGCCGGTCTTCTTCTTTAGTGAGATTGATGCTGCGAAACTTCTCTCGTGCACGGCTGATCAGTCCCTCCTGCTCAAGGAGATCCAGATGATACTGGACCACCGAGGGACTGCTTATTTTGCATCCTTGCGCGATCTCTCTTACCGTGGGAGCGTAACCCTTTCTTCTCCCGGAAGCGGCGGATAAACTGGAAGATCTTCTCTCGCGTTTCCGATCCCATAGTAGAATAAGTGTACTAATAGACTGCAGGAAAGTCTCTCGAGTTCCGATCCCATTTAGAATAAGTGTACTAGTAAGCCGAAAGAAAGTCAAGACAAAAAACGACGCTACGAGTTGCGAGTTACGAGTTTCGGGTTTACGACCAATCATGCCACAAGTATATTTGGTTCCTTATGGCCTTTTATTTGAACACGCAACCCGTAACCACGCCGAAGGCGTGCTAACTCGTAACAAGTTCTAAATGGACTTCTCCCATCCCTGGCCTACGTCCATGAGCGGCCGTACGGCCTGGACTTCAAAGGTGAGGGCGGCATGCATCGTTTTGGCCGTCTCCTCGCCAGCCTTCTGGGCTATCGCTTTTTTCATTGTCTCCAATTTTTCGCCCGAAGTCTGATACTCGATCATCTTCACATAAACCCTGACACCTTTCCAGCCGGGCGGAGCGCTGGCCTGCTCCATGATCATGAAAGCGGCGTTAGGATTCTCCTGGAGGTTCGCGAAGGTCTGGTTTTTCCGCACGGCCATGATAATCGTTTTTTCATCGATCATGCGCGGAGAACCGAAGTACGCTACGTCTACCTTCCCATCCTTGCCCGCCGTGCTGAGCGTTCCTATCCTTGGCTGCTTGTTGAAATACTCCATCAGTTTTGCCGACATCTTACACCCCCTGTTGAAATGTTTGTGCGTACGCTGCGTAGTCTGATACAAACATGGTATAGCATTTCCGGAAAATTGCAAGTAGCGGGCGGAGGGATGGGGTAAAAAATTTTCTTGCCAAATTAGAACATATGTTCTATACTGCTATTACCCATGAGAATTGCTTGCGTATATATTCCGCATTTTCATGTCCAGATAGAATCCTTACGGTCTCCGGAGTTGAATGGAGCGCCCCGTGGTTATCGGCGGGGCGCCGGATGAGAGAGCTGCTGTCATTGACTGCTCGGAAGAGGCGGCAGGGAAGGGCGTTTGCATTGGCATGCCGCTTCGGGATGCGTATCACCTCTGCCCCGAGGCAGCCTTCCTCACGTTCGACAAGGATCTCTCCGAGGAAGTCTGGGAAGAGGCGCTCTATCTACTCGGAGCTATCACCCTCCGGATGGAGCCGAAAGAACAGGGGCTGGTCTATCTGGATATCACGAAGACCCTGAAATTATATGCGAGCGAGGAGTATGTATCATCCACCATTGTTGAGGCAATGCGCGACGCCTTTCAGTTGAAGGTGAAGGTGGGCGTGGGCAACTCCAGGTTTATTGCTGAACAGGCCGCCTTGTGTGCCCCAAAGCAGGTACTTGTTGTTCGGCCGGGCACCGAGAAGGAATTTGTTGCTTCCCTGCAGGTGGATAGATTGCCCGTGGATGAGGAGATAAAAGAACGCCTGAGACTTTTGGGCCTGCGCAGGCTGGAAAAGGTAGCCGGATTATCCCGGCAGGCTGTTATCTCGCAGTTTGGAAAAGAGGGCAAACGCATAAGCGATATTGTGAATGGAGTGGAGGATAAAAGGCAGATCGTTAAGAGAGACCGGGCAGTTTCCCTGGGAAGGGAAGTGGTAGGTGATCTCCCTTTCGAAACGATAGATCAGGTTGCAGGGGCTTTGGGCAGCGCCCTCGCTGAACTTTCATCGGAGCTCAAAAAGATGGGCAAGGTATGCCGGAAGCTGAAAGTCACGCTCAATCTTCAGGGCGGGAAACAGGACACGAGGCAGGATAGGCGACAGGGCAGTAAAAATATTGAGCGCACCTTTGTGTTGAAGAATCCTACTGCCGAGGCAAAAGAGATGCTTGCAAGGATTGTCAATGGACTGGAGGGTATGACGATACAGGATCAGGGTCCTGTAGCAGGCTTTACGCTCTCTGTTTCCGATTTGAGTGCTGATGCGGGTATACAGGAATATCTATTCAGAAAACGGCCGATCTTGAGCGAGAAGTTGAAAGGGGTCAAAGGCTATCTTGAAGCCATGTATGGCCACACGCCACTTTTCATGGTGAGGGAAGGGGAGGGGAACTCATTGCTGCCGGAGAGGAAGTTTGTTTTTTCGGAAATATGATTGTCTTAAGTGAAGACCGTTACGAGTTGCGAGTTGCGGGTTGGAGGCAAAAAATTGTTACAGGTTACAGGCAGGAACTTGTTACGCGTTACGAGTTAGAAACAAAATCAACGCGGGTTAACACGCGCGTCAAGCGAGTGGGCAAGGAGGAGTGAATATGGAAATGGGAACATGGAACGCAGGATATGAAATCCAGGACAGGTCTTTTAGAACTCGCAACACGGAACACGCAACCCGTAACAGCGAAGCCACGGTGGCTTCGCCCTATGATCCGGAGAAGATAGAGATAGCTGCGCAGGAGGGAAGGCCTTTTGTCGTGAGGCTGAAAAGGCGGCCCGTGCTGGTGAAAGATGTTGTCAATATGTGGCGCATAGACGAGGAGTGGTGGCGGAAGCCAATCTCCCGGCTCTACTTCTCGCTGGAGTTGGAAAATGGTGCAAGGATAACGGTCTTCCGTGATCTCGTGGGAGGCGCATGGTATCGCCAAAATTGGGCAGCATGAAACCGCTGCGAACAATAACGATGTCTCACGCCCGTTCCCTCCGGTCACTAGAGTCCACAGAGAAGAGGAAAAGCAGGAGATGTATGTCAGGACTGTCTTCACAAGAGGTCGCAGAGTTCACAGAGAAAGGCTTGAGAAGAGAGAGAATGATATTTCTTTGCCCGGAATGGTTGAGAGGACCATTCCGGGCAAACCCCGTCCGGCGTTGCCGGAAGTGGGTCAGAAGCCCTCGCGGAGCGACGCGGGGTGCCCTGATGTGCCGCTTTCTCTCACATCAGGTCAAAGGATACTCCCTCTGTGGGCTTTTCCTCTCTGTGACCTCTGCGGACTCGAAGGAGCGCAGCGACTGGGCGTGAGATAAGTTCTGTATTGCTTTGTGTTAACGGTTTTATATGTACTTTGAATTACATAGCCATTCCAATTTCTCGCTGCTCGACGGGGCGTCCACCGTGGAGCAGCTCGTCGAGGCCGCCTATAACGCGGGCATGGGCGGCCTCGCACTTACTGACCACAACGGGCTCTATGCGGCTCCGCAGTTTTTCCGGGCAGCGAAAGAAGCGGGCATCAAGCCTGTCATCGGCGCGGAGCTCACGCTGGAGGGCAGCTTTCACATAACGCTCCTCGTTAAAAACAGCGCGGGCTATACGAACCTCTCCCGCCTCATCACCAGGGCGCAGCTTGCCGGATCGAAGGGTGATCCGAAGCTCACCTTTACTGATCTGGCGGAACGCAGCGAGGGGCTCATCTGCCTGTCGGGATGCAGCAAGGGCGAGATAGCATCCTTGATGCTCAAGGGAAAAAAGGATGAAGCCCTCCAGGCAGCGCAAAAATATTGCTGCCCTGTTTGGTCCCGATCATTTCTACATCGAGCTGCAGCACCATCTCCATCCTGAAGATGCGAAACTTTGCAGGCAACTCGTTGAGCTGGCGGGTAGGCTCGGACTTCGTTCGGTTGCAACCAATAATGTCCACTACAGCGCGAGGGAAGATCACCGGCTCCAGGATATCCTTGTCTGCATCAAGAACAGGGTCACCCTCGACAATTCAGCGGAATTCCGCAGGCCCAATTCGGAATATTATCTCAAGGGCGCTCACGATATGCTCGCCTTGCCCCATTTTCCGGAAGAAGCGATCAGCCGGACTCTTGCCATCGCCGAGCAGTGCGCCTTTGACCTCAACTTCTCTTCGTACCGCTTCCCTGATTTTCCATGTGCCCTCCGGTGAAACAGCCGAATCGTTATCTCAGGAAGCTCTGCATCGAAGGCATCCGCAGGCGATACGGCGAGCTGAACGACACGATCATGGAGAGGCTCAACTACGAATTCGAGCTGATTGAAGGCAAGGGGCTCTTCGGCTATTTCCTCATTGTCCGGGACATCATGGAGTTTGCCCGGAAAAACGGCATCCTGGCGCAGGGCAGGGGCTCCGCGGCAAGCTCGCTCGTTGCCTACGTGCTCGGCATCACGCCGGTTGACCCGATCAGACACAAACTCTTTGTGGGCAGGTTTTTGAACGAGTTCGGGATCCCCGATATAGACATAGATATTTCAACCAACAGAAGGGAAGAGGTGATCCAGTACGTGTATGAGAAGTACGGCAGGGAGCATGCGGCCATGGTCTGCACGTATGTGACCTTCCGGGCGAGAAACGCCGTCAGGGAGGTGGGAAAAGTCCTGGGCCTTCCCTCGCACATACTCGACAGGATGGCGAAATCCCTTTCTTCATACAGTGCGGCGCACGCCATCGATGACCTCAAAGAGATCGCTGAATTCAGAGGATATCTCGGTTCGGATGCGTGGGAACACTTTGTCAGCATGTGCAAAAAAATTGCCGATTTCCCGAGGCACTTGTCGATACACGTGGGCGGCATGATCATCTCGTCAAAGCCGGTCTCCGAGATCGTGCCCGTGGAATGGGCGCGGGCAGAAGGGCGCGTGGTCTGCCAGTGGGACAAGGATGGGGTGGATGACGCGGGCCTGATAAAGGTCGATCTTCTCGGGCTCCGGATGCTTTCGCTCATCAGCGATGCGACGGAATTTATCGAAGATGAGTGCGGCACCCCGCTCGATCTTGATCAGCTTCCCATGGATGATCCTGCCGTCTATGACCTGATTACTAAGGCTGACACGATCGGCGTATTCCAGGTGGAGAGCAGGGCGCAGATGCAGTCGCTGCCACGGGTGAAGCCCCGCACGCTGGAAGACCTCGGTGTGGAGGTGGCGATCATACGGCCCGGGCCCTTGCAGGGCAACATGGTCCATCCGTACATGAGGCGGCGGCAGGGAGTCGAGCCTGTTCTTTATCTCCATCCTCTGCTTGAGCCCGTGCTCAACGAGACACTCGGCGTGATCCTGTTCCAGGAGCAGATACTCCAGGTGGCGATCGTGATTGCGGGCTTTACAGCGGGCGAGGCAAATAAGCTGAGAAAGGCGATGGGGCGGAAGAACGCCTTTGCCGAGTTGCAGAAATGGCGCGGCCGCTTTGTTGCCGGAGCCGGAACCAGGGGTATCGATGAAGGAACGGCAAACAGGATATTCGACCTGATCGGCGGGTTTGCCGAGTTCGGTTTCTGTAAAAGTCATGCGATGAGTTTTGCGCTTTTGTGCTACCGCTCAGCATTCCTGAAGAAGTACTATCCGGTAGCGTTCTACTGCGCACTCCTCAATAACCAGCCCATGGGCTTTTATACTCCCGAAGTGATCATCGGTGATGCGAAGCGGCATGGCGTTACGATTCTGCCTGTGGAGATCAATACGAGCATCTGGCAATGTGGGATTGAAAAACCACCCGCAAGCGGGTACCCGTATCAGGCTTGGGTTCAGGTACGTCAAAGAGATGGGCGAGGACCGGGCAGGGAAGATCATCGCAGCGCGGGTGAGGGGAGCATTCACATCGCTCAAGGAGTTCTGCTACCGGACCAGGCTCGATAAAGAGTCGATCCAGAACCTCATAGCTGTCGGGGCATTCGATGGGATTGACCGGTCGCGCAGGCACCTCCTCTGGGAACTCGGAACCATTGAAATGACGGGCTATGACGGGATGGACTTTTCTGCGTCGGAGAGGGTTGCACTCGATGCTATGACATCGCGGGATGAGCTCGTAGCCGATTATTCCATCCAGGGATTTTCCGCGCGCCGGCATCTATTGGAAGAGTATAGAGAGAGACTCAAACACATGGGAGCCGTGGGCAGCTCGCAGATAGGCCGGTCTGTCTCAGGGAGAGACGTGAGGATAGGCGGCCTGACCGTCTGCCTGCAGATGCCGCCTACGGCAAAAGGCTTCGCCTTTTTGACATTGGAGGATGAAGAGGGCTTGACGAACGTGGTGCTGCGGCCGGATGTGTATAGGGCATACAGGCAGATCGTGCGGCTGGAGCCGCTCATCATGGTAGAAGGGACCATACAGAAGGAAGATGGAGTGGTGAATCTCATAGCGAAGCGGGTGGCTTCGCTATGAGTGACGGCAAGTATAAAGTCCATCTGCTTTGTCGCTCTTCAGCCCGCGTTGCTCCGACGTACTTCATAGTACGCCTCCGCACCTCGGGCCTCGTGCTTCGCCGGGTACCCGTCCGTTTTTCCACGGGTGTTGAAGCTTTCTCCTTGCCGTCACCCCAACGAGATAAACCGATGTTCCCGGCAGTGGCCCAACTAAAGCAGTTGGTTCCGCGACGTACGGCAAGGTACGTCTCCATCCCTCACGGCTTGATTTTGTTCATTATATTGAGACTGCATAAGACAAGAGAAGAGCACTTTCAATGGGACAGGGGTGGCCATAAGGGCAAAGAAAGCAAACAGTCATGATTTTGCCGTTATCGGGCATGTTTCTTCTGTTCCGATAAGGCGATAATTTCCTCGATTATTCTGGTTCGCTCTGCAGTCGTAAAAGGCAGTAACGAGAAGAGTTCCATGAACTTCAGGCCCTGCACAGCAAGCATAATCGCTGCAGCCCTCTCGAAACTCAGCCCCGTCCGGCAGAATTGATCGACAACCCGTTTGTGTTCTTTCTGATAGGGTACGAGGAGTTGGGGATCATGGGCAACGGCAGCGAGAAGGGCAACAGACAATTTATTCGTTCTCTCGTCTCGCTCCAGTAGAGAACGCACATGAGCGATAATCACGCTTTTCGGGTTTTGCGGCAGAAGAGCAAGCTTCTGTTGTCTACTCTCCTCCAGTCGAGCTACGCGCCGATCGAGCATGCCGTGGAGCAGGGCTTCTTTGTTGGGGAAGTGGTAGAGAAGACCGCCCTTGCTTACTCCTGCCTTTGCCGCGACAGCATCCAGTGTAAGATGTCGCGCTCCGAGCTCGATGACTACATTCTCAGCGGCATCGATTATTGTTTCTCTCGCATTCTGTGAATGACGACCCAAAATAGCCTCCGTTCCCACAGCGCGTACACGCTATAGTGGGTTTCTATGGATCACAAGCCTGCGGTCACCATCGCGCTACTCCTTCGTCAGGTCCTCTGCCTGCGCTACCCATCCCCCGCCCATGGACTTATAGAGATTGACGAGGGCACGGAAAAGCGTGGCCTGGGTCTGCGCATAGTAAAGCTCTGCGTTGAAAAGGCTTCGTTCCGAGTCGAGAACCTCAAGGTAGCTCGTATAGCCGTTGTTGTACCGGACTGTAGCGAGATGGGCGTAGTTCTGCAGAGACTTCACCTGCTCTCGCTGTGCCCTGAGCTGTTCCCTGGTCTCAGCCTGATCGATGAGGCCGTCTTCCACCTCCCTGAATGCCTGCTGGATTACCTGTTCGTATCGGATGAGCGTTTCCTTCTGCACTGCCTCAGCCGCCTTTACCGTGCCTGCGATGCCGCCCGCCGTAAAGATGGGAGCGGTCACAGGGAGCGCGTAGGTCCAGGTCCGGGCGGGACCTGTAAACAGGCGGGACAGGTCATCGCTCTGTACGCCGTATAGCCCGGTTAAAGAGATGGTGGGGAAGTACTGGGCCTTTGCCACGCCGATCTGCGCGTTGGCGGCGATGAGATCTTGCTCGGCCTGGCGGATGTCCGGCCGTCTCTCGAGTAGTTGCGAGGGAAGGCCTGCGGGGACTGCGGGGAGCGTGAGGAAGTCGAGAGGCTTTCCACGCGGAATAGGGCCGGGGTTGCGGCCGAGGAGTATGCTCAGCGCGTTCTCCTGCTGGCCGATCAGCTTCCTCAGCAGGGGCACTGTGGCAAGAGCGGAGTTGTATTCCGACTCGGCCTGGCTAAGCTCCAGCTTCGAGACAAAGCCCCTCTGGTGGCGGAGCTTGAAGAGGCGTAATGTGTGCTCGCGGCTTTTTACCGTCCGCTCCGCCACGTCGAGCTGCTTGTCCAGGTCGAGCAGGTCGGTGTAGGCAATAGCCACAGCCGTCACTACCGTCAGGATGACTCCTCGCCGGCCTTCCTCGGTAGAGAGGAGGTTCGCCCTGGCCGCCTCTGTAGCCCTTCTCAGCTTTCCCCAGATGTCGATCTCCCAGCTTGCCGTGAGGAGCGCCTGGAACGTGTCGGAAGGGTTCTCCGCTGTCGCGGGCCACGGAGGGTTCTGATAGATCGTCTCCTTTGTCCGCTGATAGCTGGCGGCGGCGCCTACCTGGGGGAATTGTCCAGACCTGATGTAGGCGTAGCGTCCGGCAAACTCCTCTACGCGGGCAGCCGCGATCCTCACGTCCTTGTTCTCTTTCAGAGCGGTCTCGATAAGGCCGTCAAGAACCGGGTCGCCGAATTGCCGCCACCAGGGCGTATTGACCACATCGCGCGCCTGGGCATCCTCGAAACGCCAGCTCGCGGGAGTTTCGACGGGCGGTCGCCGGTAATTCGGGCCGATCGCGCATGAGACGAGCGCAAGGACGAGCAGGAGGATGAGCACCGTCTTATGCATCGGTTCCCTCCTTTTCTTTAACGGGCTTCTGCCTTCTTTGGACGGGTCATTTTCCCCACCACATAAAACGTTACAGGGATAAGGAAGACAGCGATCAGCGATGCGGCGGCCGTCCCGCCCATGACCGCCGTGCCCATGACGCGCCGTGCCATGGCCCCTGACCCCGAGGAGAAGGCGAGGGGGAGTACGCCCAGGAGGAAGGCAAAGGAGGTCATGAGGATCGGCCTCAGACGGAGACGGGCACCTTCGAGGGCCGCTTCATCGAGGGCCTTCCCCCGCTCGTATCGTGTTTTCGCGAACTCAACGATCAGGATTGCGTTCTTCGCGCCGAGGCCGATGAGGACGATGAGTCCTATCTGGGCGTAGACGTTGTTCTCGAGGCCGCGCGCGGCCATGGCGGCAAAGGCGCCGAAAACGGCGACCGGCGTGCAGAGGAGCACGCTGAGCGGCAGGGACCAGCTCTCATACTGGGCAGCGAGGATGAGAAAGACGCACAGGAGCGAAAAACCGAAGATCGCGAAGGCGGGTACGCCTTCCTGCGCCTTCTTTTCCTGAAAGCTCATGCCGATATAGTCGATCCCCATCTCCGGGGGCATAGTCTGCCTGAATACCTCATCCAGGGCTTGCATAACCTGGCCGGAGCTGTAGCCCGGCTTTCCCGCTACGTTAATCTGCGCGGCCCGGTAGAGATTGTACCGCATGGTGAACTCGGGACCCGGCCGTGATTCGATCCGCGTCACCGCTGCAAGAGGGACGGGGTTCCCCTTATCATTCACCACGTAAAACTGGTTCACGTCCTCCGGCTTCGTGCGGTATTTTCCCTCCGCCTGGACATAAACCTGCCATTGCCGGCCGAAACGGTTGAAGTAGTTGATGAAATAACCGCCCATGAAGGCTTGAAGAGTTTGATAGACGTGAGCCAGATCGACGTGCTGCGTGAGCACCTTGTCGACGTCCACGTCCAGGTAGAGCTGGGGGACACCGGGAACGAAAGTAGTCGTCGCCCGCTCGATCTCAGGCCTCTTGCTGACCGCCGCTACAAATTTGTTCAGATTCTCGGCGAGAAAATTAATGCTCTTGCCCGCCCTGTCCTCCAGCACGACAGTCGCCCCGCCGGCAAGCCCGATGCCCTGTATGGCGGGCGGAGAAAAGGCGAAGGCGGTGGCCTGAGGAAGCTTTGACAGCTCCCGGTTCAGGTGCGCCATGATGGCGCCGTACTTCTCCTCCGGTCTTTTTCGCTCCCTCCACTCCTTAAGCGTCACGAAGAAGAAGGCGCTGTACGTGTTCTGAGCGATGCTCAACAGGCTGATGCCCGCCACGGTCTGAAAGTGCTCGACGCCCGGCGTCTTTTTCAGGATATCCTCCACCTGCCTGCACGTGTCCTCGGTGCGCTGGAGGGAGGCCGCATCCGGCAGCGCCAGATTGACGAAGATGTATCCCTGGTCCTCTTCGGGCAGGAACCCGCTGGGTATGCCCTTACCGAGCACGACGGCGAGGAGCGCGACCAGACCGAGAAAAGCAAGGCTTAAAAAGCTCTTGCGGATAAGCCTGGCACATACCGAAACATAACCCTCGGAGGCACGACCGAAAAGACGGTTGAAGGAGGTGAAAAAGCGGCCGAGAGGTCCCCGTGCAGGTGCGCGCGGCCGTAGCAGAAGCGCGCAGAGGGCAGGACTCAGGGTCAGAGCGTTGAAGGCCGAGATGAGGACCGATATGGCGATGGTCACGGCGAATTGCTGGTAGAGCCTCCCGGTGATACCGGGGATGAAGATAGTGGGGATGAAGACGGCGGCGAGGATCAGGGCAATAGCCATGACAGGGCCTGCAACCTCGCTCATCGCTTTCATCGATGCCTCCCTTGGGCGAGAGGCCCTCCTCGATGTGACGCTCCACCGCCTCCACGACGATGATGGCGTCGTCGACAACCAGCCCTATCGCCAGCACCAGCCCGAAGAGGGAGAGGGTGTTGATGGAGAATCCGAGCAGAGGGAAACACGGCGAATGTGCCGATGAGTGAGACCGGGACGGCGACAGCCGGAA
This sequence comes from uncultured delta proteobacterium, assembly GCA_963835605.1. Lineage (GTDB taxonomy): Bacteria > Desulfobacterota > Syntrophorhabdia > Syntrophorhabdales > WCHB1-27 > JADGQN01. Next base: position 1,909 of record CAWIHO010000071.1, on the reverse strand, counting down.
TGAGCGTAGCCCTCCATCCCTGAAGAAAGATGAAGACGACGATGATGACGAGGGCCAGCGCCTCCAGAAGCGTGATCAGGATCTCGTGTATCCCTTCGCTTACGGATCGTGTGGTATCGAGGGCGATTGCGTAGTCTATGTCCGCCGGAAAGCGCTTCTTGGCCTCTTCCATGACCTTTCTCGCGCCCTCGACCGTGGCGATGGCGTTCGTGGCCGGCAACTGGTAGACAGCCATTATTCCTGCCGGCTCGCCGTCGATCCTGCCCACCATGTTGTAGGTCTGTGACCCCAGTTCAATCCGAGCCACGTCCTTCAGACGTACGATCGACCCGTCCGTATTGGCGCGGACCACGATGTTCTCGAACTGCTCGGGCGAGACCAGGCGTCCCCGGGTGCGGACCGTGTAGGTAAACTCCTGCCCCCGCGGCACGGGCTCGCTGCCGATCTGTCCGGCCGGATTGACCGCGTTCTGCCTCTGCACGGCATTAACGATATCGGGGACTGTGATGCCGAGCTTGCCCAGGGTGTCAGGCTTGACCCATATGCGGATCGCATATGGGCCTGAGCCGAAGACATTGACAATGGCAATGCCGGGCGTCCGCAGGAGCGGGTCGATCAGGTTGATGTTCGCGTAGTTGGCGAGAAACGTGGAGTCGTAGGTGCCCTTGGGCGAATAGAGCCCTATGAGCATGAGGGGTGAAGCCCTTGATTTCTGCATGGTAATGCCGTAGTTCCTCACGTCCACGGGCAGCTGCGGCTGGGCGAGGTTCTGCCGGATCTGGGTTAGCATCAGGTCTATGTTGGAGTCGGTCTTGACGTCGAAGTTGACGAATATACGCATCGAGCCGTTGCTCGCGTTGACCGAGTACATGTAGTTCATGTTGTCGACGCCGCTTATCTGCTGCTCGATAGGTGTGGCAACGGACTGTTCCACCGTCTCCGCGTCGGCGCCCGTATAGGTCGTCAGGATCTGGACCTCGGGAGGCACGATGTCCGGGAACTGGGCTACGGGCAACTGGGCCATGGCGACGAGCCCGAGGATGACGAACATGATGGAGATGACTATGGCCACGATAGGGCGGTTTATGAAAAATTTGGACACGAAATACCTCCCTACCTTGTACCGGCCTTGCCATCGCGCCCGACGGTTGTCTCCCCGTCAGCAGGCGCCTGCGGCGGCGTAAAAGCCCTTACGGTCACGGCCGAGCCCTGTTTCGCCTTCTGGAGCCCTTCGGCAATGACCCGCTCACCCGGACGCAACCCCTGGTCTATCACCCACAGGTTGTCGATCCGTTCCGCTACCTTGACACGCCTGATGTCCACTATGTTGTCCGGACCTACCACGGCGACCTGGTAGCTTCCCTGCAGCTCGGTGACGGCCCGCTGCGGCACGAGGAGCGCCGACTTTTTGACCTCCGTTTGCGCCCGCACCCTGGCGAACTGTCCGGGCCGCAGCACGTTCCCCGGGTTGGGGAAAAGGGCGGCCACCTTGATAGTGCCCGTGCTCATGTCGACCTGCCGGTCGGCAAAGGCGAAGCTCCCTTTGTGCGGATGGAGAATCCCGTCGGAGAGGATGAGCTCGAGGGACATGCGTCCATCCTGCCAGTCGGCCGTGATGCATGTAGCGTCAGGTACTGGTGCTCGCTCATGGAGATGTAAACCTTGATGGGGTCGACCGTGGAGACCGTTGTCAGCTCCTCTATGGAGCCGGGACCAACGAGGTTCCCGACCTGAGCTCTGGCGATGCCGGCTATGCCGGAAATCGGTGAGGTGATTGTGGTGAAACCCAGGTCAAGGATGGCCTTGTCAACCGCTGCCTGGGCCGCTACCATCGCCGAATGGGACGACTCCTCGGCCCCTGTCGCATCGTCGAGGTCCTTCTTGCTTATGGCATCATCTTCGATTAAAG
>CAWIHO010000070.1:0-17971 GCA_963835605.1 uncultured delta proteobacterium | reverse complement strand
CGCAGTCTCATTTGATGCTTCCTCTGTAATGCTAGGTTTTGCTCGTTCGAAACAATGTAGAATGTTATAATCGGTAATTGATGAGTCAGCCCCATAGACCGGGCCTATCACAGGAGTGCCTATGAATTTGCTCACGAATCGCCGGTTGTTTTGCATGCTCGTTGTCATCTTGCTGCTGTTTGCGGGACGGGCACCCGCAGCCGAGCGGGCACCTGCTCCCGAACGGGAGTATGATCCGCTGGCAGTTTCCGATCAGCATAGATTCGAGACGCTCGACTTCACGGTCAAGGACCAGGGACGGCAACGCGAGATTCCCATTCGCGTTTATCTCCCGTCGGAGAAGACGCCCGCACCGGTCGTGCTGTTCAGCCATGGGCTGGGCGGCTCACGCGCCGGGTACGCGTACCTTGGCAGGCACTGGGCATTGCGCGGCTACGTGGCGGTGTTTCTCGAGCATCGGGGGAGTGACGCGTCGGTGTGGCGGGACGAACGTCCGGGGCAACGCATGGCCGCAATGCAGCGAGCGGCGGGAGTCCGGAACTTCCTGTTACGGGTGAAAGACGTCCCAGCCGTGCTCGATCAGCTCGAACGCTGGAACAAGTCCGACGGTCATGCGCTGGCGGGAATGCTTGACCTGAGCCGTATCGGCATGTCAGGTCATTCGTTCGGCGCATCGACGACGCAGGCAATGAGCGGTCAGGTTTTCTCGCACGGCAAGTTCTCCTACACCGACTTGCGCATTAAGGCTGCCATCGCGTTGAGTCCCAGCGGCCCCGGTCGCGGCAATGACCCCAAAGAGGCATTCGGCAGCGTGAAAATCCCATGGATGCTGATGACTGGAACAAGAGATTTCACCGGGATCGGGAATGGCGACCTGAAGTCACGGCTGGCCGTGTTTGCCGCATTGCCCCCGGGAGGAAAGTATGAGTTGGTTCTGGACGGGGCTGAGCACTCCGCCTTCACCGACCGCATCCCGCCCCGGGAAACCGGGAAACGAAAGCTCGACTACCATCGGGTCATCCTCGCGTTGAGCACGGCTTTCTGGGACGCCTGGCTGCGCGGCGATATGGCGGCCAGGACGTGGCTCGACGGCGATGGTCCAAATTCTATTCTGGAGAAGAATGATCGCTGGCAAAGAAAGTGACAAAACGCACGATGCCAGCTAATCTCCGGAGGGGACGCGCCGAGCTGCGGTGAAGGTATTGTCTATGTCATCCTTACCTTCTCAGCCCGGCTCAGCGCCTCCTTTACCCGTTCCCGGGTCATGGGCAGATCGTAAAGGCGCGCGCCTGTTGCATCGAAAATGGCATTGCCGATGAGGGCAGCCACGGTCACAATCGGCGGCTCTCCGCCGCCCTGTGGCGGCACCTCATGATTTTCCACGAGGACCGTCTCGATCTTGGGAAGCCATGAGAAGCGCGGTATTTCATACGTATCGAAGTTTGTGTCGAGTATCTCTCCTCCTTTGAACCGGACCTCTTCTGTCAAGGCCTGACCCAATCCCATCGTAAGGCCGCCTTCCATCTGGATTGTCGCGCCCTCGGGGTTGATGACGATGCCCATGTCCTGAACACAGACGATGCGCTTCACGCGGACGCGTCCCGTAGCGCGGTCCACGTCGACTTCACCCATGGCAGCCAGGTATACCCCGGCATCTTGCGCGCAGGCCACGCCGATGCCTCGGCCGCTCGGGGCCGCACCCTTCTTCCACCCGAACCGTTCCGCTGCCACATTGAGCACGCGCTGCAAACGTTTTTGGCTGATATTGTTGAGACGGAACTCGACGGGGTCGAGACCGAGCTTCGCGGCCATCGTATCGATATGACTTTCCCTGGCAAATACGTTGAAGTTTGCCCCTGGCGCCCGCCACGCTCCTGTAGCGAAAGGATGCGCGCCGGGGGCCCCGGTATAATGGCCGTGGGAGAGTTCGCGGTGGTTGGGTACTGCATATAGCTGCTCGGCGCCTCTTGACCCGGAGAAATAGACGTCATAGCTCCAGAACGCGATCCGCCCCGCATTGTCCGCGCCCGACCTGATTTTTGCGATGCCCGCCGGCCTGAAGGTATCGTAGAAGAACTCCTCCTTGCGCGTCCGGGCCACCTGTACGGGTCGTCCCGTGAGCTTTGCGAGGCGCGCCGCTTCCACCGCCTGCCTGTTAGCACTCTTCCCGCCGAAGCCGCCGCCAACAAAGGGTGTAATGACGCGCACCTTCTGCGAAGGCACGGAGAGGGCCCGGGCGATTTCCTCCTTTGCGCCGAAGGGCGACTGCGTGGATGCCCAGACGATCATCCTGTCTCCCTCCGGCTTGGCGAGCGCCGTGTGCGTTTCTATCGTTGCATGGGCCATGTAGTGATCGTAGAACGTCCCTTCGTAAGTAGTCTGCGCCAGTCTCTCTCCCTCCTTGGGATCTCCGCCTTCGGTCACGACCTCACCTTCCGGCGCGACGCGTAAAAGGTGCGCATAGATGGTTTTGGGATCGAGATCGCTCTGCGGTACGTCCCACTCGGCCTTGATCCGGGAGAGGGCCTTTTCCGCGCCATCCGGATACTGGTGGAGCACTGCGATCAGTTCTCCGTCCCGCACCAGCTTCACCTCTTTGTCGGTTTCAACCGCGGACGTATCAACGCTTTTCAGCTTGGCCCCGTGGGCCGGGGGTCTCAGGATGCTCGCGTAGAGCATGCCGGGAAAGCGCACATCCCCTGCGTACTGGGCCTTGCCCGTTACCTTTACCGCCCCATCTCTGCGCGTGTATGATTTTCCAACAACCGTATAGCGTGCGACCTGCTTGGGAGAAGGCTTCGGCGTTACGTGGCGCTCGATCATCTTCCCCTCTGCGAGCTGGCCATACGTCACGCTGTTTCTTGCTGTTGTTGCGATCCTGTACGATGCCGTTCCGGACGATGAGCCTCCCCTTGTCAACATGGAGGCGTTCCGAGGCGAGTTGGATCAGTATGGCGCGCGCCTCGGCCGCAGCCTCTCGCAGGGGCGGACCGAAGAAACGGGTGGTTAGCGAGCCCCACGTGCCCATGTCCCAGGGGCAGAGGTCCGTATCCCCCATGACCATGTCGACGGACGTTAGGGGCACGTCCAGTTCTTCGGCAAGCATCTGGGCGAGCGACGTCACAATCCCCTGGCCCATTTCTATCTTGCCGGTAAGGCAACTCACCCTTCCGTCGGGCGCGATCCTGACGAACGCGTTGAAATCGGTGGGAAGCGCCTGGCCGCCCGGTGCGCGCCTCTCCTGAGCAGGGAGCAGACTATACGAGAAAAGAACGAAGATGCCCCCGCCGAGTGTCTTCAGGAACTGGCGACGGCCCGGAGAAAAGTCTTGATCGTTTGTTGCAAGCTTTTCCTGGCGCGGGCTCTTCTCTTTCATCTCCGGCCTCCCTTCATCTCTTTGGCTGCGGTCTGGACAGCTTTGACGATCCGCACGTGAGACGCGCAGCGGCACAGGTTATCTTCCATGCCCCTGATGATATCTGCCTCTGATGGGGCCGGCTGCTCAATGAGAAGAGCATACGCATTCATAATCATACCCGGCGTGCAGAACCCGCACTGGAGGGCATCATGATCCACAAAGGCCTTCTGAAGCGGATGAAGCTTGCCGTTTCTCTCCAGCCCTTCGATGGTAAGCACTTCCTTGCCGCTAACCTCCTTGAGCGGGGTCTGGCACGACCTGACGGCCTTGCCGTTGACCACCACCGTGCATGCGCCGCACAGGGCCTCCCCGCATCCGTATTTCGTGCCGGTGAGGGCAAGATCGGAACGCAGCACCCATAAGAGCATCCGTTCGTCATCGGTCTCCAGCCGGACCCGTTTCCGGTTCAGCGTGAATTCGACAGGTCTGATCATAACTCACTCCTCCTTACTCAGTCTTAATGGTGAAACGTCCGTTTGTTTACTGATACACGGCGTATATAAGCAGTGTAAGGAGGATTGCGATATTTTGCAACCTCGTGAGAAAGAACTTTTGCGTGATTTTAAGGTTAAGCCTGCAAAGAATCCTTACTGGGGACGAATCCGAGAAATGAACGGAATTATTTAGATTGTATCAGTACGCTTCAAGTGATTCAACCAGGACAAGCTCGCAAGCACCGCGGCCCGTGTCGGTGCGTGAAAGCGAGCTTCTCCAGCGCCAGCCATCCGGGGCGTGAGCCTCCACAAGATAGCCCTGCAGATGGATCACGTGGCCGGGCCTCAAGCCTTTGAGGAGTTTTTCGATCCGCGCATTCCCCGGGATCATGTGCATATTCGCGGTATGGGATTCAACCACCTCGCGAGGAACAGGGAAAGATTTGGCACTCCAGAGATACCAGCGGTCACCCTGGCTGAATTTGAAGCATTCAAGATTCTTCTGATCGGACATAGGACCCCATCCGAGGGCAAGATCCACGGGGGCCAGATCAGCCGCACGGCCAAAGTAGTAACGCTTTGCAAGGATGACACGTGCCCTGATGTCAAATGAAGCGAGAGGCTTTAGCGAGAACTCTTTTTTCTGGATTTCAGGCAGGTCAGCGACGGCGCCCTGCTGTGGCTCACCGGCAACCAGCACGCCGGGAGGCCGGGAAATTGTGCGATCCGACCACGTATGGTAGGCTGCGATAAAGAAAAGAATGATCAGGAGCCAGAAGTACTTCACCTTTCTTTCTTCGGCCTTTTTTAGCAAAGCATAATAAGAACAGATGTTGGAAGGAAAAAATGAAGAGCAGATTTTTGTTGAAAGATTTCTCGCAGATTGGCACACTTGAGATAGCAGAGCGTCAAGTCATCGTTGACCCAACAAATTTTTTTGAGGAGGTTGGTGATGGGAGGAGAAAATCGGATGGCAGTGTTAAGGTCTGGCAGGCTGGGTGTAGTTAGCGTGGTGATGGTGTCCCTTCTTTTATACTTTTCGGTGGCTGCATCTTATGGTCAGGGTACTTTCAATCCCAGCCCTAAGACGGCTGAAGGGGCGATTGATCAGTTGGTGTGGGCAAACAGGATCCTCGCTAATGAAGGTATTTTCGATTTCCTCGGTCACATAAGCGTGCGCAACCCGGAGAATAGCAAAACATTTTTCATCTCTCGCGCCATTGCGCCTGAGACGGTGACGAAGAATGATATCCTTGAGGTGGACCTCGAAGGAAATGTCGTCACCAAGAGCCAGTTCAAGCCGTATCAGGAGCGAATCATCCACGCCGGGATCTTAAAGGCGAGGCCGGACGTCAACTCCGTGATCCACGCGCACCCGATCCCTGTCGTGACCCTCTCAATATCGGAGGTGCCCTTCCGCATTGTTGTGCATCCGGCTTCCATCTTCTATGAGGGCGTTCCCTTATATGACGCGTACGATTTCACATCACCGGGCAATACCGGCATGCTCGTAACCACCAAAGAGGAGGGCGAGCGGGTAGCAAAGACGCTCGGCAAATCAAGGGCCATGATCATGCGCGGTCATGGATGCAACGTCGTGGGGAAGAGTGTGCCGGACGCGGTTCGCGCGGCCATCGATCTTCGAGACAACGCGGTAATCCTTCTTGGCGCGCAGCAGTTCGGTAAAGTGAAGACTGTAACCTACGAGGAGGCTAAGGAGGCGGCCAAGGCGCTTGGTAACGCCGAGCGCGGCTGGAACGCCTGGGTCAGCCGCGTCAAGAGAACGATGCCCGATATGCGGTAAAAGTAGGGCGGCAGGCGGCTGCGCTTAATATTCGCCTGTGCCCATGGGCATGTCGATGGACAGGAAGCTAAGTTCCGGACCGATGTCCATCCCCGGAGACCACAGGGGTAGCTGGTCCAGTTTTTCGATCTGCTCGGGAGTAAGGATCTTCCTTCCCTCGATGACCGTCTGTGCAACCTTATCCATAAGCCGTTGCCGAAGCGGGCCCAGCTCCTTCTCCTTCTCCAGCAGCTTGACTTCCGCGACCTTCGGGTCCGCAAAGAGTTTACGCATCTCCAGCTGCTTCTGAAAGAAATCGTATCTCAGGTCGCGAGTTTCACGATAGAACCGGTTTCGCAGCTCCCTGCATTTATCAATCTGCGCGTGTGTGAGGCCCAGGTATACTGCGAGAGCATTAGTTTCCGTCGTGGCATAGGGGGCGCCCATCCCCGGACCAAAGGCCATGCCAGACTGAGGCGAAGCGCCGGGACCGCCGAGAGACCTCGGTGGCGGCGCGGACGGCGCAGACGTTCCACTGATGATCCCGGCCGCTGAAGGATTTCCCGGGGGGCCTTGGGTAAACTGGCTCCAGGCCTCCGTACAGGCTAAGCATGACACCATGATCAATGCGACGAGTCCCAACAGAATCTTTCTCTTCATTGTGATCCTCCTTTCTCCAGCAGTGATTACTACAAGCATCCTACTCGAAAGATGCGGAGCTTGCGTGGGGATACCCCCAGTTCTGACCCGGCCGCCGGAGGCTTGCCGCGCCGGACCGAAGCTAAAGTTTAGGCGATGATTTTGCGCCGTATTCCATTACGCTCCTGGCGAGTCGCTCGCTCTGCTCCACCTCTTTTTCAGATGGAAGATCAAAGAGATGCTGCATCTCGGTGATTACCTTCTCGAGTGCGGCTTCACCGCCCTTGATCCTTTTGTAATCGAGCAGAAGCCCCAGGTAAAGGTGCTCGAGGGCATTGAGGGACGTGCGCGATCCTTTTCCTGGGAGGTCGTCGAGGAGGCTCAATACTATTTCGTAGCCTCCGGCTTCTCCCTCATGAAAAGGCACTTCCAGCGGGAGTTCCTCCGCGGTCACATGCCTCTTTGCTTCCTTCCTGCTCTCGGTAACCATCTTTTTTACTCTGCCCCGAAACGCTTTCAAATCCTTATCCAGATTCCGAATATCACGGTCTTGCATGTTCACCCTCCACCCCGCGAACGGGTACCCGTTCCTCTCACCGAGGGAGAGGATAGTATGCTCGCGGCTATTTTCTAATGTAATACCGGTTGCTAAAGAAGTCAGCAGCAGGGGGTAGAAGAATTAGGAAAATGATATGTTGTTCGTGTACTCAACCAGTGTCTTATGACCAAGTTGCATTCAAAATACGACAGGCTTCAGAGAATCACGCGACGGAGGTATAGCACTCGAAGTTTTTCTCCGCAACCTTTGTAGTTGTTTTTTGCCTCAACCTGGTCCTTGTCTTTACCTGTGTTGCTAATACGGGCTTGTGGCCGGCTCCTTTACAAGCCCGGTCTCTTTCAGGTTTTTTTCCAGCCTGGACCATACGCGCTTCAAGTATTCATCATAATCTTTCCCGACTATCAGAATCGGGACCAGGTCGAGCTTTTCAACAGCTGTCTTCACCTCTTTACTTTCCGCCGCTTTTGCAAAAGCGGTTTCAAGCTTCTTGGCGATGTCCGCGGGCAAACCCGCGGGTCCTACGATGCAGAAAACGGTCTCGTTCGCAAAGTCATAACCGAGATCCTTGAGCGTGGGGACGTCCGCGAAATTGGGGTTCCTTTTCTCCTCAGTGACGGCGAGAATCCTCATCGTGCCCGACTTTACAAAGGGGACCCACTCGGGTCCGACCGATGCCACGTCCACATGCCCGCCCAGGAGTGCCGTGAGCGCGTCCGCGTTTCCCTTGTATGGAACGTGGATCCATTTCATCCCGTCCTGGTGCTCCACGAACGCCATAGCATGGTGCATCGCCGTGCCTATGCCTCCGGTGCCATATTTAATCTTGTTGGGATTTTTCTTTGCATATTCAACCAGCTCCTTGAACGTTTTCCAGGGTGCGTCGTTCTTCACCACGATGCCGTTGTAAGGAGCGGCGTAGGCGATAAGCGGGGTAAAGCTCTTCAGCGGCTTAAAGGTCACCTTCTGCATCTGAGGGGCCCTCACGATTCCGGTACTCACTCCGCCACACAGCGTGTACCCATCGGGCTTCACGTTTGCCACAAGCGCATATGCAACGGTCCCGCCCCCACCGGCCCTGTTCTCGATGATTATTGGTTTGCCGAGCGTCTTTTCCGCGGCAGCCGAGATGGACCGGCTGCAGATGTCCACGGAGCCGCCCGGTGCCATGGATATGTACATGGTTATCGGCCGGTCCGGGAACTCGGCCCTTGCCTCAGCAAGAAAAAGTGAAAGCATGAGTGCAAAGAAACAGAAAGAGTAGCAACCCACTGCCAGAAGCCTGCTGTCACCGTGTTTTTTCATAATCCGTCTCCTTTTGCGTCGCGGTGTTTGCCCATACGGTACATGTCGGGCAGGCACCGTGTCGACGTACTTGTTATTTTACAGCTTAGCCTGATTTTAGAAAAGCGTACGCTGCTTGTCAACAAAAAGCCGTTCTCGATGTGGTCTTTGCCACTTTTTCTTGACAAAGAAATACCGGTAATACTAACATTGAGCCAGATCAACAGCCAAATTTTCTCGAAAGGAGATGATAACGTTAGTGCGTAGACGCAAGTGAGTCGGTAATAAGGATTGTTGGACCGGGTCGGTCTGAAACCTCCAGGGTGAGTCGAGATTTCACCTTCGAGGTTTTTTTGTTCTGACCTCTGCGCGGTGTAAGTGCGTTACTAACTATCACAAAGGGAGGTACTCATGATTTCGTTTCAAGTCAACGGCAAGAAATATAGTGTCGATGTCCCTCCGGATACACCGCTGCTCTGGGTTATACGAGACCATCTGAAACTGACAGGCACCAAGTATTCCTGCGGCATAGGAGAGTGTGGCTCCTGCACCGTGCATATCGATGGCAAGGCACACCGGTCCTGTGTGACCGCCGTCGGTGACGTGCAGGGCAAGAAGATCACCACCATAGAGGGCCTCCCCAAGAATCATCCCGTCAAGAAGGCATGGATACAGGAGCAGGTGCCCCAGTGCGGCTGCTGCCAGCCCGGTATCATGATGCAGGTGGCTGCCCTTATCTCGGAATCGAAGAACCCTGACCCGGCTAAGATCGTCGGCGCCATGGACGATGTGCTCTGCCGCTGCGGCTCCTATCCCCGCATGAAAAAGGGCATCAAGACCGCTGTCGAGATGACGAGAAAGGAGGGCAAAAAATCATGAAATCGATATCACGTCGTGACTTTCTCAAAGGATCTTTTCTGACCATAGCGGTTTCCGTCACCCCTCTCGGCACCAGGCTCCTCAGCGCCAAAGAGGTGGGAAAGGCTGTCTTCACACCCAATGTTTTCTTCGAGCTGACGCCTGACAATCTGGTAACCGTTGCCATACCCAACTCCGAGATGGGCCAGGGGATGAGGACCGCCCTGTCGATGATCGTTGCTGATGAGCTTGAAGCTGACTGGAGTCAGATACGGGTGAAGCAGGCCCCGGCGGCAGATGCATACAAGAACCCCACTTTTGGCGCCCAGATCACGGTGGCGAGCGCTAGCGTGAGGGGATTCTACGCGCCTTTGCGCAAGGCCGGGGCAGCAGGCAGAATGATGCTCGTCACCGCTGCTGCCCAGACCTGGAAGGTACCGGAAGCCGAGTGCGAGGCTTCAAAGGGCGTCGTGAAGCATAAGAAGAGCGGCCGCACCCTCACCTACGGCAAACTCTGCCGCAAGGCCTCAGAACTCCCCATCCCGCAGGACCCCCCGCTCAAGAAGGAAAGCGAGTTCAGGTATATGGGCAAGCCCATGGCCCGTCTGGACATACCGGATAAAGTCGCCGGTACTGCAATCTACGGCCTCGATGTCCAGGTCCCTGATATGCTCTACGGCGTCATTGCCCGTCCCCCGGCGTACGGGGCGAAAGCCTGTCTCTTACGATGAGCAGGCAGCCATGGCAGTCAAAGGTGTGAGTAAGGTCGCGACCACGCCTAATGGCATTGCCGTGATTGCAGACTCGGTCACTGCGGCATGGAAAGGCCGGGATGCCCTGAAGGTGAACTGGGACAAAGGGTCTCATCCTGACATGAACGATGATTCCATCGAAAAGTCTTACATGGAGGGCCTTGATAAGCCGGGCACAGTGGTTGTGAACACGGGAGACGCGAAGAAGGCTATAAGCGAGGCAGCAAAGAAAGTTCGAAGCCACCTATTTCGTGCCCTTTGTGGCCCATGCCACCATGGAGCCGATGAACTGCACGGCGTATGTGCAGAAGGACCGGTGCGACATATGGGCCCCGACACAGGGTCAGACAGGCTACGCTGATGACCGCTGCCAATCTCACGAAGCTGCCCCCGCAGAAGATCAACGTCCACACGACCTTGCTCGGATGCGGGTTCGGGAGGCGGTCGCGAGTAGATTTTGTGATAGATGCCATTACGTGCTCCAAGGCTGTTGGGAAACCGGTGAAGGTGGTCTGGACCAGGGAAGAAGATTTAAAGTATGATTTGTATCGCGCTTCAACCTGCCAGAGGATCCAGGTCGGTCTTGATGCTGAGGGCGGGTCACAGGGTGGCACCAAAAGGTGTCCTGCACTTCCCTCCTGAGGTTCACCAACCCGGCCGGGATCAAAAATGGAATCGACCAGTACAGCCCTGTATGGCATCTTTGATTGGCCGTACACGCCTGGATATCTTCCTCTGACATACGTTGTACGCCCTACGAGTTGCCCAACTGGTACCTGGAACAGTATCTGTCGGATCTGCCCATCCCCGCGGCTCCCTGGCGCTCTGTTCAGAATGCACCGAACGCGTTTGTCATGGAATGCTTCATGGACGAACTGGCCAAGGCAGCAGGCAAAGATCCGGTGGCCTTCCGCCTGGAGCTTCTTGAAGAATAACCTGCGGGCTCGCCGCGCGCTGGAGACCGTTGCGGAAAAGGGAGGCTGGGGAAAGCCCGCACCGCAGGGCATGGGGCGAGGCATTGCCCAACACGTCCTGCTTTGGAAGTTACGTAGCTGCAGTCGCCGACATCTCCGTGAATGAGAAGGATGGAAAGATAAAGGTCCATAAGATCACTTTTGCCATTGACTGCGGCCCTGTTGTGAACCCTGATCCCATAGTAGCTCAGGCGGAAGGATGTGCTGTTATGGGTGTGAGCACCACATTGAAAGAGCAGGTCCAGTTTGCCAACGGTGGCGTGAAAACAGCAAACTTCGATGATTATAAGATATTGAGAATGAGTGAGATACCCGAAATTGAAGTCCATATCATCAAGAGCACGGATAAGATTGGCGGGATTGGCGAGCCACCCGTGACGCCCATTGCGCCTGCGATTGCGAACGCGTTCTTCAATCTTACGGGCGTGCGCATACGGCGTCTTCCCCTCGATCCGAAGACAGTTTTGGAGGCGCTGAAGAGCAAAGGAGCATAGGCAACGTAGAGCAAAAGCCGGGACCATACAACCTCTCGCGTCTTGCGCACCTGGTTGCGCCGGGTGCGCAAGGACGAGGGGGTGAGCAGATCCGCGACAATAGTGTCGAGTCATCCAACCTGCATCACGACAGCAAGCGTCGCTCCTGAAGAGATACCATCAATCGGTTCTTGTCGCATCGTCAGTGCTGGCGCGGTCCAGCCACCCTCTGGCTTCTTGGCATCTGTCTTGCTTGAGTCTGCGCATATCGGTATGCTGCAGATTCTGCTGGGTAGTAGAAAAAATGCATGGAAAGGTATATGATATCTGCAAGTTAGGTGTTGCTAATGGCCTTTCTTCAGTAATGCGCAAGACACGCACTGCAGGATTGCCGGTGTAACCGTCAAAAAAGCGATAGGTGAATGATGAAAAAAAAGGCTCTGATTGTCGTTGCTCTTCTTCTGGTTATTGGTGCCGGTCTATTCCTGGGGTTCAGGGGGACGGGCAACGGCCAGAAATTCAAGACCGTGCGCGTCTCGACGGGAAACATAAGAGCAACGGTGACCGCAACGGGCACCCTGAATGCGGTGATCACCGTCCTTGTGGGGACGCAGGTTTCGGGGATGGTCAAAAAGCTCCACGCTGATTTTAACTCGTCCGTGAAGGCGGGACAGGTCATAGCCGAAATAGATCCCGCAACCTTCGAGGCCCAGGTGGACAATGTGAAGGCCAACCTGCTTCAGGCAAAGGCAATGGTAGAAAAGGATAAGGCCGCTCTGGCGGACGCAACGAGAATCAGGGACCGGAACAGGCAGCTTTTCGATAAGGCCCTGATTGCCCGAGCCGATCTCGACACCTCGGAGGCGACGCATGATGTAGACGAGGCACAACTTCATTCTGACATGGCACAGATCAGCCAGACTGAAGCACAGCTGCGCCTGGCCGAGACCAACCTCCGCTATACACAAATCGTATCTCCGGTTGACGGAACGGTCGTATCGAGGAACGTCGACGTTGGCCAAACAGTAGCCGCAAGCTTTCAGACCCCGACGCTCTTCACGATTGCGCGGGACCTGACCAAGATGCAAGTTGACACAAATGTCGACGAGGCTGATGTGGGAAGAGTAGCCCTGGGCCAGGATGTGGAGTTCAACGTTGACGCCTATCCGGACAGAATATTCCGCGGAAAGGTATCCCAGATACGCATCGCTCCCATCACGGTTCAGAACGTGGTGACCTACGATGTCGTAATCACGTTGGATAATGGGGATCTGAGGCTGAAGCCGGGCATGACGGCGAACGTATCGATCATCGTGGCAAATAAGAGTGCTGTTTTGAAAGTACCAAATGCAGCCCTGCGTTTCCGGCCGTCGGACAAGGATCTGGGCAAGTCGGGCACTGAGCAGTCCACGAAAGAAGGTGGGCAGCCGGGGGGACCGCCGAATGCAGGAGGAGCATCCAGGAGAGAAGGCGCTCCACAAGGCGGACAGCCGGGCGGAGGACCGGCAGGCGCAACTCCGGCGGGCCAGAGGAGCTACGCAGTCTGGATACTGGAACAAAGCAAGCCGAAGCGGGTGCCCATCACTGTTGGCATATCGGATGGGATGTTCACCGAAGTAACGGGCGGAGACTTGAAAGAGGGCCAGGAAGTGATTTTAGAATCCCTGGGTACGGCGAAGAAGAGCAATACAGCGCAGCAGGGTGCCCCGAGGTTCATTCGTTAAATGAAACTGATCGAGGCAAGAGAGGTCAGGAAGGTTTACAGCCTGGGTGATGTGGAGGTGAGAGCCCTTGACGGGGTGTCGCTGGGTATAGAGACAGGCGAGTTCCTGGCAATAATGGGACCGTCGGGCTCAGGCAAGTCTACCTTCATGAATATTATCGGCTGCCTCGACATACCGACGGATGGGCAGTATCTCCTTGAAGAAGTTGATGTGGGCAGGCTGGGCAGGGACGAGCTGGCGCACATAAGGAACGAGAAGATTGGCTTTGTCTTCCAGGGGTTCAATCTGTTGCCCAGGACCACAGCGCTTGAAAACGTGGAGCTTCCCTTGCTCTACAACGGGGTTTCCGTGAAAGAAAGGCACCAGAAGGCCCTCGCCGCTTTGCACACGGTGGGTCTGGAAGGAAGGGAGCACCATCATCCTAACCAGCTCTCCGGGGGGCAGCAGCAAAGAGTGGCCATCGCACGGGCCATCGTGAACCAGGCACCGATTATCCTGGCCGATGAACCAACGGGAAACCTTGACACCAAGACGAGCCAGGAGATCATGGAGCTCTTTCAAAAGCTGAATAGCGGGTCGGCTATTACGATTATCCTGGTAACGCACGAGCAGGACATAGCAGCGTACAGCCGGCGGGTGATAAGATTCCTTGACGGACATGTGGTGAGTGATGAGACTGGCCCGGGAAAGGCGGGAATCCAATGTTAAAGAGCATGTTACGAGTTGACGAGTTGCGGGTTACAGACGTTACGGTTCGAGTCCCGTTCGGAATCTCCCGTTAACGCGTAACAGGCTCTCTTCTGTAACCCGTAACAGGTTTCAGCTATGATTAACATCCCCTGGACTACCCGTATAGCCTTGCGGGCGCTGCGCATAAACAAAATGCGCTCTGCTCTGACCATGCTGGGCATCATCATAGGGGTTGGCGCTGTCATCGCGATGCTTGCCGTGGGCACCGGAGCAAGCCAGCAGATAGCCGACCAGATATCGAGCATGGGAAGCAATCTTCTCATCATCTCCCCGGGCAGCCAGACCTCTGGCGGTGTGAGGATGGGTGGTGGCAGCCAACCGACGCTGACCCTGAACGATTCGGAGGCTATTCAGAAAGAGTGCCCCGCGGTGCAGGAAGTCGCACCCGTTCTCAACGGGGTCGCGCAGATTGTCTATGGGAACCTGAACTGGTCCACCGGCGTCCAGGGCACCTCTCCGGGGATGCTCACCGTCAGGGACTGGTCACTCGGGTCTGGCAGGCCGATGACGGACGACGACGTTAAGAGCGCTACGAAGGTGGCCCTTCTCGGGCAAACGGTGGTTGACAACCTTTTTGGAGGTATTGACCCCATCGACCAGATCATCAGAATAAAGAAGATCCCCTTCAGGGTGATCGGGGTTATGTCGGAAAAGGGACAGTCGATGACCGGCCAGGATCAGGACGACACGGTCTTCGTGCCTGTCACAACAGCGCAAAAGAAGCTCTTCGGCACGGCTTTCGCCGGTATGGTGAGAATGATCATCGTGAAAGCGAGAAGCTTTGAGGATCTGGACAACGCCGAAGGACAAATAAGGGATTTACTCAGGCAGAGGCACCATATTAGCGCGAAACAAGACGAAGATTTCACTATACGGAACCTTACCCAGATGATGCAGGTAACAGAGCAGTCGACGAAGGTGATGACCTATCTCCTCGGTGCTATAGCGTCTGTCTCCTTACTGGTTGGCGGTATTGGCATCATGAATATTATGCTTGTTTCGGTCACGGAGAGAACGAGGGAAATCGGGATAAGAATGGCAATAGGCGCGAAGACATGGGACATCAGGCTACAGTTCATCATCGAAGCGGTCATACTATCGTTGATCGGGGGGTTTGTGGGTGTTATCACGGGGATCTCCGCTTCCGAAGTAATCTCCATAACAGCCGGCTGGAGAACAGTTGTCTCTCTGCCTTACGTGTTTCTCGCTTTTTCGTTTTCCGGGATGGTCGGTATATTTTTTGGGTTTTACCCGGCGTATAAGGCGTCGTTACTCAATCCTATCGACGCCCTTCGCTACGAGTGATATGCCGGTTCGCCTTCACGTGTATACCTTCGTTGTCGCTACGTCGCGCTCCTCGACGTACTCCAGTACGCCTGCGTCAGCTCCTCGCTGCCGCCTCGGTCTACCCGCAAATGCGAACCAGTATAACGCGTCGAGTGGGTTCGTAGAGGCTACCTGTAGCAATCCATCGTTATTTTTCTTTACCATTATACAACATTTGGCTTTTCAGGCAGCGTGGCCGCAATGCTGATGTGGTAGGCCTTTTTTCTATACTGTTAGTGATCTACGAAAAGCTTACCACTCGGGTAGATAATACCAATTAGCATTCAAGATGGAGACCGAGGCGCTCCGAGGCTGGGCTACGCAGGCGTACCTGGCGGTACGTCGAGTAAGAACAGGCCGATGGGCAACGAAGGTATACGCTTGAAGGCTAATTGGTATAGCTATTTCGTGTAGTGGATAGCTTCCACCGGACACGCTTCGGCAGCTTCGATTATCTTCGCGTCCAGAGAAAGATCCGCTCCCTTCTTGACGATCGCCAGATCATCCTCCAGTTCAAAGACCTCGGGACAGGTCTCGACGCAAGAGCCGCAACCGACGCAATTTTCATCAACCGTTACTTCCTTCATGGTAACCTCCGATCTTAATCCCGCTCTTTTCAGAGACGGCGGACTTATTTTCACTGCATGCTTAATTAGTAGGATTGCTTTCGGCCTAAGTCAAGGACCCGGGACATTCTAAGAATTGATTATGCTATAATTGAGCCGCCAAAACCGGAGACCAACATGGTGCTTGATAGAAAGATCGCTTTCATTGATTTGAGTGAGCAGTCGGTCAGGGTCGAAAAGATCCCTGTGGAGCTCCGCCGCAAGTTCCTTGGAGGCAGAGGGCTCAATATGTACCTTCTCTCCAGGTATTACACCCGCCAACTAGAGCCTTTCTCTCCGGAGAACCCGCTGATCTTCGGAGCAGGGCTTCTCTCAGGCACGCTGGGTTTCGGATCGCGCCTCAACATTACTTCCAAATCGCCTGAGTCGGGTCACCTCGGCGATACCAATATGGGCGGCGAGTTTGCGGCTGAGCTGGTCAAAGCGGGGTTCAGCCACCTGGTCATCACAGGCAAAAGTGAAAAGCCGGTCTATCTGCTGGTTAAGGATGGCACGCTGGAGATCCGGTCAGCTCTCCACCTGAAAGGCGTCGATACGGTCGAGACGCAGAGAAGGATTCGTGCTGAGCTGGAGGATCAGAAAGTACAGATTGCCTGCATCGGTCTGGCCGGCGAGAATCTGGTCAGATTCTCGGCGGTACGGACGGGCATGAAGAATGCCGCGGGAAGGACGGGCATGGGCGCTGTGATGGGCTCCAAGGGGCTCAAGGCAGTGGCTGTCAGGGGCACCCAGGACATCGCGGTCTCAGACCCGGAGAATACCTCAGCTATTATCATAAGATCCTGAAGCAGCTGATGGAGACAAAATGGGCCCAGGCCCTTGGGAAACACGGCACGCCTCTGCTCTTTCATCTCTGCAACACGATGGGCTTCCTGAGTGTCCGCAATAATCAGGTCACAACCGTGGGTGAGCGAGGGGCAGGCCTTGAAGCCGAAGCGCTCGAACGTTATTCCACGGGCATGCTTTCCTGTTTTGCCTGTCCGGTCCACTGTCGTCAACGCTATGCAATCACCGAAGGAAAATACAAAGGAACCAAGGGCGAAGGCCCTGAGTACGGTTCGATAGGCTCCCTCGGGCCCAAGCTGGGGAACCTCGATCCGGAAGATATCATCTATGCCTGTGAGCTCTCCAATTACTACGGTCTCGACACGATGTCAATGGGCTCATACCTTGCGTGGGCCATGGAACTATACCAGCGGGGCATGATCGGACCGGAGTTGACCGGCATTCCACTGGACTGGGGCAACGGAGCATCAATCATTGAGATGATCCACCGCATTGCGCAAAGAAAAGGTTTTGGGCATATACTGGCTGAGGGGCGCCTTGCGCGCAAGGTCTTCGGGGAGGCTTCTCTCGATTATCTCATGGAGATCAAGAATTTCCCCATCGAGATGACGGATGAGCGGCTACCGAAGAGCTTTGCCCTGGGCATGGCTACTGCATCCCGCGGAGCCTGTCATATGAGGAGCAGGGCCTCCATCGATGTACTTGGCCTTCCGGAGCAGGTCCTCGAGAAAGTCTATGGCGGTCCGGTGAGCAGCCAGTTCTCGTCTTATGCGGGCAAAGGCAGGATGGTCTGGTGGCACGAAGTGTTGAACGCGGTCTGTGACTCGTTAGGCTTCTGCCGCTTCCTGAGCGTCTTTTCGAGCCCGCGTGCGACTCGGCTATGAGCAGTTTTCCGAATTCGTTGCCCTGGCCACGGGCATGAGCCTTACGCCCGAAGAGTTAAAGACCGTTGGGGAACGGGTATGTACGCTGGAAAGATCGATGCTCGTGAAAGACGGGATCAGCCGCAAAGATGACACGCTTCCCCGCAGATATTTCGAAGAGCCTGTCCCTGACGGACCTTGCAAGGGGCAGATCATAGTGAGGGATGAGTTTGATACGATGCTGGATGAGTATTATCATCTTCACGGTTGGGATAAGCATGGGATACCCAAACCAGCGACCCTCAAAAGGCTTGGAGTCGATGCGCATGAAAATTAAGATCGAGAAGGAGAGATGCAGTGGCTGCCATCTCTGCGAGATGGTCTGTTCCCTGTTTCATCTGGGGACTCTCAACAATGAAAAGTCAGCCATCCGCATTGAGAGGGATGACCTCGACTCCAGCCTCAATACGCCGGTGGTCTGCCGTCAGTGCAGGAAGATGAAGTGCCTTTCGAAAGAAGAAGTCGACGAGGCGGCCGAGAAGAAATTCCTCTGGAATGAAAGCAGAGTCAAGGCCTGCCCCTTCAAAGCACTATCCGTGTTCGAGGGAACGGCGTACCACTGTGATCTGTGCGGAGGCGACCCGCAATGCACCAAGGTCTGCACGCCCGGAGCGATCACCGTGGTAAGCTGATACCAAGCTGCCTGGGTCACAAGCAAAAGCAAG
>CAWIHO010000069.1:0-32661 GCA_963835605.1 uncultured delta proteobacterium | reverse complement strand
CTGCTGCCATGAACAGCACCCGCTGCCACCACACGACGCTTTTCCGAAGATAACCCTCAAATCCGATAGCTATCGCGTAAAGGCCTATTGCCATTGCCGCCGCTGCAATAACTGTCTGGATAATTGTGCCGTTCAGGATCAAGGCGGGGTTATAGACGAACGCAAACGGCACAACGAAAAAGCCCGCGCCGAACCGAACAGCGTGAAGCCCTGCTTTGACCGGTGAGCATTTGGCAATGGCCGACGCCACATAGGCAGCCACGCATACCGGCGGAGTGATAAAGGCTGACATTGCGGTCCAGAAGACGAACAGATGGGCAGCAAGAATGGGAACCCCTATTTTTGTCAGGGCCGGGGCAACGGTGATGGCAACAAATATATAGCTCGGGATAGAGCCGATCCCCATACCGAATACGAAGCAGGCTGCTGCCGCAAGAAAAAGCAGGATAAACAGGTTCTGGCTGGACAGCTCTACGATGAAGCTGGAGATAGACGTTGCAAGGCCGGTTATGGAGACCGACGCCATCATGATCCCTGCCATGGCGCAGGCGAGCCCCACGACAACGGCACTCTCCGCGGCGCTTTCCAATGCGTCACCCAGCTGTTTCCAGGAAAGGCGTGTCGTTTTTCTGAAGAGCGTAATAATCACCATGCTGATGCCCGCCCAGAGGCCTGACACGGCCGGGGGATAGCCGCGGCCGAAAAGCAGGAAGAGGAGTATCGGAATCGGGATCAGCTTCCACCAGCCTTCCCTGAGGGTGCGCCAGAAGGTCGGCATTTCTGCAACGGGTATCCTGAGAATTTTCTCACGCGCGGAATGCAGGTCGACCTGGACGATGCAGGAAGTAGTAGTAGAGGAAAGCAGGCAGGAAAGAGACGAGAGCAATGCGTGCGTACGGAATGCCCAGCCACTCTGCCATGATGAATGCGACTGCGCCCATGACGGGAGGCATGATCGTGGCGCCGCTCGACGCTGTTGCCTCTACGCCCGCGGCGACCTCCGAACTGTATCCGGTCGATTTCATGAGCGGTATGGTAAAGGAGCCTGTTACGGCAACGTCGGACGCAGGGCTGCCGGAGAGCATGCCGTAGAGGCCGCTTGCTATGACGGCCGATTTTGCGCCGCCTCCTCTGACGCGTCCTGCCATGGAGAGGGCCATGTTGATCAGTACCCGGCCGCTTCCAGTGGTGATGAGTAACTGTCCAAAGAGCAAGAAGCCTATGATGATGGTGGCGGCGATGTTTAAGGGCAGGCTGAAGACACCTTCCGGCTGCATGTAGGCCATGGCGCCGACCCTCTCCAGGGAATAACCCCTGCCGAAAAGGATGCTTGGCAGATAAGCGCTGAGGAGAGGATGGAGGATGAAAAAGAGCGTGAGACAGGTGACGATCAGGCCCATGCTCCTGCGCAAACCTTCCAGAAGCGAAATCACGAGGGCGGCGGCCAGCACCAGCTCGTACGGTTGGATCTCACTCGCGCTATGGAATAGCCAATCCTTATAAAAAAAGAGAACGTATGCGCAGGGTACGACACCGAGAAGCATCAGCATCCAGTCATACCAGCGGACGCAAGGTTTTTTCTTGTTTGCGGGATGGGTAAGGTAGGTGAGAATGAAAAGCAGCCCCATGAATATGCCCTGGTGCTGGTTGGGCGCTATGTCCAGGCCAAGATAGTCCGTGCCGTGGGATATGTAAAGGGCGGACCACGCTGATAGCAGGATCCCGACTATTCTGACGACTCTTTTCATATACGATGGCCCGCTGCACGGCTCCTGTATGGCCCCCCGCGCGGCCGCTACATGGCCCCTACTTCCTTTAATAGTCTTTGCTGGGTCTTCTCCAGTTCCGGGGTCCAGAGCTTTTTTTCCTTGTAAAACCTGATTGCGCCGGGGTGGAAGGGAAGCACTGCTGTCTTCAATGGATTGGCCAGATACGGTTTCGCCTCATAATGGAATGCGTAAAGCTCGTCCAGGTGGCCAAAGAATGTCTTCATGACATCGTAGACAAAGTCATCCGGCAAATCGGTGCGCGTGAGAAAGTTATGCGGGATGCCCACGGTGGGCAGGTCCTTGTTGTTGACCATTTTTCCATAGTACTCAGCATACAGGACTGTCTCCTGAGCATACGGTATCTTGGCAAGTACCGGCGGATAGGTTTTTGGATCGCCCGCAATAAGACGTATGGGTACCGCAATGTTCAGTTCCTCCGCCCAGGCTGTTTTTCCTATGCTCGGGAAGAGCACGATGAATGCATCGATCTTGTTTTCCGGAAGTGAGTCCTGGGCCACTTTGGGACCCGAAAAGGTAATATCCTTAATGTCCTTCGTGGTCATACCGGCTGCCTGCAGAAGAATCTCACCGCACGCAGTGAAGGTCATGTTTGACGGCATAGTGAACATGACTCTTTTGCCCTTCAGGTCTGTCGTAGTTTTCATACCTGAGTCAGCGCGGACGACAAAGGCAGCAGGCGGCGTGGAGCCGGAGAAAAGCAGGCGCAGCTTATTTTTTCCGAACTGCTTGTAATTGCCAAGGCCTCGCGCCGCATCGTATGTCAGATCGGCCTGTGCCATGGCCAGTTCTACATCGCCCTTAGCGAGGAGCGTGAGGTTCTTGCCGAACAGGCCGCTTTCAGCGACTGTTTTTATCTTCAGGTACTTTGTCAATACGGTCGCCATGCCTGTTGCCAAGGCATGCATGCCGCCGCCAGGCGAGCCACCGGCGATGGAAATAGTCTTGGGCCAGTTTTGCGGCGCCTGGGCTGAGACGAGCGTGACGCCGAAACTAAGTGAAAAGAGTATCGCGAAACAGACCACTCTTGAGTTCAACGTTCTCATCATTGTGAACCCCCTTGTTGTGAGTTTGTCTTACAACAATTACCCTATCTTTGCAGGCTTTTGCAAGCCTTAATTTTCCGGCTCGGCCAAGGTCCTCAAAACGGTTGACAAACAAAGCCTGCACGGACTTGAAAGAGCGGTTGCTGTCGTGTTCTAATCTTGAAGCCAAGAAAGGAGATGTTCATGGCTATAGATGAATTAGTCGAGGGACGCTGTACTGGCTGCGGGATCTGTTTTTCTGCCTGTCCGCAGGATGTGTTTCGCCTGGACCCGAAGACCGGTAAGGCAGTAATCACCTATCCCGCTGACTGCGTCGCCTGTTGGAGTTGCGAGATGTTTTGCCCTGTTCATTGCATAAAGGTATCCGAACCCCGGCCGCGGAAATTACCCGCACCTTACTGATCGGTGGCAGGCATGCAGGATGCTTCGCTGGTTGTCATACGGGTCAAAATATTGCCATGAAGGAGAAATAATGTCAGTGGGATCTATCGATAAACTTGGGGAACTGATAATCACCGACGTCCTGGTCATAGGGGGCGGCATAAGCGGCTTGCTTGCGGCGATCAAAGCAAAAGAGAATGTAGAAGATGTTCTCGTGGTTGATAAGGGCGGCATAGGCTGGGCGGGCCAGGTGCCTCTCTCCGGAGGTGACTGTGCTTTGATTCAGCCGGAAGAGGCGGAGGACCATTTCAGGTGGCTTATAGAGATGGGGGCAAATCTGAACAATCAGGACTGGACTCACGCTTTTGCCCATGATATGTACGGATGCATCAGGGAAGCCGCAAATATGGGGCTGCCCTTCTGGTTGGCTGACGGAGAATTGGTCGCCCTTCCTTTCCATAAGAAATACAAAGCGACACACTTTTCGCCAACAAAACTTATGGTCAAGCTGAAGCAGGCTGCGACGAAGAAACGTATCAAGACACTCGATAAAATATTTGTCGCTGATCTGATCAGCAAGGATGGCAGGGTAATCGGTGCCATTGGCTTCGGACTGGTAGACGGAAAAACGTATATCATCAAGGCCAGGGCCACGGTCATCGCCAATGGTTCCTGCCGTTACTATGCGCAGAGACACTTCTCGGTCAATACGGGAGAAGGGGTCGCCATGGCTTATCGTGCAGGGGCCCATTTGATGAATGCCGAGTTTTCGAATACCTATACGTTTGGGTTCAAAGGTGACATACGAAGGCGCACGCCCCTCTACCTGTTTTTTGAGAATGTCTTGGGCGAGAGGTTTGTCGAGAGATACTACCCGGAGGTTAAAACGGGCATAAAGTCCGGACAGGAATTCCTCGACTTTTATCGCATAGCCGACGCGATGACCAAAGAGGTGGAGGCCGGAAGAGGGCCTATCTACATAGATTTCAGGAAACTCACCGATGAGGAAAGGTCAGTGGCTATGCAAAGCGAGACGCTTCCTGCGCGATTCCAGCCCGCAGGCAGGGGAGAGCTGCTGAAGGCTATACGCGAAAAACTCGGATTAGACCCGGACAGCGAACGCATAGAGGTGGAACTACAATTCGTCGGGGGGCAGGGCCCCATAAAGATAGATCTGGATTGCAAAACCACGGTGGATGGGCTCTGGGCTGTGGGAGATGCGAGTTCGCTCGGCTCCGGTTACACAGGCGCGCGCGCATCCGGCACGTTTGGCGGATTCGGCGTAGCCTTCGCCACGGTGAGCGGTCTCAAAGGTGGGCAGAGTGCCGGCAAGTCTGCCGCGGTCTCTAATCCGGTAGAGGTTGACTCCGGCGAAGTAAAAAGGCTGAAAGAGAGAATGCTTGGCGCCTCTGGGACGGCATGGCGACACCGACGTCAACGAGGTGATCTACGAGATTCACGAAGCTATGATACCCGTGAAATATAACCTTCATCGGGAGGCGGGCCGGCTGCGGGAAGCGCTGAGCAAGATAGACGCGGCGAGTGCCAGCCTGGCAAGGGTCGGGGCCAAGGATTATCATGAATTGTCCCGTTATCATCAGGCGGAGAGCAT
Organism: uncultured delta proteobacterium; assembly: GCA_963835605.1. Taxonomy (GTDB): domain Bacteria; phylum Desulfobacterota; class Syntrophorhabdia; order Syntrophorhabdales; family WCHB1-27; genus JADGQN01. The sequence continues at coordinate 27,835 of CAWIHO010000069.1, read as the reverse complement.
GGCCTTATCCGCGGGATGGACATTGAGTGCTGCATTAATGCGTCAGGAGACTCGCGGTACGCAGCACCGCGAGGACTATCCTGACAGAGATGACAAGAACTGGCTGAAATGGATCGTGATTAAGGAAGAGGAGGGGAAGCCGAGGTTCTTTACGGAGCCTGTGCCGTCACGAAAAACCGCTTGACAGGATATTGCTCGTCGGCTGACAATAAAGGGCGGTAATAAACGCCAATAGCCCTCTTTGAAGTCTGAGGTATATCCGGTTCATAAGAAAGGAGACGTTAAATGGCCATTGAAGGATGTGGAGTTTCGGCGTTTGTCGTCTGGAAGGATGAGACGTGCTCGGAGATTGATGAAAACGAAACGAGGAAGCACTTTAGAAGGCTCATCAACGAGATCAAGGGCTGGGGCTACCTTATGGCCGGAGGCGTTGAGGCTGAAGTAGACACTACAACAAGAGCAGAAAAGAAAAAGATCATTAAGATGGCGATTGAAGAAGCGCGAGAAGAGGTTCCGGTCTTTTGTGGCGCCCATGCGGATTCGCTCTGGGAACAAATCGAGATGGCCAAGGATGGTAAGCAGTTAGGCGTAACGGGGGTCTTATGGCATCCACCCAGTTTTTATCCCGGGTTTACTGCTCCGCAGAATGAAGAATTCATCATTGAGCATCTGAAGCGGTTCGATGAGGAAGTAAATCTGCCCATCGCCGTTTTCGCCATCGCCCCGGGGGGAACAACACAAAATCATAACGTCGTTAGAGCCGAGACGTATAAAAAGGCTGCTGACCAGATCAAAAACATCCAGGCCTGGAAGATATCAGGAGGCAATCTGAATTTTTTTTACAGGGCCCGTGAAATCATGAAGGAGACCCGGGTAAATCTCTGCCCCGCCGGTAGCTCTGAGCCGCAGCTCTTTATCACCCACGCAATGGGCTGGGCGAAAGGGGTTTTGAGCGGAGGCTCAAATTTTACCGCCAAGTGGGACAGAGAGGTGATGGAACAGGCCATGGCAGGAAACCTGAACGAGGCACTGGCCCTTGCATCGAGACTAAAATCAATTTTTGATGTCGTTTACGGTGCTCTTCCGGGTATAGAATATCCGGGTTTCGTGGAGAGGTATAAGCTACACGGTTGGTTGGCTGGCTTGATTCCGGAAATGCATATGAGATATCCTCGGTTACCAAGACCTAACATAGAAGTCGAAATGCTCTATCAAGGAATGAAGAACTCAGGACTCTACGATGGGAAAGTGCTCAAAGAGGCCCGGAAAAAGGTGAAAGCGTATAATAGGGCAAGGCTGTTAAAAGTGAGGCAAAAGCCGCCGGTTTTGCGGTAAGCACATAAAAGAGCGGGTTATGGGTCATGGGGCACGAGAAAATAGCCGATGACCGGAGACCGGGGCGGCGAGGCACCTGACAACTGATAGTTCTTTGTTCTTAGACTAAATGGACTGGATAGACCAGACGATGGGAGGAAGAGAACATGAATAACCCAAAATGCCATACATCAACAGTGATCTTTGCGTTGGTTGTCCTCTTCGCAGCCTTGTGGACCACGGAGAGCCTGTCATCAGAGACTTACCCTAATAGACCTATAACGGTTGTCTTGGGCACGGCTCCCGGCAGCATGATGGATAACCTGACGAGGGTAATCTCAAAGGCAGCGGAAAAGGAATTGGGTCAGCCTGTCGTTGTCGAGAATAGAGCCGGCGCGGGCGGAGTGATAGCAAAGACTTATGTCCTTAAATCGAAACCTGACGGCTATACGTTAGGCTCTACTGTCACGGCTACGTATATCATACAGCCTCAGATCAGAAAGGCTCCCTATGACCCGTTCAAGGATGTTGTTGATATAATGACCTTTGCCGAATATAACGATGGAATCGCCGTGAAAGCCGATGCTCCGTGGAACAGCATTGAAGACGTCATCGCGTACGCAAAGGCCAATCCCGGAAAGTTCACCTATGGCCATCCGGGCTACGGTATGATGCCACACATCGTCATGGAGGATTTTGCCATGAAAGAGGGCATCAAATGGCAGCAGGTCCCTTTTAAGAATGGGCCGGAGGCAGTGAACGCATGTCTGGGCGGGCACGTCAACGCGGCCGTCGCGGGCTCTTCCGACCTCATTCCTCAGGTGCAGGCAGGGAAACTGAAGCTCCTGGTCATAATAAGCGGCAACCGTTGGTCGGCGGTGCCAAAGGTTCCAACGATCGTAGAAAAGGGGCATGATTTTTATGTGCTTTCTTATGTGGGTATTTACGGCCCGAAAGGCCTGCCGGAGCCCATCAGACAAAAGCTCGAAACGGTTTTCAAAAACGCCATGAAGGACCGTACTTTTCAGGATATGCTGAAGCAGTACACCATAGATGAAGCCTATATGAGTGGCAAGGACTACTCCAGGAAATGGAAGGCGCTCTATCCTGCAATGGGGAAAACTTTAAATGCGCTCGGGCTCGTGGAAAAATAGACCCCACAGCACCGGGTGAAGTAGACGCTCAGGTGGGACAAAACGTAGAATGAAAAAGTATGTCCGGGCAGATGGCTTAATCTGGGTCATCCTAGGGATTGCCATGTGCTTTGGCTCAATCAAGCTGCAACTGGGAAGCTTCCATGCTCCCGGTCCCGGATTCTTGCCTTTTTTGTCCGGCGTCTCGTTAGGATTCTTCGGGTTTATCCAAATGCTATCAATGCTTTTTGCGGGAGCCAATGAGCAGCAGCAACAAAAGAGTCACGAAGGCCGGATGAAATGGAACTGGAGAAAGTCCCTTACCCCACTGCTGACCCTGATGACCTTGCTTGCTTATATTCTGTTGCTTGAGCCCCTGGGGTTTGTGCTTACTACGTTTATTTGCCTATTATTGCTTTTCAAATTCTCAGAGCCAAAGAGATGGCTGATGCCTTTGATTTTGTCCAGCGTCACTGCCGTCCTGAGTTACCTTCTTTTTTCCGTCTGGCTTCAGTCTCATTTTCCGAAAGGGCTACTTACATTCTGGTGAGGCACTGCATTGTCCGGCTTCTTTGAAAATCTCTCATTGGGTTGTCACGTCGCCTTCTCGGTTGGTAACCTCGCGTATTGCTTTGTAGGGGTTTTTATCGGTACTCTCATCGGGGTTCTACCGGGAATTGGCCCTATAGGGGCCATCTCGATGCTCCTGCCCGTAACTTTCGGCATCAGTCCGGCCTCCGCCATCATCATGCTGGCAGGGATTTATTACGGAGCCCAATACGGCGGGTCTACTACGTCCATTCTGGTCAATATTCCAGGAGAAGTTACGTCCGTTGTCACCTGTTTGGACGGCTACCAGATGGCCCGTCAGGGCAGGGCCGGTCCTGCATTGGGCATAGCCGCATTTGGGTCTTTTATCGCGGGAACGATCGGTACAATAATCCTGATGTTTGTCGCCAAACCTTTGTCGGAGCTTGGCCTCAGGTTCGGCCCTTCCGAATACTTTTCACTGATTATTCTTGCATTAGCGCTTTTGAGCTATCTCTCTCATGGCTCTATCATCAAGGCGATTATCGTGGCCATTCTAGGAATCAGTCTGAGTCAAATCGGAATCGATGATGTCACAGCCCGGGTAAGATTCACTTTCGGGATACTGGAGCTGCAGGATGGTCTGGGGTTAGTGCCCGTAGTTATGGGGCTTTTCGGTGTTGGTGAGGTCCTGATAAATCTTGAAGAATCAGTAGAAGTTGAGGTTTTCAAGGCAAGAATCAAGGGGCTGCTCCCCAGTGCCAGAGATTGGGCGGACTCTATCGGTGCGATAATCAGGGGATCTTTTTTAGGGTTTTTCCTGGGCATACTGCCCGGAGGTGGAGCAATTATTTCCACGTTTGCCTCTTATGCTCTGGAAAAGAAACTTTCAAAACATCCTGAAAAGTTTGGCACAGGCGTGATTGAAGGAGTAGCAGGACCGGAATCTGCTAACAATGCAGCAAGCTCGGGAGCGTTTATTCCGCTTTTCACCCTGGGATTTCCCTCTAATGCAATCACGGCTTTGCTTTTGGGAGCCCTGATGATCCACGGAGTGCAGGCCGGCCCATCTTTTATGGATACACACCCGGACATCTTTTGGGGGACAGTCATCAGCATGTATATCGGAAATGTGATGCTCGTGATTTTGAATCTTCCGCTGATTGGTCTTTGGGTGAAAATATTGAAGGTTCCCTATAGGATTCTTTTTCCTTTGCTGCTCCTCCTGTGCATCATCGGCTCTTACAGCATAAACAATAGCAAGTTTGACGTGCTCATCATGGTTATCTTTGGGGTCATAGGCTACGTCTTTAGAAAAATTGACTATGAACTGTCACCCTTGGTTATAGCATTTGTCCTGGGGCCCATACTTGAGACCTCCTTGCGACAATCTCTCCTCATCTCTGGCGGAGATATCTTCATATTTTTTAAAAGACCGATTTCACTTGCTTGCCTGATTATAGCTCTGTTGATTTTATTGCTGCCTGTCATTTTGCGAGGAAGCCGGCGCATCAGGGAAAAAGTTACATGAAAAGCAGGGGCCAGGGTCCGGGGTCCAGGGTCCGGGACAAGATAGACGAAACAGACTAGACAGACCAGAGAAACCAGAGAGGGGGTATTGAGATGGCTGAAAATTGGATGGACAAAAGTCTCTAAGCCGGAGTATCGGGTGAAGGCGGAAAAATACATTTTCATTCCTGCGAGAGACGGCGTGCGTTTAGCCGCCGACATATATCGCCCGGATGCCAAGGGGAAGTTTCCCACGCTTCTGTCTGTGTCGCCGTACGGGAAAGACGTTCAAAAGCTGAAGTCCCCGAAGGGCCCGTTGAGCCCGGTTCGCGGAAACGGGGGGCAGGAAGCAGGAGATACCGAATATTTTGTTTCAAGGGGATACGTCCATGTGATTGCCGATTCCCGCGGTTCAGGGGACTCGGAAGGAGAATATCCCTTCTACGGTTTGCAGGAGCATCAGGATGGGTACGATGTGGTCGAGTGGATCGCTGCGCAGCCTTGGTGTGATGGCAACGTGGGGATGCTGGGGATGTCTTATTTTGGCACGATACAATTTCTCATTGCGGCCCAGAACCCTCCTCACCTCAAGGCGATATTCCCTTATGAAGCTCATACCGACCGGTATCGACATCAGTTTTATCACGGTGGCATGATGAACATGTTCTACATCCAGTGGTGGGGGCATGTCGGTGTGGGCATGGGTTTGCCACGCAGCTTGAGAGAACAGCCGGAGGAGATGAAGAAGATAGTAAAGGAACTCATGCACAAAGAGGAGGTTGAAATCTATGTTCCCCTTTACGATGCCTTGAAATATCCTGAAAAGAATCCACCCCTATTCGAGGGCTTGACTCATCCTCTCGATGGCCCGTATTACTGGGAGGTCTCCCCTTACACCAAGTTTGATCGCATCAAAATTCCCTGTTACATGGCTTGTCGATGGAGCGGTTGGCCCATCCATCTTCCGGGGGCCTTCGCTGCATTCAATGGGATCAACGCACCCAAGAAGTTGATGATCAATGAAACCGAGTACTCGAGCGGGCCGATTCGTCCCTGGACCGACGACCACGACATTATTCTGAGATGGTACGATCACTGGCTGAAGGGAATCGACACCGGGATCATGGATGAGCCCCCGGTCAAGTTATTCATTAAGGGAAAGAATGAGTGGCGGTACGAACACGAATGGCCGCTGGCGCGGACAGAATGGACGAAATTCTATTTGCGGAAAGACGGGGCGCTGAGTGAGGATCCTCCCCGGCAGGATGAAGGCTCTGACGCTTTTGTAAACAAACCTTATCCCCTTCCTCGTGATGTAATTCCCGGGATCAGATATAGTACCACACCTCTGAAGAAAGACACGGAGGTAACGGGCCCGATGGCGCTTTATCTATCTGCGGCTCTCGATCAGACGGATGCCACATGGATCGTTACCATCAACGATATCGGGCCTGATGGTTCGAGTCAGCTGGTGACAAAGGGTTGGTTGAGGGCCTCGCACAGGGCGCTTGACGAGAAACGTTCGAAACCGTACCAGCCTTTTCATCCTCATACGGAGAGTGTTCCTGTTGAACCCGGGAAGATTCATGCGTATGTGATTGAGATCCGTGAGACCTCGAATCTCTTCAGGGTGGGGCACAGGATTGAGCTGGTGATTAAGGGTCAGGATGCACCTTCTGAAGATCCCATCTGGTTTCACCTGTGCAACATCAAAGAAACCAACCATACGATTTGCCACAGTGCTGAGCATGCGTCCTATCTGCTGCTCCCGGTGATACCAGAATAATGAATATGCGTCTCACGCGATGTTCCGGTTAGCCCACCTTATGGTTTGCGAGCTTCTCGAGCGCGGTGATGATGACGGAATGGTCGAGGTCCGCGCCACCATCAGCGCTGACGGCATTGAGAAGCTCCTGGGCCGTCGCAGTGCTGGGGAGGCTCACGCCGAGTTCCCGGGCAGTCTGTAAGGCAAGGTTGAGGTCTTTCTGGTGAAGACGGACGCGAAAGCCAGGGGCGAAGGTCCGCTTGAGCATGCGCTCGCCATGCACTTCGAGGATCTTGCTAGACGCAAAGCCGCCGAGGAGGGCCTGCCTTACCTTTGCAGGGTCAGTGCCCGCCTTTGAGGCAAGGACCAGAGCTTCGCTTACGCCTTCAAGCGTTAATGCAACGACGATCTGATTTGCTACTTTGCACATCTGGCCGTCGCCGTTGCCACCGATGTGAACGATATTCTTGCCCATGAGCTCGAAATAGGGTTTCATCGCCGAAAATACCGCTTCTTTGCCGCCGACCATGATCGAAAGGGTACCGTTCTCAGCGCCTATTTGACCACCGGAGACAGGGGCATCAAGCATCTCCACGTTAATGGAGAGGAGACGCTCTGCGAAGCGGCGTGTCGCGATGGGGGAGATAGAGCTCATATCGATCACTGTGGAACCAGGCTTGATTCCTTCTACGACACCATCCTTGCCGAAAAGCACTTCCTCCACATCCGGTGTGTCGGGAAGCATGAGGAAGACGATGGTCGCCTTCGCCGCCACCTCTTTGGCGTGGGCGCACGGAACTGCTCCTTCGTGCCGCGAGGGGCTTGACGCATGAAGCGACCTTATCATAAACGTAGACTCTATTACCTGCTTTGACCAGGTGCCCTGCCATGGGCTTTCCCATGATACCTAAACCGATAAAGCCGAGATCAGCCATGCAGATCCCTCCTTTCAGAACGGGTTTTTCTTACCCAGTACTATTATATCAGGTTGCATTCAAAAATAGAGCAAGGCGACCAGGAGGATAGCGACGGAGGCGTACTAATAGTACGTCGGAGTCGTGCCGACGCAGGCAACGCAGCTATATGAATGAAGGCAACCTGATATCAAAGATACGGTTTGATCCAGCTTAGCCCCTCCTCTGTTGTCGTAAGGGGCTTGTACTCGCAGCCGATATAGCCCGTGTAGCCCGCTTCATCAATGAACCGGAAAAGGTTCGTATAGTTGATCTCTCCAGTACCCGGTTCGTGCCGTCCCGGATTGTCCGCGACCTGCATATGGGCGATTGTCTTGATGTTGTTCCGGATGGTCATCGTGATGTCGCCCTCCATCACCTGCATATGGTAGATGTCGTACTGATAGTAAAGGTTTAAATGGTTTACTTCACGAATGAGCGCGAGCACTTCGGCCGTCCGGGACAAGTAAAAGCCGGGTATGTCCCGAATATTCACGGACTCGATTAAAAGACGGATGCCCTCTTTCGCAAGTGCCGCGGCCGCAAACCGAAGGTTTGTCACGAGAACTTCGCGCGTCTTCTCCTCCGGAACGTCACGAGGGGTAAGTCCGACGAGACAGTTGACGAGAGAACAGTCGAGTGTTTTCGCGTAGTGGATAGCCGACCGAACTCCATCCTCGAACTCGCTCTTGCGCTCCTTAAGAAGAGTGATTCCGCGCTCGCCCTGCTCCCATTTTCCGGCAGGCAGGTTGAAGAGCACCTGCTTGAGGTTACATGTTTTTAGCCTTTCCGCGATGCGGTTCACATCGTAGCTGTAAGGGAACATATATTCGACCGCTTTAAAGCCCGCCCGGGCGGCACGCTCAAAACGCTCCATAAAATCGACTTCGGTAAAGAGCATACTCAAGTTTGCACTAAATTTCGGCATACGTATCTCCCCTTTCGACGAGGCTTGGGTGGATGCCTAATTATAGCAGCTCGATCCCGCATCGACAACAAGGATGACGAAACAATGCAACTACTGTTTAATTGGTCTAATTGGTTTTATTGGTTGAATTGGCTGTTGCGAGCCTTGATGGGCCCGGTTGTTCGATGGTGTGAAACTAGTCAAACCAATTCAACTAATCGAACCAATGGAACATCCTTAACATAGGAAGACCTGTGGTATGATAACTTCCAATGGTCAACGCGTTAGGACGGGAGATACCTGAGCACATAGAAGGCTATGGCAAGACTCTTCCTTTCGGTGGGGCGTTTGCTGCCCGGCCAAAGATGCAGAGGTACGGGCCGACGGTTAAAGCAGCGCGACCCGGTGAGAGCAAATTAGTGAAGAGCCTTGAAGAAGTGTTCCGACGCATACCGGTCAGGGACGGCATGACCTTTTCGTTCCATCATCACTTCCGTAATGGCGACGAGGTAGTCAATAAGGTGCTTGCCACTGCCGCGAAGCTAGGGATAAGGGGTTTGAACGTTGCCCTCAGCGCAATCTTTCCGGTTCATGCTCCGCTCATCGACCATATCAAAACCGGCGTGGTAAATGCTCTCGATACGAACTACATGTCCGGGCCCGTGGCGCGGGCTGTCTCCGCAGGACTATGCGCCCGGCCCGTTATACTGCGCACGCACGGGGGTCGGGCCCGCGCCATAGAGTGCGGGCAGCTCAAGATTGACGTGGCCTTTATTGCTGCCCCGGCAGCAGATGATTATGGCAATATTAACGGCGTCACTGGCCCGGCTGCCTGTGGCTCGCTGGGCTACGCCTTTCCTGACGCAGAGTATGCCGACGTTGTGGTGGCTGTCACCGACCACCTTATGGAATATCCCCTTGCGCCCATTTCGATCCCGCAGACGAGGGTCGATTATGTTGTCACCGTAGACAGGGTCGGCGATCCGAAGGGCATTATCTCAGGCACCACGCGGATCACCGAGGATCCGGTGCAGCTCAAGATTGCCGAGACGGCCGCAAAGGTCATCCAGGCCGCAGGTTTGATCAAAGACGGGTTCTCTTTTCAAACGGGAGCCGGGGGCGCTTCTTTAGCCACGGCCCATTTTGTGCGCCGGATGATGGAACAGGCTGGTGTGACGGGGAGCTTTATCCTGGGCGGCATTACCGGCCATATGGTGGAAATGTTGGAACAGGGACTCTTCAAGAAAATTATCGACGTACAGGGATTTGACCTTGAGGCGGTGCGGTCGATTGCCACGAACCCCAACCATGTTGAAGTCGGTTCCAGTTTTTATGCGAACCCTTTTAATGCGGGCTGCGCTGTCAACAGGCTCGACTGCGTGATCCTGGGAGCCACCGAAATCGACATCGACTTTAATGTGAACGTGGTAACCGGATCAGATGGCATCATCATGGGCGGATCAGGCGGCCACAGTGATACGGCAGCCGGGGCCAAGCTGACCATCATTGTTGCCAACCTCGTGCGCGGCCCATTGCCCATTATCATAGACAGAGTGCTTACTGCCACGACACCGGGTGAGACGGTTGATGTCTTGGTGACCGACCAGGGTGTGGCTGTCAACCCGCGCCGGAGTGATCTCACGGGTCTGTTGAAGGCAGCCGGGTTGCCGGTGAAAAACATTCACGATCTTAAGCTGCTTGCTGAACGCATCGCCGGCACCCGCGCAAAGGCGACCATGCACGAAAAGATTGTGGCAATAGTAGAATACCGCGACGGCACGATTATCGATGTAGTGCGACAGGCGATGATATAGTTGGTGCTCCCCCCTTCCCAAAGAGAAGAGGGGAGCGAAGCATCAAAGATCCCGCAGACTTGCCTAGAACTTTATATTCAATATCTTCAACAGAAAAAATACCGAGAAGAAGAACCCGAAGAAGAGGAGATTGCCCACAAGGATCAGTTCTCTCCAGAGGCTTGGCTGAAACTCCTTCGGCAGAACCTTTCTATTCAGCCTGATGGTCAAGACCGCCGAAAGGGCCATCGTGAAATTGGCGATGTTGGCACTGATCGCCAGGATGATGAGAGGAACAAACATGTTCATGTAGCTGACGCCCCATATGGCGAAGACAAGCAGCAGCACATAGTAGATCTTCCGAATGTCATTACCCGAAAGCTTTCTGACCCGGTCCGATGCAAACCAGAGCATGTCGGTCGACTGCCGGACCACAAGGTCCACGTTGCTGATGGCGGTCGAATACAGGATCCAGAAGCCGAAGAAGAGGGCAAGGAACCATCCGAAACTGCCGAGCTGCTTTATCAAGCCGCTGGCCGAGGAGGCCGCGATGCCCCATGCAGGGAGGCTCTGTCCGGCTGGTATCACGGCAACATAGAGGATGCCAGGAAGGAACATGCCTGCCATGGCCCCAAAATAGAAGACGCCCCATTGGTCGATGTTGAGGAGCTTCCACCAGCCTTTCCATCTGGAAATGTTCTCTATTGTGGGCCTGGCGACCTTTCCGCAGGTGGAAACGTGGACGGCCTTTCCGCCGATCAGGGCCGGGATGTAGCCGATCTTTCCCGCCATGCCGTAACCCTTATCCCGGTACCAGTTGGTGATCGCGTTATTACCGAACCCCCCGTAAGCGGAATAACCGACGAGGGCGCCGAGCAGGAGCACGTCCACACCCTGGGGAACGTAGCCGAAGGTGACAAACCCCTTCAGACCGTCAAACCAGACTGAGGCTGGAACTATGTAGAGGTCGAGTAGGAAAAGCCCCCCGAGCACAACGATCATCATAATCCAGTTGGCCCATTCCAGCGTGCGCTCAGCACTCTTTCCCAAGGTAATGATAACTGCGCAGGAGAGGAAGACAACGTAGCCCCAGGGCATGACCGTCCATTTGTCTGCGACTCCTGGGATTCTGCCCAGCTGAACAGCGGCGACGGCAGTCGCAGCGCTCAGCGCCCATCCCGGCAGCCCGCGCTCGCAGAAGCCGATGATCGTGAAGAACCAGCCCCAGAATGCCTTCCCGGGCTTGAGCCTCATAAAGCCGACGGTGATCGGCTCCCCGGTGTACATGGTATAACGGACCATTTCCAGATTGAGAAAGACTTGAAGAAGTGAAGAGATCGTTGTAATCCAGAGAAGTGCAAGACCGTACTTCACGAACATCGAGGGACCGATCAGCCATTCGCCGCCGCCGATCGTCCCGCCCAGGGCGATTATGGCCGGCCCCAGGATCGCAAAAAGTTTTCTTGGAGTGAGCGTCCGCAGAGGCTCCGGAAAATCATCGACCGGAAACTCAGGGCCGCAGCCGGCTGCCACAGTAAATAATCTCTTATCTTGTTCAGCCATCGTATCCTCCTCTTCCCCCCGAAAGATTTTTTATGGAACGATGCATTCACCTAGTTGTCAACACCCGATTAACTATCGAGCCTCGCAACACAGCTCGTGAACAGTGAACAAGTCCTTTTCTTCTTCCCTCCTTTCTGGGAGCTTTTTTCCAGCAGCCCCCTTCCTCACTTTACGAATCTGCATTCAAACATACAACTTTTTTGCTCGTTCTCCCCCACTGAGAACGAGTTCACGACCGCGGCGTAAACTTTAGATTGATTCCCGCCGGGATCCCCACAAGGCCGTACTCCTTACCCTTTCCGCTTCTTATCAAACGCGGCGATCTCTTCCATGGTCTTCAGGATCGTCCGGGCGTTGTCGTACACCGGGGTGTCGACCATCTTGCCCTTGAAAGAAACGGCCGCCATACCCTTGGCGATGCCTTCTTTCTCGAAGACCTCCACCACGCCTTTGGCCCATTCCACATCCTCGGGGGATGGCGAATAGATCCTGTTGGAGGGCTCGATCTGGTTGGGATGGATCAGCATGCGTCCCTCATAGCCCATCTGCCGGCCCTCGCGGGTGCTCTTCTCGTAGCCCTCGACGTCCTGGAACGCCACGAAGGGGCAGTCGATGGCGATGCAACCGGCCGCGCGCGCCGCGACGGCAACGTGGCTGCGGGCGTAGAACTGCTCCACGCCCTCGCTCGTAAGCTTCACGCGCATGTCCTTCGTGTAGTCGACTGCGCCAAAGATCAGCGAGTTTACCCGCTTGCTTGCGATGGCCGAAGGATAGGCGTTTATGACGCCCTTGGCGGTTTCACAGAGGATCTGAATGGCGACGCTGCCAACGGCCATTCCACGCCTGCGCTCCAGCTCATCCAGCTTCCAGTCGAGGCGCTTCACGTCGTCCGGATGGCCGCACTTTGCGAGGCATATGCCCGAGAGTCCCGGATAGACAACGGCCTCCAGGTCATCGTTGGTCATAAGGGTTTCCCAGTTGTTGACCCGCACATAGATGGTCGAGCCGCCCGACCCGGCCAGCTTCAGATTCTCGCGGGACAGTTCCCTGGCCTTGACCTTCTCCGCCGGCGGCACTGAGTCTTCCAGGTCAAGGGTGATGATGTCGGCCGGTAAGCTCGGCGATTTCTGAATAAAACTCTCATTGTTTCCCGGAACGTAAAACACAGATCTCATTACTGGCATATGCGTACCTCCTATTAAGATTCTATTGTGATTCTATTTAACCTCTTGATGGTCGGGGCGATCTGATCCGGCCGATCCACCACGTGGACACCTGCTTCTTTGAGTGATTCTATTTTGCTCTTCGCTGAACCACGCCCTCTTTCAATGATGCTGCTCGCATGGGAAAAACGCATACCTTCGGGTGCCCATGCGCCGGCGACAAAGATCACGAGCGGCTTGGTAAATTCCTTCCTTCGCACGCAGTCAGCCGCCTCCTCTTCGTGGGGACCACCGATCTCGCCGAAGACAGCCACTCCCTTCGTGTCCGGGTCCTTCTCGAAGAGGGGCAGGATCTCAGCCATGGATGTACCCGTTACCGGCTCGGTTCCCACGTGAATCACCGTAGTCATGCCGAGTCCCGCCAGCTTGAGCGCCCAGGGGACTGTGGCCGACTGGCCGCCGCTTCTGGAGATGACACCGACGGACCCGGGCACAAATACCCTTCTTGCAAACTCGGGGGTGCCGCCGAGCCAGCCCGCAGCCGCTATCCCGGGGCTGATGATGCCGATGGAGCCCGGACCCAGAAGCTGCACGCCCTTCTGCTTCGTATACGCCACCATCTCGAGGATATCATAGAGCGGGACACGTTCGACCGGGCTCACGATAAATTTGATTCCCGAATCGACCGCCTCCAGGACAGCATCTTTGAGGCCCGGTCCCGGGACAAACGTGACGCTCGCATCGATGGGCCCCTTCGCCTTGACCGCTTCAGCCACGGTGTTGAAGACGGGGATGCCCGAAACCTCTTCTCCGCCCCTTCCGGGCGTGACCCCGGCTACAACCTTTGTGCCGTAGCCTTTCATGAAGGCAGCCCGCGCAGAGCCTTCCCTCCCGGTAATCCCTTGAACCAAGACCGTTGTATCTTTCGTCAGTAGAATCGCCATATCTCACCTCACCGGTTTCTCTGGTTTCTTTAGTTTCTCCGGTTTCTCTGGTTGAACGAGAGAAACGAAAGAAACGAGATGAACCAAAGAAACGTTCTTTGTCATTTAGACTACCTCATGAGTTTCTCTGGTTTCTTTGGTTGTGAACCAGACAAACCAGAGAAACCAGATAGACCAGAGAAACGTCATTTGGCATTAGGCCACTCCATGTTTTTTCCTGTACTCATCAAGGCCAGGGGTCGGTGCTTCGATGGTGATCGCACTATTGCCCCGGAACCAGCACTCATACTCGCAGGCGAGGCACTCCGTGCCCCGCTGTTTCCCGAATTCCGCATCTCCCCCGAGGGCGGGCTTGCCGTCTTTCAGCACCAGGATGCCCCGAGCGAATTTCTTGCAAGCGTCCACACAGACATGGGTCTTACACCCAAGACATTTTTCTTCATCAATAATGACCTTGATAGTTCGCTCTTCAAAGTGCATGGTCTACGCCTCCTTTATCCCGCGTTCCTTGCGATATTCGATGATCAGAGCCTTCACACGTTTCGCCAGGAATTCCGTTTCGTAGACTTTGTCACCTCCATAGATCTCAATCCGGCCCGGCAGCCCCTTTGTCCCTTCGTGCAAGATCTTCAAAGACTCCTCCTCTGTATTGCCACAGAGTAAGAGCACACAGGGGAACCCGGGTCTTTTCGGCATCTCCTCGCGCAGGGCCTTTACGATGCCGTGGGCATGGTGCCACTGTTCCTGGTTTGCGTACATGAAGCCCCCGAGGAAATAGGCTTCGATACCGGGCTGGGAAAAGATCACTTTTGCCGCACGGTATACCTTGGCCGCCGTTGGGTTGCCGCTGGTATCGGCATAGTTGGCAATCTTGAGGCCCTCACGGTTAAGGGCATCCACTCCCAGGATGGCGCCGCCGCCGCCGAGCCCGTGGTAGCCTACATAATTCGATCCCTTGATTTCCTGGACCATCTGGGCAATATAACAGGTCCCCCTGAGGTCTCCCTCCTCGATCCACCAGGCGATCTTGTCCAGTTCCGTGGGAGGAGTCGGTGCCTCGCGGGCCACGTCAATGCCGAATTCAGGATGGCGAAAGACCGAGGAATCGTCGATAGCGATGCGGCAATCCCCGGCGATTATCTTGCCGTCCTTGGTTAGAACGAGAGGGTTGATCTCGGCGATCCGGCAGTTGTAGTTCTTAAAGGTTTGATAGAGGCCCATGATGGCCTGACCGATGGCCGGCAGAACCTTGGTCGGCACTTTGAGCTGGACGGCAAGATTGAGCGCATCGTAGAGGCGGAAGCCGCGGAGGACATCAACGTTCATCTGCGCAATTTTCTCCTGGGGCACTGCTTCGATATCCATGCCGCCTTCGGTACTGAACATGATGACCGGGCACCGGGCTTTCATAGAGGGGTCGATGATCACGCCCACATAGTATTCCTTCTCGATATCGAGCTTCTCTTCCACCAGAACTTTTTCCACTTTCAGCGCCTTTATCTCCGTTCCCAGGAGGCTTTCGGCAACCGATTGTGCGTCCAGGGGATGCTCGGCAAATTTAATGCCTCCCGCTTTTCCTCTTCCGCCTGCCCAGATCTGGACTTTGACCGCGACCGGCTTCCCTATCTTCTCTGCGATCTTGGCGGCCTCTTGAGGGGTAGTGGCTACTTCACCCTTGGGGATCGCCACCTTTGCTTCCTTAAGTATCTGTTTGCCCTGGTACTCGTACAATCGAGCCATGCTTACCTCCTTGATGCTGCTCTTCTTCCCGGCCTCTTCCGCCGGAAGAAGTAAGAATTATCGTTTTCTTCGTTTCTATGGACGTTCCCACGAAAGGATTGAACACCTCCCTTCGGGACTTTGATGTTACTGATGCACTGACTATTGTACCGATTATTTTAGACTTGTCAAATACTTTGTCTTTGAGGAGGGCAAAAGATTTCAGTTGACAGGTTAAAGCACTTTGGAGAAGAATAGGAAGAGTGTGCGAATCGAAATCGGCTTTATGCCATATTAAGGAGGAGGAGAAATGAGGCGGATTTTTATGGCGTTATCAGGATTAACCTTTTTGCTGTGTGCACTCTGCGGGCCACTAACGGATTTGCCGCAGAGATGTACCATCAGAATTACAATCCCGCAGGCAACGTTTTTCTTTCCACCGTCGTAGCAGCGATCCCGATTATGGCCCTCTTGTACTTCATCGCCCTGCACCCGCACAGGGACAAGCTGGGTCACCGCCACCTCGGCATCAGCGCACCCTACGCGGCCTTCTTCGGCGTTCTGGCCGCCTTCCTCGTCTCCTGCCTGGTCTTTAGTATGCCCTTCGCATCCGCGTTTTCGGCCTTTGCATACGGTTCGCTTTCAGGCTTTCTGGGGATCATCTGGATCGTGCTCGCGGCCATGTACCTCTACACGATGACAGTCACCACGGGCAAGTTCGAGATCGTTAAGGAGTCGATTATCCACATCT
Organism: uncultured delta proteobacterium; assembly: GCA_963835605.1. Lineage (GTDB taxonomy): Bacteria > Desulfobacterota > Syntrophorhabdia > Syntrophorhabdales > WCHB1-27 > JADGQN01. The sequence continues at coordinate 11,793 of CAWIHO010000069.1, read as the reverse complement.
CTTTCGACCGGCGTCTGCAGGTGCTATTGATCGCCTTCTCCTTCGGGGCCATCATCGAGGGGACCTCGGGCTTCGGAACCCCGGTGGCCATCGCCGGCGCGGTCATGGTGGGCTTGGGCTTCTCGCCCTTTGACGCAGCTGTGCTTAACCTGCTGGCCAACACCGCCCCCGTGGCCTGGGGCGCAATCGGTACTCCCATCGTGACGCTCGCTCAGGTCAGCGGGCTCGACGAGGTAACCCTCTCCGCGATGGCCGGCCGCCAGCTCCCCTTCGTCTCGATCTTGATCCCCTTTTGGCTGGTTACGACCTTCGTGTTTATGCAGGGAGGGAAGTGGAGAGACGCTTGGGAGGTGTGGCCTGCGACGCTCTGTTCCGGGCTGTCCTTCGCCCTTATGCAGTTTTTTGCGTCACAAACGAACGCCTTTCACCTGATGACCGATGTGGTCTCTGGTGTTTTCTCTGTAATCTGCACGGCCCTTTTTCTACGCTTCGTCTGGCACCCGAAGTCACGCTTCCTACTCAAGTCAGAGCGCGCCGCGGCTGGTGGAGCAGTGGAAGTGCCGATCAAAATGGAAGAATGGAAGTACCCTTACAGCGTGGGCCAGACGGTTTATGCCTGGATACCTTGGGCGATCCTGATCTGTTGCTGCGCCCTCTGGGGTATGCCAACCTGGAAGACATACCTGAACGAACTTTTTATTTCCATCAAGATCAAGACTACTTTGCTCGGCTCGGCCTTTGGCGGAACCCTCTCTTTACCCGTTTGGGACATGCCGGCGCTCCACAACCTGGTGCAACGCGTCCCGCCTGTTGTGCCGTTGACCGCCAAACCCGAGGGTGCCAGATTTGCTATCAACTGGCTCTCTGCCGCGGGAACCGGCGTCTTTGTTGCTGCGCTTCTGACGGGCCTCGTACTGAAGCTGAACGCCCGCCAATGGGGCGAAGCGACTATACGCACCTTGCGGCGCATGAAGATCCCTGTCCTGGTCATCGGACAGGTGCTTGGACTTGGTGCCCTGACACGCTACTCCGGCACTGACGCGGTCCTCGGTCTGGCCTTCACCAGCGCGGGCGCGCTCTATCCTTTCTTCTCTGCCTATCTGGGGTGGCTGGGCGTCTTCCTCACAGGCTCTGACACGGCGTCCAACGCCCTCTTCGGCAGCCTGCAGCGGATCACGGCACAACAGTTACATTTGAATGAAATCCTGATCGTTGCCACCAACTCGACCGGCGGTGTCATGGGGAAGATGATCGATGCTCAGTCGATCATGGTTGCCTGTGCAGCCTGTTACGATGACCCGCACGAGCGCTCACACGCGCTGGGACCGATCTTCCGCAAGGTCTTCTGGCACTCGCTTGCGCTGGCAGCGGTCATCGGCATAATCGTCATGCTCCAGGCTTATGTCTTCCCGGGCATGATCCCGGTACCGCCGCCGAAGTAGGGAGGCAATGGAGAGACAATAGGCTCATGGCTAAGGGCTCAAGGCAAACGGCTAACGGCGAAGGGAAAGACTCCCGATACGTGATGACCGTTTTACAGGTGCCTTGAGCCCTTAGCCTTTATTTGTTATCCAAGGTGAGAGAGGGTGCCCCGTGAAAGTGACGTTAAAGTATTCTACGGAAGGCGTCCCGATAGAGATTGAGGCTACACCCGGTTTTGTGGGCGTGCTTGAGCCATCAGAGCCTGCCCCTGTTCAGCATCCTTCAAGCGCCATTGCTGAAAGTCTCCGTGGACCCATTGAATCGACACCTTTTAGCGACATAAGCAGGGGAAGGAAGAATGCGTGTGTCGTGATCAGCGACAGCACACGACCTGCACCTAATCGGCTGATGCTTCCCCCGATCCTTGCGACTATTGAAGCCGCGGGAATACCACGTTTCGCTGTGACCATTCTCATTGCAACAGGCATACACCGGCCCTCCACCGAGGAGGAACGCGTCCGGCTTGTAGGACCGGAGATTGCGGGCGCCTACAGGATCGTGGACCACCTTTCGAAGAAGAGTGAAGATATGGTGGAGGTGGGTAAGATTGCCGGAGAGGTCCCTGCTCTGGTGAATCAGCTTTATGTGGAGGCCGATCTGAAGATCCTGACAGGCTTCATCGAGCCCCACATGTGGGCCGGGTATTCCGGGGGGCGAAAATCAATTCTGCCGGGTATCTCTTCCGTCGAGACCCTCCAGTTCATGCATGGTCCTGAAATGATCGCGCATCCGATGACCGAATATGGTCAACTGGAAGGAAATCTTTTCCATGAGGCGGGCCTCCGGGTTATGGAAAAGGCAGGGGCCGATTTTGTGGTGAATGTGACGCTCAACAAAAAAAGGGAAATTACCGGAATTTTCTCGGGCCATCCGGTAAACGCCCACCTGGAAGGCTGCAGGTTTCTTGCGAAGCACTGTGTACGCGAGCTCGATGCGCCCCTTGATTTTATCGTCACTACCAATTCCGGTGCGCCCCTCGACTGCAACCTTTACCAGAGTGTCAAAGGCATGACCGGGGCCGCCACGGTGGTGAAACCGAAAGGGGATATCCTTATTGCCACCCGTTGCGCCGAGGGCGCGGGCAGTCCGGAATATAAGGAAGTCCTTGAAATGGTCGATTCCCCCAGTTCCTTTGTCTGCCGGATCTTGCGGAAGGAATTTTTTATTCCGGACCAGTGGTGCGCTCAGGAGATGTATCAGGTTCTGATGGAGAAGAATGTCTGGATTTACACAGAAGGTTTTTCTTCCGAAGAGCTGCGGCGCTATCACCTGCGTCCCGTGGACTCTGTCGAAGGATGCATACGCGGTCTTCTTGAAAAGCACGGGACGAATGCGCGTTGGGCTGTGGTGCCGGACGGTCCGATGGTAATTCTGAAATTGAAAGAGCAGGGCCGAAAACAGTAAGCAGTGAACAGTAAGTAGTAGAAACGGAAAACCAAAACAACCAGAGAACGGAAAATTGCTTCCGGAAAGGTATTCCATGAAAGAAAAGATAGAACAGCTCATTAAGGATTGTAAAAAATTCTTGAAAGAGGAGCAGATAGTCACAGACAAGGAAGGGATGTCTCATTACTGCTATGACGCGACGGAGATGCGGTTCATGCCTGACGTCGTATTTCTGCCGTACTCGACGGAAGAGGTATCAAAGATCATGAAACTGGCCTACGACAATGAGATACCTTTGACCCCGCAGGGGGGCAGAACGGGGCTGTCGGGAGGCGCCCTGCCTGTCGACGGGGGAGTGATCCTCTCTCTCCTCAGAATGAACAAGATACTGGAGATCGATGAGAAGAACATGCAGGTTGTCGTCGAGCCAGGCGTCGTCTCGGCGGATTTGCAGGAGACACTCAAGAAGTATAATCTCTTCTTCCCTCCGGACCCATCGAGCACAATAGAGAGCACCTTGGGCGGCAACGTGGCGGAGAATGCGGGCTACACGAGGGCAGTGAAGTATGGTGTCACCAGGGACTACATCATAGGACTGGAGGCTGTCCTGCCGAACGGCGACGTAATCAACGTGGGCGGCAGAACAGTGAAAAATGTGACAGGATATGATCTTGTCGCCCTTCTCATCGGATCCGAGGGTACCCTTGCCGTCGTGACAAAGATCATTGCAAAGCTACTCCCGAAGCCGGTCCTTCGCCGGACGTGTATCTTCTACCTGGACGACCTTGTCGCCGCGGCAGACCTGGTGGTGTCAGTGTTTGGCTGTGGTATCATCCCTTGCGCCATCGAATTCATGGACAACACGAGCATCAAATGTGTTGCCGATTACTTGTCGGCCGATTTACGGAAGGATGCGGCCGCGATGGTCTTGATAGAAGTGGACGGGAGCAATCAGTCCGCCGTGGACGAAGAGGTCAGGCTGGTGATGGAGACGGCCGGTAAGGCGAAGGGTGTGATCGAGTCGAAGCTGGCCGGAAGCGATGAGGAGGCGGATCGTCTGTGGCGGATACGGAGAGAGACTCTCCCCGCTCTAAAAGCCCTGGGGAAGGACCATCTGGAGGCAGACGTGGTGGTGCCCCGCTACCAACTTCCCTTGCTTGCGCGGTCAATACAGGAGAGCGGGGTAGGTAAAAAGGTGAACATAGCGACGTACGGTCATTCGGGGGATGGCAATCTTCACGTGACGATCCAGTACAGGAAGAGGAATTTTGCGGAGACGGAGGAGGCCTACGAGCTTTTGGGGGAGATTTACAGAAGAACTATAAAGATGGGTGGAAAACTGACGGGTGAACACGGTGTGGGGCTCACGGCAAAGAACTACATGTCCATCCAAATGGGCCCGACGGAAATAGCCCTCATGAAACGCATCAAACAGGCCTTTGATCCTAAGGGTCTGCTTAATCCCAAAAAGATATTCCCCGACGAGGGCGAGGAAGAAACGGCATGATGCCAGCTGCGGTCGAAACTGCTGCTTGACATCAGGGTCGGTTGCCCGATACAATTGGACGAAGTAAAGCGTGGAGGACCGTCTGGAACGTAGACTGATTCCACCTGTAACAAAATATAGAAAGGAAAAAAAGCATGAGAAAGGGATTGCAGCAAGACGTGATCAAGAAACTGGAGGATATCGTCGGCGAGAACCATGTCCTGAAAACTGACGACGTGCTCGAAAAATACAGCAAAGATGAAACCATAGGGCTGCAGGCATGGCCTGACGCGGCAGTGCGGGTTCGTTCTGCCGATGAGGTTTCCAGGGTCTTGCGCCTGGCAAATGAACATTCAATACCCGTCACCCCCAGGGGCCTGGGCACTTCCTTAAGCGGAGGGTCTGTTCCCATTAATGGAGGGATTGTACTTTCCATGGAGCGGATGGACCAGCTTCTTGAAATCGATCAGGACAACCTCATGGCGGTGACCGAACCGGGCATCATCACCGGAGAGCTGCACCGACTCGTTGAGGAGCAGGGGTGCTTCTACCCGCCGGACCCCGCGAGCAAGGACAGCTGCAGTATCGGCGGAAATGTTGCTGAAGGATCAGGCGGACCCCGCGCTGTCCGATACGGGACCACGAAAGATTATGTGTGCGGGCTGGAGGCGGTTTTGCCCTCAGGAGAGATGATGACTATCGGCGGGAAGGTGGTGAAGGATGTTACCGGATATAACCTTGCGCAGCTCCTGGTCGGTTCGGAGGGGACTCTGGCCGTTGTCACCAGGATCATTCTGCGGCTCATTCCAAAGCCGAAGATGAAGGTAGATCTGCTTGCGCCCTTCAACGCTCTGGGGCCCGCAGCCGAAGCAGTTTCTGCCATCATCGGTGAGAAGATTGTCCCAACAGCCATCGAGTTCATGGATAATCCGGCGATTCGACTGGCGGAGAGGTACCTGAATAAGAAGGTGGTCTTCAACACCGCTGCTGCGCACCTTTTAGTCCAGCTTGACGGAAATCGGCAGGAGGATTTCGAGCACTCCATGGACATGGTGGAACAGATTTTCGTGAAGTATGGCGCCTGGGATCTTCTGGTTGCAAAAGAACCGGAAGCGCAGAACAGATTGTGGGAAGCGAGGAAATGCATCTTTGAGGCGGCCAACAAGATGGGCGTGATCTATGAGACGATGGACGTAGTGGCGCCACGGTGCTGCGTTGCGGACCTGGTCAAAGGTGCCGAGGAAATCGCCGAACAATTTCGCCTGGACCCGCTGTGCGTGGGACACGCGGGGGATGGGAACGTCCACGTTCTCTACTTCAAAAAGGATGACATGGACAAAGAAGAATGGGATCGAACACTTCCCAAAGCCAGCAAACTTCTCTACGAGAAGACCCTTGGGATGGGCGGAAAGATCACGGCCGAACATGGCATCGGCCTCACCAGAAAAAAATATCTAAAGATGGATTATACCGAAAGGCAGATCGACCTTTTGAGGGGCATCAAAAAGACATTCGATCCCAAAGGAATATTGAATCCGGGCAAGATTTTTGACGCGTAATTATTGCGTGGCGCACTTTCTACGCTGTATGCGAAGAAAAGTAGCGCCGCAGAACCTGCGAAAAAATCACCGCAGGGTGAAGCACTGTTTCTTCCAGTCGTAGCAATAAATTAGTCGGGCCGCTTTCCTGCTGACTACCATTCTAGGCGACAAAATACAAACCTCTCGGTGGTAGCACTTCAGGTTCGGCGTCGGGGGCTCCACAGGATCGAGAATCCAGTCGGGCCGTTGCAGCCCTCAACGGAACGCGAAGTAACGCAGCCAGATATAGATGTTCGACACGACGAGAGACATCAACCAGAAGGGAAAGGCATAGAGCATGAATTTTACGAAGGATATCTTCTTTCCCGCCTTCGCTGCCATTCCCACGACGACGACGTTTGCCGAGGCCCCGATTGCGGTTCCGTTGCCTCCGAGGCACGCGCCCAGGGAAAGCGCCCACCATACGGGCAACAGACCGGTCTGGTTCACCACGTCGATAGGCACGCTTGGCCAGAGCTCCTTCCCCATGTCGAGAATGAGGGGGTTCATGGTAGCGACGAAGGGTATATTGTCGATTATAGCCGAGGCAACCCCTGAGAACCAGAGGATAACCGTGCTGGCGAAAAGCATGTTGTGACCCGTCGCCTTGATGACCGCGTCAGCCATCATCTTAACGAAGCCTACCTTCACCACCGCTCCCACGACGATGAAAAGTCCTATGAAGAAGAATATCGACGGCCATTCGCATTCCGCCAGGACCGCGGTCGGCTCCTCGATATTGAGGACGAGCAGGAGCAGTCCGGCGCCGAAAAGGGCGATGGTGGCAGGCTGCAGGTGGATATACCCCTGGAAGATGAACGCGCCGATCACCACGGCCAGGACGATAAGAGCGCACCAGATGACTTTTCTGTCCTTGATCGCGGCATTCTCATCAAGCTTCATGATCCGTTCCATAGCCTCCCGGCTCGTCTTCAGGTGCCGTCTGAATACGATCTTGATCATGATCAGGTAAAAGAACATGATAACAAGAATGGCCGGGGTCAGGTGGCGCACAAACAGCATGAAATCGAAATGCGCTTTCGAGGCGATCATGATGTTCGGCGGGTCACCGATCAGCGTGGCCGTGCCGCCGACATTTGACGCCAACGCTGTCGATATCAGGAACGGGATCGCATCTACCTCCAACTGGTCGCAGATGTACATAATGATGGGTGTGACGAGGAGGACGGTGGTCACGTTGTCGATGAAGGCGCTTACCAGGGCCGTGACGAACGCAAATATCGCCATGATCCAGTAGGGGCTTCCCTTGGCGATCTTCGCACTCTTGATGGCGAGATACTCAAAGAAGCCGGTCGGCTTCATCACGTTGACGATGATCATCATCGAGACCAACAAGAGAACCACGTTCCAGTCGACACCCAGTTCCTCGGAGTAGAATGCCTCGCTCTGCTGTCAGCACGCCGGTAACGAGGATGATTGATGCGGCAAAAAGTGCGACTATGGTTTTGTGGAAATGCTCGAGACTGATGAGGACATATGCGATGAAGAAAACTCCAACGGCAATATAGAAAGGACTCATTTCACCGTACCCCCTAGGCAAAGGCTTGCCTATTGTATATGAGGCTTCCGTGAAAAGTCAAACAATCTTGTATCCACAAGTGCAGCGCTCCAAAGGGATGTGCGATATCGGCCATCGCGACCAAGGCGCCAAATATTATTGCGACATCGATCGCAGAGCAGTCACACGTGCAGATGCCCAGCTTTTCCGGCTCCACATGGTCAAATATTCAATACCCATCTCTGTTCCGATCTTCTTCGTGGTTTGGTACATCTTTTTCAGGGGGCACTAACGCATGTCCGCAATGTACATTTTTTGCACTTTCTTATGCTATAATTCGGCCAATAAGGTGCCCCCGTAGCTCAGGTGGATAGAGCGACGGATTCCTAATCCGCAGGCCGCATGTTCGAGTCATGCCGGGGGCACTTCCAGACAGTCGAGGGCAAGTTGGAAAGCATCGTGGTATTTGTGTACGCCTGAACCGGGTAATTGTTAACTCCCTGCCCCGGCAGATAGAAGAATAGGGTTGTGGAAAGGCCTCCCCTGAAAGAATGCCTTTTTGTCGCGCAGATCAGCGGGTGGAAATTCTGTCTATACGTCGTATCGGCGTGACCCGGCCGAAGACCTTACGTGGTCGCGGCTGCGGAGCCTCTCTCTTGGTCTTCTGAGAAGTCTTGTAGGCCGCCGGCTCCACGTCTCTGCAGATCTGTTCGAGTACCTCACTTACTCTCTGGATGAGCTGATGAGACAGCGCCGTATTCGTCCATTGGCTCGCAATAAACCGGTAATCGCTCTTGCCATTAAGCACGAGGACATCACCCCGTCTCACCCTCTCCACATACCACCCGGGAATCACGAGAACCGGTTGGACAGGGATAGGCTCACCAACGACATCGGTTAACCATCGAGCAAGCCACTCAGCTTGCCTCTTTGCCTGGTCAAGGAAGTCGGTCCCGATCCGATCGGGAAACCGCAAGGTGCGCCCATCGTAGATAACGGTAGCATCGGACGAACCCCGTCCCCTGTTTGGCTTGGACCGGCCCTTCGTCTCGACCGCGAAGAGACCGTTACGTCCGACCACCACATGGTCGATATTGAACCCCTCTGCGGGAACGTCATGGTAGACCCTGTAGCCTTCGCCGATGAGGTTGTTCAGTTCCTGTCCCACGGCCATCTCACAGTCCAGGCCGAGGCGATAGTCATGTCTTTTTTTCAGCGACCGTTGCAGCTTCTTCCCGAAGTATAGAGTAAAGGCCAGCCAGATCAGACCATAGATGATGCCTGTATGGTCGCCCTCCTTTGCAACGCCGAAATATATGACTGAAAGATAAGACGCATAGAGAAGGAGCGGCATAGTAGCCATCGCCGTTAAACAGCAGTCGATGTCAAGATTGAGGTCTTCGATTCGCTTCAGCAGGGACTGGCCTGGACCCCTCAGCAGGTCACGCGTCAAGGGGCATCGAAGGCCCTTTCTTCTTGAGCTGAACCAATACAAGAGTCCTGAGAGGATCGCGAGGTTACCAAGGAATATAGACGAAGGTATGAGCGCTGCGAGAAAGGATGTCATAATTATTGGCCCTCCCTCTTTCTTTATCGGCGATCTGACCCGACGTATAAGCTATGAGAATAACATTTGCCCCGGTCACTGGAGAGTGGGGCCAGGGCTGGGGATATACGTACAAGCCGGTCCCGGCGAAACAGATCCGCTACCTCTCCACGGCTCCGCTTCCTTTTTATATCTTCCGTGCAGCGTTCCGGCAGTCAGGGATTTTGGGGCCACAGGCCGTTTATTATTGACACACCACGCCCTTTTTCGTACACTCAGAACAGAGAGTAGTCTCCTATTAAGCCGGCATTGGGTGTCGGACTGCAGACTACATACGGAAGAAAGGGGGAACGATTATGGATAAGAAACTTCTTACATTACATGATGAATACGTCCATGGGTTGCTGGACCGCCGCGAATTTCTTGAAGAGATTATCTGTTCTTGCCGGAGGCGCTGTTGCCGCCAATGCCCTGCTTCTCAGTGCTCGATAACAACTGTGCCCTCGCGGAAGTCGTTCCGCAAGACGATCCCCGCCTCGTTACCGACCTCATTAAATACCCCGGTGCGACAGGTGAAGTTCGTGGCTATTTCGCAAGGCCCAAAGGAGATGCAAAACTGCCCGGGGTTGTCGTTATCCACGAAAACAGAGGCCTCACTCCATACATCCAAGACGTTGCCCGGCGTGTCGCCCTGGAGGGGTTTTTGGCCCTTGCTCCGGACGCCCTGTCACCCGTTGGCGGAACCCCGGCAGATGAAACTAAGGCCATAGCGCTCATAGGGCAACTGGATGAGCAATCGACAGTAAATAACTTTCTTGCCGCCGTCAAATATTTGAGGACCCATCCTCTCTCTACAGGAAAGGTTGGGGCCATAGGATTCTGCTGGGGAGGAGGAATGGCCAACCTGCTTGCCGTCAACTCTCCGGATTTGGTGGCAGTGGTTCCCTTTTACCCTACCAAGCAACCTGCCGCAGATGCTCCTAAGATTAAGGCATCTTTACTTCTCCATTACGCAGGGCTTGACGAGGGGGTCAACAAGGGTATTGCCGCGTATGAAGCAGCCCTGAAGAAGGCATCCATCGACCACAAGATTTATATGTACGAGGGAGTCCAACACGCTTTCCACAATGACACGAACGCTGCCCGATATAACAAGGAGGCTGCCCAGCTTGCGTGGAGCGCACAATTGCTTTTTTGAACGAGAAGCTCAAAACGTAGCAGAATTTATCTCTACGACGATTGGTTTCCTGCATCTGCATCGGAATGTTTGCCGTGTTCGCAGATGAATATATGATACCGATTCAGATTCAGGCGTAGAGCGAGGCGCTCAAGCCGTGGCGAACGGAGGCGTACTTAAAGTACGTCGGAGTGAGGGACGGCGCAGGCAACGAAGCTATACGTTTGAAGATGAATCGGTATCTTTATTTGCCGCAGCATTTCTTGTATTTGAGGCCACTGCCGCAGGGGCACGGATCATTGCGGCCCGCCTTGACCTTAACGGCAACCGCGCTGTCCCGGACGGGCGATATGTGCGGCTGGGAGTCCTGTTGCCGCGATAGGGCCGCCAGTTCCACCAGGAAGGGCCGGCAGTGATTAAAGAAGCGCTTGTAGCCCGCACAGAGATAGTTCAGCCCGGCTTCACCCTCCGGGGTTTGAACAAAGCGATCCTTCGGGCACCCACCGTTGCACATCGCGAGGACCTCGCATACCTGGCAACGGCCGGGCAATCCATCCGACTTGATCCGTCCAAATGCCCGCTGCGCCTGACTCTCGAGGAGTTCGACCAGCGGAATCTCCCGGATATTCCCAAGGCAATGTTCATTGTCAACAAAGTGATCACATGAAAAAAAGTCTCCGTTATGTTCGATGACGGGAACATCACCGCAGATCTTCCGAAAGACGCACAGGCTGTGCTCCTGCCCCAAGGCTGTTGCGGCAGCCTCCTCGAATATCTGCACCTTGACACGCCCGATATCCTCACGCAACCACTCGTCGAAAATGGTGCAGAGAAAACTGCCTAAGGCTTCAGCGGGCACGGTGCGGTGGCTTACCCCGCTTCAACGTCAGGCAGACGCTCGACGAGCGGCAGAAATCCGATGTATCCGGCCCCGATCTGCTTGAAAAATCGGTAGACCTGGGTGGGATACTGACGTTCTGCTCGTGCACCACGCAGAGTATATCGCAGGGGACTCGGTACCGCCGCAAGAGTGAATATCCGTGCATTGCACGCTCGTGGGTGGGTTCCTGCGACTTGGTGACGCGGTACCGGTCGTGCATTTCTTTTGGGCCGTCCAGGCTCAGCCCCACGCCAAAATGCTCTGCCGCAAAAAACGGCACCAATCCTCATTGAGAAGGGTGCCGTTCGTCTGAATCCCGTTGACGATACGCGTGTCAGGAGGTCTGATACTTGCGCTGCAAAGCCACAATCTTGCGGAAGTATTCCAGCCCGAGGAGTGTGGGTTCCCCTCCGTGCCAGGAAAAGCTGATCACTCGATTGGGGGAAGCATCGATATGCTGGGCAATGTATGCCTCGAGAATATCATCCGGCATGCGAAGCAGCTCGCCCTTCTGATAAGCTTGTTGCTTGTTCAGATAATAGCAATAGTGACAGCCCAGGTTACAGACCGCGCCAATCGGTTTGGCAAAAACCTGAAAGTCTCTGGACGCTTTAATCACTGACCGACCCTCAATTCCGAGTCGTCCATCTGCAAGGGCGTGCCCGTGATGGAGACCATTATTGTGGAAGGAGTATAGGCGAATTATCTTAAGCGGTCAAGGAGAAAGGATACAAGTT
>CAWIHO010000068.1:0-42554 GCA_963835605.1 uncultured delta proteobacterium | reverse complement strand
GTTATCCTCCGTATTTTCATTTCCGACCTCGACCACAAGGTCTTTTATGTGCCTTTCGGGAAAGGTGAGAGGGTCCAAAGTGATCCTCGCTCCCGGCTTCACCAGGGTGATACACGCAAATCTTCTCTTCCCGTCTATGCGCATCAGGCAGGATCGGCACATCTGCAAGCCGCAGCAATAACTCCTGAAGCTGAGCGTCGGATCGATATCTCGCTGAATCCTGTTCAGGAGCACGAGGGCTGATATCTCCTCATCAACCGGCACGAGATACTCCTGGTAGCGGGGCTCCCTGTCAGAGTCCGGGTCAAATCTAAAAACCTTTGCGGTGATCGTATTACCCATATATCAGGCCTCCGGCTTCAGGTAGTCAAGGGCAACCGGGGTAGAGCCGATTGCCGGCTTTCCCGCTTTGAGCCTCACCGTCGTGTGGCGCAGCCAGCCTGCGTTATCTTCCAGTTGAAAATCAGACCGGTAGTGAAACCCCCGGCTTTCTTCCCGAGCGAGTGCGGAGAGAGCGACGATCCGTGCCGCATCTACCACATAAGGGAACTCGATGGCCCTCATCCATTCAAGGTTGAGCCTTCGGAAGGCCGGCACTTGAATGCGGGCGATATCCGCGTCAATGGCATCAATCTCGCGGAGGGTCCGCTCGAGGCCTTCCTTATGACGAACGATGAACACATCGCGCTCCATCACCCGCTGCAGCCGCTTCTTGAGGATATTCACCGAAACCGGATCCCCCTTTGCGTCCATGAACCGGCGCACCAAGATTTCTTCATGCTCCATCAGCTCTTTGGGCGCCGGGCCTCTATAGTCCGCTTTTCGTGCATACTCGGCCGCCCGAACACCTGCCTCGAACCCGAAGACGATCATCTGCGAGAAGCTGTAGCCCGATAGACGACATGCGCCGTGGACTGCGCCCATGATCTCACCGGCTGCAAATAGCCCGGGTAGAGTCGTCTCGGTCTTCTCGTTGACCGCCACGCCGCCCATGATAAAATGGGAGCCGATGAGAAGTTCGATCTTATGGTCGCGCGGATCGATGTCGAGTGATTTGATCAAGCGCCTGCGCTGCGCCCAGTTCTTGATGAGAAGTTTCGAATCGATCCCCGTAAATCCCCTCTGGTCAATGAAGATCGGCCCATTGCCCTTTGAGATATCAGAGTAAAGCTTTTGTACCAGCTCAGCTGCATAGGATGCGGCCGGATACTGTGAAACATCATCCTCAACTACTTCACCGAGGCGGTTCAGGTAGGGCCCGTTCCAGAATTCAGGGAAGTAACGGATGTAGAGAGCGGGCGCTGGAAGGGAGAGGAATAAACTGGATCATCTCCATGTCGACCAGCTCGGCGCCGGCCCGAAGGGCCATTATGTGTCCCGTGCCGGATGCGTCAGTGGCCACGCCAAAAGGATTGTTGCTCGTATGAGGATAGAGTTCACCGGCGCTTCCGCCAGTCGCAAGTACTATTGCTTTAGCCTCGACGCCGAAAAACTCACCTGTTATGAGATCGAGGAGCGTCGCCCCGGACACAGCGCCTTCGGACGTGATAAGGCTCGTCACGAGCACCGTCTCTCTGAGCTCGATATTCGATCGACGGGTGACGTGCTCTCTCAGTTTCTGGAGTGCCGGCGTGCTCTGCACGCAGACCGATCTCGCTCGGAGCGGTATCACCTCCACATCGAGTTCCTGCAGCCGCCGGCATGCGTTCTTGATCTCGTGCGTCGTGAGCCGGGCAGTGCCCTGGTGGTTCAGAAATCGCCCTGCGTTGATCATCAGCTTAAAGAGGTCTTCCTCCGAACCGGCCCCGGCCGTGCCGCCGTTGGCTGTAGGGGTAAGTCCGCTCATGCCGATTGGCCCCTTTGAAACAAGCATTATCTTGAGACGCTCATCTTTCGATGCTTCGAGTGCGGCGAGCGCACCCGCGCCCCCGCCCCCGATGACCAAGAGATCGCATTGAAACCGTTTCGAGTTACGAGTTCCGAGTTCCGAGTTTGATATGCTCATTACGTGTCTCCCATGCCACTTCTCGTCTATCTGGTCCCGGCTAGTCTGTCTTGTTTCTCTCTTCCATCTTCCTAGCGCGAAGCGCGGTCGTCCCAGTCATCACCCGCAGAGCGGGTACCCGGCATGACGGTCTTCCATCCCGAGGCTTTACGTCAGCACCTCTGCCCCATTCTTTCGCACGAGGAGCGTGTTACCAAACATCGTGCTGCCGTAGGTTTTGTCCTTTACGGCCAGTCGCAGGGAGAGGCACATGCCTTCCTTCAGTTTCTGTGCGCCCTTTTCGTTGATCACAGGCAATTCATTGAGGCTAAGACCGATCCCACCTCCGAGACCATAGTCGGAGAGCAGCTCTAGACCCGACCGGCGCGCATCTTCGAGAAGATCCTTATACAGCCGAGAGACGGTCCTTCCCGGTTTTATCGCGTCTACCGCCCGACCGTAAACAGCCGTCGCATCGCTCGCGATCTCCGAAAATGAGTCCTCTTTGACCATAAACGTCTTTACGGCTTCAGCCCAGTAACGCTCAAACTCAACAGCAGCATTGATTATCAAGGCATGACCCTGTCCTATCGATCTGTTCTCAGGAGGTCTGAGCCTTTTCTTTTCACCCGACCTTCCAAAGAGCATCCGTACATCTTCTGCTCCCTCAAGGCGCGCCTGCTTTCTGACCATCGCCTCGAGGAACTGTTCGCTCATCCCGTCGGAGCACATCGAACTGACCAACTCAAAGCCCTTCTTCAGGATGCGGCCTGCCCGTCTGATCTCATCGATTTCCTTCGTGGATTTTATCATGCGGAGGTTCGGCAGCATGCGCGCAGCGTCGACAATCTTGCAGCCTGCCAGAGCCTCTTTCAGAACCCGAAACTCCTGGTAAGGCATCATCTCCGCAAGCCTGCCGAGCCCCACGCTGCACGGGACAAGGCCTTTCTCTTTCAAGTACTGTGCACACTCCTTCGCCACATTGCCTGCCGGTTTCAGCTCCCGCACCCACGTGGTAAGGAGCAAGGACGGCAACCCCCTGGAGGCGCCCTCGAAGAAGAGCACCACAGGTCCTTCGAGCGGCACGAGAGCGATGGTGCCGCGTGGCAACCTGATGATGAAGTTACTTACGTAGCATGGATCCGCATACTCGTTGAGTCCCCTTCCATAAAGAAGAAGCAGATCAATGGCGCTCTTTTTCATCTGTGCCCTGATGCGCTCCACGCGGGTTTCAAATTCGCTTTCGGGCATATTGACATGGTCCCAGACATTCCGGCCGTTCTTCAGTGCGGGCTGCATCGTTACCATGACTACACCTCTTTCACGTAAAGTTTCGTGTCGGTATGCGCAAGCCGCTCCGCACCGGCATCGGTAACGAGAACTGTCTCGCCGCACGCGAGATAGCCAGTCTCGGGCAGGTACTGGTTAGGATGGACAACCACCACCTGCTGCTTCTCAAAGGTAACTTTCGTATCGTCATCCACCGCTCCGCCCGGCGCGAGAGAGCCAACGCCAAACCCGTGTCCTCGCGCTCGCATGTAAGGCGGGTAACAGTACTTCGCGTAACCTGATTCGCTGATGACACGGTTCATTGCTTTCGACATTGCAGAGGCCACGACACCCGGTTTGATCGCCGCGAGCGATTCGCCGAAGGCGCGCAGCAGCATATCGTACTTCTCCTTCACTATCGGCGCGGGCTGACCCAGCACCACGGTCCTGCACAACTGCATGAACTGGCAATCCCGGACGGGCGTGATTTCGCCGATGATAATATCGCCCGCCTTCAATCTTCTATCTGTCGGCTCGTGCATTTCTTCGTTGTGCGGGCCTGAGCTGAGGAGAATAAAAATATCATCAGCCCCCGCCGCACGCATGACAAATTCCATCTCGGCAACAAGCTCATATTCCCTCACGCCGGGTCTCACGGATTCGAAAAAGGCCTCGAAACCGATGTCGGCAATCCGCGCCGTGTCATACACAATTTCCATTTCTTCTGTTGTTTTCTCCCGCGCGAGTTCTTCGATGATAAAATCAGCCGGCTGCAATTCAGCGACAGCGGAAACGGCAACATAGACCTCTTCCGTCATCTCCCCGGATCCCGCAACGCCGACCGGTCCGGTCAGCGCGAAGCGACGCATCAGACGCGCGAGATCGCCTTTGAAGTTCGCAGTACCTCGCACGTCATTGATCCAGCTTCTGCCGGATACTCTCTCCGCATCCCATGAAGGCTCGACAAGCAGCGCCACCTTCCCGGTTTTCGATAGCACGACCGCGCCTCGTCCCATCGTCCTGCACCCGCAAAAATAATGGAGGTAGCTCGGCGCCAGAATACTGCAGGTACCGCCTGAGTAAACGATCAACCCGTCCAGCCCCTTCTTGTTGATCAATTCCAAGCTCTGTTCCAGTTTGAGATTCTTGTCAGCCATCAGGTCACCCTCACTTGAGCAACTTAAATTCGCTCTTATGTTTGACGATGTACGGATTGATCCCACCTGCCTCAAGTATGCCCATAATAAAGTCGGGCAACGGCTTTGCTTGAATCGTCTCGCCCGTGGTGAGATTGTCGATCCGTCCCGTCTTAATGTCGACCTTTACGCTGTCACCCATGTGGATCTTTTCGATTGCGTCCCCGATCTCGAAGATGGGGAGGCCGGAGTTGAGGGCATTGCGGTAAAAGATACGGGAGGCGCTGTGACAGATGACGACACTGATGCCTTTCTTTTTCAGGAAGAGGGGCGCATTTCTCGACGAAGAGCAGCCAAGGTTCGATCCGCCCGCCCAGATATCGCCCTTGTGCATCTTTTTGGGAAACTCGGGCATGAGGAACTCGCCTATGTGCGCAAGCATTGGCGCCTCTCCCATGTGCAGCCAGTGGCTCGGGGTAATGCTCTCCGTATTCACGTTGTTGCCGACCTTCCAGACCGTGCCCTTGACGATCCATGCCTTCTTTGTGTTTGTCCTGGTCTTTGCTGTCGCCATGATCAATACCTCCTACAGGTAGTTCCGCGGGTCCGCGATATGACCTTCGACCGCCGTAGCCGCGCATGTTGCCGGTGATGCCAGATAAGAAAAAGAGCCTTCCGCGGTACGGCCCGGCCAGTTGCGCGGTCCCGGGTGCATCTGTACCTCGCCGGGGGCGAGATGGCCGATGCTCAAGGTCTGACACGTTCCGCAGTACGCCGGAAACAGGTTACAGCCGCTTTCCACGAAGACTTGAAGAAGCCCCTCGGCGGCGCACTGCTTCATTACCTCATCGGTGCTGGGGATGACCAGGGTGCGTGCCTTCACTTTGTGCCCTTTCAATATCTTTGCCGCCTCGCGGAAATCGTAGATGCTGCCGCCGGTACAGGTACCGATGCAGACCTGGTCTATCTTGACTCCCAGCGTTTCTGAAAGCGGCTTTGTGTTCTCGGGAGAAGATGGTGCGCAGACCTGGGGCTCCAGGTCGGAGACGTCGAAGTTATACGTCTTCTCGAAGTGCGCATCCGGATCATTCTTGACCATCTCATACGGGTGCTTTACCCTGCCCTTCAGCCACTCGACGAGGATCGCATCCGGCTCGATGAAGCTGCACTTGGCGCCCAACTCTGTGGACATTAACGTAAACGGGAAGCGCAAAGGCACGGGGAGCGAGTGTATATAAGGACCGTCCCATTCGATGCACTTGTAGACAGAGGCGTCCATGCCCACTTCTCTGACGATATACTGAATCACGTCCCTCGGGTAGACGCCTTTTTTCGTCTGTCCCGTGATGACATATTTATGCGTTTCAGGCACTTTAAACCAGAGGGTGCCAGTCAGGAAGACCTGAGACATCTCAATACCGGACTGTGCGGAGATCGCGCCGACAGCCCCGTAAGCAGGCGTATGGGAATCACCGAAGACACAGAGGGCGCCCGGGAAGGCGTAGCCTTCTTCCATGATGATGACGTGGGCAATGCCTGTGCCGAAGTTGAAGACCCGTATGCCCAGGTTTTCAGCCCAATCTCTCGTCTTTTTCTGGTCCTCCGCCAGTTCGTCGCTGTGCCCGGTGCAGAAGTGATGCCCCATGAACATGCCGATCTTCGAGGGATCGAAGACACCAGTCATCTCGCCCAGCGCTGCGAATTGCTCATACTTCTTTGCGTCGAAGCCTTCGTGCATCCCTGCATAATCAATATTGCAGGTCAGGATATCGCCGGGCGATACCTTGTCCACGGGGTTAACAGAATGCTTCATAAGAATCTTTTCAACTGCTGTGTATCCCATAACTTTTTCACCTCTCAGAAGATAATGTTAAATACAAAAACTGTTACGAGTTACGAGTTAAACAATCAACATCGAATAACTCGGAACCCCGCAACGCGCAACCTTTCTGCTCTTCTCACGTGAAACCTTTATCCTCCAGCATGTAATGTTTTAATTCTTAACGCGTAACGCGGAACCCGCAACTCGTAACGTTCTTGTCCTCCTCTGCTAGTGTTTCAGAAAAACAAGGCTGATCCACGGAATGTAAGTTATAACGAACATGCCGATGAGGAGCAGCACGAAAAACGGAAATATACCCTTGATCACCTCGTTCAGCGGCTCCTTGCATACCGCACTCATGACGTAAAGGTGCATGCCGATAGGAGGCGTGAGGAAGGCAAGCTCCATGTTGATCGTCATCAGGATCCCGAAGTGGATGCCGCTGATACCCAGCTTCTGTAGTATCGGATAGACGATCGGCACCACAATCAGGATCTTCGTCGTAGGCGTGAGGAACATACCCATGATGAATATGGAAATATTCATGATGGCGAGGAACATCCATGGGCGCAGGTCGTAAGCCGTTATCAGTTCAAGTACGCGGTCTGACAGCTGCTCCATGGTGACGAGGAAACCGAAGAGTGTCGCGGCCATCATGACAAAATAGATCATCGATGTGAGCACAACCGAATCGTTCAAGATTGAGACGATCTCCTTCATGCCGATGTTCCTGTAGACAAACGTGCAGACCACCATCGCGTAGAAGACGGAAACGACGGAAGCTTCGGTAACCGTGAAGACACCGCTGTAAATACCGCCCATGATAAGGATGGGCATGAGCAACGCCCATATGGAACTCTTGAACTTTGCCCAGACTTCCGACCAGGAGAAGAAGTCGCCGGGCGCCGGCCGGCCGAAGCCATGGTAACGGCAAAGGAACCAGACCTCGATACAGATCGCCGCGGCCAGGATGAAGCCTGGCAAGAATCCGGCGATGTAAAGCTCGGAGATCGACTCTCCTGAGACCGCTCCGTAAATGATCAGGATCGTTGAGGGGGGTATTAATATATCGAGGGTCCCTCCGGCCCCGATCAACCCCATGCAGAACCGCTTCGGATAGCCCTTCTCCATCATCCAGGGGATGGCGATGAGACCGAGCGTTGCCGCAAGGGCCGCACTCACTCCGGAGATCGCGGAGAAAATGACGGCGGCGAACATGACGGCGATGGCCAGACCCCCGTCAATGCGCTTGAGGAACGCGTAGCCTAGCTCCAGCAGCGGTTTGGCGAGGCCGCCCTTCATCATGAGATTGCCCGCAACAATAAAATAGGGGATCGCGATGAGCGGGAGCTTGTTGATGCTCCAGAACATCTTGGGCGCGACCCCGTCCATCTTGATCATGCCGAAGTAAAGGAGACAGGCGAGCGAAGTGACGCCCATGGCAAAACCGACGGGCATCCCGGAGAAGAGCATCGCGAGGAGCAGGATGACCAGGGCTCCGGTGACGTTGATACCCGTGGTCATCACGTAGTAAAGAAGCAGTGAGCCTAGGATAATAATCAGAACGACAGGATCCTTCCACACCTTCTGCCCTGCCAGCAGCCCCCGGAGCATGGCGATCCGCTCACCCATGCGCAGGGCGAGCAGGATGCTGCCAAGGGGCATGATCAGATAAGGGATCCACATGGGGAATTTCAGGTAGCTCTCGGACGTGATGTTGGCCTGGTATGCCTTCTGTACGAAGAGATACCCTCCGTAGATCATGGCGAAGACAAAAAGGAGCCCTAATATCGCGTGATAAAAGTGGAGGGCGTTTCTCCGTTTTTCCGCAAACTTTTCGATAAAGAGGTCGACGCGGACATGCTCATCTTTCTTGATCAGTGAGCTGATGCCGAGGAACGTGCTCCAGACGACTGCGTAAACGGAGATCTCGTCCGACCAGTCGAGCGACCAGTGAAATATGTATCTCGCGCAGACGCTGTAGAATGTGAGAATCAGGGCAAAACACATGATACCGCCCGACACCCAGATCTCGATGGCGTCCCATTTGGCAATAGCCCGCGAGACCACGCCTCCCTGTCCGGGCGCATTTACCGCGACATTGCTCTCCATTTCCTCCCCCTAGTTGTCCGGCTTGCCCAGCAGCTTTGCGTTCCGCCGGGCTTCCTCCACAAGGTCAGCGCTTGCATTACTTCTTTCCTTTCTCGATCTTCTCCACTTCCTGCTGGACTTCCTTCACCAAATCCGCGCCGATCTTGGGAGTGAACTCAGTATAGACCGGCTGTAACGCCTTCCTCCAGACCACGACATCGGCCGGTGTCAGTGTATAGACCTGGCAGCCTTTGGCCGCGATCTGCTCGAATACCTGTTTGTCATCCTGCTCGATCTCCACGCGCATCTCCTTCTCAAGGCGCTTCGCGCACTGCCAGACGCCCGTGCGCACATCGGCAGGAAGCTTATCCCACCATGCCTTGCTCGCAACCAGAAAGATCGAGGAGGAGTTGATCGTGCCCGCATTGGTGACATACTTCTGCACGTCGTAGAGCCTCCGCGCATAGAACGCGCTGCTTGGTGTAAGCCCGCCGTCGATCATCCCCTGCTGGAAGGCCGTGTACAGCTCTTCCGGGACGGAGACCATCGACATGGCGCCCATAGCCTTCAGAGAGACCGCACCCATCGGACCGGGAGATCGCATCTTCAACCCTTTGAAGTCTTCGGGCTTCTTGATGGGATGTTTACTGTTGTGGATGGCGTACGAGCCGGAACTGACCATGGCCAGCACGAATGCGCCTTTCTGCTCGAATTTGCTAAATATCTTCTTTCCCACTGGGCCGTCGAAGACAGCGTATTGAGTGGTGTCGTTGGGAAAAAGGAAGGGGAGATTCTTGATATTCCAGCTCGGCTCGATCGGCTCAAAGACCGACGCAAGCACATAAGCAATCTGGACCTCGCCCTTGAGCACGGCCTCGATCTCCTCCTTGCCGCTGTAAAGCTGGGCTGCCGGATACGCGCGCACTCGGACCTTGTTGCCCAGGGCCTCTTTCACATAGGTTGCAAGGCGCTCAATGCCGATGCCCATCTGCTGCTGCTTGAGCTGAATCGTCGTGATCTTTATGTCAATCGGTTGTTGCGCCAGAAGCGCCGCGGGAATCACGGAAACAAAGAGCGCAACGACAAATGCAACGATTACTATTGTATGCTTTATTTTCATCATCGCCCTTACCGCTTACCTTTGCCCAGTTTCTCAACTTCCTGCTGGATATCCTTCACAAGATCAGCGCCGATCTTTGGTACGAATTCCGTGTACACGGGTTGCAACGCCTTTTTCCATGCTGCCTCATCCGCCTTCGTCAGTGTATAGAGCTGGCAGCCTTTGGCCGCGATCTGCCGGAAGAGCTTCGCATTTTCCACCTCGATGTCAGCCCGCTGCTCCTTAATCAGTTTTTGTATTGCGTCATGAATACCGGTGCGTATGTCGGCCGGGAGCTTCTCCCACCATGTCCTGCTCCCGATCAGGATGGCAAGGGTCGCATTGAGCATGCCTGCATCAGTCACATATTTCTGGACATCGTAGAGCCTGCGATCATAAAAGACCGTGGCCGGGTTAGCCCCTCCATCGATCATCCCCTGCTGGAAGGCCGTGTACAGCTCTTCGGGGACCGAGACAACAGCCATTGCGCCCATGGCCTTTAATGTTGCAGCGCCCATCGGGCCGTAAGAGCGCATCTTCAGACCCTTGAAATCATCAGGTGTCCTGATCGGATGCTTGCTGTTGTGAATCGCCACATCGCCTGAGGAGGCCAGGCCGAGAATGGCCACACCCTTCTGATCTGCATTGGAGAAGAGCTTCTTACCTAGAGGTCCATCCAGGATCTTGTAAGTGGTGTCGAAATCGGGAAAAAGGTACGGGAGCTTGATGATTTCCACTCTCGAGTCCAGGGGCTCCAGCACCGACCCGATTACTTGAGCGAGCTGAATCTCGCCTTTCATGATGGCCTGGACCTCTTCCTGGCCGCTGTAAAGCTGCGCGGCCGGATAGGTGCGAACGCGCACCTTGCTGCCAAGGTTCGCAGTGATATACTTGGCAAGGCGGTCTATGCCAATGCCCATTTGCTGTTGTTTGAGCTGGATCGTCGTGATCTTTACGTCAGCCGGTTGTTGTGCCCACGACGCATGAACGCCGGTAAATATGATGCTTGCCGCAAAGGCCACGCACACCAAAAAGATCGACAGCTGTCTTCTCATGGCTCTTACCTCCTTTACGTTTTTGCCTCAAAGAATCATATGCTGGTATTTGCCCAGCCATTCCGCATAATCCCTGAGTGCCCTTTACCTGCATGAACCTCTCGATATAGAAGTAAGGCGGCCAGCGCGCGGCCACCCAGGAATGTTTCCACATACTCACAAGGTATAGACTCTCTCTGACTTGTCCCGCGCCTCAAGTCGATGCGTAATAACGTCCGTTCAACGGGATTTCGTGAGGTCATTTCACCTCCTACAAATAATAGTTACGGTCTCCGGTCGCCTTCCGCCCTCTTCTTCCGGCGGGACCGCTCATTTTCCCGCCCTGGCTCCGTGTTGCCAAAAAAGACGGAAGGTGTCGTTAATGTGGGCCTCCAGGACCTGCGTTGCTTTACTGTATTGCTTGGTTCTCAAAAGATGAATCAGCTGCTCGTGTATCTTGAGAACATCCCGAGATCTTTCAACACTGTATGCATACTCTTCAAGCAGATTGCCCATAAGGCCCATCAGCGCTTCCGCTATTTTGCTCAGCAACTGGTTACCGCTTGCCTTAAGAAGTAACACGTGAAAGCCAAGGTTTCTCTTTCCCCTGACCCCGCGCTCGAGATTTTCCCGTACCTCTTTCAGGTTCCGTTCAAGCTTGTCGAGGTCTTCAGTCTTAATACGCTTGAACACGAGGGGCAGGGCTCCCATCTCCAGCGCCAGCCGTGCTTCCGTCAGTTCTTCGAGGGATACGTGGTCCATCTTCATAATGCCTTCGAAGGTGTCGGCAAGGATGCTCGAATCGATCTTCTGCACAAAGGCTCCACCGCCTGCCCCGGGGCGAACAGAAATGAGGCCTGAATTCTCAAGGGAGCGGAGCGCCTCTCGCACCACGGGCCTCCCCACCCCGAAGGTTTCGCAGAATGCTTTTTCCGAGGGAAGCCTGTCTCCTGGCTTGAAGTAGCCGCCAAGGATGGACCCTTTCAATTGTCGGTAAACTTCTTCGGAAAGTCTCTGCGGCTTAAGGGGAAGGAAGAGCTGAAGATCTTTTCGCCGATCCATTAAACACTCGGTATTACATTAAGACATTTATCCAATTTTTTTGTCAAGAGCTTTTTCCATGCTCACCACCAGTGGCAAAGTCGCGGTGCCAGGCTTTTCAATTTCTGCTTGACATATCACGGAGGCTTGCTAGAATGAGAATATTCCATAGGTGTTTACGATCACCTTACCCTGAAGTGCTTCTCCCGTGGGGGAGAAAGCGTCAGAAACCAGGGGCCTCTGCCACCGACCCCCAACATAAGGGGCGTCATCATGGCTTCCGCACGGCGACAGCATATTTTGCTTGTGGAGGACGACGAAGATACACTCAGCGCGACCGCCGCCATGCTCGAACGCCTGGGTTATAGCGTACGGGCCGAGACGGAAGGTCTCAAGGCGTTGAGGACGTTTTCAGAAGAACCCGGTCTCTTTGACCTTGCCCTCCTTGACCACGGAGTGGCTGACCTCACAGGACTGGAACTCGCCCGGCGCATGAGACGCATTCGCCCCGGTTTTCCGGTCGTCGTCTACACGGGATACCTTGACACGCCTTCGGCCGAACAAATGGAGGCTGCCGGCATCGGCGGGAGGGTTGTCATCAAGCCGGCTACCCTGAAGGGAGCTCGCGGACGTGTTACAGGACGCCCTGGGGGAGCGGACAAAGAGCAGGGGCGAGCCCTGAGACAAGCGAAAGATCACTGGCACGGCTGAGAACACGGCCGACAAACGAAAAGAAGGTAGTATGGGCGCACGCCAGCTCTTTGATTTCTTTTCGCTATTACATGCGGGAATGTGCAATGCTCTTTGCTATTGCTGCATACGGCATTCGCACCCTCACGGGGTTTGTTGCGTTTCGAGCTCCCCGTCATACAGCCTGACGAGGTCAGGCAGAGCTCAAGTGGGTCACGAACCGCTAACCGATCTATCGAGCATCTGCCTCACCCTATGCAGGAGATCGTTTGGCACCAAGGGCTTGGCGATAAAGTCGATCCGGTCGTCAATCATTCCCCTTTCCAGCACGATGTCCTTGGTATAGCCGCTCATGAAAAGCGCCCTGAGCTCCGGTTTCATGCGGGTGAGGTCGCGATAGACCTCCTTCCCGTTCTTTTTCGGCATGACCACATCCAAGATCGCAAGATCGATCACGCCCTTGTGGTCGGCGAAACGACGAACGGCATCATCCCCATCCGCGGCTTCGATCACCGTGTAGCCGCACTCCCGTAACACCAGACTGACGAGATCTCTCACCGCGGGTTCGTCTTCAGCAACCAGGATCGTTTCACTTCCGCCGACCGCCAGCACGGGTTTGGCCTCTCTCTCCCCGTACGCCTCTTCGTGGGCGAGCGGCAGGATAACGTCGAAGGTCGTTCCCTTCCCCAGCGTGCTGTTCACCGTCAGCCGTCCCTTGTGCTGCTCGATGACGTTGGATGCGATGGCGAGGCCGAGGCCGGTGCCGCTGGTTGAGCCCTTCGTGGTGAAGAAGGGCTCAAAAATCCGGTCAATCACGTCGGGCGCAATACCCGTTCCGGTGTCACTGACCGAGACCACGCACTGGTTGAGTTGAGCCAGCCCTGTCCTTACCGTCAGGCAACCGCCCTGAGGCATGGCGTCCCGAGCGTTCATGACGAGATTAATGAGGACCTGCTCAAGCGCTGCAGCATCGGCAAAGACCGGCAGCGGGGACGGGGAGAGCTGCACGAGAAACTCGATGTTGCTCTTGAGCGCGTGCGCAAGGAGCGCTTTCACGGTCCTCACTATATCGTTGAGGTCCAGGACGTGGGCATTCGCCACAGAACGGCGCGAGAATGCCAGAAGGTCGCGGGCAAGCCTCGATGCTCGGTCCGCCGCATGCAGAATGTGTTCGGTATACAGACTTCAGGTTACCCTGGGTTTCCGGGAGGTTACTCTGCACGAGGTTGGCGTAACCGATTATGCTGGTAAGCAGGTTGTTCAGGCTATGCGCGACGATGGCAGAGAACTGACGGGTAGGGTCCTGTTTGCCCCCGGAAAGTTCTGCCTGTGTTGGTTCCGGTTGCGCTCGGTCGACAGGCCCCGTCAGTGGGCTGTCTCCTTCTACCGAAGGCGAGTGATCAGGTGTTTTCATTTCTCGTGCTCCTCCTCATAAGCAACGGTGAGCGTTAGAACTGGAAACACGTTGCTATTTCTGAACCAAGTGCCCGTGATCAGCTCACCTAGGGTTTTAGACCAGCCATCCGCCTCTGTCAAGAAAAAAACACAAACGCAAAAAGCATTGACAAACCACCGTCTGTTGTTCTTTATTTGAGGCACACGGACAAGGGGATAGTGATGAAGCAGATGAGCGTTCCCCAGGCGCACGGAAAAGGAAGCTCAAGAGTCCCCCGATCCAACCTCTGCGGTACGCCTGAAAAAAGAGTACCTCAAAGGATGGGCACGAGTCCAACCGACAGACCGCAGGCAGCGGAAGGAGCAACCATGGATGTGGCAGACAGCAGAGAAGCCAGAAAGAAGACGTTTTTGAGGGATCGTGTTTACGACGTCATGAAGAACTCCATTATCACCGGGGAACTTGGGCCCCGCAAAAGGCTCATCGAGGAAGACCTGGCAGCAGCTCTTAAGGCGAGCCGGACGCCCGTGCGGGAGGCCTTCCGGAAGCTTGAGGAAGAAGGTCTGGCGTACAGGCGCCCGCATGGAGGCTATGCGGTCAAGGAGGTGACCGAGGAGGAAGTGGACGATATCTTCGGCCTTCGGGGCATCCTCGAAGGGTACGCGGGTTTGCTTGCCGCCTCACGGATAACGCATAAGGAACTGGAGAGCCTCAAGGATATCGTGAGGCAGCAAGAGGCATGCCTGAAGGACTTGCATGCGGAAAAGTTCATAGACCTTGATACTCAATTCCACGACGTACTCCATAAGGCCGCCGAAAACAAACGTCTTTATGCACTCCTCCAGGGCCTTAAGGATTACCTGTACCGCTACCGCGTGATCATCCTGCGTTATCATCCCAAGCCCGGCGTGGCCGTCGAGGACCACAAGAAAATCGTGCAGGGGCTGAAGGCACGGAAGGCACGGCAGGTCGAAAAGCTGATACGCAAGCATATGAATCGCGGGAAGAACCTGATCAAGAGAAAGCTGCGGCAGGTCAGGTGACAATCCGTCTTCGGGGTTGATCGACTCTGCGTTCTTTGTTACTACCATCCTTTAGGCGGAAGGTCATCCTTTGGAGATCGTCGAGGCTTTTTCTGGAACTGATGCACCACAAAACTTATGTGTTACGGGTCATTTATTTGCCATGAAGGAGGTACAATGAAATGACGAAGAAAGGTATGGCTCTCTGGCTGGCCGTTTTTCTTCTTTGCTCTGGCATGACCGTGTGGGCAGAAGAGGAGGCTTCACCAGGGATGGCGTCCGAACGACTCATTGCTCATATAGATTTTTCTGCCTGGGCACCAAAGTCCTTTAAAGTGAGTCCTGACGGTACACGGCTGGCCTATGGGGCTAAAGCGGGCAATAAGTGGTTTGTGGTCGTGGACGGGAAAGAGGGAAAGCAATACGATATCATCATGGAAGGTACGCCCCTCTTCAGCCCGGATAGCAAGAGGGTAGCCTATGTCGCGAAGATGGGCAATAAGTGCTTTGTGGTGGTGGACGAGAAAGAAGAGAAGCAATACGATCTTATCATGGAAGGTACGCCCCTCTTCAGCCCGGATAGCAAAAGGCTGGCGTATGTGGCTAGATTAGGGAATAAGTTGTTCGTAGTCGTGGATGGAAAAGAAGAGAAGCGATACGATTTCCTGGCGGCCGGTTCACTCGTCTTCAGCCCGGATAGCAAAAGGCTGGCGTATGTGGCTAGATTAGGGAATAAGTTGTTCGTAGTCGTGGATGGAAAAGAAGAGAAGCAGTACGCCGGCATAGGGGCTGGCTCGCTCGTCTTCAGTCCCGACAGCAAGAGCATGGCGTATGGCGCTCAGGTGGGCAGTAGGTGGTTCGTAGTCGTGGATGGAAAAGAAGAGAAGCGGTACGACAACATCATGGAAGGTACGCCCATCTTCAGCCCGGATAGCAAAAGGCTGGCGTATGGCGCTCAGGTGGGCAATAAGCGGTTCGTGGTTGTAGACGGAAAAGAACAGAAGCAGTACGACGGCATGGGGGCCGGCTCGCTCGTCTTCAGCCCGGATAGCAAAAGGCTGGCGTATGACGCTCAGGTGGACAATAAGTTGTTCGTAGTCGTGGATGGAAAAGAAGAGAACCAGTACGACGGCATGGGGGCCGGCTCGCTCGTCTTCAGTCCCGACAGCAAGAGCATGGCGTATGTGGCGAGAACAGGGGATAAGTGGTTGGTAGTCACGGACGGGAAAGAGGGGAAACTTTACGACGGCATAGGGGCCAGTACGCCCATCTTCAGCCCGGATAGCAAAAGGGTGGCGTATGACGCTCAGTTGGACAATAAGCGATGTGTAATTATGGACGGGAAAGAAGAGAAGCAGTACGACGGCATAGGGGCTGGCTCGCTCGTTTTCAGTCCTGACAGCAAAAGGCTGGCGTATGTGGCTGGAGTTCGCAATAAGTGGTTAGCAGTTGTGGATGGGAAGGAGGGCAAGCAGTACGACGGCATAGTTACCATTGGCGGAGGGAGGATTATCTTTGACTCTGCGGAGCATCTCCATTACCTTGCTCAGGAAGGCAGCAACATTTACCTGGTGAAGGCGAGAGAGAGTGAATTGGGATCGCGATGATAGTAAGAGCGTTTATTCGTGCTCGCTGATGAGGAGCGGCTCTCGCTTTTCCTGATTTCCAGCTCGTCCATAGCATCCTCTCCTTATCATGAAACATATCAACAAGTGTTGGTATAATTTATACCTTACATGCCTTGCTGTAAGTAGCGGTGGAAGAAATGCTTGCCTTTTTCCTCTTCTAAGGAAGTTGTCAAGCATTTGCTAACAGCATTTTCTTACCTAATCCGTTAAGAGCCTTGCGCAACCATGTGAAATGCTAATGGCGAAACCGCGCTTAGCAACAGGTTTTCACCTTTTACAGGTGAGGTAAGGCGCGGCTGTCTTCCTCCACAGTTTCGTTTTTTTGTTGCACAGCTCTCTTTCAATGGGTAATACTTTGGGTAGACAGCGGCGGGGACGACCCCCGATGTATTCTGGTACGGAGGACGAGCGTTATTGAATAGTTGAAGGATGTCCCTATTGACGTCGAGACGGCACCGGGCACACCGGGAAATGAATGATTGGATGAAAAACAACAAGGGGGAGGGTGGGAAGATGAAAAGTACGAAGAAGAACTGGCTATTGGCGGGGTTGAGTCTATGCATCAGCATCTCTTTTCTAATGGGCTCAGGTGTGTTCGCGGCCGAGAAGCCTCCTATTAAGGTAGGTTTGCTCCTGCCCTATACCGGTAACGTGCCCTTTCAGACGAAGGGGGTTAACGATGGCGTGGAGTTGTATTTCAGTGAGATTGGTCAGAAGGCAGGGGGGCGGGCAATCCAGGTGGTAAAGGAGGACGACGAAAACAATCCCACCGTGGCCTTAACCAAAGCGCGGCGGCTGGTGGAACAGCAGAAAGTGAACTTTATAGTCGGTACGGTGAATAGCGGGGTTGCACTGGCCATCCACGATTATCTCCGTAAACAGAACGTCATTCAGATTAATCCTTGCGCCTTTACCCGGGAATTGACCTCGCCGCAGAAAGCGAGCTCGAATATCTTCCGGGTTGTTGAGACGACAGACCAGACCAATTACCCCATGGGAAGTTGGATGGTCAAGAACACACCCCATCGTAAGGTGGTCATAACTGCCTCTGATTTCTCCGCGGGGCACCACTGCGTGGAAGCCTTTAAGGCCGGCTTTGAGTTGGCGGGTGGAAAGGTAATCAAAGAGGTCTACGCCAAGTACGGCACCATGGATTTCGCTCCTTTCTTAGCCGCAATCGATGCGCCGGGGGCGGACGCTGTTTACTCCTGGTACGCCGGGACGGATGCGGTTCGCTTTGTCCAGCAGTATCAGGAATTCGGTTTGAAAAAGCGGCTTCCTCTATTCGGTTATGTAAGCATATCTGACGATCCCTATCTGGAGAGCATGGGGGATGCTGCGCTCGGTGATATTACTCCGACTCATTATCCTATCACCCTGGACACCCCAAGGAGTGCTCGCGTTCTTAAAGGCCTATCAGGCGAAATATGGCCTTCCTTCGCAGTACAGTGAAACAGGGTATGTCGCTGCGCAAATGATCGGGGCGGTGGCCGAAGCCCTGAAAGGCGATGTTGAGGATATCCAACGGGTTGCCGACACATTGCATAAGGTCGCATCCAGCATTGAAACGCCCTCGGGCCGTCTTGCCTTTGACCAGTACAACCAGAGGATCGTTGATGTCTACGTTGTGAAAGTGGAAAAACGGGGCGGAAGGATCGAAAATGTTGTCATTGACAGGCTCGGGAAGATAGCTCAGGCAGATGTCTGGAAATGGTGGAACAAGTGACGGGACTATGCGCACGCCTGAATAGTGCTTGCGCGTGAATTTCCTCGTGAGTGAGTTCTGATGCTGCAAGGAATGGAGGGCATCAAGTGTCCATAAGGTGGCTCAGAGAAGCGGACGTCGTCGTAGTAGGATCAGGTTTTAGCGGTCTCGCCGCTGCAATCGAGGCTCATGACGCCGGTGCCTCCGTGGTCGTTCTGGACAAACGGCGAACGGTGGGAGGAAATTCCGTGATCGCCGGCGGGATGTACAATGCTGTTAACCAACAAAAACAGAAAGCCCTGGGCATCGAGGATTCGACGGAGTTTCATTTCGAACAAACGCTTGCCGGAGGTGACTTCAGGGCAGACCCCGTTAAAGTTCGGTACATGGTGGATCATGCGCACGAGGGATGGCTGTGGCTGGAAGGCATGGGAGTGGAGCTTTTCACGTTGTGCCAGGCATATGGGGCGTTATGGCCCAGGTCCCACGTTCCCAAGTACAAGGAAAAACGGGCTGGAGCGGCGATCGTGGCGGCTCTCCGCGACCAAGTGAGGGCTCGGCATATACCCGTCCTCCTTGAGCATAAGGTGAACGGGATATACAGGCCTCAATCCAGAGGAAGGGTCCTCGGGGTGGAACTGGAGGCGAAAGATGGGACGTTCAACCTGCAGGTAAAGAAAGGACTCGTGCTCGCGTCGGGCGGATTCTGTGCTGACGTCGAGATGAGAATGAGGCACGATCCTAGATTTGACGCCAGATTCGGGACGACCTGTCATAGGGACTCGACCGGAGAGACCCTCAACCAGGCCCAGGACATTGGAGCAGACGTAGTTGGGCTTGATTTCATCCAGAGCATCGGCCCGAGCGGTCCTGACGCACGCTATGTAAGACCACCCGTGGGCACCGTTTCCCTTTTCAACAATCTGATGAGGCGGATCGGGGGCGTTACCGTACAATACTGCATCTACACCGATCTCAGGGGAAGAAGAATTGTGGCCTCTGATGCTCGACGGGACCAGATTACTGAGGCGGTCATGAGAACTCCTGAAAAAGTCTGTGTGGGTATCAGCGACGATGTAGGCCGCAAGAAGGCCGCACATGGGGAAACGTCTTTGCAGAAACTACGCAGACTCATGCAGATTCATCCAGAACAACTGTTTGTGGGGCAGACCATCAGGGAGCTGGCGCAGCAGATCGGTATGCCTGATCCAGCCTCTCTGGAAAGGACAGTGTCCATGTATAACGCGTGTGTCGATGCCAAAAACGATCCGGAATTTGGCCAGTTGCCGCACAACCTTGTGTGGAAGTGCGAAAAACCGCCATTCTGGGCAACCACGGCATCACCCGCACTCCATTACATGTGCGGTGGGCTCCGCACCAATGGGGTAACCACGCAAGTGGTCGACCGCTGGAACAGGGTTATTCCCGGATTCTATGCGGCGGGAGAAATAACCGGAGGTGTCCACGGTACGAACAGACTGGGCGGGAATGCCACGACCGACTGCATTGTGTTTGGAAGGCTGGCCGGGAGGGAAGCCGCTAGCTGAGCCCTCCGTATTTCCTTGCCGCTGCCATCAACATCTCCATATTTTCTCTG
This sequence comes from uncultured delta proteobacterium, assembly GCA_963835605.1. GTDB lineage: Bacteria > Desulfobacterota > Syntrophorhabdia > Syntrophorhabdales > WCHB1-27 > JADGQN01. Next base: position 23,040 of record CAWIHO010000068.1, on the reverse strand, counting down.
GGCACCGTGGGCCAGATATCGCAGCCGGGCCAGATCGCATTCACTCCCGCATCAATCGCCTCTTTCACCGCCTTGTCAACCTGATCCGGTTTGCCCAGGCACAAGATGTTATAAGCGTCGAGCTCCCCGAATAACAATGCGTCACCACCCAGTTTGCGCCTCGTCTCGGCCACGTTATTCTTTTTCTCCACGCTGAGCGCATCAGCCCCGCACGCTGCCATCTGTTCGATGATGTCATTGGTGTCGCCGCAGATATGCAGCACGTTGGGTGAGTCTATCCCGTCGAATATCCGCTTCAGGGGCGGCATGATCAGGGACTGGAAGATCCGCGGGCTCAATATGTCCGGCCCTGCCCCCATCTCGCGGACCGTGATGTAATCGGCCCCGGCCTCCCGGTAAATCCTTATGATCTCGATGAGGGCGCCGGCAAGCTTATCGAGGAGCGCACCGACGAGGTCGGCTTTCTTGAAGGCCGCTTTAGCCAGATGAGAAAGGTCGAGCAGTTGCCCGGCCAAGGTATACGGTCCGAGAACATGGGAGCCGATGACGATCTTGTCACCCACCTCCTTCTTCAGGAGGCGAAGCGCCTCGCAAACCAGGGGAATCCTCGCGGCCCTCGAGAGGTCGGACGGGACCTGAAGATTGAGATCCTCCACCTTTTCTGCCGGATGTTCGCTGATGGTGGGATAGAGGATCTCCGTCGCGTGAGGATAATAATTTGCCTTGCTGCCGAGTGCTTCTGCTTCCACAGCCAAATCAAAAGGAACAACCGCGCACTCGAAGCCGAAGAGTTCGTAGGTCGACGCGGCCATGCTTGCCATCTTACGGGCATCGGTATGAATCTCCGGGAATTTCCAGCCGTATTTTTCGAGCCCATGGACCGTGATGTTCCCCATGCCGCTGAAGACGGGAATATAATCGATTGTTTCTCTCCGAAAGAGTCTGAGCACGCGTTCCCTTGAATTCAGATTCACAGCCATATCATTTTTCTCCTTTTTCTTCCGAGAACTGCTTAACCACATCAGGAAAGAGCAGGTTCAGCGGGTGATTTCCTACAGGCAAGGGCGAGCCTTCGGCGTACGCCGCAGCCGCCATCATGCTCGTGGCCGCAGCCACTGCGGGAAAAACCCGACTGGTTCCCGTGAGCGGCCCGTAAAAGAGAAAGTCACTCGCCAGAGCGCAGATCGCATGCACACCCGCATCGATTGCGGGGAATCTCTTCCTCTCCTGTTCGCTGGCATTTTTTCTCCACATGTAGGTGCCGTTCGAAGGGGCAAAGCCCACGGGCAGGCCAAACTCTTTCTTGATGAGCTGGTTGGCTACGAGGGAAAAAGCAGTTGCCGGCAGGTTCATGACCGCCGTGTCAATGAGGATGCTCTCGAAATTGCCCTTCTCCACGAAGGGTAGAAGACGCTTGAGCGAAGTGACTCTACCTGTCGGTCGCTTATCCTCCACATCAAAGACTTGCACCACCACGTGCTTGATGCCCAGTTCGCGGAGTTCCGAAACCTGCCTTTCGATATCCTCGTCCCACGGGGTGATGCTGTTGTAAAGGACACGGGATTGCAGAGATCGTTCGGCAACATACCGGGCCGCGGCCAGCCTCGTCTTCTGTTGCCAGATATCTATGGCGAACGGCATGTCGGTCACGCTCGTAAAAAAATCGATATAGCCCTTCATCTCCTCTTCCGAATTGGCGACCATGGCGATCAGGCAGGGGACTGCCGTCTCTTGAGAAATCCGTTCCACCTCGCGAATCCGCTCTTCCGCGGCCTTCCGGTCAAATCTCCCTTCTTTTCTGCTTTCCAGAATGAGATCGCCTTTCTGGAACATGTTGCCGATGAGAAGGGGCGCCCGTTCCCCTGGTTGGCCGCCAACCTTCATACCGCCTATCGTACAGACTTTCTGATCTCGTTCGTATCTGAACATGTCGCAAACCTCTTTCACTCTTTTTGCGGGAGAAGGTGGGCAAGATGCGGAAATTTATCCTTCATGTTCGGTATCCACATCGCCTGGGCAAAGGCTTTGTTGAAGCCGGGATCGAGCGTCAACTCCAAATACCGCACCTGTCGCGCGATCTCGTCTGCCTCTTTTCTCTTGTCCGTGTTGAGAAGGGCCATGCGGGCCCCGTCTCCGGCAGCGTTTCCCACGGAGTAAATGTTATCGAGGTCGCAGTCAGGAAAGAGCCCAAGCAGGGCTGCCGAGACCTTGTCTATGTAGCTGCCGAAAGCGCCCGCCAGAATCACCTTGTCTATCTTCTCCACTCCCAATGCACCCATCATGATCTTTGCACCAGCGTACATGGCGCCTTTCGCAAGCTGGATCGCCCGCACATCGTCCTGGCAGATGACAATGTCCTGGCCGATCGATGTCTCGTGCGCCCAGGCGATCACGAATTCCGGCTGGCCGTTCGCCTCGCGGTAACGCGGACTCTTCAGTTCCTTGTTGAACCGCCCTGTCCGGTCGATGATCCCAGCGAGGAAGAGCTGAGGCACAACGTCGATGATGCCTGAGCCGCAGATCCCTTTGGCGCCGACCTCTTTCAGCTCCGTGTTCCAGCCTTCCTGGTCGATCACCCTGAAACGCACTTCCTTCGTATCCCTGTCGATGACGATCTTTTCGATAGCGCCCGGCGCCGCCCGCATGCCGTACCTGATCTCGGCCCCTTCAAAAGCTGGTCCGGTGGCGCACGAAGAGGAGATGAGTTTTTGCCTGTTTCCCAGAACAAGTTCTCCGTTGGTGCCGATATCGATGATCAGCTCTATGCTGTCCTGCAAATAGGGCGTCTCCGCTATCAACACGCCGACATTGTCTGCGCCGACGAACCCGGCCTCGATAGGAAGCACGTGGACGTATGCCCCCGGAGCTATCTTAACCCCGACGTCGCGCGCCTTCACGTCTATGGAGTGGTGCAGAGCCGGTGGGAACGGTGATCGCCCGATGTTGCGCGGATCTATGTTGAGAAACAGATGGTGCATGCAGGTGTTGCCGACAATCGTCATATCGACGATATCCGTCCGCTTGATCCCTGCCGGCACTGCTGCTTCCTCTATGATTCCGTTCAGACCATCGAGAATCGCCTTGTTCATGTGTTCCAGTCCGTCGGCGTGGGTGATAGTGTAACTGATCCTCGACATGACATCCTCGCCATAGACCACCTGCGGGTTCATCATCGAAGCAGTGGCGACCAGCCTGCCGTCGGTCAGGTCGCAAAGATAGCCCGCTACGGTGGTAGTGCCAATATCGACGGCCAGGCCATAAGCCTTTTTCACCTCTCCCGGCTCTATTTTGATGACCTCTCTGTCCTTCCACACGGAGACCGTCACCTTCCATTCGCCCAGGCGCACCGCCTCCTGCAAAGTTATGAGTACCCGGTAATCGACCGTAAGACTGTTCAGCCCATATGCATTTTTAAGCTCGGCTTCAAGACGTTCCCAGTCTCCACGTGGGTCTTCCAGCGTGGCTGGCGTGAGCTCAATGTAATACTTCTTCGTAGCCGGTTTGAGATCGACCCTGATCTCATTGGCCGTCTTACGGACCACCTGCTTTCCCATGCGGCTCTCTTCGGGCACGAAGACCACAATGCTCTCCAGGACGTGCGCCTGGCAAGCGAGCCGGTATCCTGCTCGCTCCTGCTGCAGGCCGAAGAACTTCCTCTCTGAAGGCCCCATCGGGGAAAGGTGATCCCGGCTCGATTCGATCCCGTATTTCTCGAAGATGCCCTCTTCAACCCGTACCTTGCACTTTCCGCACATGGCCTTCTCGCTGCATATCCCTTCTATATCGACGCCGAGAGCCACCGAAGCCTCTTTCAGGGTTTTCCCTTTTTCTACGTAGCCCCTGCGGCCGGAGGGTTGGAAAATGACCATACATTTTTCACCGATATTCTTGGTTTCCATGATGTTCCCTTCTTATCCTCGGTCTATCTAGTCTGTTTAGTCTATCTGGTCCGTCTGGTCTATTTGGTCGCAACGCAGCCTATAAAACCTTCACGTGTTACTCCATTCTGACAGGCGGGATGATCACCATGGGCCTTATGGACTAGATGACCAGATTGACTAAATAGACCAGACAGACGTTATTTCTTTTTCATCTCCTGCTCTTTCAACATCTTGAGCAGTCTCATTGCTTCATCAACCGCAGTGCCGGCGGTTTTCGCGTAGCCATCTGCCCCATACTTCTCCGCAACTTCCGGGCTCAAGGGAGCGCCGCCAAGCATAATGCGGACGTTCGGATTCCTGGCCCGCAACTTCTTAATGACCTCCGGCATGGCGAGCATACTGGTCGTCATCAGGGCTGAAATACCGACGACGTCGGAATCAGTCCTGATCTGTTCTTCAACAAATTTATCAAGCGGCACATCCTTCCCTAGGTCGTAGACCGTCCAGCCCGCCACTTCGAACATCAGCTTAACGAGGTTCTTGCCGATGTCGTGAACGTCTCCCTCCACAACACCGAGAACAATAGATCCTTTTACTTCCGATCTTCTGCCCGATGCTTCGATGGCAGGCTTCAGAATATCGAGGCCGGCATAGAGTGCATCGGCACAGAGCAGGAGCTCCGGGACAAAGTATTCCTTGCGGTTGTATTTTTCACCAACCTCTATCATACCAGCGGCCAGACCATCCATGGCGGCCACGAATGGGTCCATCCCTTCTTCCAGAGCAATTTTGGCCCATTTCGCCGTATCTTCCTCTTCGAATTGGACTACCGCATCATATAGGCCTTGCAGGATCTCTTTCGTTCTTTCTTCCGTAGCCATGAAAAGCTCCTCACTATTTTTTCAGAACGTTCAGACCGCCAGTAACAGAGGACAGAGGTCACTAACTGCCGAATAGCCCTAATAGTATCTTACAGGGCGTTCTTGCGTCAAATTTGGATGGGTTTTGGAGTGTCGTCGATGCGTTTTACCTCGCACAGCAGCGACTTGAAACCGGGATAGCCCGAGATGGGATCGAGGTAATCTGGCTCGATCAGGAGATTCACGCTCGCCTCAGGGTCATCGTGGTACATATTGACGACGCCGGGAGCGACCATCTCAGTGAGGTTTGCCCTCACCCTTATCGAACCGCGCGGCGTGGCGAGACTGACCCAGTCTTCCTGAGCAATGCCTCTATCCTTTGCGTCCCGCGGGTTCATATCCACCATGGGGTCGGGCCGAAGGCTGCGCGTCCAGCCTAAGCGGAAGGTTCTCGAATGGACAAACATCGGAAGGCGCGCACCTGTGGTGAGAATCAGAGGAAACTCTCTTTGCGACTTCAGGCGTTGATCGCGGGCTCAGCCTTGGCTCTGTGTAGACCGGAAGAGCATCCTGCCCCACTTCCGCCAGGATCGTGGAGGTAAACTCCATCTTCTTTGAAGGCGTCGCAAAGCCTTGCTTTTCATATTTGCGGAAGGGTGGCATCTTCACGTTGGGAACCGCATAGCCTGCGGGGTACTTCTTCAGCTCTTCCACCGTCAGTTTCGTGGGCTCAAGTATCCAGTCTATGCAGGCTTCGTAGCCCTTCTGCATGAGGCTATCTTCCGGCACCATCCTCTTCGCCAGGTCAAAGATGATGTCGGTGTCAGACCTTGACTCCCATTGAGGCCTGATAGCAGGTTGCGTCCATATGACATACTGCTCAGCATAGAACTTGAGCTCGCTTCTCTCAAGAGAGGTGCAGGCGGGAAGCACAAGGTCCGCAAGCCGGGCGGTATCCGTCATGAAGATATCGACATCCACGAGGAAATCGAGCTTTTGCAGGCTCGCTTCCATGAAATCCTGTCCGGGCCACATCCGGTGGTTAAGACCGAACGCAAGCATCGCCCGTATGGGGTATGGCTTCCCGCTATTGATCTGATGCGGTATGTGCACTGACTGGCCCTCCGCAACTATCTTGCACCAGGCGGGATAGCGATCCTGGCCGACGCGCGGCGGCATAGCGTCCCACGCCCTCGGCTGCTCAAACTCCGAGTCCCGTGTCACGAGACCGTTGGCCACGTTGAGGTATCCGGGTTTCACGAGAGGATTTCCTCCCTCGACATCGTAGTTACCCGTGAGTCCGACAAGCGCAATAATGGCGCGGTGATTCTGCAGGCCATTTGTATGGTGGGTGGTGGCCATTCGGGCTGTTCAGCATGCAGGCCGGCTTTGTTGTGGCGTAGAGCCGCGCGGCCTCGACGATCTGATCGTGAAGGAACGCCCGTAATCTCCTCGGTAACGTTCGGCGGAAACTGGCGCACGTAAGCGCGGTATTCCTCGAAGCCGAGCGTGTAATTCTCTACGAAGTCTCGATCGTACAGGCCTTCTTCGATGATCACGTTGGCCATGCCGAGGGCAAGCGCGCCGGAGGTGCCCGGCCGGATGCGAAGGTGCATGTCCGCATGGGCTGTCAGCGGCGTGATCAAAGGTCCAACGTCGATGATCCTGAGTCCCCTTTCGCGCGCATCCAGGATCCCCCTTACGATGGCTGTGTTTGAATAGAATGGGTTCCCGCTCCAGGCAAGAAGACATTTGGACCGCTCAATGTCAGGTGCGCCCAGGGCTCCATAGGTGAGACCGTTAGCCAGATAACGCGCCTTTTGGCAGACGCTCGATTCCGTACAAAAGTTGGGAGAGCCGAAGTTGTGGGCAAGCCGCTTTACAAAGGGTCTCATCCATTTCGGGAACCCCACGTAGAAGACTATTGATTCAGGGCCCGATTCTTCTCTCACCTTTAGCAGACGACTTGCTATGAGATCGAGAGCCTCTTCCCATGAAATGGGCACAAAGTGGCCGGAGGCCTCTGTCACCTTTCTTGAGGAGGGGCGTGCGGATCCGGTCCTTATGGTAGACGTACTGCCGGGTGGCATTTCCCTTGGAGCAGAGCGTGCCCTCGCTGTGGGGATTCTCCTTGGTTCCCTCTACTTTAACGATCATCCCGTCCTTCACATACGCATCTATGCCGCAGTGTGAATGGGGGTTGCAGATGGAGCAGATGGTTTTGCGCACCTCGATGCCCGTTTCCGCGCCCGGCACTTTGCCTTGGGTGAGTCGCTCGTAGGTATCGTCAGTCTCGAAGATCATGGTGGCCACTGGAGAGCATGCTATCTCTTGACCCGTCGATTGTCAACAAAAACGACGCTGCGGTGGTTATCTTTCACACGGCCGCTCGCGGGTGTGAGCGGAAGAAACAGTGCTCCGCCCCGCGCCGATTCTTGGACCTTTCGCTATGCTCGCTCCAGGAAAGTCCTTCCGGGTTGCATACCTCAAAACTCTGCCCATGCCGGGGCAAAAGTTCCAGGGTTTGGGTTTACAGGACTTAAACAGATAAGACTGGATAAGTTGGCCTCCCATTGTTATAGTTTCTAGCAATAGACAACGTTGAGCAGCTGGGTGAGTATGGCGTCTGATCATCAGAATGGAAAAGGAAGTCGCGTCCCGGTGGAGACATCAGTCTCTTTCGGTTTCCGCAAGGTCTCCGAAGCCGAGAAAAGAAAACTCGTTGACGAGCATTTCGATTCCATCGCCGCGAAGTATGATTGGATGAACACGGTCCTGAGCTTCGGCCTCCATTACGTATGGAAGCGGACCGCGGTGCGGATGTCCGGGATAAAGGCTGGTGACATCGTACTCGACGTGTGCGGCGGCACTGCTGACCTCGCGCTGCTGGCAGCCGATCTGGTGGGCACCGCCGGCCGTGTAGTCGTCTACGATATCAATCGGGCCATGATGCGCATCGGCCGGGCTAAAGTTGCCGCGTCCCACCTTTCTGAGCGCGTTTCCTTTGTTCAGGGAGATGCAGAGCGGATATCATTCCCCGATAGCTCTTTTGACGCCGTCATGGTGGGCTTTGGGATACGCAACTTCGTGCACCTGCAGGAGGGACTCAAGGAGATGCACCGGGTACTGAAAAAAGGGGGAATTTCACGTGTCTGGAGTTTTCAAGGCCTGACCCCGCGTGGTTCCGCGCACTCTACAATTTCTATTCTTTCGTCATCATGCCGCTGGCAGGCAGCATCCTGGCCGGAACCCGCAAAGCTTACACCTATCTGCCGGAGTCAATCCGACTCTTTCCACTTCCCGATGAGCTCTCGGCAATGCTCCAGAACATAGGTTTTTCAAAGATCGTTTATAAACGACTGACGAACGGCATCGCCGTGGTTCATCGCGCGGAGAAACAATAGCTACGCGGAAGAAGGATGTTGCCAGATCGCGATTCATTGGAAGAGACTTCTGCCAAGCTCAACTGGGGTGAACGCCTTGCCGTAAATACGCCTGTGCGTGTGCTTCAGCAACGCATCGAGATCAACTGGATGGCAAGAGCCTGCCGGGCCAGAGGTTTTGCCCGTGCGCTGGAGGTAGGCTGTGGCCGCGGCGCCGGGGCCAGGCTTATCAAGAGAACATTCAAACCGGCCGAGCTTCATACCACGGATCTCGACGTTGAGATGATGTACAAAGCAGCTCGGTATCTCTCGTCAGAGGAAAGGGAGACGATTCACCTCTGCACCGCTGACCTGCTTGCCCTACCCTATCCCAGCGGCTCGATGGATGCGGTTTTCGGGTTCGGTGTGCTCCACCATATCCCTGATTGGCGCGGCGGGCTTAAGGAAGTGACCCGGGTATTGAAGGCTGGCGGCTTCTATTTCCTGGAAGAGATCTACCCGACACTCTATCAGAACTTTCTCACGAGGCGGATCCTCGTCCATCCTCATCGCGACCGCTTCGACGGCGACGATCTGAGGCTGGCCCTGCAGCACGCGAACCTTCTTCTCATCGCCGCCTGGGAAGTGAAGTACGTTGGGATCATAGCATTAGCCCAGAAAGGACCGGCCGTGAAAATGTAGGTAGCCGGTCGCGCTATTCCGCTCCGCTCACACCCGCAAAGCGGTACCCGGCTGCATGTCTGACCCGTTGCGCGTTGCGCCTCGCTCGATGCTTTTTTGTAGATTTAAAATAGAGTCGTGTTTGTGAAAATATAGTTGTGCCCCCGGAAGCCGACATCCCTAATCACCCGCCTTCCCGCCCTGGAGCATGGGCCCGCTCGTATCGGTACCATCCAAAAACAGTACGGTCAGGGGGCCCACCATCCCATCTGGCAGTAACCCCGCGGCCGCTTGGAATTCCTTCACCTGCCTCACGAGCTCACCGTGATACGCCTGTCCCGATCCCCCTCGAACCGCCCGTTTCTGAACTGCTGCCAGCTGTCTGTCGAGCCATGCCACCAGAGGTCCGCTGTTACCCGGTTTCAGGCTCTTCCTGTAACCGGAAGGCAGGCGCCAGAGGACGACAAATTCGCCGGACCACTGCTGGGTGATTCCGTCGACAGCCACCGTCTTTGTATCGTTGCCGATCACGCAGGTCGCCATCTCTCCACGGAGAGCGGTTAACGTCGCGTAGTAAACAGCGCGCTTTTCATCAAGGAGCTTCAGCACAACAGGCCTATTCATCTGACGGAGCGTACGCATACTGCCCCTACCCTCCAGGCAGCGCAAGTTATGGGCTTGAGCCTGTTCACAAACCGTAGCATGATCCCCCGGCCTGTATTCGATCTGCCATTCCCTGAAAAGCGCCCGGTAAGCCATCTCCCTGGTGCTATCGCTCGTAGAACCGCTGGGCGGCTCCATGGCGGCTCCCTTCACGGTCTCCGTCTTCGCCATTGGTTCCACGGCGACTTTCTCGACCACGCCCCTCGCCGGAGGTCTTGGATGTGTGTCGTAGTAGGTCGCTGCGAGAATCGCACCGAGGATGAGAAGAAAACCGGCAAGGAGCCCCGCATACAGGCTCCGTCGTCCCCGTGGAGAGCCTCCATCGCCGAACACCTCGCTTTTTGCTCTCACCAAGGTCTCCAGGTCAACCTGGTTCTTCCTCTGAGTATAGGCTCCAAGCAACGCCCGGTCACAGAGCACGTTAATAAGCCGCGGTATCCCTCCACTCAGCCGCGCCAGTCTCTCCAGTACCGCCGGAGGAAACAATCGGCGGTGGGCGGGCCCTGCGACCGATAGGCGGTACTCCACGTACGCGGGGACCTCCTCCTTGGACAGAGGGCCGAGGTGGTAGCGCGACGTGATCCGCTGTGAGAACTGACAAAGTTCTGGCTGAGACAGTACATCCCTGAGCTTCGGTTGCCCAAGCAATATGAGCTGCAACAGTTTGTGTTGGTTCGTCTCGAGATTGGTCAGCAACCGTATCTGCTCGAGCACCTCCGCGCTGAGGTGCTGGGCCTCTTCAATAATGAGAACTGCTCTGCGGCCCTTGGCATGAACGTCAAGAAGATACTTGTTGAGACGGGCGACAAAGACCTGGATACTCATAGTACCTTCGGGGTAGCTGATGCTGAATTCGTCGCATACGGCCGCCAGTAACTCTTCAACGGTCAATTTCGGGTTGAGGATGAGGGCGACTTCAGCGTCTTCTAGCGCAAGCTGGACCAGGAAGCGGCACGCCATGGTCTTGCCGGTTCCCACCTCGCCGGTGAGCAGGACAAAGCCGCCCTCGCTCTTCGTGCCGTACAGCAGATGGGCGAGGGCTTCACTGTGCCCCCGGCTGAAGTAAAAATAGCGGGGATCCGGAACGAGCGAAAACGGCTTTTCCTTCAGACCGAAATACTCTTCGTACATGACAACCACCAATGAGGGCAGGTGACGGCTACAACCCGGACTTCACGGTTACGGCGCTTCCGTTGAAGCGGCTCCGGCCTGACCTTCCACTCACTCATGTCCGTGCGGGCGTATTCAATAAAGATTAGTATAAACTCCCCAACCGCGTCAATGACGCTGGCAGTCAGCGGTTGGCAAAGTGAAGAGCCCTGATAGAGAGGAGAAAAGAGTCAACGCAAAGCTCTATCGACGTCATGGTTCACGTGGCGGCAAAACCCTTAGCCCTCCCACGCCCCTGCGTGATGCCGCAGTTTGCTCAGCGCCTTCCCCTCTATCTGTCGCACCCTCTCTCTCGTCAGGCCGAATGTCTGCGCCAACTCTTCAAGCGTATGGTGGGACGTTTCGCCGATACCGAACCTCATCCTGATCAACTTCTCCTCTCTCGCGGTGAGGGTTGAGAGAGCTTTGTTCAGCCCTTCGACGAGGTCGTGAAATAGGGCAGGGTCCTGGGGCCCGGCCGCGTTCTTGTCCTCAAGGAGGTCAACCAAATGGGCGCCTTCGTCACCAGCAGGGGTCTCCAGGGAGATAGGCTCGTGCGTGATGTGGAGGACCTCTCTGATCTTCTTGACGGAAAGACCCATTTCCCCGGCGATTTCATTGGGGAAGGGCTCCCTTCCGAGATCCCGCGCGAGGTTGTGAGAGACCCGGGCGACACGCTGGACCGTCTCGATCATGTTGGCTGGTATGTGAATAGTTCTCGTCTGCTCTTTGATTGCCCTCCTAATGGCCTGCCTTATCCACCATACCGCATAGGTGCTGAACCGGTAACCCATCCTACCGTCGAACTTCTCCGCCGCTTTCATGAGCCCCACGTTCCCCTCCTGCACAAGGTCAGGGAACGAAAGGCCCCGGTTCATGTACTTTTTTGCGATGGCTACGACCAGTCTAAGGTTCGCTTTTGTGAGCAGGTTCCTTGCTTCGACATACTGCTTTTTTGCCCTCTTGATCCGCTCAAGAAGCTGCTTCAGCTCCGCTGTGGGAATGCCCGCCTTCTCCCCGATCCTCTGGGCACATCTGCTCCTTTTCGGCTCCACCAGTCCGTTGCCCCCATTCATCTCTGTGATGAGTCGCCTCATTTCGGCCCCATATCGGTCCCTTTGTTCACGGCTCTCCGTCCTTTCGGATTGATCATGGGCCTGCTTCAGGCTTTCGAGCGTCGCGATGACCCACTCATCACTCTTACCTCCGTCCCACGGGTCGGAGACCGTCTTTGACCGGGAAAGGATATTCAAAAGATCCTGCGCCGCGAAAGGAAGGGAAAGGCCGATACCCTCCAGCTCTCTTCTTGCCTCCTCAATACGCAGTGCGACCTCTTGCTCTCCTTCTCCGGTGAGTAGTGGAGTCTTAGCTAGCTGTGTCATATACTGTTGGACGTGGTCTGTCAGTTCATCGTCGCCAACCTCTTCCGGTTGGTCTTCCAAGGGCCCTTCATGTCCGAACGATTCTCTATCCTCGAACAAGCTCGTCGTCTCTTCACTATCCTCAGCCGTATGCCGTCTCCCCGCGGCGGTCTCTATAGGGTCTAAGCCGCACTGGTCTTCGTTCAATAATGCTCTATGCTCTTGAGGTTTACTCCATAGGGTATATTTCACGGCTGACCTCACTGTTTCCTCGCGCCTTTCTTTGGTTATCTGCTGGAAGTGGCGTCGAGCCAATCCCCCAACGGTTTATTTCTCGTCGGTAGAACAGCTTAATCCTTTTGGTCCGCTGGAGAATTGAAGAGGTTGATGCCCTCCACCTACGTCGCGAGGTTGGGGGATCTTCCTTTCAGTTCGTAATGTTGAGCTTCTTTCGTCTCGGCTTGTGCAACGAATCAACCAATTAACTGATCAACCAGTCAACCTTTTGCCTGCTTCTCCAATGGAAACGTGAGTGTCCCGCCGAAATAGCCGATGGCGAGGGCAAGCGGGCCGGGGGCCAGAACAAGAAGAAGATAGATGGCGCCGAGCCCCCGGAGCCGGTTCAGAATATCGGGATCCGATAGACGCCAGATGAAAGCAGCGACTGCGTCAGGGAGCATAATACAGGAGAGGACTATCTTGATCGTGACTTGTCGGACAGGCTTCGCCATGTAGTTGAGCCACCAGGTGAAAAGACCAGTCCCCATTGCCAGCAGGGCTGATAGGATCCCTGCCCCGAGGCAATGAACCGCCGTGACCTCAAAGGACACCACCCTTGTCACAAGGTAGAGCACGTAAAACCCTGAAGCTGCTGCCATGAAGGCAATAGGGAAGTGAACGGTGGCCGGATGTGGATGGCGGCGGAAAAAAGGATAGCGGGAAAGCAGCCTCGCCAGAAAGGCAGGCATGGGCCGCTCCGCCTGCGTTCGTGCCTTTAAAAACCCTATCTCCGGATAACGGTCGAGCACCTCGGGGCCATGGGGCGCAGCCGCTATCTTCGCGGTGAGATCAGCCCCCGCGGCGTGCCTCCCCATATGTACGCCTGTCTCCCACCGTCTGCTCTTGCTGACGTCGAATACCCTGCCCTTGTAGGCGATGTAGGCGGGGTTCCCCTCCTTGCCATTGCTCCTGGAAAGGGTCTCTGAATTGATCTCCTTCACTTATTCACCTTACTGCCTGCTGGGATAGCATGTGCGCCAGCAGCAGAGCAAGCAAAGCAAGCGGATACAGGCTTGCCTTCGCGAAGAGTGCGTCAACATCGCTCGCCGCTTCACTGCGGCAAGCCTGATAAGCGGGATGAGCCAAAAGAAACAGCCCGACCAGAAGACTGCCTCCTGTGCAGAAGATGGAAAGCTGACCGGTCGCAAAGGAGAGCAGGTACGTGCCGAGACCGACAGCGATGAGTAGAGACAACAGAATAAGCGCGGATGTGGCCCTGGTTCCGCATCGAACAGGGATGGTCCTGTATCCCAGCCCGGAATCTTCCTCTATATCGTGCCAGTCAGCGGGCAGGTTCTGTCCACCGATCTCCCAAGAGAAGAGCCACAAAAACAGAAGGAGGAGGAAGAGAGGGGATGGAGTTGGGTCAACCGCGAACACAGCCGCGATCCCTCCAAGGGTTTTGACAAGGCCGCTCACGAGCAGACGCAGATGGCTCACTTTCAGCATAAGACAATAGATAGCTTCCAGTATGACGCCGCCGAGAAAAAGCACGACACAGACCGGGCCGAGCATGGAAGCGCCGATCAGCGCCAAGACGGCCCAGAAGGCCGCCCACACGAGTCCCTTTCGAAAGCTGAGAGCGCCCTGGGCCAGGGGATGGCGCACGAAAACCGTATCCAGATAATCACCTGCATCCTTGAGAAGGCCGTTTCTCACACGCTCAAGATCGGTCCTGTAATCTACCAGGTCATTAAGCGCATACACGGCCGTGTACCCTGAAAAAGCGGTCAGAAGCCCTACGGCCACGATCCACGGAGAAGGAAATGCGCCGAGCCAGAGCAGCGCCGATACTGCGGGCGTGGCAAGGTCCAGAAGCCCATGTGTCGTGCGAGAAAGGGCCAGAAAAACCTTCACGTTGGAGAGGAATGCGCGCGTAGGCGCTCCGGCCTTCTTCATGCAATCTCTCCTGCACCGGCTTCCGAAACCCGCAGCCGCTCGTCAGGCAGCCGCCTGTCCTGCTTCATCCTCGTGATGCGGAGCGCATTTCCAATAACCGTGAAGCTGCTTCCGAACATGGCCACTACCGCGATAAGCGGGTTGAGCAAACCGCACACGGCAAGGGGTATGGCCGTGGCATTATATAGAAAAGCAAAGAGTAGATTCTGTCGGATGGTCTTTGTGGCGAGCTGTGACAAATCGAGTACATCGAGAACCCTTCCGGGTTCAGCGGCCAAAATGGCTATGTCGGATGCTTCCCGAATAAGATCGCTCCCGACGCCGAACGCAAACCCCACATCGGCCTGGGCAAGGGCAGCCGCATCATTCAGTCCGTCCCCGACCATGCCTACCTTGCGGCCCGCACGCTTCAACGATACGACGAGCTGGGCCTTCTCCGAGGGGAGCATCTGTCCACGGCACTCTTCTATGCCGACGGATGCCGCGACCGCGGCCGTTGTCTCCTTTGCATCTCCTGAGACGAGCCACACTGCGATGCCTCGGTCCTGGAGCCGGTTCACTAATTCACGGATGCCCGTTCTCACCGGATCGCCAAAAACGAGGATGCCTTTAACCTCACCTTCCCATCCGAAAAAGAGGACGGTCATTCCCTGCCTCTGCCGGATTGCTGCCGCGCCATCAAAGGTAGCCGGTAGCGCCATCTGCTGCTCTGTCATGAAGCTGCGATTCCCGACTATGACCGTATCATTCCCAACAACCCCTTTTACTCCGCGCCCCTGAACCTCTTCTACATGTTCTGCCTCACCGATGTTTGTTCCTGACTGGCGCGCGCGGCGTACGATTTCCCTGGCCAGAAAATGGGAAGATCCCAGCTCCAGAGCGGCCAACCGTGATAACACCTCTTCTTCCGGGAACTCCTCGGTGATTACTCCCTGCAGGGCAAAATTGCCCTCCGTTATTGTCCCGGTCTTGTCAAAGAGCAGTACGTCGAGGTCTTTTGCGCGCTCCAGGGCCCCGGGGTCACGGATAAGAAGACCCTTTGAACGGCCGATCCCGAGCATCGCTACCTTCACGAGCGGCGTCGCAATCCCGAGAGCGCAGGGACACGAAATCAAAAGAACAGTCAGAGACCGCAACAGGACCTCGTCAGCAGGCACGTTACGGACGAACAGAAAGAGTGCGGCGATGGCGGCGATGAAAAGCACCGCGGGCACGAAGAAGGCAGTGATCCGGTCAGCCAAAAGCTCGACCGGGACCTTTCTGTCGAGGGCTTCCCGCACGAGGGAGACCATCTGCTGCAAGGAGCTTTCCGGGCCCACACGAGTGGCTGTCAACACGAGTTCTCCATCTTTCAAGAGACTGCCTGCCATGACATCTTCCCCGGGACCCTTGTACAGCGGTCTCGACTCTCCCGTGACAATCGACTCGTCAAGCAATCCCGTTCCTTGCGCGACCCGGCCGTCGACCGGGACACGTTCTTCGGAATAGACCAGAAAGCGATCTCCTGGCTTGATTGCATCGGAGCTCACCCACTCTTCCCGGCCAACCGTTTGCAGCCGGACCTTCTGGTTGGCGAGGTCCCAGAGTTCGGCAATACCCGCGGAAACCCTCTGCCGAGCCCACGTCTCGATATATTTTCCCGCCAGCACCAGCGTCACAAGCATGCAGGCCGTATCAAAGTAGAGATGGATGCTTCCCCTTGCCATCTGAAGGATGCTGTAGAAATAGGCTGCCAGAACACCCATTGAGATCAAGGTGTCCATCGACGTCTTGCCGTAAATTAAGCCCGATGCGGCTTTCCGCAGGATGGGAAACCCACTGTAAAAGACGACCGGCGTTGCTATCGCCAGCAAGGGATATGAGAAGTAACCAATCACCGTGGATGACAGGTCACGAAAGAAACCAAAGTAGAGGGCGCACGAAACCATCATCACGTTGGCACTCAGAATCGCCGAGACGCCTAGACGGGCGAGCAAGTCATCTTTCCCGGACGCATTGGACCTGGCCTCCGAAGGAGGAGACGCTCGATAGCCGAGCCGCGCAATTTTCGCTGTGATCTCTAGGGGGCTCACCAGGTGAGGAAGGTACTTCATCTGAACCGTATCAGAGAGGAAAGAGACGCGGGGCTCCAGCACACCGGGCGTCCTCCGGAGTACTTCCTCGATCAGCCATGCGCACGCCGGACACCACATGCCCTCGAGGCGCATGGCGAGATTGAGGGGAGGAAGGTCGATTTCTGAGTCGATAGCCGGGTCGATAGCACCCGTTCTTCCATCCGGGAGTCCATCCGGCGGGCCATGAGAGATGATGCCCGATTCGACACAGATCCGGTATAGATCCGTCTCTTTGAAATTTGCCGGCAGCCTGCCTCTCTCGGCAGAAAGGAGCAGAAAGACCTGTCTGCACCCGGGACAGCAGAAACGGAGCATTTCCTCGCCTATGAGCTCTTCGCTCTTCGAGCGACCCAGGGGCAGTCCGCAGAGGTCACACGTATCCTTTGGGGCCGCCTGTCTCCCGGAAAGAACGTCTCCTCCCTCCGTTATGGGTGCAGGTTCAGACAAAATATTTTACTCCTTTAACCAAAAGAATACTTCCCATGACAAGAGAGTTGGCCATAACCCCTAAACAGCAATATAACCACTGCGAAAGGCGATGTCATGAGCCCAAAAGCTGCAATCCCAGGGCTAGACTCCAGACGTGAGACCCCAGATCTGTTGCGTCACCAATCTCACTCTACCAGTACAAGGCCGTAGCTGTGCCTCTCCTTTTTCCGGTCTTTGAGCACGCTTATGGGAAGGTCGTGATCTCGCGCTGTCTTGAAAACGTCGATGCCGCATGCCTCCATTGACGGTCTTGCTTTCGAGCCATGGGCACACTGACCGGGGATACTGCACTTCTCGCATAACCTGCAAGGGCCGCTGCCCATGCTCCATGCCTTGTAGTAACCGTCGAGGAAGAGAGCCAACTCCGCGCCAACCACAGCGTCGTTGAATGCGTCTATACGCTGGATGCCTTCCTTCCAGTTCCGATGAAGGAGTACGGCGTACGTGTACGAGTGGAGCACGCGACGCATCTCATCGGGCGTGGGCGTGCGGGGCGGGCAGTAATGGCTTTGCCCATACCGGTGACATCCGAACTGGCATTTCATGCGCACCCATAGGGCCGTTCGCACCTTCGAAGGCTCAACCACCATGGCGTGGTCCATGCCTGCCTTCAGGGCTTTCTTTATATAAGGGTTCAGTTTCTCCAGGACACCTTCGGTCAAATGCTCTCCTACATGGAACTTAATTTTTGGTCGTTAGGTTTAGTGTAAAGGGTCCGTTGCGTGGGGTCAAGGAGATTTATACCAAGTTGCATTCAAAAATAGAGCAAGGCGACCAGGAGGATAGCGACGGAGGCGTACTATTAGCCCATCTTCCGCAGTTACAGATTTCGATATAAGTCATTACGGGTAGTTACTGCAAAACCCGGTCGATTTTCGCCACTACATTTTCGATGATCTTTGGTCTGTTCGGGAGAAGGAGTCTCATCCTCTGCAAGAGCACCTTGAGTTCCGGCGAGGGGGTAGCCACCACCCGCAATCTGATCTTTTTCTCTCTTGTCGGGAGGAGCACATCGAGAGACCTGATCTCTCTCATCTCCTCCAATAGTTTTCTCGGCGCAGTGCCGAGTCCCGACGTCTTCATCCACTGCTGCAATGTCCGCCACAGGGTCAGCGAGAGAAAGCAGACAAGAATATGGGCCTGGGTCCGGTCCTGTTTTTGATGAAAGATAGGCCGCATCCCCAGATCATGTTTTGTGGTGCGGAAGGCATCTTCAACTTCCGTCAGCTGGATGTAGGTGTTCCACAAGGTTTTCGGATCCGTCTGTGCCCAGTTCGTGCGAAGGATGTAACTGCCTCCTGTTTCCAGTGCCCACTGGTAACGTTCCTCATGCTTTTTGAGGTCGATGGAGAGCCGCCCCTTCTTTTCGGTGACGGCCACCGAAAAGAGTGAAGCTGCCCGGCTGTTCCGTTCCAGGAGCCGCCCGATCTGGCGCTCCACCTTCTGTTTATCTCTGAGCTTGCCCGTATCGGCTCGTTCTTTAAGTTTCTCAAGCTTGCTTTCAAGACCGGATGCAAAGCGGTTGAGGATGGCGTTCTCTTTTTCCTTACGGCCCTGGGAGCGACAGAGGACAAAGGTTTCATCTGTTCCTTCCGGCGAAGGGACAAGACGTACCTCGACGCCGGGCCGCACCTCTTCCCATCGCTCATCAAGGAGGTGCTGTTCGAACTTCTTCAGCAATGATTTGGGCGTGCCGACGAGGTAGCGCGCTCCGGTCATGCGCATGAACTCCAGGTTGTCTTCACTGATCATGCCACGGTCGAGAACCCATATGCGGTTGGCCTTGCCGTACTTCCCCTCCATGACCTCAACCATCTCCTGGGTTGTGGTCACATCGGGACGATTGCCGTCAAAGATCTCAAAGGCAAGAGGTAATCCTTCTTTCGTTGCCACGAGGCCGATGCAGACTTGAGGGCAGTCGGGACGGCTGTCCCGTGAGTATCCCCTTTTGGCCTGGGGATTGCCCTTGGCGCTTCCCTCAAAATAGGTGGAGGTGATATCGTAGAAGAGAAAGTCGAAGGTGGTGCCGAAGAGTTCACCGTACCGCTTCTGAAGATGTCTGCACAGCTCGTCCTTGTAAGGCAAGAGGGCATCAAGGGCGCGATAGAGCCTATCATCGTTGATCTTGTCACCCGGTACACCGAGAAGATCATCTAGTGCCGTCTTGTCGTACCATGATTCTGCGATCTGCAATTCGGAGGATGGGGCACAGAACCGGGCAAGGACGAGGATGCGAGGCCATGACCGACCAGGGGATCTCTTCCCGGCCTTCTGTCATATGCTCATTGCAGAAGTCGGCAAACCCGAGCTTGTTCCATAGCAGAAGACCCAGATAGACATCGCCGAAATGGCGCAGCCGTTCGACGCTTACGCGGCTTGATATCAATGGTGGCCCATGAGGGAGGCTCCTCTGCGCTTTCAAAGAGCTCCGGCTCTCGCGGCTTGCCGTTAACGATACGACGAATTTCTTCCCAACCGATCCGTTCTTCCTTATCAAGGCCGGGCAGCTTCCCGATGGTCGCTACGGTTCTCTGTCGCGGTCCCCTGGCTGATCGGACCGACTCAACCAAAGACCAGTACTCGTAGGTTTCTCCTCCCTTTATCTTTTTGTTGCGGCGGAGGTACATGCCCATAGTATCCGCCAGAGAAAGGCCTCTGGGCAAGGGGCTGGTCTCCACTACATTCGGTTTTCAGAAAACGGGCTGCGTTATTGTTCGGCTTTTCGGAAAGAGGTTGCCCATTCTTCTGGAAATTTCACACTAAGTGCGGAAGAAGGGCTAACTGGGGCAACGCCCTCTTCAGCCTGAATCGCTACGAGGAGGCGGTCGAGAAGTATCGGAAGGCAACGGAGATCGACCCCAATTCCGCTTACGCCTATACCGGCTGGGGCAACGCTTTCCTTAACCTGAAGCGTTACGGCGAGGCAATCGAGAAATACCAGACAGCCACGAATATTGACGAAAAGTTTGTCGACGCTTATAACGGCTGGGGCAACGCCCTGTTTGGCCTGAAGCGTTACGACGAGGCGATCGAGAAATATCGGATGGCCATTACTATTGACGAAAAATTTGTCTACGGGTACAACAACTGGGGCAATGCCCTCTATGCCCTTGCCGGCGCCGACCGTTATAACGAAGCAATCGAGAAGTATCAGAAGGTCATAGAGATCGACCCTCAGAATTTTGCGGCCTATTTTGGCTGGGGCATTGTTTTGGAAGCAATGAAGCGCTACGACGAAGCTGTGGAAAAGTACGAGGCAGCATGCAAAATAGACCCTCTTGATCCGTATCCGTACCACAACATAGCGAACCTGTTTTTTAGAAGGGGGTTGTATAAAGAAGGATGGGCAAGGTGGGACAAGACGAAGGAGGTTTACCGGGACGCCCAAAAACAGGGTACGCCAAAGTCCCGCACTGCCGATTTCTACCTATATTACGGCAGCCTGCTCCATGAAGTTTACAGAGAACTGGGTGATGCAAAAAATATTTACACGGAGGGGCTCACCCTTGACCCTGATGCCACGGGCATTCTGGTGTCTCTGGTTGACCTCTATCTTAAAATGGCGGATGAAAGCCCCGAATCGCGGACCGAGTTCTATTGGAAGGCCAAGGAAGCGCAGGAAAAGGCTGCACGGTTGCTATCCGAGACATTAAAGAAAGGGGAAGATTCGGAAACCCGTCTTCTGTTGGGAAAGCTTTTTCTGAAAAGGGAGTCGTATGACGATGCCAAGACGCATCTCCTTGAAGCCTTGCAGCGGGAAAAGAGGTCTGCAGAGCTGTACGCGGCTGCAGGTGTTTTATACTCTCGCATGGAGGATTTCAAGGGGGCCGTACAGTACTTCAAGGCTTCTCTGGAGCTAGATCCTGATGATCTCAATGTATGGAGCAACCTGGCGGAAACGTACCTCAAGCTCGGCATGAAAGACAAGGCCGAGGCAGAATATAAGAAGATTCTGCGGATCGCACCTGATCATGTGGAGTCTCGCCTCGGACTGGGTGAGGTCTTCCTGGCGATGGGCGGCGATGATGAAGACATGTACGACCGGGCAATCGGCTGTTTCGGTGGAGCGCTCGACATAGCAAGAGAAGAGGGTCGAGGCTCAAAAAAGTTAAACAGAAAGGAAGAGGCTGCTGCTCTTCACTCCCTCG
The DNA here is from genome assembly GCA_963835605.1 of uncultured delta proteobacterium. GTDB lineage: Bacteria > Desulfobacterota > Syntrophorhabdia > Syntrophorhabdales > WCHB1-27 > JADGQN01. Next base: position 2,154 of record CAWIHO010000068.1, on the reverse strand, counting down.
CGTATGCACGGGTCATGTTCTACGAAAAAGCGCCCGCAATCAGCAAGGACGAGAAAGACCTCAGGCAGGCTCTCGCAGACTTCCGGGCTTGTGTCAGGCTGGACGCAGACGACCACAAAGCAGAGCGGTCTAAACAAAAGCTGGTCAAAAGGCTGGACCGTTTTTCCCCTCGCTGGCTGGCGGACAAAATTGCGCCATGGGCTGTTTTCGGACTCTCCCTCATCGTTTTTGTTTTCAGTCAAAGCACCTATTATTTCGGCAAACCGGCGCTCCAGAAGCCGATCACGGACGCGGGCTCCTACGCGTTATTAACGTTCGGTTCCCTTATTTTCGCCGTAGCCGGGCTTTACCTGCCTCAGATCCTCAAACTTAAGGTCGGTGGGATAGAGCTGGAGAAAAAGCCGATAGAGCAGATCACTACCTCTATGAGTCTCGGCATAACGCGGTAACGTTTATACCAGATGGGCCGCTATGGCGGCCTGGCCGAGGGAGATGCCGCCGTCGTTGCACGGAACCTGGCGGTGGAGCAGAATCTCAAGACCTGCTTCTCGCAAGAGGGGCATTGTGCGGCGCAGAAGGAGCCTGTTCTGGAAGCAGCCGCCGCTCAAGGCCACGCGGGAGATCCCGGTCTCTCTCGCGGCGCGCACAACGACATCCCTGGTCAGCCGGGCAATGGTCTCATGGAATCTCAACCCGATCTCCTGAACGGGAACCCCCGACCCGATATCATTGAGGATCGCCTCCAGGAGCGGCCCGACACGCACCTCCCACATGCCGTCATGTTTTGCCAAACCGTATCCGTAGCCTTGCGCGTCTCCATTCTGTCTTGACAGCATCTCAAGCTCGATGGCAGCCTGGCCTTCAAAAGTAATGGCTTTGCGAACATTAAGCAAAGCACTCACCGCATCGAAGAGACGGCCGCACGAGGAAGTCAAAGGCGTGTTGATGCCCTGATCAAGCTGCTGGATGATGATCTCCTGTTCCTCCTCAGAGACGTCGCGGGCGAAAGGCAGGTCGGGGACGGAGCCGAGCAGCCGGTGAAGGTAAGCTATGGCGAGACGGTATGGTTTCTTGATCGCAAGTTCACCGCCAGGCATGGGTAGCGGTTCTATGCGTCCTATTCGTTCGAATCCATCAAGACGGGCGATGATAAACTCTCCGCCCCACACAGTCCCGTCAGAACCGAATCCGGAACCGTCAAACGCAACACCGATCACCGGTGTTACAACGCCGTTGTCTACCATGCATGAGGCGATGTGGGCATGATGGTGCTGCACCCCGACGATAGGCATGTCCCCCTTCATTTCCAGCGCATAGCGTGTAGAGAGGTAGTCCGGATGGAGGTCGTGGGCTATCAGTTCAGGCTTGATCCTGAAGAGCTTCTTGTAGAGATCGATTGTTGCCGCAAAGTGTTCGAGAGTTTCAACGTTTTCAAGGTCTCCGATATGCTGGCTCACAAACGCGTAACGGTCGCGCGTGAGGCAGAAGCTATTCTTCTCCTGGGCGCCCACTGCCAGAAGGGGGGTGCTCCCGAAAGGCAGCCTGATAGGGAATGGCGCGTAGCTTCTTGCCCTTCTGACGGGCTGCGGTTCCTTCTCCGTGACCATGTATACGCTGTCGTCATAGCGGGAATGAATATCCCGGTCGTGAAGAAGAAAGTAGTCAGCGAGGCCTTTAAGCCGCTTCTCGCCTCCTCGTTATCCTTGGCTATGGGTTCTTCAGTAATGTTGCCGCTCGTCATAACGAGGGGTCGAGAGAAATCGGCGAGAAGAAGAAGGTGCAAGGGCGTGTAGGCAAGCATGGCGCCGACGTAATTGTTGCCCGGCGCCACGTTTCGCGCTATGCGCGACCCTTCCCTCCAATGGAGAAGCACTATGGGTGCATGAGGAGAGAGCAGCAGTGCCGCCTCTTCTTCGTCGCAAAAGCAGTCTCGTCTTACCTCATCAAGATGTCTCATCATGACGGCAAGGGGCTTGTCAGGGCGTCCCTTTCGTTTCCTCAGGGCATTCACAGCCTTTTCATCGTAGGCATCGCAGGCGAGATGAAAGCCTCCAAGGCCCTTGATGGCGAGGATGGAACCGGTGGCGAGCAGTTGAGCCGCCTCCCTGATCACATCATCGCAACCCACCCGTTCTCCGCTCGCATTTTCCAACC
>CAWIHO010000067.1:0-24916 GCA_963835605.1 uncultured delta proteobacterium | reverse complement strand
CGGGTCCCGACTCTGACTGCCCGTAGCCTTGCATGAAGATGGACCCAAATTTTTTCATGCCCTTCCTGAGCAGCTCGACCGGCATGGGTGAGGCGGCATACCATATACGTTTGAGACTGGTGAGGTCATATTTTTCCACATCGGGGACAGCAAGCATGGCGACGAGCTGGGTCGGTACGATGTGGATGTCCGTTGCCTTCTCATCCTGAATGGTCTGCAAGGTGGCTGGAGGGTCGAAAGACCTCTGTGACATGATCACGTTACTCCCGCCCGCGTAATAAAAAGCCCAGAAGTGGCTGTGACCGCCGATGTGGAAAAGAGGAAGGACCATAATATGTTTGTCTCCAGCCTCAGCTCCTAACTGACTGACTTTGACGAGGGCATTATCGATGGTGCGGTTATGGGTGTACAAGGCCCCCCGGGGCACACCGGTTGTCCCGCTGGTATAAAAGATGAGGAAAGGATCGTCCTCCTTGATTTGGACGTTTGGTTCTTCTTTTGAACCTTTCGCAAGAAGGTCATTGTAATAAAGCATGCCGGCGGCTGGACTCTCGAGAGCCACATAATGTTTCACGCCCGGGAAACGGTCCCTGAGCGAGGAAATGGTCTCTACCAGCTCCGGGCCAACAAAGAGCGTAGTGACTTCCGAATAGTTAACAAGATACTCTATCTCGCTCGCCAGTAACCGGGGATTGAACGGTGATATGATGAAACCGCCCTTCATCGCGGCCCCGTATACATCCGGGTACTCCAGACAATTCCATGAAAAAATACCGATGCCGTCGCCTTTGCGGACCCCAAGATCATTGAGCGCGTGAATCAGGCTGTTAACTCGCCCATTGTACCGGGCGAAAGTCACCCGTTCCGCTCCATAAATAAAGGCATCATCCTCCGCATACAGGAGGGCATTCCGGTACATGATGTCTGCCCATGTTCCGATCTGATACCGACACAGCTCTTTCAGTAAAAGTTCTTCAGCCATTCCCTGTTTCCTCCGTTTCTTTTGGTCTGTCTGGTCTATCTGGTTCGTAACCAGAGAGCCGAAACAGACAAAAGACGATACGGACCTGTTCATTTGTACGGGGCGCACATTATTAACGGCGTTCTAATGGTGATCGCCCCTTCAGGGCACGCCTGCGCGCACAGGTAACAGTGACAGCATGCCTCAGGGTAAGTCATTCCGGGTTTTTTCCCTCATCCCGCCGGCTAACCCGCCGGTACCAAAGAAAACGTCTTCGGCGCACACATCGACACAGGCGCCGCAGGCAATGCATCTCTCGTAATCAATTTCCGGCGGCATGCTCAACCCCCTCAGTACGTATATAGTGCCTAGTGACTAGTGTTCGGTGTCAGCCAGGTCGCTTTGCACGCTATACGCTAAACACTATACACCAAACACTATATACTACGCACTAAACTCCGCGCGTTCGCACACTAAAGATTGACAAGGCAGAATTCTCTTCATTATACTTAACCGTCGGTATAGTTTTAATTTCGCGCTCAGACGGGTCAACGATTTTAGTTACGCTCGCGAGGAGATGGCGCATGAGAGAAAAAAGAACGAGAAAAGACTCGGACAAGAAAAAGGAAGATATTCTACGAACCGTGTTGCAACTCTTCCTGAAGAAGGGTTACAACGCTACGTCAACTAGTGACATTTGCTCAGCAGCGAAGCTTGCAAAGCCCACACTTTACTACTACTTTGGCAGTAAGAGAAACCTCCTCTTTTCGCTTCATCGCGACCATCTGAACAGAGATTTGAGACCTTATCTTGCGGAGGCACAGGCAATTGATGACCTGGAGCAACGATTCCATTATATGATTAAGGCCTACACAAAGATGATCTGTCTGCATCCCGAACTTAGGTTCCTTATACACGAAACTCTCGGCTTTAAAGATAAATACTTTCTCCAGGTCAAAAAAGAATGGAAAAACCATTACATCCTTCTCAGGAGCACGATTTCAGGTCTACAAGCGGCTGGGAAGATCGATCCCGTACTGAAGCCGTCATGGGCAGCGCTATTCTTGATTGGGATGATGACCTGGATTACGTTCTGGTTTAACTTTAAACGCAAAGAAGAGATCGCCCAGATTGCAGAATCTGCCGCGACCTTTGCCTCTCACGCGCTCAACCTCCATACCGGGCAGCCCCCGGAACTGGCAGCAAAGAAAAAATAGATTTCCACGGGCAAGCCGGGTACCCGCGTGCGGTCCGGTGTTATTCATCTAAGCGCCCGCTAATAGCACCGAAAGCGCAGGTTTGACAATAACCTGACAGCGTGTTAAATAACCATGGAAATAAGGAATAAGGGAGGCTCTGTGAAGACGCATTGGCAATCACAACAATTTTTCATGGCGGTGGCGCTCTCTGCTCTCGTGCTCGCATCGCTCTTTCTTTCGGACGCAAGAGCCGAATATCCTGAAAGACCGATAACCATGGACGTGGCTTTTGCTCCTGGCGGTTCCATGGATATGGCCTCCAGGGCCATGGCGGCGGCGGCGGAAAAGTATCTGGGCAAACCCATCATCGTGGACAACAAGGGAGGAGCAGCCGGGACGGTCGCGCTGGCGCTCGTGGCAAATGCAAAGCCTGACGGATACACGCTCTGTGCAGGTACAAGCACCGGGATAGTCCGTGCTCCTCAGATGCAGAAAGTGACCTACAAACCTTTGAAAAGTTTTACGCCCATAATAGGTTACGCCACCCCGCAGAACGCCATTGTCGTCAGATCGGATGCCCCGTGGAAAACGCTGAAGGAACTGTTGGACTATGCCAAAAAGAACCCGAACAAGGTAAAATACAGCTCCACCGGCGTGGGCTCAGCCCAGCACCATGCCATGGCCTACCTGGAGCACCAGGAAAAGATCAAATGGATCCATGTGCCGTACAAGGGAACTGCCGATGCCATGACCGCGCTCCTGGGAGGGCATGTCGATGTCTGTTCCTCGGGACCTGAACACGTTCCCTATGCCAGAGCCGGCCAGGTGCGGATACTTGCCTACACCGAGGAGAAACGAAATCCCAAGCAGCCTGATGTGCCAACGCTTAAAGAGCTAGGCTACGATTTTGTGAACGAAACCGTCTTCTCTGTTTTCGGGCCGGCCGGCCTGCCTGCCGATGTGGTAGCAAAGCTTGAAAGTGCCTTTACTAAAGCCAAAGACAGCCCGGAGGTCAAGATGGTCATGGACAAGCTTGACCTGCTACCGGTCTATTACAACAGTAAGGACTATGACCGCTTCCTGAAGGAATCGTGGGTAAGACTTGACAAGACATTAAAAGAAACAGGTCTCATCAAGGAGCCGGCCACACAACCGTACTAACCAGTTTCTCTGGTTCATTTAGTTTTTTCTGCCGTTTCTCTCGTTTAACCAAAGAAACCAGAGAAACCAAATAAACTAAAGAAACCAGTGAGTCGAGCGAACGCATGAACAAACGTGACCTGATTAGCGGGCTTTTCTGGCTGGCAATTGCGGTTTTCGTTCTCACAGAGGCTTTAGAGCTCGGCGTGGGAACGGTCTCCACACCAGGGGCCGGTTTCATGCTCTTCTGGTCGAGTATCCTCTTCGGGTTGCTCTCCATAGTGCTTATGATCAAGGCGGTCGCCCGCAGTGGCGGGCAAAAGGGCATTGCCGAGCTGTGGCAGGGATTAACCTGGAGTAATGTCGTTATAACCGTCATTGCCCTCGTCCTCTATTGCCTGGTCCTGGTCAAAGTGGGCTTCATCATAGCAACAACGGCTTTCATGGCCGTCCTTTACGGCGTAGGCAGAATGAAGGTCTGGGTCGTCATTGGGAGCGCCCTCGTCACGGTGGCATTAACCTATGTCATTTTCCATTATGCGCTGCAGATCGAGTTCCCCAGGGGGCCGTTCAGATGGTAATTCAAAACCGCTATTGTGGGGGTAAGCCGTGGATGCGCTGAATAGCCTGTTGTACGGGTTTTCGGTGGCCTTGCAGCCTGACAACCTGCTCTACTGTTTCATCGGGTCCGTACTGGGTACGCTCGTCGGCGTATTGCCTGGTATCGGCCCTGTTGGCGCCATATCGATCCTCCTCCCCATCACCTTTAAAATATCGGCGACCGGCTCCATCATCATGCTCGCCGGCCTATACTATGGGGCGATGTACGGCGGCTCGACCACATCTATTCTGGTAAACATCCCCGGTGAAGCCGCTTCGGTTATCACCTGTATGGACGGTTACCAGATGGCACTTCAAGGAAGGGCGGGACCGGCGCTCGGTATGGCCGCCTTCGGTTCCTTCATTGCCGGGACTGTCGGTATCATTGGCCTTATGCTCTTTGCGAAGCCCTTGTCGGCGTTTGCCCTTGATTTTGGGCCTCACGAGTATTTTGCCCTCATCATCCTCGGGCTTACTTTTGTGACCTATCTCTCTCACGGATCGATGTTGAAAGCGGTCATGATGGCCTGTCTCGGACTGATGCTCAGTAATATCGGGCTGGATCCTATCACTTCCAGCCCACGGATGACGTTTGGCATGCTCGAACTCTTCGACGGAGTCGGCATAGCGCCCGTGGCCATGGGCCTCTTCGGTATAGGCGAAGTGCTCGTCAACCTGGAGCAGACGGTCACTCAGGAGATCGTCAAAACAAAGTTCAAGAATCTTTTCCCATCAAAACTCGATTGGATTCAATCGAAGTGGGCCCTGGTGCGCGGCACCCTTGTGGGCTTTTTCCTGGGCATCCTGCCCGGGGGAGGACCTGTTCTCGCATCATTTATGTCGTATGGCCTTGAAAAGAGGCTCTCGAAGGAACCTCAAAAATTCGGAACAGGTGCGATCGAAGGTGTTGCTGCTCCCGAGTCAGCCAACAACTCGGCAGCCTCTTCATCCTTCATTCCCCTCCTTACTCTCGGGATTCCGCCAAATGTAAGCTTGTCCGTTCTGTTCGGGGCCTTTCTCATCCACGGTGTCACCCCGGGGCCGCTTCTTCTCAAAGAGCATCCTGACCTGTTCTGGGGCGTTGTAAGCAGCATGTACCTGGGGAACGTCATGCTCCTGGTATTGAATCTGCCCCTGATTCCCATGTGGGTTCAAGTGCTGAAGATTCCGGCAAAACTCCTCTATCCACTCATTCTCCTCTTCTGCCTTGTCGGTGCCTACAGCATGAATAACAGCGTATTCGACGTCATGGTCATGATTGTCTTCGGCGTCGTCGGATACCTGTTCAGGAAGTTCGACTATGAAGGGGCGCCTCTGGTGCTTGCCTTCGTACTGGGTCCTATGCTTGACCTTAATCTCAGGCAGGCGCTCCTCGTCTCCGAGGGAAGTTTCCTCACCTTCTTTACCCGTCCGATCTCTGCGGTGACGCTTGGTCTGGCCGCTGTCCTCTTGATAACAGCAGTCACACCCTTCGTTGCAAAAAAGGTAGCGAAGTACAGAGAGGTTGCCGAAGACCAATAGCATGTTGAAAGCACATAGTATGAACACGCTCTAGTCGCTCGACGGCCCGCAGATATTCCATACACGGACGGCGTTGCGTATCGCGCCGGCTTCCTGCTATCAATACTCAGACCAATGAAGCAGTACAGTTTTCCGCAGGTTGCCTTTGCGCTTTAATGATATTAAGATATACTGTAGCACTTTAGGCAAAGTCCTTTTCACAAATAACAGGTTGCTGCTCAAGGAGGTCTGTATGGCGGACGAAACCCCTTTATTGAATGAACTGGAGAAGGGCCCGTGGCCGAGCTATGTGAAAGAGATCAAACGCATGGCGAAGAAGAACGCCGCAGCCAAGGACCTGCTCGGGATCCAGGAACAATCTTACAGGGACAGGGTAACTCACTGGAAACACGGCGGCATCGTGGGTGTCACCGGTTATGGTGCAGGTGTTATCGGCAGGTACTGCGACTCGCCGGAGAAGTTTCCTGATGCTGCATCATTTCATACCATGCGGATCAATCAGCCGGCTGGCTGGTTCTACACGACAAAGTCGCTGCGGACGATCTGTGACATCTGGGAGAAATATGGGAGCGGCATGACCAACTTCCATGGCTCTACAGGAGACATCATTCTCCTTGGCACGACTACGGAGAACCTCCAGCCCTGTTTCGATGCGCTAACAGAGGCGGGGTTTGACCTGGGAGGCTCAGGGTCAGCGCTTCGCACGCCCGCAGGCTGTGTCGGCCAGGCCCGATGTGAATGGTCAAACATCGATACCCTGGGATTGATCCATGACCTGACGATGGAGTTCCAGGACGAGATCCACCGGCCGAGGTGGCCTTACAAGTTCAAGATCAAGGCCTCGGGCTGCCCGAATGATTGCGTTGCAGCAATAGCCCGCGCTGACTTCACCATCATCGGCACGTGGCGCGACGCCTTGAGAATCGACCAGGCAGCTGTTCGGGAGTATGTCAAGAAGGGCCTTGACATCCAGGAGCTCGTTGTCCGCAGGTGCCCATCAGAGGCCCTTGTCTGGGACGCAAAGGCCCAGGAACTGAAGCTCCTGGTTGACGACTGCGTGCGCTGCATGCACTGTATTAACGTGATGCCGAAGGCGGTTCGGCCGGGCCTGGAGAAAGGCGCTACGATCCTGGTGGGCGGCAAGGCGCCTATCATCAAGGGTGCTTATCTGTCATGGGTTCTTGTGCCGTTCATGAAGATCGAGCCGCCTTACGACGAGATGAAGGACCTGCTCAGGAAGATATGGGAGTGGTGGGATGAGAACGGCAGGACCAGAGAGAGACTTGCCGAGCTGATCGAAAGGCTTGGCTTCAAGACGTTCCTTCGGGAGATGGGACTGAAGCCGGTACCGCAGATGGTGAAATACCCGAGGTCAAACCCTTACGTATTTTTCGACAAGTAGAAAGGAGCGAGGAGGTCAATTATGCGCAGAACAGATATAGGGCCGCCTGATTTTCGCGACATGCTTCCGGAAGTCATCAAGAAGAACTATGGCACATGGAAGTACCATGAGACGCTGCGGCCCGGCGTGCTGAAGCACGTCGGAGAGAGTGGCGATGCAGTATATACGGTCAGGGCCGGTTCTCCGAGGCTCGTCAGCGTCGACTTTATCCGCGACATCTGCGACATCGCGGACAAGTACTGTGACGGCCACCTGAGGTTTACGAGCCGTTACAACATCGAGTTTTTGACCCCGAACGAAAAGAATGTAGAGCTGATCATAGCCGATCTGAAAAAGCTCGGTCTGCCTGTCGGGGGCACCACTCCCGGCATTTCCAACATCGTCCATACGCAGGGCTGGATCCATTGCCACAGCGCCGCCACCGATGCTTCGGGCCTTGTGAAGGCGATCATGGATGAAGTCTATGAGCATTTTGTAGAGACGAAGCTTCCCAACCACGTACGCATCGCGGTGGGGTGCTGCATCAACATGTGTGGTGCGGTCCACTGTTCCGACATCGCCGTGGTGGGCGTCCACACAAAACCCCCGAGGCCTGACCACGACAGGGTGGTCGCCCAATGCGAGATACCGACGACTATCCAGTCCTGCCCGACCGGCGCCATCCGGCGCCATCCGGACCAGAACATGAAAAGTGTTGTGGTGAAAGAAGACCTTTGCATGTACTGCGGGAACTGTTTCACCGTCTGCCCGGCCATGCCCCTCGCGGATGCTAAAGGAGACGGTGTTGCAATTTACGTGGGCGGCAAGGTGCCTAACGCAAGGAAAGCGCCGATGTTCTCACGGATGGTGGTACCTTTCCTGCCTAACAGGCCCCCGCGCTGGCCGGAGGTCGTGCAGGTTGTAAAAAAGATCGTAGACGTCTATGCCGCCAATGCCAAGCCTTATGAGCGAGTTGGGGAATGGATCGAGCGCATCGGTTGGGAAGCCTTCTTCCGGCGCACAGAGATACCGTTTACCGAGCAGCACATTGATGACTTCACACACGCGGTCGAAACGTACAGGACGACGACGCAGTTCAAGTGGTAAGACGGAGGTGACCGGATGGCCGAGGTGACAGACGAACTGAAAGAGAAGGTCATCAAGTACCTGGAAACAGTTCCTCATGCAAAGAACAAAGAGGTGGCCCGCGCGCTCGGTGACGACAAGGCCCTCGTCGACAAGGCCATTGCCGCGTTGGCGAAAGAGGATAAGATCGAATATATCTATCTGGGGGCGTCGTTTGTTAAACTAAAGGGAAAGTAAGTGTCGACCTAGCGCGCACGGCGCGCGAGAGGGGGAGGCTCCGACGGCTTGGCCGGTGGAGGGGGCGACGCGAGCCCCAGTGATAGCCAAGGCCATTGCCGCGTTGGCGAAGGAGGATAAGATCGAATATATCTACCTGGGGCGTCGTTTGTTAAGTTGAAGGGAAAATAGAAGGGACGGTTGATTGGTTGAGTAGTTGATTGGTTGATTGGTCAAAAAATGGGACAAGGTTCAAGACAAGACACGGTGAACACTAACTACCAGACACTGATACCTGCGCCTCCCCGGCTGATGATTGCAGCCCCTCAGGGGCGGTCGGGGAAGACCACAATAACCATCGCCCTCGCGAGGGCCTTGAGGAACAGGGGTCTGTCCGTACAGCCTTTCAAGAAAGGCCCTGATTATATTGATCCCTCCTGGCTTCGTCTTGCGAGCGGCAGGGATTGTTCCAACCTGGACATTTTTCTCATGCCTGAAGACGTGCTGCTTTCGTCGTTTGCCCACAGATCGCGCGGGGCCGACATAGCCCTTGTCGAAGGGGCGATGGGTCTTTTTGATTCACCTGAGGCCGATGGCAAGGGGAGCGTTGCATGGCTTGCACGTGTGCTGCAGGCGCCCATCGTCCTCGTGGTCAACACGGAACGGATGACGCGCAGCGTTGCTGCGCTGGTGAGCGGCTTTCAGCATTTCGAGCCCGGGACAAATCTGGCCGGAGTGATTCTCAATCACGTGTCCGGGGCCCGCCACGAGGGAAAGCTGAGGGACGCAGTGGAACGCCACTGCAACATACCGGTGCTCGGAGCTGTTCCCAAGGATCCGGGGCTCTCAATCGCCGAACGACACCTGGGTCTCATACCATCGGGCGAGAATAGACCAGGCGGAATCTATTGTAGAGACTATCTGTGACAAGGTAGTAGCGCACCTGAACATCGATGCAATCGTGGCATTGGCTCGGCAGGCCCCCGAGCAGCCGATTTCAGAAATGCCCCGTGTTCTGGCGGCAAAGCCAACAAGCCGCATCGGAGTGATAGCCGACCGGGCTTTTAGCTTTTACTACCCGGAGAACTTTGAAGCTTTGCGGGAAGCCGGGGCCGATGTCATCTTAATTGATGCGCTCTCCGACCACGCCTTGCCGGAGATTGACGGGCTTTACATCGGTGGCGGATTTCCAGAGCTCTACGCGGCGGGGCTGGAGGCGAACGAACGACTTCGCCGTGATATTGCACGATGCATTGAAGATGGCCTTCCGACATATGCCGAATGCGCCGGCATGATGTATCTCAGCCAGGCCATACGATGGCAGGGCAGGCGTTACGAGATGGTTGGGGTGGTGCCGGCTGAGGTGGAGATTTCAAAGCGCCCCCAAGGGCACGGCTACGTAGAGATGGAGATAGCAGTCGATAACCCGTGGTTTCCGCCTGGGTTCGTGCTGCACGGTCACGAATTTCACCACTCCAAGCTTATTGCGGCAGATCCGCCGCTTGCGGCCGCTTATAAGGTCCGGCGTGGCCATGGCGTTGACGGTCAGGTCGATGGGTTCTTTTATAAGAACTTGCTTGCTTCCTACACGCATTTGCATGCCCTGGGTGTACCGCAATGGGCGCGGACTTTTGTCGCCTTAGCTTTGAAGTATCGAGCAGCCAAAACGAAGGTTCGGGTTAAGAGGAGACAGACAACAACTACGTGAAGTCTTTTCCTCAACCTATTTCTTAATTTCAACCTGAACCTGCTCTTTAGGAGGATGCCTATGGCGATTTGTCCCGTTTGCAAGATGGAACTTGAAGAAAAGAAGGCAAGAGGCGTCAGCACTGTCAGAGAGACGGTGTACTACTTTGACAGCAAGGCTTGTAAGAAAAAGTTTGATGACCAACCGGAAAAATTTATGGAGAAATAGGAGGTTGCAAAATGGCAAAAGTCACTCTCGGTAAAATTGAGATTGAGACTGATGAAGATGGTTTCATACAGGAACCGGACAAGTGGAATAAGGAAGTGGCCGAAGATCTAGCCAAAGCAGAGAACGCCTATCCGATGGGCGAAGACCACTGGAAGCTGGTCAACTACCTGAGGGATTATTACCTCAAGTATGGGATCGCTCCACCCGTCCGCATGCTCGTGAAACAGACGGGCCTCGACCTCAAAAAGATCTATGAACTGTTCCCGGGTGGGCCGGCAAAAGGGGCATGCAAGATCGCAGGGCTTCCAAAGCCGACGGGTTGTGTCTAGGAGGACAAATTCCAAATCCCAAGCACCAAATTCGAAACAATACCTAATATGACAGAAATTCAAAAGAAGACCTTTTGAAAATTGGATTTTTGAAAATTGCTTGGGATTTGGATATTGATATTTGAGATTTCCGCGAGTGTCCTGAACGTAGATTGTGACAGATTTGGGATAGGGGAGGAGCACTAAATGGCCGTTTTTCTCGCCATTATCACTTACTTCGCATACCTCTTCATCATAGGTATGTATACCCGAAAAGCAGTCAAGTATCTTAAACTGCCTGTCCACCTCCGGTGGGAGCTTTACCCTGTAATGCACGAAGAGAGGTATTCATACGGAGGCTCTTATTTTGAGCATATGGATTGGCAGAGCAAGGGCCGCAGGAAAAACCTTTTCAGGGGTATTATCTATCTTCTGAGGGGGTATCTGTTCATGGGAGACTACTTCAAGCGAAACAGGAGTTACTGGCTCGCGTTATACCCATGGCACGTCGGGTTCATTCTGATCATCGCCTTCCACATACTTTGCTTCTTTGGCGCCGTAGCCATGCTTTTGGGTCTTCCGATTTCGCCGCATGCGCCCCCGATTGGGGAGGCGTTCTACTACCTTATCCTGCTCACGGGCGTCGTAAGCTTTGTCGCAGGGGCCATTGGCAGCGTCGGAGTATTTATCAAGAGGGTAGCCGACGAGGGCCTACGACTATACGCATCGCCGCAGAATTTCGTTACATACGTCTTCTGCCTGGCCGTCTTTCTTAGTGGCCTTTATGCCTGGTACTTCGTGGATCCCACGCTTTCTGAATATCGTGAGTTCTGGAAAGGACTCATTACTTTCCATCCCACCGGGGTGGCAACGGCAGCGTCGGTACATATCATGCTTTTTGATCTTTTCTTGATTTATCTGCCTTTCACCCGGTCAATGCATTACATCACCAGGATCTTTGCCTTCTTTCTAATACGGTGGGACGATGAACCAAACGTACGAGGGAGCGCACTGGAGCGTAAGCTCCTTAAGCTCTTTGATCAGAAGGTGAGTTGGGCGGCACCGCATGTTGGCGCCGGCAGAACGTGGAAACAAATGGTGAGCCCGCCAGACGGTACTTAGATCATCCTATGGGAAAAGAGATATGCATAAAGCAGATGGCGGAACTCTGTTTCTGGCAGAATGAAATTCAAACGGATTCTGGAGGTCTTTCAGGAAACCCCGGATCCGGCTATCGAGAAGTTCGTGTGCGCGCCCTGTTCCAACTGCGAGGGTCAGTTCAGGGATCTATTTTCTACTATAATGCGTCGGAAAAATCGGGTATTTTATGAGGAACTGGTGGAACTGATCGTAAATGCCATGGTAGATTTAAAAGAGCCTTACATAAAGTGGGAATGAAACTGGGGCGACGGGGCATGGGTCAAAGGGCAGCTGGTCACTTCGTGGGATAACGCAAAAACTGTTCCGCGTTCCGGGTTGCGAGTTAAGAAAGGAGCGACATAAACCTTGGGTCGTGGTAAGCTTATGCTAAACCCGCAACTCGGAACGCGGAACAGACAGTTCTAACAGGATATTGTCATGAGACCTGGTGAAAAGACGAAGCAGATAGTGATTGTCGGTGGGGGCTCCGCCGGCATCATGGTCGCGAACCGGCTCCGGAAACAGATCAAGCCGCAAGACGCAGCCATTACCGTCATAGAAAAGAGCGTGAAACACTTCTATCAGCCGGGCTTCCTGACACTCTTGTTTGACATTGATAAGGAGGAAGATTTAAGCAGGGACGTGAAGGATCTCCTTGTCAGAGGGATAACCCTCGTGACCGATGAAGCACGGAAAATCAACCCCCGAGGCACGGTAGCTACCGCGAGGTCGGGAGAGATTCCTTTTGATTATGTGATTGTCGCCACAGGCGCAAAGCTTTCTTCGAAGAGCCGGAAGGTTTGAAGCAAGGGCTCAAAGATGGGAAAACCGTCTTCAGCTTCTACACACTGGATCACGCACTGAAGCTCCGTGAAGCACTCAAGAGATTTCAAGGCGGGACCATCGTCTCCTGCATCTGCGAGATGCCGATCAAGTGCCTCGCGGCACCCGTGGGATTCATCTTGCTCGCGGAAGCGGAAATGAGACGACGGGGAATCCGCGACAAGTGCCGTTTTCTGCTCACTACCCCCGCGTCCTCAGTCCCGCCCAGCATCGAACCGTATGCCGGTCACGTGGAACGGCTTCTCCACGACCGGGGCATCGAAGTGAAGATCGAATTCAACCCATCAAAGATCGACGGCAAGAAAGGCTTCTGCGAGGATTTTCTTGGCGAGAGAATCGACTTCGATCTCCTCTGCATCATCCCTCCTCATGCAGGCGAGGAGATTGTCCAGAACTCAGAAGGCCTTGCCGATCCGGTCGGCTGGGTGACCTGCAACAAGAATACGTTGCGCCACAGAGATTTTGACAACATTTACGCCATTGGTGACGCAGGCAATTTTCCGTCGGGAAAGACTGCCTCCGCAGCCCGAAAGCAGGCAGCAATCCTGGCCCGGCGGATAAAGAGCCATATTGCGGGCGAAGAACCCACGGCCACCTATGACGGCAACACCGTCTGCCCTGTTCTCACAGGTTTTGGAATCCCTCTTTTTCGCAGAATTCGATTACGGCCGCAGCATATCGACCATCAAAGAATCTCGCTTCAACTGGTTCTTGCACGTGAGCCTTTTGAGGCGCCTCTACTGGAACTATATTCTTAAGGGGAGATTCTTTAGTTAGGAAAATGTTGCGAGTTACGGCGCCTGCGGCGCTGTTACAAGTTACGAGTTGAAAAAGGAAAAGACAGATTTGCTCTCATTGTTCGCGATCGTGCGGAACGATAGGCTCGGTCGATGACGCTTCAGGAACTGCTGTCGAAGAAGAAAAGATAGAATCCTTGACCGTTGTCTGAACCTTCTGCTCGACACCTATCCTCACGACAGTGTTACATTGTTGAAGAACCAGCAAGATCCCTTCGCCAATCCCGTCGGATCAACGTTTCGGCGGGAGCTTGAGACTGTCCTGAACGGGCTCAGTGAATGGGTTGACCCGGGAAACCTCACCCCTTCTCTCGACGCTATCGTTCGCATAAGGGCGGTGCAGGAGTTTCGGCCCTCCGACGCCCTTGCCTTCATGGTACATCTCAAGAAAGCTATCCGGGAAGAACTGCAAGAAGTACGGATGAGTCCGGAGCTTGTGAACGATCTGGCCAGGCTCGATTTTCGCATCGATGAACTGACGCTCGCTGCATTTGATCTGTATGTGGCGTGTCGCGAAAAGATCGCGGAGATAAGGGTGGGCGAGGCACGGGCAGAAAGGGACAGACTCGTGAGGGTGGTGCAGGCAATGAGTCAGGGGCGAGGTGAAAGGCAAAAGGATAAAGGTGAAAGGTAGGACCAGAGAAACTAGATAGACTGAATAGACCAGATAGACCAAACAGACTAAATAGACCTAACAGACCAGAGAGGAGATGTAGCTATGGCAAAGGATCCGGGATTTGGAAACAAGCTCAAGGCGGAAGTCATCGGCCTTAAGGGCACATGCAACGCCGGTCACAAGAAGGGCGATACCTTTGAGGTCAGCTGTTACAATGCAGGAGGTATGTGCGGATGGCTGTACCACGCCCTCTTTCCTTCGCTCAACGTCATGCAATTCGACGGGAGCTATCCGTGGGGCACCGACGAGATGGTCGCCAACTGTCCGGACAGTTACAACCTCCTGACCGTAAAGGTCTGGCGCGTAAAATAGACCGAAGGAAACTTGGTCTATTTAGTCTGTCCTGTTTATTTGGTCCATCTAGTCCATCTGCTTCCGGAGGCGCCGCTTTTTTTCTTGACATCATCCATCGCTCTATTATGTAGTATGATTGTCTGACATTAACGATCCGCCCCATGATACAACCATGCGATGGTAGGGCGTGATTCAGGGAGAAGTCATGGCTAAAACAATCGAACAGTTTGGTGAAGTGTTTGAAACGGACGTACTCGTCGTCGGTGGCGGGCTTGCGGGCAACAATGCTGCAATCGGCGCTGCCGAAAAAGGCGTCAAAGTCCTGATCGCCGACAAGAGTTCCATAAACCGCTGCGGAGCGATCGCGGGCGGTGTGGACCACTTCATGGCATATCTCGGAACCGACTCGTGGGACACGCGGGAGGCGTATCTGGAGTGGGCAGGCAGGGTCGCCAGGGGCGCTGTAAACGTAAGCGTACAGAACGCCGTATTCTGCCGGGAGCTGGATGCGGCCATCGAGCGTATGGACCGCATAGGCTGTACTCTCAAGCAGCCAAACGGCGCCTACTACAGAACTACCTCGTTCAGCCTGCCCGGTCCTTACATGATCAACTTCAACGGCAAGCACCTCAAACCCCTGCTCGCCAAAGAGGCGAGACGCCTCGGCTGCAAGACACTGGAGAAATGCGCCATAGCAGGGCTTCTCACCAGTGACGGCCAGGTGATCGGCGCAATCGGCTTCAACATCAGAAAGGGAACGTTTTACATCATCAAGGCCAAATCGACGATCCTCGCCACGGGAAACACAAACCGGATATTCGAAAACCCGACGGGTATGCCTTTCAATACATGGCAGTGTCCGGCCAACACAGGAGCTGCGCAGACCATGGCCTTCGAGGCAGGCGCTCAGCTCGCAAACATGGAGATAGTGCGCATAACGCTGGTGCCGAGAGGCTTCAGCGCCGCGGGCCTGAATGCGTTGACAGGCATGGGCGGCAAGATAGTAAATGCCGCGGGCGAGGAGTTTATGCTCAAATACCATCCGCTGGGAAACAGGGCCGCGCGCTCCAAGCTGGTCGAAGGGGTAATGAAAGAGATCTCGGAGGGCAGAGGCCCGATATATGTTGACTGCCGCCACCTCTCGAAAAAAGATATGACACACCTGTATAAGACCCTCGGGTATGATAAAGACACGCTGCCCGACTTCATCGAACAGAAGGGGATAGACCTGCGGAAGGACAGACTCGAACTCATGGCGTCCGAAGGCATGCAGGGCGGAGCGTCGGAAGTCTGCTCAAGCGGGATCATGATAGACGAGGAGACCAAATCGACACTACCCGGCTTGTTCGCGGCAGGCGACTGCGCGGACCAGATGCGCTGCACCCACATCTGCACGACAGGCGGCTATCTCGCCGGCAAGGTCGCCGCGGAATATTCCCGTGAATTAAAGGATAGGTCGGTCAGTCAGTCTCAGGTGAAGGAGATGAAGGCGAGGATCTTTTCGCCCCTGCGCGCTTCAGGCGCCTTGTCCCACCGAAAGTTCGAGGACACGATGCGAAAGATGCTCTGGGTCTACGCAGGGCCGGCACGGAATGAAAATACGCTGAACATGGCACTCGATAAGCTGGAGCAACTGGAAAAGCATTACGGCGAGATACTTGCACAGAACTACCATGAATTGATGCGTGTCTCCGAAGCCTACCAGATCATGCAGGTGGGAAAGATGATGTGCCATGCTTCGCTCGCGCGCAAAGAGACGAGATTCAACGTTTACCACCATCGTACAGATTATCCGGAGACCAATCCTGAGTTCGACGGGCAGATCGTCGTGCAGAAAACCAAGAAAGGGATGAAGACCTCTTTTAAGAAACTCGATTACGTGACTATGCCAACTAAATAAGAAAGAAGTATTTTATGATTGGCTATGCCAATTCGTATTCAAGATGGAGACCGAGGCGGCAGCGAGGAGCCTGGCACGCAGGCGTACCTGATGGTACGTCGAGTAAGAACAGGCCGACGGGCAACGAAGGTATACGCTTGAAGACGAATTGAGCATAGGAGGAGAATATGCCACCGGTAATAGATTTGAAAAAATGTAAAGGCTGCGGAACCTGTGACGCGCACTGCCCGCTGGATGTGATTCTGTTCGACCAGGAGACGAAGGTCCCGACCGTTAAGTATCCGGACGAGTGCTGGCATTGCGGCTCCTGCCGGCTGGACTGTCCGGTCGAGGCAATTACGATCAAATTCGGACCGGAAATGCTGTACGTATAGGGAGAGCCGAGTGAGCAACGGGCGGGAATCGGGCGGAGTTTTCGACCTGCAGACAACGGGCAGCGCCTCTACACTCTTTCGCCCCATCAAACCGAAAAGGGCTTTCGACGAGATCTCGGGGGAGATCAAGCGCCTCATTTTCAAAGGCATTCTAAAACCGGGAGACAGGCTGCCATCCGAGACTGAGCTGGCAAGCCAGTTTGGCGTGGGCCGGCAAACCATTCGGGAAGCCTTGCGCCTGCTTGAGCTCTCGGGCTTTATCAGCATGCAGAAAGGAGGCGCAGGCGGCCCGCTCGTCGTTGACACCATTTTGAATACTATTAGCAATTCGTTCCTGGATGCCTTCCAGATGGGACGGATTACGATTGATGAACTGACTGCTGCGCGCCTCGCGATTGAAAAGATGGTGTTGGGGAGCCTCTTCGCGCATAATCTGGACGGGGCGGATATACAAGCACTCCGGCAAAATGTATCACAGGCCAGAAAAAAAATAGAAGCAGGCATACAAGCTTTCGAGGAGAACACACAGTTCCATAAGCTGCTGGCAAGGGCCTCCAGGAACCATCTGTTCCTCATTCTCATGGAGTCTATCATGACGGTGGTCGCTCACTTTCGCAGCATTTTGGGGGTCAACCTGGAGCTTTCAGTGAGGTCCGTTGCGGCGCACGAACAGACCATCGACGCCCTGGTAAAGGGCAACCGCAAGAAAGCGTTCATGGTTCTCGAAGCGCATCTCATGGAATTGGGCGAACGGTTCAAGGAGCTTGCCGGCACCGTTGCACTCTTAAATAAGCGTACGGAGGAGGAAGGGCTATGAAGTGGACAAAGGGTATTCTTGGTTTGGCTGGCGTTTTTATGTTCCTTACGGTGGTCGCTCTCGTTCCGACGCAGGCAGGGGAATTGATCTCGTTCATCACGCCACCTGCAGGCGGTGGCGCCTACATAACAGGCGCGGGTATCGTGACCGTTACCAATAAGTATCTGTCCGACGTGAAACTGGTGCATGAAGCCTCGTCCGGGACTATGGATATCGTGAGGCGCATGATGCAGAAGGAGGCGAAAAAAGAGGATGCCTTCGGCATTTTCGGCAGCGTTGACGCCTGGAGGGCGTATAAAGGCGAGGGGGAATACGCGGGCAAGCCCTTTACCGGTCTCAGAGCGGTCGTTTTCAATATGGGGACAGATCTTTACTTCGTCGTTCCCGGCAACTCTCCGATAAAGTCCTATGCGGACGCCAAAGGAAAGCGGATCGCTTTGGGCGGTCCCGGCAGCACCGTGGCCAACACGGCGCTCTTTCTGCTTGAGCAGCACGGGGTGCAGAAGAAAGACTTCAAACCTTACTACTTTACCTATAAAGAGACCGTAGAGGGTTTTCAGGACGGGAGCCTCGACGGTGGCTTTCTGGCCGGTGGGTATCCTATTGCTTCCTATAGCGAGCTTGCTGCACGGAACAGCATAAGGATTGTTCCTGTCGAAGAGAAGATGCTGAAAAAGATTACCGCTGAGCACGCTTACTACTACGCCACGGTCGTTAAGGCCGGTTCGTATAAGGGCCTGGACCAGGACGTCCCGATCCTCGGTTTTGCCACCGCGGTCTGGACGCATGCAGGCGTGAGCAACGATATCGTTTACAGGATCCTGAAGAACCTATTCGACCACAGGCAAGACTACTACCAGATCCACGTGGCAGCTAAAGACATGCAGCCTGAAGTGGCTACCAAGGGCATTACGGTTCCTTTCCACCCCGGGGCGGAGAAGTATCTCAGAGAGCAGGGGTGGTTCAAAAAATAAGGGAGGAGGATCCGTCATGAAATGGCCTATTAGTGTGATTGTCGTTACAATCGTCTGTGCGCTGGCGGGATTTTTATCACCGGCGCCTGCGAGAGCAGCGACTGAGCTTGTGCCCCTCTATACGCCTCCCGCAGGAGGTACCGCCTACGTGCTTGGGGCAGGAATCGTCGCTACCACCAACAAGTATATGCAGGACACGCAGATCGTCCATGAGGCCGCCACGGGAACCATGGAGATGGTGAGGCGCATGATGCAGCGTGAGAGCATGAAAAAACCTGTCCTGGCAGTCTTCGGAACGCCTGACGGCTGGAAGGCTTACAGGGGCGAGGCAGAGTATGCGGGCACGCCATTTACAACCTTGAGGGCTATCGTCTTTATAAATGCCTCCGACCAGTATCTGATCACCCTTGCTTCGTCAGGCATCAAGTCATTCTATGACGTCAAAGGCAAGCGCATCGGCATTGGTGGCCCGGGCAGCACCGTGGCCAATAGTGCCCTGCTCTTTCTTGAGCAGTTTGGTATAAAGAAACAGGACTTCAAACCTTACTTTTACAATTACAAGGAAGTCGTGGAAGGCATTCAGGACGGGAGCCTTGATGGCGGTTTTGTTGGCGGCGGCTATCCCATTGCCGCTTATAGCGAGCTTGCGGCACGGCAGAACGCACGGATCGTGCCCGTGGACGAGAAAGTCCTCGACAAGGTTGTTGCCGAGCACCCATACTATTACAAGACCGTGGTGAAGGCCAAATCTTACAGGGGCCTCGACCAGGACACCCCGATCTACGGCTTTGCAACCGCGCTCTGGGCCCACTCAGGCATGAGCACCGATTACGTTTATGCCCTCTTGAAGTGTCTCTTTGATCACAAAGCAGATTACTACGCAATCCACACGTCCGCTAAGGACATGACCCTTGAGACGGCGCTCAAGGGAATCCCGGTGCCTCTCCACCCCGGTGCGGAGAAGTATTACAGGGAAGTGGGCGTGATAAAAAAATAACCATATATAGAGGAGATGCAATGAGTGATCCGAAAGAAATAGGTATGCCTCCGAAACAGGCGCGACCCTGGACAAGCCGCCGCTATCTCATCTTCGTAATTGCCGTTGCGATGGCCTTGTTTCATATGTGGACAGCGGGCGTTCGCCCTATGCCGGGCGTTCAGCAGCGCGCCATCCACCTTGCGTTCGCGCTGGCGCTTATCTTTCTGATGTTCCCATTCAAAGCGAAAGAAGACGAATCGCAGGAAGCAAAGGTGTCTGAGGAGTTTCGTCCCCTTGCCGTGTTAGACATAGTGCTTGTGCTCCTCTCCTTCGCCCTGGGCGTCTACGTCTTCGTCGAATGGGAGGCGCTGAGCTTCAGGACCGGCATGCCAAACCTCCTCGACAATATCTGCAGCACGGTCGGCATACTGTTGGTGCTGGAGGCGACGCGGCGGACAATCGGCTGGTCGATCGTCATCATGGCGCTGGTGGGGTTCGCCTATCTGGGCTTTGGCACATACCTTCCGTCATATATTGCGCACACAGGGTTCACTTTTGAACAGGTCGTCAACTTCATGTTCTTCAGCACGGAGGGGATCCTGGGACTGCCGCTCGGGCGTTTCTTCGACGGTTATCATCGTATTCATCATCTTTGGCTCATTTCTGTTGATATCCGGTGCCGGCAATTTCTTCATAGACATGGGCCTCTCGCTCTTTGGGAAGTACCGCGGCGGGCCGGCTAAAGCCGCTGTGGTGACGAGCTGCGGTTTTGGCATGATGACCGGGAGCCAGGTAGCCAATGTGACCGCCGTTGGCGTGCTCACGATCCCTTTAATGAAACGGGTCGGATACCGGCCCATCGTGGCGGCATCCGTCGAAGCCCTTGCCTCAACAGGCGGTATGCTCGTGCCTCCTGTCATGGGCGCAACGGCCTTCATCATTCCGGAGATGATCGGCGGGACTTACTGGGACGTATGCAAGGCCGCACTTATTCCGGGTCTCCTTTTCTATGTCTCCGTCTATATGATCGTGGAATTGCAAGCTGCCAAGTACGGCCTCGTGGGCCTTCCCAAATCTGAGCTTCCCAGCATGCGTCACGCGCTCGCCAGCCGGGGCTACATGCTCCTCCCCATTTTTGTTCTTATCTATTGCGTGGCCTGGATGGGCCTCTCCACCCAAAAGGCCGGTTTCTTTGCGATCGTCACCTGTATTGCCGCCAGCTGGTTGCGCCGTGAAACGAGAATGACCGTCAAAAAAACCGTAAACGCATTGGAGCGAGGCGCAAAAGGAGCCCTCATCGTGGCTGCCTGCTGCGCATCCGCCGGCCTTATTACAGGTACCATCAGCATGACCGGACTGGGCATGCGTTTTTCCGATATCCTCGTTCAGGTGTCTGGCGGCAGCATGTTCGTTCTGCTCTTTCTCACCATGATCGCTTCTCTTATCCTTGGGCTACCTCTTCCGCCGGTCACCTGCTACTTGATCCTGGCCGTTCTGGCTGCGCCTGCACTGGTCAAAGCAGGTGTACTTCCGATGGCAGCACATCTCTTCTGCTTCTTCTTTGGCGCCCTTGGAAATATCAGCCCGCCTGTGGCGCCCACATCTTTTGCCGCTGCGGGAATCGCGGAAACAGACCCTGTTAAAACAACCAATCTGACCTTTCTTTACTCGCTGCCATCCTTTCTGGTGCCGTACCTTTACATCTATTCCAACCAGCTCCTGCTCATGGGTTCGCCCGCTTCACTGATTGCGCCGATCCTTTCCGCGTTTATCGGACTTGCCTGTATGGCCATCATGTTCCACGGCTATCTCTTCCGTCCCCTGAGCTGGACCGAGCGGACGCTTTACATGATAGCAGGCTTCTTCCTCGTTTACCCGCACTGGGCAACTGATATTGTTGGCTGCGCGCTTATCGCCCTTCTTAACCCTATGGCAGCTTCCCGCCATAAAGGCAAACAGGGCCAAGAAAAAAGCGGCCGCAGCATGCATAATGAACCGGTCTCTCTGGTCTCTCTAGTTTCATCTGGTCTATCTGGTTTAATCAGACCAGAAAGACAAGAAGACTAGATGGACTAAATAGACCAAATACCAGAGGAGGTAAACTATGACAATAATCGATGTACACAATCATTTATATCCAAGACCGTGGATGGATTTTCTAGAGGGCAGGAAGGGCTCCCCGACCATGCGGCGCACAGGGCCGACCAACTTTGTCTTTTCCCACGAAGGCATGCGGCTCGCCACGATATCCAAGCCGGGCCACTACGAATGGGAACCGCGCATCAAGGACATGGACGAATACGGCATCGATATCCAGATGGTGAGCCTGACAACCCCCGGCGTAGAGCTGTTTCCCAAGGCCGATGGCATTACCTGGGCAAAAAAAGTGAACGACTATCTGGCCGAAGGGTGCCGGAAATATAAGGGCCGGCTCTATGCGCTGGCCACACTGCCCTACCAGGACGTCAAAGCGTCCGTTAAAGAACTGGAGCGCTGCCACAAAGAACTTGGAGTGAAGGGCATCACGATTTTCTCCAACCTGGCGGGCAAACCCATCTACCTGAAAGAATTCTTACCGATCTACGAGGCGGCTGAAAGCCTCGATCTACCCTTCTTTGTGCACCCTGCCCCGCCGCTGACAACGGATGCGATGAAGAAAGCCCGCATGCCGCTGCCGCTCTATGGATTCATTCTTGACACAACCATGGCGGTCACCGGCCTCATCTTTGAAGGGATTGTCGAGCGCTTCCCGAAGCTGAAGATCATCCATGCCCACCTTGGTGGCGTATTTCCGTACATGGTCGGGAGGATCGATGACTGCTTCTACACCTACCAGAAGGATTTTGGCTATTCCCTCTCTCAACCGCCTTCCGCATATTACAAGAAGAACGTATGGGTAGACACGATCTCATTCCATCTGCCCGCGATGAAATGCTGCCTGGAATACATGGGCGTAAACCGCCTGCTCATCGGGACCGACTATGCCCACCCGATTGGCGGACCGGAAAGGGCGGCCAAGTTCGTCAAGGCGCTGAAGTTGCCCAAAGAGGATAACGAAAAGATTTTCTGGAAGAACGCAGCGAAGCTGTTCAAGCTGAAAGGGGTGTAAGACCAGGTACGTACCAGGTCATACGTTAGTCATATGACCGGTTTATTTCAGGAAGCGTTCGCGCAGCTCTTTCATAGACATGGCGGCGATCTCAGAAATGTCTGATTTTACTTATTTCCTTTAGGATCTTCTGTCTTTTCCTGCGATCCCCTACCCTTTCCATTAAGAGCTTTCTCAGCCTGCCGACCTTCATCGTGTAACGCGTATGATCCTTCGACAGTTGTCTGCCAATCTCTTCTCGCAGTCTGCGCGCAAGCATGGGTAATGTTCCGGAGGTGGATATGGCAATCACGATAGGGTCCCGTCTTATGACAGCAGGCACGATAAAATCGCAAAGGTCGGGGCTATCCGCTACGTTGACCAGGATACCCCTTTCTCGCGCATCCTGACTCACCCGCTCATTGGTCGCAGCATCGTTTGTGGCGGCAAAGACAAGTGCGGCACCCTTGAGGTCGGCCGTTTCGTAAGTTCTTTCAACAAGCTCTATCCTCTCTTCGTCGTACAGTGCGCGGATGCTTTTGCACACACGCGGGCCGACCACACATACCCGGGCTTCGCATGCGAGAAGTGCTCGCACTTTCCTATCAGCCACGTGGCCACCACCGACGACAACGCAGATTTTTCCGGTGAGGTCAAGGAAAAGTGGGTAATAGGGCAGGCCCTGGGCGTCCATCTTAACGCCGCTTGTCTTGGTAGAGCACCATGAGCGGCAGCGGAATACGGAGCTTGATCGCGCCTTCGTGAGGACAGGCTTCAACGCAGGCGTTACAATGCCAGCACTCATCTTTATAAGTGACGACGGGAATTTCACCCTTACCCGAACCGCAGAAAACATCGCTCGGACAGGCATCAGCGCAAAAGCCGCAACGTTTACAGTTTTCCTTGTTGATTACAGGAGGCATATCTTACCTCATCAACAGTGAGCAGTAAACAGTACGCAGTAAAAGGGTCCGTTTTCCCCGCTGCTGACTGCTTACTGCTTACTTTCATTATCTTTTGATGGTTCTCCACTCCATCACCGGTTTATCTTCCACCTTCTTCACCACGAGCAGTTTTTCGAGAAGCGGATTCGTGAAAGGATAATCCACCCTGTTGTGCTTTCCGCGCGTTTCTTTTCGCTCAAGGGCCGCCATGAAGGTAAGCTCCCCAAGCTCGATCAGATTGAGCACCTCCAGGGCCCGCATCAGATCGTGGGCATTTCCGGCGACCATGCTGCCATAGGCCTTCCGGCGCAGCCTCAGTAGTGCGCGAAGCCCTGCTTCGAGGAAGGTCTCTGACCGCACAGGCCCCGCGTAGTCCCACATGAGCTGCTGGAGGAGTGTATTAGCTTCCTGCCAGTCCGGTCCATCCTGCCTTTCCCTCAGTCCGCTGAAAAGGTTCCTGTCGTCGGCAACGCGCGACCTGATCGTATCATCCCTTATGTAACCGCAGGCTGTCACGTGAGTCGCAGCGCTTTCTCCCGCAATCCAGCCAAAGACTGCCGCACCGGAGATGCCCCCGAAAAACTCGTCACCCGCGGCGAATAAACCGGGCAGCGACGTCTCTGCCCGCTCGTTGTAAAGGATCCCTCCCCTGGGAAAGAGCTCGTACTCATACGTCGTGAACTCTATCGGGTTCTTCCTGATATCGATCCCTTCTTCGTCGAGGTGATTGAGCAGCGGAGCGTTAGCCTCGTGTCGCAACCAAAAAAGCATATATGCCAGATCTTCGTCTGAGAGACCGTCACAATCCATGTAAATCGGTCCCTTCCCCGTTTTCTTGTAATCGATGAATATATCCTGGTAGACATCGACGACCGGGTCGCCATACTTATTATTCGGCTTGTCGACAAAGGGCCCCACCGGTTTCCCTGAGGGATCGCGCAGCACCCCCGCCCACGTGGCTTTCCCGGCCTTCGCCATATATTTCGGCCCGCACCTGATCATCGGTATTTCCATGCTAGCCAGCTCCGCTCCGGCTCTGTAAGCCATGGCTCTCCCATCCCCCACACAGGTGGGGGACAGGCGCGTGTTGAACATCCTGGCCGGGGTGGAGGCCGGATACAGGCGCATCACCGAGCCGGTACCCGCTATCACAGCCTTTGCTTTTATGACAACAACTTCATCTTCCTGCGTGTTGACGCCTATGGCTCCTCCGACCACACCGCTCTCGTGAAGCAGGTTAAAGCACATAGTACGGTTAAGGATCTCGGCGCCGCGCTTTTCCGCCTCGCGTGCGAGAATCTTTTTCTGCTCCTTGCCGGCATAATGAAGATTTGTAAGAACGTCACCGGGAAGCCCGTGTCCAGCAAACTCGTACTGCCCGTTATACTTCATCGGGATGCCCCACTGGTGCCAGAGCTTGACAATTTCGTGCGACCTTTCAAACCAGGTCCGGATGAAAATGAGCGGCCTCAAGCCTCCCTGCTGACCCCGCTGAAAATCGGCTATTACCGGCTCGATATCCGGGCCATGGACCTCGGGGATGTAGCACATGAAATGATCGTTACCCATACCGCCCGAGCCGCTGTAAAGCACATTCGACTTCTCGGCAACGATGACCCTCGCGCCGCCCTCAGCGGCCCGTATGGCCCCCATGAGGCCCGCAATCCCGCCGCCGATGCAGAGCACGTCCGTCTCGATATGCCGTTCCTTTAGCTCTACCTTACCCATAATGAAACCATACTAACGAGACATACTCTTTGTCA
>CAWIHO010000066.1:0-20965 GCA_963835605.1 uncultured delta proteobacterium | reverse complement strand
ACGGCGTTCTCAAGCCTGCTCAGAGATGCCCATGATTACACGTGCATGTTTACCGATTGCAAAGGCCGGGAACTAGCCCAGGGGAGCTTTGCGACTCCCGGGCAGTCGGGGGCTATGGCGATAGGGGTGAAGAACCTCGTCAATAGTTTTCCCGCGGACTATTACCAGCCGGGCGACGTCTTCATCACGAACGACCCCTGGGCCCTGGCGGGTCACCTGAATGATGTCTGTGTATGGAGTCCATTTTTTATAAGGAGCGGCTCGTGGCCTTTACCGCCTGCGTCTTCCATCACTCGGATATCGGCGGCCGCGTCTCCTCGGACAATCATGACGTCTTCGAAGAAGGCCTGTTCATCCCGCTCGTGAAGCTCTACGACAAGGGTGTCCTCAACCAGTCGGTCCTGGATATGATCAGGTGGAACGTACGTACGCCCGATGAGGTTGTCGGGGACATCCGTTCGCAGATCGCGGCGAACCATGTCTG
Source organism: uncultured delta proteobacterium (assembly GCA_963835605.1). Classification (GTDB taxonomy): domain Bacteria; phylum Desulfobacterota; class Syntrophorhabdia; order Syntrophorhabdales; family WCHB1-27; genus JADGQN01. Next base: position 20,481 of record CAWIHO010000066.1, on the reverse strand, counting down.
CGCTGAGAAGGTATGCCAGATGCTCAAAGAGAATGGGCTCGAAAGTCTGGATGACCTGGCGGACCAGGTCATCAGCCTCACTGAGAGAAGCATAAGGGAGGAGATCGAAAAGATCCCGGACGGTATCTACCGGGCTAAAGGCATTATCGAGCAGATGAAGGGTGACGACCTCGTTATCCAGGCGGCGGTCGAGGTCAAGGGAAGCGATATCATCGTGGACCTCGACGGCTCTTCCGGCCAGGTCAACTGGGGCGGTAACGTGGTTTTCAATTTTACGTATGCCTATGTATTTATGGCTATCAAGAGCATGTTCGCTCCGGACATTCCGAACAATGAGGGCTGCGCGCGGCCCATAAAGCTGACCGCCCCTGAGGGTACTGTTGTTAACTGTAAGTTTCCTGCTGCCGTGGCCGCGCGCATGGGCGTGGGTCACTTCATGACCGAGGTCATTTATCGAGCGCTTTCCGGTGTAGTGCCCCGGAAGGTGATCGCGGGATCAGGCGGCACGCCGGCAGCGATGAATGTTTTTTACGGGAAAAGAAATGACGCAAGACCGTGGCACTCCGTGATTATCAGGGGAGGCGGCATGGGGGCAGGCTCCGCCAACGACGGCAACTACGTCTACATTTTCCCGGCGAACGGCGCGAATACACCTGTCGAGATATTTGAAAGCGACACCCCTCTCATTGTCGAAAAAAGAGAGCTCCTCACTGATTCCGGTGGCCCGGGCAGATGAAGGGAGGTCTCGGGAAGAGGGAAGTTTTCAAGATACCGGACGATCAGTACGCACCGATGGCGCCTGTTAATTTAGGGATACAGGCTGGAAGGTATGTCTATCCGGCGGAAGGGCTCTTTGGCGGTAAGACGGGCTCAAAAGCGCAGTTTCTGGTCAATGGAGTACCCGGAAACGCCTATGGCTTAACCCAGTTGAAGCCGGGCGACGTGGTGACCATCGATGCGCCGGGCGGCGGCGGCTGCGGCGACCCGTTCGAGCGCGAGCCGGAGATGGTGCAGCAGGACGTGATCGAAGGATACGTCAGGTAGAGAGGGCCAGGACGATTATGGTGTTGTGATCATGCGGGGACGTATGAGATAGATGGGAGGCGACCAATAAACTGAGGGCCAGTCAGAAACGTTGAAGTCCTGAATAGTTGAAATAATATCTAACGATCTAATTGACCGAATACGGAGACTGGTACCTTCATTTGCACATCGAACTTTAATCCTATATCTAATCCCAGTCACGGGAGGTTTTATGCCAAAGACATTCATGCCGAGTGTGAAGACAACTGAGGAGCTTGCCGCGCTCCAGCTGAAAGGCCTCAAGTGGACGGTGAAGCATGCGTACAACGGGTCAGCCTTTTACAGGCGGAAGTTCGAAGATGCAGGCGTTAAACCTGGTACGATCAAGACTCTGGATGATATCAGGCGTCTGCCTTTCACCACCGCGGATGACCTGAAGGCGGGCTATCCGTTTCCGTTGCTCAGTGTGCCGATGGAGAAGGTGGTCAGGATCCACGCTTCCAGCGGCACCACGGGTAAGAGAAAGGTGCTTGCCTATTCCGCGAAAGATATCGATGACTGGGCAAACTTCTTTGCCCGCTGTTATGAGATGGCCGGCTTGACCCAGCTCGACCGCGTGCAGATAGCGGTGGGCTATGGGCTCTGGACAGCGGGCGTCGGTTTCCAGGCAGGGGTCGAGCGCTTTGGCGCCATGGCGATACCGATCGGCCCGGGGAATCTGGACATGCAGACCGAGTTCCTCGTCGATTTTCAGACCACGGTCCTCTGCTGCACCGCGTCGATGGGGCTTCTGATGGCAGAGGAGGTGGAGAAAAGAGGCTTACGCGACCAGATCAACCTCAAGAAGGTGATTTTCGGGTCGGAGCGGAGCAGCGATGCGATGCGCGCGCGCATCCGGGACCTGCTCGGCGTGGAGCACATTTTTGACATTCCCGGCATGACCGAGCTCTACGGACCGGGGACAGGCCTTGACTGCGTCCATCACACGGGCATCCACTACTGGGCCGATTATTACATCGTCGAGTTCCTCGACCCTGAGACACTTAAACCTGTGCCTGAGGGAGAAATAGGTGAAATGGTGGTGACGACGCTCAGAAAAGAGGCGGCTCCATTGGTGCGTTACCGGACGAGAGATCTGACACGGGCTATCCCCGGCGAGTGCCCGTGCGGCTCGATCCTGCCGCGACATGACCGCTTCCTGGGTCGCTCGGATGACATGTTCATCTTCCGGGCGGTCAATGTCTATCCGGGTCAGGTCGATCATGTGCTCTCCCGTATCCAGGGCATCGGGAGCGAGTACCAGATTCATCTTGATCGGCGCCCCGACGGCAAGGACTACATGACCGTCAAGGTGGAAAGAGGCATCGGCTGTTTACCTGCCAGTGATGAGGAGTTAAGAAAGGGTGTTGAGAAGGGGGTAAAGAACCAGATATTTGTGAGCTGCGACTGCGAAATCGTCTGCCACGGCGAATTACCAAGGTCGGAGAGGAAGACGAAGCGCGTGTTTGACAAAAGAGAATAGGGCGAGGGGTGTAGGGTGTATGGAGACAAGGTTTGAGATTATCCCTGCACGCTACACCCTTGCCCTATGTAAGGAGGAAGCGATGCTTCACTATGACTACCACAAGCCTGATTCGTTGAAAGAAGCCCTTGAGCTGATGGCGCAATACAAGAATGAAGCGGTTTTCATAGCCGGCGGCACTGATGTGATGGTGCTGATAGAACAGAGGAAGTTGAAGCCCAAGGCGCTGATATCGCTGCGCAACGTCGTTGATCTGAAGCGCAATGACGGTACAACCATTGGGGCCGGCGTCACCCTTCGGGAGTTGCAGAAGAACCCGCTGATAGAGGAGCATTTCTCGGCGCTCCATGACGCGGCCTGCAATCTCGGCTCTATCCAGATCCGCAACGTTGCGACGATTGGCGGAAACATTTGCACTGCGGCTCCTTCGGCTGACACAGCGTGTCCCCTTTTGGTGCTGGACGCTAAGGCAGTGCTCGTGAGCGCAGCCGGAGAGCGGGAAGTCGATATAGATGAGTTTTTTGTGGGGCCGGGAAAGACGGTATTGCACAAAGGGGAGATCCTTAAGGAGTTTAGGATTCGCCGTTTCACGGAGAATACGGGGTCTGTCTACATCAAACATACGCGTCGGGCCGCGATGGACCTCCCCATCATCGGTGTTGCCGTGCGGATCACCCTTAATCGCAACGATGTCAAGTGCAGGGATGCGCTCTGCACACTGGAGCCCATATCAAAAATCATGGGCTATTTTGAGGATGAGGAGCTTAAGTGCGAGGATGCGCGCATCGCCATGGGTGTTGTCGCGCCGCGCCCCATAAGGGCAAAGACGGCGGAGGCTGCGCTGAAAGGAAAGGTCCTTTCTGAAAAGCTTGTTGCGGAGGTGAGTGAGATCGCTGCTTCGGAGGCTTCACCCAGGGACAGCGTGAGGGGTGAGGCCTGGTACCGGACGTGAAATGGTGAAGGTGCTCGTCAAAAGGGGCATCATGAAGGCGATCGAACGGGTAGTGAGGCCCGGGGAAGTTGTCTACCCGGAAAGACTGTGGTGAAAAGAGCAGGTTACGAGTTACGAGTTGTGCAGGGTTGAGTGAATTAGAGACGCCGAGGAGTTAGCGGTCGAATTAAAGTCTTGGATTCTGAACTCGAAACCCGCGAACCCGTAACTCGTAACTTTTCTATGACCCTGATCGATAAAGGAGCTGCTATGAAAAGAGAGATGATATTCAGGCTGAACGGAGAAGAGGTGCGTGCGGAGGTTGAGTCCACGTGGACATTACTCTACCTGCTCCGGGAGAAGCTCGAATTGACCGGCACCAAGCTAGGCTGCGGATATGGCGAGTGTGGCGCCTGCACGGTGATCATGGACGGCCAGGCAGTCAATGCCTGTCTCGTTCCGGTCCTCGAAGCGGAAGGAAGGAGCGTGACCACCATAGAGGGTCTAATGCAGCCTGATGGGCAACTCCATCCTCTGCAAAAGGCATTTATCGACCATGGGGCTGTCCAGTGCGGCTTCTGCACCCCCGGCATGATCATGTCGGCCAAGGCGCTCCTCGACGAGAAGCAGAGTCCGACAGACGAGGAGATTAAGGAGAGTATCGCGGGCAACCTGTGCAGGTGCACCGGCTACGTGAAGATCATCGAAGCAGTGAAAGCGGCCGCCGGAGGGAGGTAACCATGGCTCAACTCACGTTTGTTGGAAAACCGATACCAAAAAAGGATGCTCCGGGAAAAGTTGCGGGTGAAGCTGCTTACATTCAGGACCTCAAAGTGCCGGGCATGCTCTACGGCAGGATACTCTACAGTGCCCACCCTCACGCGAAGATTGTCCGCCTGGACACCACGAAGGCGGAAAAGCTTCCCGGTGTGAAAGCCGTGCTCACCGGCTCAACTATCCCTCCTTTCAAATTCGGGGTGTACAAGGATAATCCGCCGCTCAAGACTGGCAAGGTCTGCTCGCTCAGAGATGAGATAGCCGCTGTAGCCGCTGTGAGCCCCGAAGTTGCCGACGAGGCTTTAGGTCTTATCGAGGTCGAATACGAAGAGCTGCCCGCTCTATTCGACCCGATTGAGGCGATGAAGGAGGGCGCGCCGCTTATACACGAGGAGCACAAAACGAACGTGCTGAAGATGCCATGGAAGCTCGCAACAGGCGATGTGGAAAGCGCCAGGAAGGAGGCCGCGTACGTCGTCGAGGATACGTTCCGCACCCAGTGGGTCACGCATTGCTGTCTTGGCGCGAGCGGATGCATAGCCAGCTTCGACATCAATAGCAACCTGACGATGTATAGCAACACACAGATCCCCTATCTTGCGCAGAAGGACTTCATGGAGGCGCTCGGCACGTTCGGGTTGAAGAACAAAAAGGTTAGGATCATCCAGAGCGTTATCGGCGGCGGTTTTGGCAGCAAGCTCGACACCTATGCATACGAATACGTCGCGATCCTTCTCGCGCTGAAGACACGCAAGCCCGTGAAGATCCTCTTCGGCCGGGAGGAAGAGTTCTTCGCAACCTCGCCCAGACAGTGCACCATCACGAAGATATCGCAGGGCTGCACCAAAGAAGGAAAGCTCCTCTTCAGGGAGATGGAGATGATCCTCGACAATGGCGCCTATACCTCGTGGGGAGCAACAACCCCGTCGGTTATGATGCTGCCTATCTCCTCTCTCTACAAGGTACCGAACGTGAAATACGCGGCCAAGTGTGTCTACACGAACAATACGTACAGCCAGGCCATGCGGGGGTACGGAAATCCTCAGGCCACCTTTGCCATAGAGTGCTCGCTGGATCAGCTCGCGGAGGCAGCAGGCATCGACCCTTACGCATTCAGGTTGATGAATGCGAACGAACCGGGTGAGATCACACCGCAGAAATTCAAGATCACGTCGTGCGGCGTGAAGGAGTGCATGGAAGCGGTAAAAACAAGGCTCGGCTGGACAGGCAAGCGCATGCAGAAAGAAGGCCGCGGTTTCGGCATGGCCGCACTCGTCCACGTGGGCGGCGGAGCGCGCGTCTACAAGTCGGATGGTTGCGGCACCATCATCAAGATCGATGATTACGGTAAGGTCGACGTGTTCACAGGCTCTTCCGAAATCGGTCAGGGTTCCGAGACCATCGTAGCGCAGATCGTGGCTGAAGTGCTTGGTGTCTCCATCGATGACATAAATGTGATCAACAACGACACGGATGTCTGCCCGTGGGACGTGGGTGCGCACGCATCGAGAACCACGTTCGTGGCCGGTAACTCCGCCCTTGGAGCGGCGCAAAGACTCAGGGCGCAGATCCTCGATCTGGCAGCCGCGACTCTCAACGAGGACCCTAGCGCTCTCGACCTGAAGGGTGGCGTCATCTTCTCGAAGAACAACAAAGAGAAGAATATTGCGCTTGGCAAGATCTTGAGGTCTGCGCACTATGCGCCTGGTGGGAAAATGTTGGTGGCCGAGTACTTCTACGATCCGCCCAATGAAAATTTTGACAAAGAGTTCAAGGGGAACCTCTCGGTCGCCTACGCTTATGGTGCGCACGGCGTCGAGGTAGAGGTGGATAAGGAGACGGGTCAGGTGAAGATCATCAAGTACGTTGCGGCACATGACGTGGGCAAGGCTATCAATCCCATGCTGCTTGAAGGACAGATTTACGGCGGCGGCGTGATGGGTCTGGGATACGCCCTCAGCGAAAAGATGATCTTCCAGAATGGTAAGGTCATGAACCCGAATTTCCTCGATTATAAGCTGCTCACAGCGAAAGATATCCCGCCGATCGAGGCCGTCATCATCGAGACGGATGAAAAGAGCGGCCCGTTCGGCGCAAAGGGCATCGGCGAGCCGGGCCTCGTCCCGACAGCACCGGCCATTGCAAACGCGATCTATGACGCAGTGGGGGTAAGGATTAAGGACCTACCGATCACGCCGGAGAAGGTGTTGAAGGCGTTGAAGGAGAAGGCTCAAGGCTAAGGCTTATCTCACGCCCGCCCGCTGCACTCGCTAGAGGCCGCGGAGGGCGCAGAGGAAAAGCAGGAGAGGAAAGGCAGGACGGTCTCACACAGAGTTCACAGAGTTCACAGAGGAAAAGCACGCAGAATGAGAACCTTGCACCGGAAAACGTTCTTCCGCTATTCAACTTCCCATGGTTCGAGAAGGAGTCTGATTCCCTCAATGATCTGCCTGGTCTTGCTTGCCTGAACGTCCTATTATTCATACCATCTCAATACCATCCATGCCCTTTTGGTATACAGGAAAATTTGACAGATATTTTGCCCTTTTTCTTCGGGCGTGATGACCCCTATTGGGAAGAGAGCCTGTTTCCAAGGCTGTACAACTTCGGCCCAGATTTTGCATATTTTATTACATATTTCATAAGAGGGGTTAAGAAGACGAGTCATTCGGCCGATGAATATCCATTAACAAAAAAGGCGGGTGGGATGGAACAGACAGCGCAGGAGCTTTCAAGTTATGCGATGGAGCAGGATGCCCCGGACATGCTCAAGCAGTTGGCGAAGGACCACTGGGCCAAGTATAGGCCAAAAATGTACCAAAGACTACTGACGACAGGGGTCCTGGAAGACTTGCTCGAGCGTGCGGTCGAATTCACGCGCGAAGACATGAGGCACCTTGAAAAACAACTCAGACAGCAAGGCTACACCGAGGTCGAGGCGCGGGAACAAGCTTGGCAGGAACTGAGAGCCAAATGGATCCTTCTCCCGAGGGAGAAATAGGGGCACCTACGTCATTTTATTCTTACAATTAGTTTCATTAGCTTTATTGGTGCTGTAACTAATCAAACCAATAAAACCAACCTAACAACCGGAACCGAAGCCTTACCTACCTTGTATTATTCTGCTTGACAAGCAAAACCTCTCCATGTAATAAGCATCGTGTCAGGGCCTAGTCCTGGCTGCTTTGACGATTACGTTCATTAAGAGATATGCGAACGAAGGGGGGAAGCGCTATGAAGCGGTGCTGCGTTGTCGCGGTGATGCTGTTGACTCTCGGTATTCTGCTCGTCTCTTCTCAGCAGGTCAACGCGGCGGCCTATTACGAAGGCAAGACAATCACGATCATCGTTGGATACGGGCCTGGTGGAGGATACGATCGGGTGGCAAGGTTACTGGCCAAACATCTTCCGAAGCATATCCCTGGAAAACCAACCGTTTTGGTGGAAAACATGCCAGGCGCGGACAGCATGATCGCTACTAATTACCTTTATAACATCGCGAAACCGGACGGCCTTACCATAGGGACCTTCAACAGGGGGATGTCCTTTGCCCAGTTGCTCAAGGCACAAGGAGTCAGGTTCGACGTAACGAAGTTTGCCTGGATAGGCTCTGCGGCGGTCGAATCTGCGACGTTTGCCATCCGGGCAGATATGCCTTATAAGACATTCGCTGAAGCCCAGAAAGCAAAGTCTCCGCTGATGGTCGGATCAACCGGCCCCGCTGACAGCAATGGACAGTTTTCTTTGTTGTTGAAAGAGTATCTTGGACTTCCGATGAAAATGATCAATTACCCTTCAGGCGCTGACGTCCAGCTCGCGATAGAGAGAAAAGAACTGGACGGCATGTCGCGTTCCTACAGTTCCCTCAAGCTGCTGATTGACCGCGGTATCCTCCGCCCCCTGGTCCGCTGCAGCGTCGCTCTTCCTGAAAACGAGAAACTTCCGGTTGACGAAAGCCTGGCCCCCAACAACACCGCAAAAACAGTGATGTCGATGCGGTCGGCCCCTGACCGGGTTGGACGCCCGTATGTGGCCCCTCCTAAAACCCCGCCGGAGGCCATGAAGATACTGAGGGACGCTTTTGCAAAGGTTGAGAAGGACCCGGAGCTTTTGCAGGATGCTGCCAAGATGATGGAAGATGTGAAGTATGTGCCTCCTGAAGAAGTGCTGAGAGTGCTCAACGGCCTCTTGAGCCAGCCCCCGGAGATGGTAAGGGAATTCAGCAGATTCATCAAATTCTGACGTGTTTCCTGAAGCCACAGCGCCGCAGACAGATACCTTAGCTCCAGAGGTGGTATGTTCGACTCGTTACTAGACGGCCTTTTGCTTGTACTGCAATGGAAGGCCTTCCTTTATCTTATCATCGGGGCCTTTATCGGTTATTGGGTGGGCATCCTCCCCGGAATAGGCGGAGCCACCACCCTCGCACTGATGATGCCCTTCATTTACAAGATGACGCCGGCCGAAGCTTTCCCCTTTCTCATGGGCATGCACTCCGTGGTCCAGACCACCGGTGATATCACCTCCGTGCTCTTCGGTGTGCCGGGGGAGGCTACGACGGTTGCCATTATCCTTGACGGCCACGCCATGGCCAAGAAAGGCGAGGCAGGCAGGGCGCTCGGCGCGGCCCTGACAAGCGCCCTGCTTGGGGCCCTCATCGGGGCGGCATTTCTTGCGGTCTGTATACCAATCGTGCGTCCGCTCGTGCTCTCCTTTGGCTCGCCCGAGATGTTCATGGTGATTATTCTTGGGTTGACCTGCATATCTACCCTGAGCGGCCAGGGAAAGCGCAGCCTCCTCGTGGGGCTTATGTGCGCCGGATTGGGATTCATCATTTCACTCGTCGGGCAGGACCGGCAGGCGGGTATATTGCGCTTCACGTTCGGGCAGCTTTATTTGTGGAACGGTGTCCCCCTCATCCCCTTGGTAGTCGGATTGTTTGCTATTCCTGAGATCGTCGAGCTTGCGATCCAGGGGACGGCCATTGCAGGTGACCTCCCTTCAGGCAAGCTTGTCAAGGGCGTGATGCAGGGGGTAAAGGATACCTTTCGTTATATTTTTCTGACTGTCCGCTGCAGCCTCATCGGAACGTTCATCGGCGTGATGCCCGGCCTCGGCGGCTCGGTTGCCCAGTGGGTGGCCTACGCCCATGCGACGCAGAGCGCAAAAACGCCGGAAGAACGCGCCGGCTTCGGCAAGGGGGACGTCAGGGGCATCATAGGCCCGGGCGCCGCGAATTCGAAAGAGGGCGCAGGCCTCATCCCGACGGTCGCCTTCGGGATTCCAGCCAGCACCAGTACCGCGGTCCTCCTCGGTGCGTTCTTTATTCTCGGGATTGTGCCTGGCCCGGATATGCTGACTAAGTATTTGCCGGTGACGTTCTCTCTCGTTTGGACCATCGTGATAGCCAATATTCTGGTCGTTGCCGCGAGCCTGCTCTTCCTCAACAAGCTCGCCGGCATGACCACGATTCGTGGAACCCTCATTATTCCCTTTCTGCTTCTTCTCACGTTCATCGGCGGATATACCGCGAGCAACGATATAGGCGACCTGATTGTAACGCTCCTTGCGGGCGGACTCGGTTATCTCATGGTGAAGTACGGGTTCCCGCGCCCGCCTTTCGTCCTTGGATTCATTCTTGGCCATCTTGCCGAAACCTACTTCTACATATCCACGACACGTTACGAGCTGGAGTGGCTCTACCGGCCGAAGGTACTCGTCATACTCGCTCTTGCCGTGCTCGTAGCGCTCTATCCTTCCATTCAGAAGAAGCGATTGGCTAGAAGGGAGGCTCTCCATGCGCCTAAAGGGTAGGGCGATGATGAGCTTCTGCATTATGCTGGTTGGCGCGGGTGTCGTCATTCAGGCTGCGCAATGGCCCTTCAAGGCAGCCCTCTTCCCCCTCATCGTGGGTATCCCTGTCTTTCTGCTGGCGCTCATCGACTTCCTTTTGGCCGCATTTGAGAAGAGCGATAAAGAGCACGCGACGATTGATTTCAAGTTCTCGGGGCATGAAGATAAGGCACTCGTAAGAAAGCGGACCGTCTCGATATTTTTCTGGATACTCGGTTTTTTCTTCCTGGTTATTTTCGTCGGTTTCCCCATTGCCGTGCCCCTGTTTGTGTTTTGTTACCTGAAACTGGAAGGGCGTGAAGGATGGCTGGTGACGCTTATTGCCACGTTCATATCCTGGGCGACCTTCTATGGACTCTTTGTCTGGTTCCTCAACGTGCCTTTCATGGAAGGGTTGATTCAAAAGGCATTCACGGCGCTGGGTGTCCATGGATGAGGCAGAGAGGTAGCGAAAGGAGGGCCAGAATCTTCATCGACCAACGGTATCACATGTGGGATTCTTACTTTAGGAAGCTGGAAAGAGTCTACTAATCAACGAAGAAGGGAGGAGGTACATCTTTATGAGCAAGCTCAGGTTTACGTTCGCGTGTTCTTCCTACGATCGGATGCAGGCGCTCTTGAATGGAACGATAGTTCCCGAGGGCATGGATTTCAACTTTATCCCGCTGGAGGTGGAAGAGATTTTCTGGCGCCAGCTCAGGCACCAGGAGTTTGACGCCTGTGAAATCTCCTTTTCGTCTTACATGATGGCGAAGTCGCGTGGGGATGAACGGTTCATCGCAATCCCTGTTTTTACATCAAGATTTTTTCGCCATTCGTCTGCGTACATCAATGTGAATAAAGGCATAAAAACCCCACAGGACTTGAAAGGAAAGATAATAGGGGTGCCGGAGTACCAGATGACCGCGGCTGTATGGCTGAGGGGCATATTTCAGCACGAGTATGGCGTGCACCCCAGAGACGTGCACTGGAGAAGCGGAGGCGAGGAGACGCCCGGACGGGTTGAGAAAGTGAAACTGGAGCTGCCGCCCGATGTTGACTATCAACCCATTCCGGCCGACAAAACGCTTTCCCGCATGCTTGATGAAGGCGAGATCGATGCCCTTTTTACGGCGAGGGCTCCTTCTTCGTTCACTTCAGGATCACCCAACGTCAAGCATCTCTTTGAAAGGTACTGGGAGGCTGAAGAGGAATACTTTCGAAGAACCGGCATCTTCCCCATCATGCACGCTGTTGCCATAAAGCGAACAATATACGAACAAAACCCATGGGTCGCCATGTCTCTCTATAAGGCCCTTCTGGCATCCAAAAATATGACCTTGAAGAGTCTCCAGCACACATTCGCCTTGCAAGCCAGTCTTCCGTGGCTCGTGCACCACGTCGACCAGACGAGGAAGGTCATGGGCGATGACTGGTGGCCGTACGGGATCGAAAAAAACAGGCAGACCATCGAGGCCCTTTGTCAGTATTCGTTTGAGCAGGGTTTGTCCGCACGGAAGATGGCGCTGGAAGATCTGTTTGCGCCTGAGACCTTTGACGAGTTCAAGATCTGATACAAGTCTCAAGCGTATACCTTCGTTGCATCGGTGTTCTTACTCGAGTACCGCTGGACGCCTCCGTACCACCGCCTCGTCATCTGAATCAATCGGTATAGATGATTCTTAAAGAGTTCTCGATGGGAAGATAAGCGCCACTACGGATAGAATGAAGCCAACCAGAACGATGCTCAGTGCCACCACAGACAGGGAATAGACGGTGGCCTTCTCTTTCGGCGTCTCCATCAGGATAGGCAGGCCGTGGTAGAGCAGATAGAGCCCGTATAGAGAGACCAGGTTCGCAAGCCAGGCGAGTGAGGGGACGAGGAGCAATATCCCTGCCACCCAGGTGGGAGTCCAAGAGTAGGCGACCAGCTTGAACGCGTTCGTGAGGTTCTTCTGGGATGCGAACTTGGGCGCGAGGCTATTGATAACCAATGCGACTATATACAGCGAGACAAGGGAGGCGCAATAGGATAGAATGGCATCGCCCAGCGCGCTCTCCAGGGATGTTCTGTAGCGTATGCCTATGAATGAAGTGCCGATGAACAGCAGGCCAATCGCCTGGGCAGCAGCAGGTATGGCGGCCAGAATAAAGGCGTACGATTTGTAAATACCGGCAATAGTCATCTCCTCTGATTTGATGACCGGCCATGTCTCTTTCGGCCTTAAGAGTATATCCTGTACTCTTCGCACCAGGTCCATAATAGCCTCCGGGTACGGCCAAAGGGTCAAGACAAAAGAAGCGTTACCTGTTGACCTTCTGCCCTTGGCCCTTAGCCATCATATGTTAAGCAGGTGCCCGTTGTCGTCGAGCCAGGCCTTGCGTTCCTTGTAATCAGGCATGAAGGACTCGAAAGCGCTCCCAGAACCGGCGGGAATGGTTCTTCTCCTTGATGTGGAGCAGTTCGTGGGCCACCACGTAATCAATGAAGGCATCCCTCGCCATAACGAGCTTCCAGTTGAAGGAAAGACGATTGTCCGGCGAACAGGAGCCCCATTGAGTTCGTGCAGTCATAATCCTGATCCCCTGGGGTATCACGATCGAGTCTCTTTGCTGAAACAGAGCACTTTTTCGGTGATCTTTTCCCAGGCCTTGGTTTTATACCACTTGATGAATAGATCTCTTGCTTTTGCGGCGTGGTCCCTGGGTAGAGTAAATCCTCCTGAACAGAAAGAGAGGGTCGGGACTTTGCCGTTCGTCTCCCCAAGCCGCAAAGGATAGGATTTGCCCAGGAACAGGAACTCTTCCCCGGGCACGAAGCTTTTCGGTTTGCACATTTCTTGGATGGCCTGTCGCTCGGCCAACTTCCTGGCAACCCAGGCTCCGTTCTGCTGATAGAAGCTGTCTATGTCCGCCCTGACCGCGTACAAAGGCGCCCTGATCACGACTCTTCCCTGGCGGTCAATGCGCAAGGTCATCGTTTTCCTGCGCCGCCTGCTCCTCACCAGCACGTACCCGCACACGCCAGTGGCTTGTCCTGCCTGGTCTCCTGCGGTTTGCTGGTTTTTCGTCCTCACCATACGTCCCCACTCCCTCGCACAGCATTTCTCAAAGACCCAGTTGCGTAGCGATGCCTTTCATGGCCTCCAGGCTGAGCTGTACAAATTCTTCCAAGGACACCCCGATATCCTCACATTCCAGTATGATATCCCGGTTGACTGACGCGGCAAAGGCTCTTTCCTTCATCCTCTTCGTGATCGATTTCGGCTTTACACTCGCCAGCTTCTTATCGGGATAGACGAGCGCGGTGGCCACTATCATGCCTGTAATGGTCTCTGCCGCGGCCAGAGCATGCTGGAATTCGGTAGCCCGCTTTTTCCCCGTCAGAGCCTCATTGTGCATGACGATGGCGTCAATGATCTCCTCATCGACACCCCGTTCTCTCAGGATCCTTTCTGTCTCTGTGCCGTGCACCTTCAGGTCAGCATTGGTCAGTTCGACATCAAGGTCGTGCAGTAAGCCGGCCATTGCCCACCGCTCTTCATTCCGGCCCAGCTTTTGAGCCAGGGCCCTCATGACTGCTTCGGCGGCGTAGCAGTGGTTCAGCATACGCTCATTCTTTACATACGTGTGAAGGAGCTGGATCGCCTCTGGCCTCGTCATGATGTAAGCTTGCCTCCCTGTTTTGTCTTTGCCCGAATATCAACCCCATGTAGTTATAGAGCAAGACCCACTTTCCGGCAACAGTTTTTTGTGGGTTAACTCTTTTGCCGCACCTGCTTCTCACTGCAGGGCATATTTTTATGGACGAAGGATTTCTTGCGGCTGCAGTAGACCGCGATGAAGGTTCTGCAGCTTCCTGACCCGTCAAGCGCTCCCTCTTTCGGCATTTCCGCGTATTTGCACATAAGATCGCAGAAACCGAGAAGTGAGCTCTTTGTGGCACTTTTCACGGCAAACATCCTAGCGGTCACGGGTTCTTTTGTCAATTAGATTTTTATACCAAGTTGCCTTCATTCATATAGCTTCGTTGCCTGCGGAGGCACGACTCCGACGTACTAATAGTACGCATCCGTCGCTATCCTCCTGGTCGCCTTGCTCGTATTTTTGAATGCGACTTGGTATCACACTCGTAATTCTGAGAATTTTATTCTGACATCCTTGTTTCGACAAAATGGTCGGGAAAAGCTGTTGACTTCGTCATATTTGACCCGATGCGGGATGGTTACGTTGCAGGCATGGATAATAAGTCCTGTAATTATGTGGACTTACATGAGGCCGCCTTCTGGCACTGTCGTTGCTATCATGATGGTATGTCGCAGAAAAAAAATAGCAAGGAGGTGCAATAATGAGAGCAAAAGTGGTCGTGATGCTTCTTGCTGTGATGCTCACCCTGCTGGTCATCAATCCTGTTCCATCTTACGCCGGTGGGCACGGATATTACAACGGATGGGCGGTGGGAGGTGCATTCGTAGGTGGCGCTGTCCTTGGGACTGTGCTGGGGAGCGCTTTGGCTGCGCCTCGATACGTACCTGCTCCCCCACCGGCAGTCGCGTACCCAGCGCCTGCTTATGCGCCGGAGCCCTACGCATACCCCGCCCCAGCATATGCCTATGCCCCTCCGGGTCAGTGGGTAGTCGTTCCTGGTAGGTGGGTATATGGCAGGTGGGTACCCCCTCACAGGGTCTGGTACCGGTGAACCCGCAGTAGCAGCCGGTTGCAAGATAACGAGTTACGGGTTGCGAGTTCAGCAAGGCTTGCAGCCCGTAACCGCAGAAAGGCTATTTTCATTGAGCTTCGAACCCGCAACCCGCAACGCGAAACCCGCGACATGCTTTCTTGATCTAAGTCAAACCCGCAACCGATTCAGATCGTGTATAATGTGAAGATGCCAGCCAGTCAAGACATCTCACCAAAGGAAAAATCTGACATCCGAACGTTGATCCGCTTCGTTGCCATTTACTGCCGTGAGCACCACGAGGGGCCCAAGGTTCCCTTATCCTTGAAACAGCTGGATATCAGGAAGATCGAGAAGAAAGAGGCTCTCCTCTGCCGCGAGTGCAAGCAGCTTCTGGCCTATGGCATAGGCATGCGGCTCGCGTGCCCTCACGACCCAAAACCCATGTGCAAAAAGTGTGAGAGGCAGTGCTACAAGGGAGAGTATAAAGAGAAAATCAGGGAGATCATGAAATTCTCGGGTATGCACCTGGTCAAACACGGACGCCTCGACTTACTCTACCACTACTTCAGATAGCCTTATACCAAGTTGCCTTCATTCATAGATACCAGCCTTCCGGGTACCCACGTCAGTGGGTGTTGCGCCCTGCCTCACTCCGACGTACTTGAAGTACGCCTTCGTTCGTCACGGCTTGAGCGCCTTGCTCTATTTTTGAATGCAACTTGGTATTAGGTCTTGAACATTGAAATCTGTTTGGGATCTCGGTATTAAGATTTGGAATTTGTAGATTTCTACAAGCTTGCCCATGGACATCGGTTGAGCTACAATGAATAGCGGTATAATGACATGAGTGGTCTTTTGCGGATGACCCGGGAGCAAGGAGATGAAAACGCCGGATAAGATGCGCGCTATGGTGCTTGAAGAGCCGGGCAGGCCCTTACAGCTCAGAGAGGTGGCAGTGCCCGAGCCCGGGGCTGACGACGTGCTGATCAAGGTGCGTGCCTGTGGCGTCTGCCGGACCGACCTGCACGTCTTCGATGGCGAGCTGGCTGATCCCAAGCTGCCCTTGATCCTTGGACACGAGATCGTTGGGACTGTTGCCGGGGTCGGGTCGCAGGTCACGGCGTTCCGTAAGGGAGAACGAATCGGCGTGCCATGGCTGGGCTATACCTGTGGAAAGTGCCGATACTGCAACAGAGGCCAAGAGAATCTCTGTGAGCATGCGCTTTTCACAGGCTACACGCGAGACGGCGGGTATGCCGAGTATACCGTGGCAGACCAGCGATACTGTTTTCGCGTACCTCGCGACCTATAGTGATGTGGAAGCCGCTCCTCTTCTTTGCGCAGGGCTCATCGGATATCGCTCGTACCGTATGGCGGGAAAGCATGTGGAGCGTCTGGGCATCTACGGGTTTGGCGCCGCAGCCCACCTGATTGCTCAGGTCGCCCTGGCCCAAGGCAAAAAGGTGTATGCGTTTACGAGACCGGGCGACCGGGAGGGACAGTCTTTTGCGCTAAAGGTGGGCGTTACGTGGGTGGGCGACTCTGATACTACACCTCCGGAGAAGCTTGACGCCGCAATCATCTTTGCACCGGTAGGCGCTCTGTTGCCGGCTGCCTTGAGCGTAACCGACAAAGGGGGGACGGTCGTCTGCGGGGGCATACATATGAGTGATATCCCGTCTTTCCCTTACCGCCTGCTCTGGGAAGAACGGGTTGTCAGATCCGTGGCCAACCTGAGCCGGATGGATGGCGAGCAATTCCTTGATGTGGCCGCTCGCGTGCCGATCAGGGTTGAATCGCAGCCATTTCAGCTGGAGTCGGCCAATGAGGCGCTTCAGCTCCTGAGGCGCGGCGCCCTGACCGGTGCAGCGGTGCTTGTCATGGAGAACGGGTAATGAATTGACCCTGACGAGAACTTGTCTTATGCTTTCGTGAGAGTTTTGCGTCTCGGGAGGAGTATGGGTTTAGAGCTCATCAAGGAGATCGACGTATTGTGGGAGCCGATCTATCCTTATCTTGCGCGACATATCAAGGAGCTTTACGGGCAGCGCGAAGGTGAGGTGCTTGAGATTGGGCCTTTCTCCGGAGTCATATTTTCTCTCATGAAGGAAGGAGTAGGCAATCGATTTGTCATTGCTTCCTTTCCTTCCGGTATGGGCACTTTTTTCCTCGAACAGGCCAGAAAAGCGGGAGCCACGGAGAAGATTGAAGTGGTTGAGACCGATCCCTCTCTCAGCGACATAGAGGAAAAGACCGTTGATCTTGCCATTTTCCGGGGCGCTTTCTTCTTCCCTTCGCTATTTAATGCTGATTTGGGTGCGGTTTACCGGGTTTTGAAGCCGGGTGGGCTGGCCTTAGTCGGGGGTGGATTCGGCAAATATACACCCAACAGCGTCATTCTGAACCTTGGGAAACGGTCGCGGGAACTGAACCTCGATATCGGGAAGGTGGAGATAAGCGAACAAGTGTTGCGGCAGCTTATTGCCCAGAGTCGTCTTGCCGCGCACGCTCAGGTCATCGACGAAGGCGGATTGTGGGTACTGATAAAGAAGTGAAACGCATCGACAGCAGGGAGGGCTCTCTATGAATGGCTTAACTATGAAAGGCCTTGCAGTTCTGGAACTATTTTCTGACTTTGGCTGACCGTGGTGTTATTTCAGTACCGTGCGTATTGACCAGCTGCAAAAAGCGTATGACTTCGAGGTCAAGTGGATTGCTTTCCCGCTCCACCCTGAAATCCCCGAAGAAGGTCTGGCACTCGCTGACCTGTTCAAGGGCGCGCAAGTAGACATCAACAAGGTACAGGCACGCCTGAAAGAAGCGGCCGCGGACCTGGGTATCCCGCTCGGCGAGCGAACCAAGACGTACAACACCCGTCGTGCCCAGGAGCTGTCAAAATGGGCAGAGGCCCAGGGTGCAGGCGAAGCCTTCCACCGGGCCGTATTCAAAGCGTACTTTGTGGATGGCGAGAATATAGGCACAGTCGATGAATTGGTCAAGATTGCAGACGGCTTAGGTCTTCCGGGTGAGGCAGCCAGGAAGGCGCTTATATCGAGGACTTACCAGTTTGCGGTCGACGCTGACTGGGCGCGGGCGAGGGAGATGGGCATTACGGCCGTCCCTACGTTTGTGATGGGCCAGGGAAGGATCACGGGCGCCCAGCCTTACGACGTGTTGGAAAAGTTTTTGAGGGCAAATATTGCGTAAATTGAACAAACAGAAAACCCTGCCTTTTACCTGTCCAATCTGCGGCCGCAAGACGGAACATCCGATTGATGCGCTTACAGAAGGGGCGGAGCTTATCTGTCCTTTTTGCAAGCTTAAGCTCACTCTCCATGGCCATATGTGGCAGGAAGTGCAGCAGGAGTTGGCGAAGATAGGGTCCGGTACAGGATGCTTCGCTAGTGCCAGGGTCAAGGGTCCAGGGTCAAGGGTCAAGACTAAATGACAGTTATGAAAAAAAGAGCGGCGAAAATATCTTATAATAGAAGCTTGGCGCTTTACCCAGGCGTGGACGCATGCAAGAAAAAGAAAAGATAAGAGATGAACTTCTTCGTGAGTCACGTCAGCCGAGTCAGCAGGCTTCGACCCTTGAAGTCTGCGAACTGGAGCGGGAAGACGCTCAGGTAGAGCTCAAAAAAAGTGAAGACGACGTCCACGCACTTCTGAATGCTACTACCGACATCGCGTTTCTTATGGACAAAGATGGGGTTATCCTCGCTGCCAACGAGAGTGCGGCGCGCGCGTACCATACGACTGCTCAGAATCTGCTTGGCACCGCGGTCTATGATCTGATTCCGCCATCACTCGCTGAATTTGCCAGGACGAAGGCAGATGAAGCGATCCTATCCGGAGCACCGGCGCGGTTTGTAGCGGAATGGAAAGGCCGCTTCCTGGATCATAGTCTTTATATCGTTTCGGATGAGAACGGCCAGGTCACGCGAATCGCCGTCTATGTGAGAGACGTGACGAGACGTAGACAGATGGAGGCAAAGCTTGAGCAAGCTGAAGAGAAGTACCGCAACATTTACGAAAACGCCACGGAGGGTATATTCCAGGCGAGCCTCGATGGGCGGTTTATCACCGCAAACCCTTCCCTTGCCCGTATCCATGGGTATGACTCTCCCGAAGAGCTCATAGAATCGATTACGGACATAGGCACGCAACTCTACGTTGATCCGGCTGATCGAGACGACCTCGTTGACCTTCTCCGGATACAGGGCGCTGTGCAGAACTACGAGGTCAAGATGCGCCGCCGCGATGGAGGCATCCACTGGGTTTCCATCAACTCCCGTGTCGCCCGTGACCGCACAGGGGGGCTCATCTACCATGAGGGCACCATGCGCGACATCACGAAGCGCAAAGAGGCCGAAGAGGCGCTTGGGGAAAGTGAGGAGCGGTACCGGATCGCCATTGAGCACTCCAACGACGGGGTGGCGATCATCAGGACAGGGCCAGCATCAATATGTCAACAGAAGGTTCGTCGAAATGTTCGGTTACGATTCTCCGGAGGAGATCATCGGAACACCGGTCACCATCACCGTCCACCCTGACGATCAGGAACGAGTGAAGAGCATTAACCACCGAAGGTGGAAGGGTGAAACTGTCCCTTCTCGATACGAATTCAAGGGCATCACAAAAGATGGAAGAACCATCTTCATCGAGGTTTCAGCTACGGGCATCATTTACAAGAACGAGCCGGTCTCCCTGGTCTATCTTCGTGACGTCACCGAGCGGAAACTGGCGGAAGAGGCGCTGCTGAGATCTCATAAGGAACTGGAGCAGCTTAACAGGGTGAAGACGAAGGCGGTGAACCATATCTCCCACGAATTAAAAACGCCGCTGGCCGTGATCCAGGGCAACCTCCGGGTGTTGAAACGTAAAATAGAAGCGTCGCCAATGGACTCAAGTCTCAAAGGGATCCTGGCCGCTCTCGAAAGAAATGCCGAGCGCCTCTTGAGAATCCAGAGAGAAGCCGATGAGATATTCAGAGCATCGCAGGAGCTGGAAGCCGTCTCCCTGACCGATGAGCTCGATTTGCTGCGGCAACGTCTGGATGGCTTCGGAAACGTGCCGCCTGAAGTATGGTCCCACTGGGGAGCTTTGAAGAGTGGCTGAACCAGTATACCTCAGGCGGCAGAGACCTGTTTCAACCCATCGACCTGTATCCTTTCGTCCAGTCGACGGTTGAGAAGACCAGGCAGAGGGCCACTCACAGGCACGTGGAACTCCGTGTGCAAGGGGAGAACGATCTCTACATTTATATGGACCCGCGCATCGTTACTGAGATCATCGAGGGTCTTCTGAAAAATGCCATCGAGAACACACCCGACGGCGGGCTCATCACGGTTAGCGTCGAGGAGAAAGAGAACAGGATCTGGATTGATGTTACCGACACCGGAGTAGGTATTGCGGAGGAGGATCAACCGTACGTGTTTGACGGCCTGTTTCACACGGAAGAGACAGAACTTTATACGTCCAAGAACCCCTACGATTTCGGGGCAGGAGGAAAAGGCCTGGAGCTCCTCAGAATGAAGCTCTATGCGAGACGCTTTGGCTTTGAGCTTTCCATGAAGAGCAAACGCTGTTGTTATATACCCACTCATCTGGGCCTCTGCCCGGGAGACATTTCCTTATGCGATCATTGTAAGGCCGCCAAGGATTGCGTAGATTCCGGAGGCAGCACCTTCTCCGTATCTTTCCCGGCCGAAAACC
>CAWIHO010000065.1:0-21985 GCA_963835605.1 uncultured delta proteobacterium | reverse complement strand
ACTTTGATGGACAGGGCACGGGAGGTTTGAATGGCGTATACTTTAAAGGCTTGGCCCGATTTCAAGAATTATCAGAACACGTGCTACAGGAATTATCTTTTTGCCCCGGAAGGCCTCCGCGTTATGGGCTCTACCTGGAGTGTGCTGGCTCCGCTTAAGGGGCTTGGTGACGATATATACCTCCTGGGAGGCGAGCCGCACGCCGCGTCATTAGCGGGGACTTTGCCTGAGGAGAGCCGCGAGAATATTTTAGCAGCTGAAGGCGCGGGCATGGGTTATCACTCGTGCAGTTACCTGAAGCTCTTCACCGGAGAAGTCATTCGCGATAAAATCGGTATTACCGACGGGACAATCAAGGAAGGTT
Organism: uncultured delta proteobacterium; assembly: GCA_963835605.1. GTDB lineage: Bacteria > Desulfobacterota > Syntrophorhabdia > Syntrophorhabdales > WCHB1-27 > JADGQN01. Next base: position 21,621 of record CAWIHO010000065.1, on the reverse strand, counting down.
ATCCAAAACCCGATCTGATCTGGACCACACACCTGTGCAATCAGCATTCGAAGTGGTACCAGGAAGTTTCACGGCGGCTCGGAGGCGTGCCTTTTTTCCCGATAGACATGATCGGCGGGGGAAATGCGGAGAAAGATCCCAAGATCGTAAATTATGTAAGCGATCAGATGGAAGAGGGGATCAATTGGCTTCAAAAAGTCACCGGCAGGGAATTTTCGGATGAGTTGTTCGCCAAGGCAGTACGGAATGAGATCAAGGTGCTGGTCCTGTGGGGCAACATCTGTGCGTTAAACAGGAGTGCGCCTGCGCCGCTGGACGAGCGCCGGCTGATAGCGCTCTTTCCACCCGCGGTCGTAGACCGGACCACCGATGAGAGCGTGCGCCTTTACGAAATGCTCTTTAAAGAAGTGAAAGAGATGGTCAGGACCGGTTCAGAGTGTGGCTCCGGACCAGCGCTTCAGGATAGTCTACTTCGGTATAGCGCATACCTACGGCCATCCGGAAATGGCGAGAATCTTAAGAGACGTGGGCGCTGAGATTGTTGCTTCAGTCTACACCTTCGGCACCTGCGGCAATTTCAAAGGGATCGTCAATGGAAAGTGGTCATGGGACCCCATCGACCCTGCATGGGTAGACAATCTCGATTTATCCACCCGAAGAAAAGCGGTCGAGGAGCTCGCTAAAATCGTCTTGGGTTGGCCTACCTGGCAAGGGGTACGCTCCTGGTGGGCGTTGGAATCGATGGCCCATTCAATGATAGACGAATTTAAAGCGGACGGGCTTCTGCTCGCGCCCAGCCGCAGTTGCGAAACCGATTTCAGGAACGGGTACGTAGGGCTGCAGCGCGTCTTCAAGAGCAAGATTCCGACTATAGAGTACGATACCGACCAGGTAGATGTCCGCCAAATGGATTTACCGGGTGCACAGCGAAAGACCGAGTTGTTCGTGCATCTCATGGAAGCGGCCAAAAGAAGGAGTGCGTGATACATGGCGAAAAAAGGCTCTGAAACAATAATCGAACGTTTCCGCTCCATAACCGACAAGCCTCAAAGCTATGCCAAGTCCCTCCACGAAAAAGGAAAGCTCGTGGCCGGGTACATGTGCACCCATGTCCCCGAGGAGATTCTCTATGCGGCCGGCATTGTGCCGGTGAGAATCTTGAGCTCCCATGTCTCACAGGCAATGACGAGAAGCTACATTCATGAGACATACTGCTCCTTTTCACACGACTGCGCCTACCAGGGGCTGGTCGGCAATTATGACTTCCTGGACTTGCTCACCACGAGCTCCAGCTGCATACACATGGGTGAAGCCTTCAATGTGTGGGTCCGGTTCGCAGGATTCGAGGGGAAGCATTATCTCATATCCTACCCGCACATCATCGAGACCAAACCTGCTGCCTCCTTTATGAAGCAGTCTTATGAAGAGTTCAGGAAATTTCTCGAGGGGTTCACGAAAAAGCCCATCACCGATGAAGAGATCGAGAAAGCGATCAAGGTTTACAACCATACCAGACGGCTCCTCAAGCGGCTCTGGCAGCTGCTGCGACGCGAGAACCCGCCCATCACCGGAACTGATGCCGCAACCGCGACCCTCGCTTCCCAGTTCATGGACAAGCAGGAATTCAACAAACTGCTCGAGAAGCTTCTCAAGGAGCTGGAAGCTGCACAGGGAAAAGGCGCGCCAGGCGTAAGGCTGATGGTATCGGGCGGTGCGTGCGATGATATGGCGGCCCTGAGTCTGATCGAAGATCTGGACTACGAAAGTAAATCTGGTCTTTCTCGATTCATGCACTGCAGCCCGCTACTTCTGGTTCGAGATACCGGAGGGGAGAGCCGATAAGCTTGCCGCAATCGCGGAAGGCTACATCAGCAGAATCCCATGTCCTACAAAAGATAATGTTCCCGGTACGGGCGAGAAGAAGAGGCTCAGGTTCGTTCAACAGTTCATAGAGGAGTTCAAGCCGGAAGGCGTGGTCTTCCTCTATCAGAGATTTTGCAGCCCTCAGCCTCATGATTTCATGGCATTGAAGCCTATCCTCGCCAAGCTGGGAGTTCCGTCGACCGATCTTGAACTTGACACAACGCTGCCAGTGAACCAGTTCCGTACACAGCTGGAAGCTTTCTTAGAAATACTAAAGCCGGTGGTGCCACTTGAATAAAGAAAAAATTCTTGCCGGAATCGATGCAGGTCATATCAGAACGAAAGCCGTACTGGTGAAGGGCGAGGAAGTCCTCGGGTATGCCTCGGCAGCCACAGGATTTGATGCGGCCGATGCGGCCCAAAAAGCACTCAATCAGGCTCTGGCCGCTGCCCGGGTCTCACGCGGGGAATTGGGCGGGCTCGTCGTTACCGGAATCTTCAAAGACGTGGTGAAGGTCCCGGAACTCGCGATAGAGAAAACCATACCTGAATATATGGCGGACGCGAAAGGGGCTCTGTTCCTCAATAAGAATTCCAGGACCGTCATAGACATTGGCGGAAACGTGCATAAAGCTGTCCATTACGACAAAAACGGGAACCTCCTCGACGTTATCCAGAATGATAAATGCGCCGATGGACTGGGCATCTATTACACGACTATAGCGAAGACCTTAGGCGTGAGCGAAGAAGAACTCTCCGAACTGGCACTTAAATCGAAGAAGAGCGTAGCCGTAGCCATTCAGTGCGGCCTATGCGCTGAATCGGAAGCTATCGACCTGATGTGCCAGGGCGTCGATATCGCCGATGCAGCAGATGCTGCCTTGCGGTTCATCGTTGAACGCGTTGCTTCCATGGCCTCAACCATGCCTCTTGAGCCCGAGGTCGTGGTGGCCGGTGGATTAGCGAAATCCAAAGCGCTTATGAAACACCTCCCGGTCTTACTCAAACATGACGTCAGCGTCTTGAGCCTTCCGGAATATGTAGGTGCAATAGGCGCTGCTATCAGTTACGAAGGTGGAAAATGAGCCAACACGAATATGCTTCAGTGAACGAAAAGCTCGATTGGAAAAAGGCCAAGACCATAGCAGCGGGAGTAGATGTAGGAGCAGTGAGCACGAAAGCGGTGATACTGCTGGATGGCCAACCCTATGCAGTTTCTCTCGTCACCACCCGGGTGCCTAAGGAATCGGCTCTCAAGGCTGTGAAGGCGGCTTTGGCGAACAACCGATTTGCCCATGGAAAAGATTCGGTACATAGTAGGAACAGGCCGCGGCAGAAAGCAGGTGCCGTTTGCGCATAAGACTCTTTCTGAAATCGTGTGCGGGGCTGCAGGCGCTGTGCATGTCTGGGGACCCTCCGTGCGCACGGTGCTCGATGCCGGAGGTCAAAGCTGCAGGGTTATTCAATGCACGGAAAAGGGAAGAGCAACCTCATTCCTCTGGAACGATAAATGTGCCGCCGGCATCGGACGCTCGATGGAATCGTTTGCGGGCCTTGTCGGGAAAGATTTAAGCGAGATGAGCGACATTGCTCTTGAAGCTGATAAATATCCACAGTTGAGCGACTATTGCTCTGTATATGCTCAGTCGGAAGCTCTTGATCTGCTGAGAAGCAAAGTGCCGGCAGATGAGATAATAGCAGGCTACCACCATGCCATGGTTAAGAGGATTAGCACTCTGGTCTCGAGACTCGGTGCGAAAAAGGATTTTGTCGTGATCGGCGGATTGGCCAAGAATCAGGCACTCATGGCGCCTCTGGAAGAGAGACTGAAAATAAGCAGGCTGGCTCCTGTGGCTGAATGGGATCCTGCAGTAATAGTGGCTCTCGGTGCAGCGCTCTTGGCGGATGCCTTGTATAAGGAGCAGCAATCTGACGCATAAAGACTACAGGTTTATAGGCAAACCTATCCCGCGCAAAGATGCCAAAGAGATCGTCACGGGCAGCGGACGATTTTTGAATGACATCAAGCTCCCGGACATGCTCTACGGCAAAGTGCTCCGCAGTCCCCATCCGCACGCAGTCATCAAAAACATCGATAAGAGTAAGGCGAAGAAGCTTCCCGGGGTAAAAGCCGTACTCACCTGGGAAGACGTCCCCGATTGGAAAGGGGGCACGCCCCGCTACACGCGCGTGCTCGACCGTAAGGTCCGCTACGTTGGCGATGCAGTGGCGCTCGTTGCGGCCGTGAGCGAAGAGATAGCAGCTGAAGCCCTTCATTTGATAGACGTAGAATACGAGGTCCTACCCGCGGTCTTCGAGATGGAAGATGCATTGAAGCCCGGTGCCCCGCAGTTGTACGACGAGTTCCCCGGGAACGTGGTGACTCCCGGCATGCCCTTCTTCGGTCCGAATAGCTTGAAGGCAGTGCTCATGGGCGACGTGGAAAAGGGCTTCGCGGAGGCTGACGTCATAACGGAAGGGACATTCGGGTACGAGAACATACCGAACCCTGTGCCAGCCGAACCTCCGGGCGCTATAGCGTTGTGGGAGGAGCCGAACAAGGTGACGGTCTGGGTATCCAATCAAAACTCGTACATGGACAAGGTTACCCTTTTCCACGTGTCCAACAGGACACTCGACGTGAGGACAATCGGCGGTCCCTGCGGCGGCAGTTTCGGGTCAAAGTTCATGTCCTGGCAGGTCCAGTGCTACGCAGCGCTCTTGAGCAAGGCAACGGGCAAGCCGGTGAAACTCATCTTTACCAAGGAAGAGCACCTGGCCGCATTCACGTTGCGGCCCGAGACGCGTATACATGCAAGGGTGGGCATGAAGAAGGATGGGACAGTGACGGCAGTCTCAGGCACATGGCTTGTCGGCACCGGCTACTATTCGATGACCACGCAGGCCCAGGTGGCTGTCGGCTGCGGCGAGGTGCAGATCGCGTTCCAGTGCCCCAACTGGGACCTGAAGCCCGTCGTAGTCTGCACCAACCGGAACGCCTCAGGCATCGTGCGAGGCTTCGGCGGTCAGGAACTGAAGTGCGCGCTCATCCCGCTTTTGAGCCTTGCCATGGAGAAGGCCGGGGTCGATCCCTTCGAATTCTTCAAGAAGAATTATGTCAAACCGGGCGGCGGGTTCATCTGGAGGGACGGCAAATGGTACACGTACAGGGGCGTGGACTATGCAGCGGCCATGGACAAGGGCGCGGAAAAGTTCGGCTGGAGAGAGAAGTGGAAGGGATGGCTTAAACCAACGGCCGTTGATGGCACAAAGAGAAGGGGGATCGGTGTCGGTGTACACGGAGACTCCGATATCGGCGAGGACGCATCCGAAGCGCAGGTGCGTCTTCAGCCTGACGGAACAGCGCATGCTCTTCTCCTGCCTGACAGAGCATGGGACAGGCCAGAGGAGCAACATCGTCAAGATGGTGGCCGAGGTGCTTCAGTTGGCCATGGAACGGGTTTCCATAACACCCTCTGATTCCTTGATCAATCCTTACGAGTTCGGATTCTCGGGTTCCCGCGGGACGTGGGCTGTAGGGAGCGCTGCCATCCAGGCGGCGGAGGATGCACTGAAGAAGCTGTTTGAACTGGCCGCACCCCTGCTCGATACGGACCCGGGTGAATTGGAGACAGTCGACGGCATGATCTTCTCCAGGCGCAAGCCCGAGAAAAAGATCCCCTGGAAGGCTGCGATGGGCGTCGATCGTACCATCACCGGGGTCTGGACGTTTCGAGCCCGACAATACCTTGACCAACATGATGATGACCTTCGTGGAGGTAGAAGTCGATACTGAGACAGGGAAGGTGAGCCTCGTGCGCGTGGTCAACACGACAGACATAGGTCAGATCATAGACCCGCAGGGCCTCGAGGGACAGCTCAACGGGTGCCTCGGCTCCGGGGGCATCGACAGTGCGCTCTTCGAGGAAACCGTGCTCGACCGTTCCACGGGGCATATGCTCAATGCCAATATGATCGACTACAAGTGGCGGACCTTTCGCTGATCTGCCGCCAATCGACAATGTAGTTCTCGAAACACCCTTTCCCACGCACCGCTTTCACGCGATAGGGGTCGGCGAGATTGCAACCGCGGCAGGTCCGGTAGCTGTGCTCATGGCTGTTTCGAATGCACTCGGCACCTGGCTGCATGAGTACCCTCTGACGCCGGATAAGGTACTGAGGGCGCTGGGGAAGACAGGTGGGCCGTCGGTGATGTGATCGGAAGTGGAACCTTTATACAGGCTTCGAGCTATGAGACAACCTCCTGGGCCCCGTTTCGGGTATGAGGAAAACAATAACAGCCCACGCTAAGGCCGTACCGATGAGCATTAGGAGCGCCCCGCCGAAGCTTCCGGTGACGTCCACGATGAGACCTGCAAGCCACGGTCCGAGAAGGCCGCCCACATATCCGATGGAGAGCACGGCCCCGCTGGCCATGCCGGCATATTCATTCGGCAACAGCTCCAGGGTAAGTGCAAGCATGATCGGAAACGTGCCGCTCGTTACAACGCCGACGAGCACCATCAATGGCCAACCGAGTGGGACAGGTATGTATATCGCGCTCCACGAAAGAAATGCGAGGAGGAGGGCAGAGCCCCACAGGAACGGTTTTCTTAAGCCGACCTTGTACGAAGCCCAAGGCATGAGGAAGACGGCGGGGAAACCGCCCCAGCCCCGGAACGAAGCTATCAGAGCTGCTAACTCGGGAGAAGCCCCCTTCGTCATGAGTAAGGCAGGGCTCCACGCCGACCAGGTGAAGAAATGGATGTTGTTGAAAAAAAGCACGAGTGCGATTAGCCACATATTCTTATCCTTCCATAACGAATAAGAAGGCAGACGAGTACGCGTGGGCGTAAAGGTATCAATGGACGCAACGGATGAGAGAGGAGGATCTTTTGCAGCAACCCACCACAGAATAGAGGCCACTATAGCAGGGATGCTCCAGATCAGGAGGGTGCCTTGGATGCTATTTGTCAAGGGATAGATCAGGGGCAGCGTAATGGCAAGCGCGATGGCGCCACCCGTTGTCATACCCGTTGAATAGACTCCGGTTGCTAGACCGACTTTCTCACGCGGAAACCAAAGGCCCACCATCTTGGGCAGGTTCGGATAGATGATGCCGAAGCCAATGCCATACAGAGCGGTAAAGATGAGAAGGGAGATGAAACCCTGGGAAGTTCCTCGTAACAGGCTTCCTGTTGCCATCACGATGGAACCAATGCCCACAGCTTTTTTTGTACCCAGCCTGTCACCGAGAAAACCACCCGGTATACCGATCACGATAAGCACGGTAAACGGTAAGGAAAAAAGGAAGCCCACGGCAGCGTGACTCACACGTAGTTTTTCGTGAATGATGTGGGCTATGGGGGGAATACAAAGCAGGGAAGCATACATGGCAAAGATGAGCAGCCACGCCCACACAACCATCAGCCAGGCTCCCATCAGGCCTTCGGTTTCAGCCTTGGCTGCTGGCGAATCGATTCTGGAGGCAGTCCCATTCATTAACGAACTTCCAACGCGTGTACCCGTGCGTAGTCAACCGCAACAGGAAAAGCGCGATCCTCTTTGAGGGAAGTATCCTCGAGCACTGAACAAAAAAGAAAGGGAGACGAAGGTGACGTCCGCTTTAAAAGCTGATCGCCTGTATCGAACAATTTGTGAACCGATACAATAAGCACACAGTCCTTCGTTTGGACGTTACAGCAGATTCGGTTCTCGAAAAATCAAAAGACTATGTCAATGTATTTCCGAGACAGAACGCTAGTATTCGTACGCTGTCGGTATGTTCTTTGCCTTTTCCTGGCCTTTCCAGTACTCGACGCGCTCCTTGATGAAACTAATCCAGGTATCAACTTCCTGCTCCTTGTAGCCCTTGGAGGCGAGGTCCCTCTTATAATCGATGATGACCGGCTCGACGGCTTTTACCCAGCGGGCTATTTCGGTACCGGAAGAGGTCACGGTCTGTCCGCCCTGGCTCTTGAGGAACTCCATTGCTTCAATATCCATCTCGTTAAAAGCGAGCGCCCACTTTTCTATATACTCGCTTGAGACTTCCGTAAAAAGTTTCTTCATATCATCGGGCAGGGCGTCCCATTTGCCCCTATTCATGGTGACGTAGAAACAAAAGGAGCCCCCGATCTTCAAGGATGTCGTGTTTACGTACTTGATGAGCTCACCTATCTTGAAGCCCTTGAGCACTTCGGCCGATATGAGGATGCCATCGGCAACGCCCCTCCTCAGGGCTTCATAGACATCGGGCATCTCGATCGGCATCGGTGAGGCGCCCAAGGCTTTCACTATGTCGGCGATCCTTCCGGTCCCCCGGATCCTCAAGCCCCTGAGATCCTCTAGGGTTCTCACCGGTTTGCTGAGTGTCTGCATGATATTCGGGCTGGCCATGCAGAAGAGGAGGGGATGATACTGGTCCCATTCCTTCGGTTTGACCTTTTCGTAGAACTCATTGACGACGTGAGCCCCTACCCAGGTGCTCGGGTATCCTAAGGGCAGCTCGTTCACCTCCATCACGGGGAAGCGGCCTCTGGAGTAAGAGCAATGGGAGATACCAATGTCCGCAATGCCCGTTGCCACGCCGGCCGCCATCTTCGATGCCGTGAGCAATGTGCCACCCGTGTAGTAAGAGATTTCAAGCTTCCCCTTGCTCCTTCTGTTCATCTCTTGGACGAATTCACCAAAAAGAACCGAATTTCTGCTGCCGGGTACAATGAAATTGGCGAGTTTAAGCTTGATCTGCGCTTCCGCTGCATACCCGAACGAGAAGGCGGAGAGAAAAACGAAAACCGCAAACGCAATCACTACTGACTTCCGTCCCATAATACCCCCCCTGCTTCTTATACTTCCATATGCTATTATATCGGCTGCCCGAGCTTTTTACCAGTAAATATGCCATCACATCGGTCAGCCATACCGCAGTTAGTTGGCGCTCACGGCGTTGAAGTAAAGACGCGCTCAAGCATAACGTGTGTGGCACACGGGGTAACCGATGTGATGGCGTTTCTCATATATCGTTCTTTGTTATGCACCCCCTGATTTAAATCCCATATGCCAGATCAGCGCAGATTAAAAAAGGAGATAGCATTCTGAGAGAAGATCTTCTCGTTCTCAGCATCGGTCAACCCCATTGCCTTTACCAATGCAATATCCTTCGCCAGATCCTCACCCGGGTAGTCTGTGCCGAAGATTACCCTATCCGCACCAACCCTTTTGACGAAGTTCTTCGCGTCTTCCGCGCTCAATTTGTGCATCACCATCGCGGTGTCCGTCACTACCCCTGGAAACTCATCCATTACCGCCAGTGCGTCTTTATAGTAGTGCGTCGACCCCGCAAAATGGGCCAGAGATAGCTTCAACTTTGGAAACTGCTTCAATACGGGTACCCAACTCTTTGGCTCCGCATACTGCCGCTCCTTGATCTCCCCCGGCGCCTTCGCAAAATTCTCTACATTTGGCCCACAGTGCGTCATGATCGGTACGCCCAAGTCCATGGCCTTCTTATACACTGGCATCATCCGCTCATCTTCAGGAAAGAAGCGAAGCAGCGAACCATTGATCTTGATCGCTTTGAAGCCCATCTTCGCACAGCGCTCCACTTCTCCGGGAGCATCTTTATAGCCGGGATGAATGAAGATAAAACCGTACAGCCTGTCCGGTCGCTCCTTCACCTTGGACGCCGTGAAGTCATTCGCCTTCGCATTGAAGTCGCCATTCACGACATTATTCGTAATGATGGCCTTCGACACTCCAGTCTCGTCCATCAACCGCACCAGTGTCCCAACCGTCCCATCGTGAATCCAAGCAAACTTGTTCCGCTCCGCAAATACCTTCGCGCTTGCCGCCGCAAGGTTATCCGGCGTGACGTGTGCATGTGCATCAATAATCATGATCTCTCCTCCTCTTTAACGTTTTGTTATTTCTTGTTCCGCATTCAAAGCGGAAACCCGAATCCGAAAATCATAAACGCTTATCCGAGCAAATCATACACACCTCTGTGGTGAGGCGAGCTAACTGACGGGTTCTATCTCCCGTACGTCACAGACAAACAGCCGGTTGGGCGTGCCACCCGAAATGGGATCCCACACCTTGCTCGTGGCAAGAGCATTCACTCCCTCCGTCCCGTCCCAAGGATTTCCCCAGCCAAAATCGACGACGAGCATGCCGCGTTTCACGTCATCCGTCACCTTAGCCCGCACCTTGATCGCGCCATCGGGCGACCTGACTTCAATCATCGACCCATCCTTGATGCCTTTTACAGAAGCGTCTTCAGAGCACAGCATGACCAGAGGGGAAGGATACAATCTCTTCAGGAAATCCAGGTTCCGGAACTTGGTGTGCACGTATTCATACTGCTTTCGACTGGTGCCTTGGAAGGGATAGGCCTTTTGCTGCTCCGACGTCCAGTCCTTCAAACTGAGCGGCTCCACATAGGAAGGCAGCGGATCGTAGTGATCCTTCTCAAGGCTGTCAGAGTAAAACTCAATCTTCTTGCTTGGCGTCTTGAATCCCCCTTTCAGATACTTCCTGTACTCCATGGGAGGTCCCACATAGACCGCCGTCTTCTCCCGCAGATCCTCAATGGTCAGACCTGGTGCTTTAAGCATGAAGTTGACCCACTCCACATCATTGGTAAACGAGTAATCTTTTTCGATGCCGAGCCGCTTCGCAAGCTCATACTCCACCTGAGCGAAGGGTCGCGATTCACCGATCGGCTCGATGAGTTTCGGCCTGAGCGAGAGAAATCCTCCCTGGCGGCTTGAGTAGGCACGATACCCATAACTTTCAAACGTAGAGGCTGAAGGAAGGATGAGATCTGCCATCTGGGCCGTAGCCGTCGGGAAGAGATCCATGACCATGAGAAATTTCAATTTTCCAAAGGCGCTTCGAACCTTCTCGGTATTGGCAAGAATCAGGGCGGGATTGCTATGATAGACGATCATCGCCCTTGGACGGTCCTCATTGAGGAGGGCATCCAACAGGGCAGGACCAGGGATTTCCGGGAACTGCGGGAACTGTTCCTGACCAATCCTCTTCTCTTGATATTTTACCTTCCTCGTGTCCGGAAGAAAGGACTGCGCAATCCATGGAAAGACTACGTTTCCGCCGGGGACATCATAATTGCCCGTGAGCGCGATCAGGAACTGGACGGCCCGGACGGTCTGAACGCCATTCGTATTCATGTCCAGTCCGTTCCCATCCCTGATCGTGGCAGGGGCCGTCAACGCATATTCCCGTGCAAGCTTCTCGATAGTCGAAGCGGAAACACCGGTGATAGGCTCTGCCCATTCAGGAGTCATCTTCTCGACATGACGTGCAAGTTTTTCGAACCCACTGGTCCAGTTCGTGACGAACTCTTCATTGTAGATCTTCTCGTTAATGATGACGTGGATCATCGAAAGGGCCAAGGCCGCATCGGTACCGAGCCTGGGTGCAATCCACTCATCTGATAGTTTTGCCGTCTCTGATCGCACGGGGTCAATCGTGATGACCTTGATATTCCTTCGCCGGGCTTCCGGAATTACGGATCGGAAATTCCCCAGCTGACCTTCCGTCGCATAGTTCCCGTAGCGCGTTGATCCCATGGGATTGGAGCCCCAAAAGATGATCAACTTCGTGTCTCTGTAATCCGGTTCAGGCACAGCGCCGAACACGGATCTCATTGCCGTCAGACGGGGGACCTGGCAGAGATGGCCCGCGCCGCTCAGGTTGGGTGACCCATACGACGCCATAAACTGCATAAAGCCATCCCGGCATTCATACGTCACGGGGGCGCCTGCAAACCGGATGAGGGAACCCGCACCGTGCTTCTCCCGTAACTCCCCGAGACGGTCGGCTGCGATGGTGAGCGCTTCATCCCAGGAGATCTTCTTGAACCCGCCCGGGGTCTTGAGGAGCGGACTGGTCAGACGATCCTTTGAATAGACCATTTCGATCGATGCCGCTCCCTTTGGACAGAGAATGCCTTGATTCGCCGGATGTTCGGGGTTCCCCTGTATCTTACTGATCTTTCCATCAACCACGTCAACCATCATGCCGCAACTGGTGTGGCAAAGTCCGCAAATTGTTTTCATTTCTTCTCCTTAGATCTTCCCTTCTGCCTTAAGCTTATTCGTAATATCCTCGCGCAGCCGTGCCTTTAACACATTTCCTTTTTGCTCTCCTCGTGGAAGGCGATCAATGAATTCAATTCTCTCCGGAAGCTTGAATGTGGCGATCCCTTTCGCTTTCATGAAGTCAATGATATCGTCAAATGTAATGGTAGAGTTGGGCTTCGGGACGATGTAGGCACAGACCTTCTCGATCATTCTCTTGTCCGGCATGGCAACCACCGCTACCTCAGCGACCTTCTCATGCCTGCCGATTAGATCTTCCACTTCAACAGCGCTGATCGGTTCTCCGCCTCTGCGAACGAGGTCCTTCAGCCGTCCCACGATCTTTATATTTCCGAAAGGATCAAGAACAACCTGATCACCCGTATGGAAGTATCCTTCTTCGTCGATACTTTTCTTGGTTAACACAGGGTCTTGGTAATAGCCTGCGAAGAGAAAAGGTCCTTTATACATGAGCTCGCCGGGCGTTCCTGCGGGAACTTCTTTGCCGTCTTCATCGATCACCTTTACCTTTGCATCGGGGCACTGAATCCTCCCGATCGTATACGCTTGCACGTCAGGGGGATCGGTAATCAGCGTACTGGTCACGGCACCTTCTGCCATCCCCCAGGTCTGGAGCACCGGCCGTCCCGTATTCTCAATCACCGTCTGGATTATGTTGGAAGGGGCCTGTGCCCCGCCGAACACAAATTTTCTAAGGGACCTCAGGTTATACGCTAGCGCCAATTGGGGACGCTTCTCTAAGGCTTCACCAATGGTGCTGAAAAGGGGCGTAGGTAAATAGACGGCCGTCACCTTTTCTTTTTCAATCAGGCTCAGGACGCTTTCTGCATCGAACTTACCCATCATCAGCGTGATCTGTCGCCCGAGCAAGACCTGGAGGTCTAATCCCACAAAATGTCCGGTACTATGTCCGAGAGGGAAGAAGAGTAAGACGTTCTCGCCCCAATCATGGAAGACCGCATCCCACCTGAGACTAGCGAGACTATCGTTATGGGTACGCATCGCTGCTTTTGGAGCTCCGGTGGTTCCAGCACTGAGGGTAACCCTTAGCAGATCTGTTCCCTTGGGCCTGAACTTCCGAAGCATCTCCGGATCGCCTTCGTTGGCTGCGGGTTCTGAAATCAGCCGGTCGAAGGAAATCATCTCCGGTGGATAGCTCGGTTTAGAGGAGGGCTCCCTGACCACGATGACGTTCTTCAAGGAAGGATACTGTTGCTGAAGTTGTTGCGCCATGTCGATAAAATCTAGCTTCGTATAGCCTGAGGAGACCACCAGAACCCGAGGATTAAAAAGATTAATCGCGTAGCCGACCTCGTGAATCTGCTGCGTGTGCACCATAGGAATACTCACCGCACCGATCTTGGCAACCGCATATTCGAAATACGCATACTCAATACAATTTGGAACTACAATGACGACAAAGTCTCCCTTTCCAACCCCCATTTCCAGGAGTTTGAAAGCGAGCCTGTTCACCATGCCGCCGAATTGGCTGTACGTGACCTTTCTCTCTCCTTGGACCATGGCGACCTTCTCCGGATAGTCTCTCACCGACTGGTCGAGAAGGTCGCCTAAAACGAGATTTCCCCAGTATCCCTTCTGAGCGTATGTTTCATAAAGGTCCATAGTTTCCCCCGTCACAGTGGTTGTTGGTGATGTGATTCCTTTCAGCGGTATGGGAGACAACCAATTACTGAACGGCATTCACTTTTTTCTCTACATTCTCACAGTTCGAAAACTTTTTGTCAAGGCATTTTTACTGGTGTTTTTTTAAGCTTTCTTCGAACATGATATTTTTGGGATTGGAGGGAGTCTGAGGATTTACTGGATGCGAGAAAAGGTAGACGACGAGAGCGACGGGACAGCCCCACATTACCTCCTATCGTGCCCGTGCAGCCCCTGAAGCACGCCCGGCTGGCTTGACTCCCTCCCTCCTCTTTTATACACTGATAGCATGACCGGCTACCTCACGGCTACGCCCATCATCGACAGTGATCACCCCTCCATACTCGCCCATGCACGCGAGGCGGCGGAAAGCGTCGACCCGATCGATCGCGCTGTGCGGTTCTTTCTGGCTGTTCGGGATCGGATTCGCTACGATCCCTACACACCTTTTTACCTTCCCGATCACTACCGGGCCAGTTTCGTGCTAGAACGGAAACGCGCCTTCTGCGTGCCGAAAGCGTCCCTCCCCCGCTTGATTTCAACGGCAGGGAAGATGTCATGTTTCAAGCCTACAACCTTGAAAATCGAAAATTCATGGAGTACACCGAAGATCTAGGGGCGTATGAGGAGGTTCCTGTCGAGGCCATCCTGACAGCCTGGGAAAAGGTTTACGGAAGAGATCGAGTGCACCGATGGATAAGGATATTTGAGGAGCGCGGTGCCAACAGTCTCTGCGACTTCTGGAAGGAGGACGTAACGGAAGGTTGAACTGATGGCTCAGCCGCACGGGGGTTCATCAAGGGAAGGGTCAATGCGAGACGCGTCTTGAAGGCTCCAAGGAAGTAAGCTTTTGTACTCATCGAATGTCATGAGGATTGCTGTCACGAATCGGGGAGGACAAGCAAATGCATGACTTGCTGCTGGTGGGAGGAAAGGTCGTAGACCCAGCACAGGGCGTCCACGTTCCTTTGCCCGATGGTATTTGTCTTTCAACCCCTCGTCAACCCCCACGGCCAGTGCCTTGTCTATCCATTTGTAAATGGTTGGCGTGCTCATGTGGATTGTCTTTTCGACATGTGTGATCGGTACGCCTTCAGCATAATGCAACAAAATGTTGACCCGCTGCCCCTCGCGGAGGGGCGTCTTGCGTGAATTGGCAATCTGCTGCAATTGCTTTTTCTTCTCCTGGCTCAAATCAACTTTCCCCTTTCCCGGCTCATTTCGTGGCATAGTGATTCCTTCCAGTCATTTTGAAACCACTATGCCACGAAATGAGCTATGTGCTAATATTTAGATGGAAGGATATACCGGGAGCTGACAAGGGACATTTATTCCCTCCGGGTAAACCTCTTCCCCCTGGGGGAAAGGTTGTTCCGTCCTTGATTCGTGATACCTCACGGCTCGCGGCGTCGTTGTTTATTAACTCACCGCGGCTCCCCCTAATGAAGTAAAAAGAAGTTGAAAAAACTGTGACAGAATACCGCATGGTGCTATAATTGGAGGAGGGGAAGTAACTTAGGGGTGAACAAAAAAAAATGGTGGATAATCATTGTGGTTACGGTGATCTTAATCTTACTTGTTTCGGATTACTCGCATGAAGTACCAAACTGTCCTCTCCCGTTTATTTCCCGCGTGACCCCTATCCAGCCGCTACTAAACCAGAGAATTATCATCTGCGGCGGTGGTTTCGGTAATTCAATGCCAAAAGTGTATCGTCTTGGAGATTCCGCTGATACTGTCACCGTCGGTGGCCCAGGCTCGTCGCTCGCCATACGCGATCACGGGAGTGGAGCAAATGGTTGGACGGCCGAACGAATATTCGGGCTAGATGTTAATATGACAGGACTGAAACTTGAGAGTTGGAGCGATTCTCAAGCAGTGCTAAACGGCTTTGGTTCAGCCTTAGGGGGTCTATGGAAGAAGGACCTTGGCGACCCCACTGAAATTGTTGTCTATGGACCGAATAACTCCGGTATGGCAACCTTTAAGACAACTGTAATTTCGCATGCACCGGAAGCAGCGCGATGGATAGCTCACCCCTCACTACTGCTAAGCCTAGCACTTGTCTTTCTAGCAACGATTCTTATCATTTGCGGGATTTGTTTGCCGGGTGCAGTGCTGATAATTGTCTTTAAGCTGATAGGTTACCTGTGGGGATGTTTTGCTGTCGGTCTGATTTTCCTTGTAGGTTTTTTGGTATTTCCGTGGCCGCTTGTTGTGACAGTGCTTGTTTGGACCGCAATAAGCTATGCTATCGTGAATGCTATAGTGTATGGCGAGTCGTATACCACGATCTCGACAGGGACAAATAACATCGAAAAAAAAAGAGGACTTCCCAACAACAAGTAAAAGAAATGATCCCCCTCCCGATGCCGGATGTAGTGGTTCCAATTGCCAATAAAGATATCATAGGGCTAATGGGCTCGCCGTATTTTGCGCCATACCAGTCGTATCATTGGCGTTTGCGGCAGATCACCCGACCGGGACAGACCGCACAAGGCAGAGCTGAAAAGAAAGAAAAGGATCCCGAACAGGAAGACGGGCTTTCGGCCGTACAGGTCCGATAACCGGCCGAAGACAACGATGGCAAGCGTTGAGAAGAGCATGTAGGCCGTGAACGGCCAGCTATACCGCTCCATCCCGTGCAGCTCGCCGATGATCTTGGGCATGGCCGTGCCCACGATGGTGCTGTCGAGCGCGGCCAGCAGCAGGCTGATCATGATGCTGATTATGGCGATCTCGGGGGTTTTCCTTCGCATCCGGCTTGCTTTGCTTTCCGCCATATTCGACCTCCGTCGTTATTCTCCTGGTCGCCCGGGGTACCCGCTTGCGGGTCGTATTTTTGAATGTGGCTTGGTATAAAACCTGAAGCCAGAAAGAAGGACTCAGGGAAAAGACGTTCCTCTCAGCCTGTGCCGAAGGTTGGAAATAGGCTATTATGACTCTACTTGAGTCGTTTCAGTCTCAGGTGACATTACATAGAGATGGGAGAAGGTGAAACCTTCAGCCGCCCCGTGCCAGTGTTTCTCTCCCGCGGGAATGAAGATAATATCTCCGGGGCCAACCGTAATTTCCTCTTTTTCAGTGGCTACGATTCCTTTGCCTTCGGTAACAATAAGTACTTGTTCAATGGTATGCGTGTGCAACTTATTTCTGACACCTTTTTCAAAATTGACCTGCTGAATATGAAAGCGCTTACTGAGATCCTTGTCTACCAGAGACTGCATGGTCACCGGTCCGGTGAATATCGGACTTACCCTTGGCGTTTTGGGTACCTGGTTGATCTTAATTATCTTCATGGTTAGCCCCTCCTTTTGAGTCACCAATGGTACATAGCATCGTTTATATGCCTTTCGATGGTGGACGAAGATAACAGCAGTGTACCATAGGTCTCTATCGGGTTGGAACAGCCGAAAGAAGAGTCTCCTCGAACTGAACCGCCAGACACGAATTCTAACCACAGCACATTCTGGTGTGAGGATTGCATTTCGCTCTCTTACTCAGCCTTCGCTTTATACCAATTTGTATTCAAGATGGAGACCTAGGCGGCACGAGGATTTTAGCCGGGTACCCGTGAGCAACGCTCTTTCCAGCGGCACCGCCAAGTTGACCACACGGGTGGAGGAGGAGAGCGACGCAGCACACCCGCAAGCGGGTACCCGGAAGGTATGCACTTGAAGGCAAATTGGTATTAGTCCTTACCTCAACCTCTCTTATCTTTTTCCTGTTTTACTACAGGCCTTCTTTCCTCAGTTCCTCCAGCAAGGCCTTCTGTTTGTCGGTGAGCCGCTTGGGGACATCGATCGCAACCTCAACGTACTGGTCTCCCGTCCGCCTTGCCCGTCTCTGATACGCCGAGCCCTTTCATCCGGACTTTGGTTGATGCCTTGATGCCCGGCGGGATCCGTATCTGTTTGGCGCCATCGATGGTCGGGACTTCTACCGTTCCGCCGAGGACGGCATCGCTGATTTTTATTTCCTTGGTGACATAGAGATCATTGCCAACCCGCCTGAAGACGGGATGTTCTCCGACTTTGACGGTCACGTAAAGGTCCCCTGCCCGCCCCCGATCCTTATTACCTTTCCCCTGGAGGCGTAAGCGCTGGCCTGAATTTATGCCCTTGGGTATCTTGACCTTGATCTCCTCCGTCCCCTGAGGTCCGCTGAACGAGAGCCTCTTCTCCGCTCCATGGATGGCGTCCATGAAGGGAATTTCCAGTTCATAGTGAAGGTCGAGGTCGCCGGCAGGCCTCTGTTCTCTCGCGGCAAAATCTCCGGAGTCAAAATCAAACCCTCTTCTGCCACCCGCTCTGCCCGCTTCCCTTCCCTGTTGCCTTCCGCCAAAAAGAATGCTGAATAAATCCTTGTTTCCGAACCCCAGATCTTTAAACAGATCACCCATATTGAACCCACGGTAAATGTCTTCCTGAGAATATCTCTGCTGGAAGCCGCTCATACCGTACGTATCATATTGCTGTCGTTTCTCCTTGTCGCTGAGCACCGCGTACGCTTCATTGATCTCTTTGAAATGTTCTTCCGCCTGCTTGTTGCCCGGATTCCTGTCAGGGTGATATTTCATGGCCAGCTTTCTGTAGGCCTTCTTTATGTCGTCTTCAGTTGCGCTCTTCTGCACCCCAAGGAGCTCGTAATAATCTTTCTTAGCTGCCATAGGCACCACCTATAAACGAAGTATGCTCGCCGACATTGCGGCCGAGGGCTTCAGCAACGGTTTTGCACTTTACCTTAAGGTTGTATATAACGGGTCTCTCGTCGTGGAATTCTGAGATAGCCTCATAATTGCCCATACCCTTGGCAATGACGAGGGCATCGCTCTCCCACAACGCTTTGATCGTGCCGGCCATCCGTTCTCTTCTCACGCCAACTTCATCCGCGCCCGTCGAGATAATGTTTGCGAACAGGTCACGCAGGCCGTAAAGCTCCACGTCAGGCATGGACAGGTCGTTTTGGGCCGGGGCTTCCTTAACCGCATAATAGACATTTTTTCCTGCGCTTTCCAGGAACCGGATCAAAGGCAGGTCAAAGAAAAAATCTCCTACGTTGTCCCCAAAGAGCAATGCCTCTCTGCCCGCGCTCATAATCCTTTCCCGGATGTTCTCGACATCGCCCAGAAAGCGAAAGCCGGATACGTCGTAACTACCCTCAAAATAGTCGAGGGAATTGCCCAGGCACGAATATTTCAGCAAGCCCTCGAGGTCTGGAGGGAAGAGGCTTCGGAACTCCTCTGCCGCAACCTTGGCCTGACGGAACTCCATCGCTTTTTTTGTGGCAAAAGGATCTGCCACTTCTGTCTCTCCCTTATATACCTGAGAAGCCGATTTGAGATCTCCGTCGGGTTCTTCGAAGGGCTGTAAAGCCGGTCAATCAGGTGATTACAGCGTTCGGCCAGCGCGCCGTTGGCGCCTGAAAGCGACACAATATGCCGAACAAAATCTTGAAGGCACGTGTAACAGCGTCTCTCTTGTCTTCATCCGTGTCCCTCAAATGAAAAGCTCTACGAGCTATTTTATATAGTAAAGATATACCCAAAGGCTTTACAATTCAATTTCAAAATAAATAAAATAATGAGCAAGCAACATTAAGCGAAAGAAGGAGTCGAAAAGCCCTCTATGCCCATTTACGAGTATTACTGTGATCGGTGCAAAAAGATATCTTCTTTCCTGCTCCTGCGAGCTACGGAAGAGATTGAGCCTCGCTGCAAGAGCTGCAACGCAAAAGATGTCCGGCGTATTCTCTCCCGCGTGACCGTTTTGAAAAGTGAGGAGAGCAGGATGGAGAGTCTGCTCGACCCGAGCAGGTTGTCGGACCTGGATGAGAAGGATCCCAGGAGCGTGGAAAAGCTTATGAGACGCATGGGCCGGGAGCTTGGAGACGAGATGGGGGAGGGCTTTGAGCAGGAGATGGAGGAGGCCCTGATCCGAATCGGGATCTACCCCGCAAGAAGATCTGTAATCGGTCCCTTACCTTCTCGCAAGACCTTTACCGCATCATCTACGAGGCTTATCACCGTGGACGGTTCGCCCGGAATGAGACCGCCGTCGATCACCAGGGAGACGGCGCCTTTCAGGTACCGGTCGATATCTTTGGGGTCGGTGAGCAATCCGAGGGTCGAGCTTTTGGCGCTCGTGTTGATGAGCGGCCTTTCCAAAAGACGCGTGAGCGCGATAGGTACAGGATGGTCAGGCATCCGCACTCCGACCTCTTTTTTACCTGACATCAACAGGCGCGGAATGATCCTTCTTGCTTTGAGAACGAATGTGTAAGGCCCGGGAAGAGAGGCCTTGAGAACACGGAAAGCAAAGTCGCTCATCACCGCGTAGATGCTGATCTCCTTAAAATCCTTGAAGATGACGCTGAGTGGTCTCGTCTCGTTGAGGCCTCGCATCTCATAGAGACGCCTTATGGCCTTTATGTTGAAAAGGTCGCAGCCGAGCCCGTAAAAGGTGTCCGTCGGGTATGCGATAATTTCGCCGTTTCTCAAGGCGGCAAGGATCGAGTCAGTCGCCCTTTTTTTAGGCCTTGAGGGATTCCATTCCACGATCATCTTTTCCTCCCTACGTAGCGGGCGACAGCCCGCTTCTTGTCCCCCCGAAGAGGAATGTACCCTCCTCATAGAACAAGAGATCGAGCCCTCCTGAAATAGCTGATGAGTTCTCCATCATGCAGCAAGTAATCCGGATTACGTGGCCGATCAAAGCTGTTCTGGTTCTTGTAGAAACGTTTCATACATGAGGATGCCTCCGGGACGGAGCAAGGAAGGCAGATCGCCCACGATCTCCCGGATGAGAAAGTAGAAAACAAGAACAGCACCTGCTGAAGCCTTTCTTGAAAGGGAGACGGTACGCATCGCCGAAGACTGGAAAGAGCTGCAGTCCCGCATTCGGATGCCCCCCGCAGCGCCGTTTTGATTCCCTTCCGGGTCGATCGAGGCCGCAGCAGAACCACCCCTTCTCCGCGAAAAGGAATAGATCGCGTCCCGTGCCCATGGCAATGTCGATTACGGGCGCTCCTGATGGTACCATGCTCCAGAAGCGACCCACGAGCTGATGCGGGTGCAAGGGGCCTGAGTAGAAGCCCTCCTGGTATCTCTTATCCCAGTCGCTCATCCGAACAAATGCCTCGCGTTGAGATGGAGCAGCTTTTGCCTGTCTTCCTCTTCCAGGAGATCCAGGTCGGGCGCATATCTTTTGTAGGAGAGGAGCGGGTAATCGGATCCGAAGAGCACCTTGCCCGGCATGTACTGCGCGATGAATTCGTAAACTTCTTTACTGTAAAGCAACGGAACGGCTGCCAGATCATAGTAGACGCGGGCAAAGGCCTTTTTGATCTCCGGCATGAATTCGTAGAAGCAGATGCCTCCCCCGAGATGAGACAGAATCATTACGAGCCCCGGGTGAGCTTCGACGAGAGCCACCAGTTCCTGGAAGTCCATCCTGGTCTTGCCGTGATAGGCATGGCCTACCTGCTCATTCACATGAATCATGAAGAGGGAAATCGTTCTCTGCGGCGTAGTTGGTAGGCTATCCAGAGCCCTTCTTTCCGCAGCGCCGAAGCCCGTGTCGTAAAAAGCAAGTTCCCCGATTCCTCGCGCACCGAGGCTAAAAGAGCGTGCCGCCTCCGCCAGGGCAAAGAGTCACATCCTCCACATCCACCATGGCAAAAGGGATCAGCTTCGGGTCGCGTCGGGCCATATCCAGGACGTAGTCGTTGCACGCAGTAATCAGACCTCTGTCCTTGAAGGGAAACGCAGTGATCACCGCGCGGTCGATCTGCTCTTCGATCATGTACCGGGCCAGTTCTGTCCCGTCCGCCATGCGTGCCTTCGGGCTCGCGTAAATCAATGAAAAGCGATACGTCCCGCGCAGCTATCCGATCCCTCATCTTTATGACATCGGGAGGGAAGACGTGCGTATGGGCATCGATAACCGGCATGTATACCCCTATTATAAGGCTT
>CAWIHO010000064.1:0-29257 GCA_963835605.1 uncultured delta proteobacterium | reverse complement strand
TGCAAACTTGAAAAGCCATTGAATTCAAGTAACCGATCACGGAATGACGCGTTCGTGTATCTGCTTGCGGGCAAACTCTTGAACGCTGGCATTCGTGTGGTTGCTGTAGATGGGACTGCTATTGCAGATGACAGCAGATGGAAAAGTCACGCAGACATCACGCTCTGTCAGAACCACTCCGTGATTGATGTTCAGTGCAAAAGGCCGCTAAGTTCAGGACAGGTCCTGAAACGCGTTAGAGCGGCTTGCCGACAGCTTACGAAATCAGCCACCGGTGGACAAACAGGTATCGTGGCTCTCGATTGTTCGGCCATCGTGCGCCCCGTTGAAAAATTGATTGAAAAGGACTCTGCACAAGAAGCCGTAGACTTCCTCGGTGACCGCATGGAAAGCGATGTTGCCCCTCAAGCGCGAGGAGTTCTGGACCCCAACGTTCTTGGCCTTATCTTGTTTGCCCGGTCTCCGGCAATGACAAGAAAAGGTGAGTCTGCGATCTTGGCGGCTGACGGAAGTCCTTTCAGACGCTATTTTCGGCCTGAATCCGTTACCTCCTATCTTGTTACGACGAATCCAGGACGTTCTATTTCATCAGACATGCTTAAGGAAATCTTTGAAGCGCTGCATCGCTCCTTGGGTATCAGGTGAGCTGTGATGAAGGGAAGCAAGAAGTTGCATAACCAGCTAGTGCGCCTGACGCGGATGAACGTCGGGCAATATTCGAGAAGGTTTTACATATCCCGTTTCCGTCCGCCGCGCAGGTGACCAGCACGTTGGCCCTATGAAAAGACCAGTAGGCCATATTGAGGATACAATGATGCATGCCAAATCAACACAGCCGATGGCTTGCAGCACGGCCGATTCTCACGTATTATGAGAATGCGTTTCTACGGCAAGGAAGCACGCTAATGTCTGCCCTGTCAGAGATAAGACCAAGAAAACGGCAGCGCATAATTGACTTGGTAAGGGCGGCCGGGGTAAATGTTAGTGATTGGGCAAATTTCAAGGGAGGCAAACGGAAGGCAGCGTCGAACCCGAAGTACTGCTACGAGTGGGCATTTGTCGAGCCGAAGAAGGTCGTTGTACTCAACCTGTGGTATGCAGAGATGGAGGAGCGAGACGGTGTCGTTGTGCGGGATCTGAATATGCGCGAAATCGCTCAGCAGTCTGGGCGACCATCCGTTGAAAAGAATCGAACGGAATGGTCTGGCCTGCTCGCTGTCTCGGTCTGGAGATGTATCGGCCCCTCATGTCAATATATGTTCTCTTGAGATATTTAAGGTAATAGTTTATAATACTCAATATGAAATACATGCGGCGGTTGATTGAGGCTGGTGATGAAGGCTTCAAAAGCCTTCTCTGCCGTTATCCTTACCGGTCCTCGGAGGGCGGGTAAGACCACTACGCTCAGGAAGCTTTTCCCTGAAGCTAGTTATCGCCTGCTTGAAGACCCCGATGTTATAGCTCGTCTCCGTACGGATCCGCGGACGTTTATGGAGGAAGTGAAGCCGCCCGTTATCCTTGACGAAATCCAGAACGTACCTGAGCTACTCGGGTACGTACGATCCCGGATTGATCGTTTTCCACATAAGAAAGGGGGATGGTTTCTCACGGGTTCTCAGGAGGCTCCCCTCATGCGGGGCGTCACCGAATCTCTGGCTGGCCGGGCTGCGCTATTTCAACTCTTGCCCCTGTCCCAGCAAGAGAGTCCGAAAGTCACCATGCTCAACGGCGGTTTTCCGGAAGTCCTCGCCCATCCTTCAACACGTCCCACCTGGTTTCGTTCCTATGTGCAGACGTATCTCGAAAGGGATGTTCGAGCGGTCAGTTCGATCCGGGATCTGGCCACCTTCCGCCGGTTCCTCTCTCTTGTAGTGAGCCGGTGTGGGCAGATTTTGAATCGTACGGACCTGGCTGCCCCTCTTGGTGTTTCTGTGCCAACGATCTCTGAATGGTTGAGCATTCTCGAGATAACCGGCCAAATTATTCTGGTCCCTCCTTTTTTCGAAAATTTCGGAAAGCGGCTCATTAAGTCACCAAAGCTCTATTTCGTCGATACGGGCCTGGCCTGCCATCTGCTCGGGATCGAATCGGAGAGCATGCTGAACCAGTCGCCATTTCTTGGGCCGATCTTCGAAAGTTTCGTAGCCTCAGAGATTATCAAGCAACAGACTGCTCTGGGTCGACCACGGGCACTCTATTACTTCCGCGATCAACAGGGTCTGGAGGTCGACTTTATTCTCCCTCTGCGCAAGCGTCAACTCGTATTTATTGAAGCGAAAGCGTCCAGGACGGTGTTTCCCGAGATGGGTGAGACCCTGGATCGTCTTGCCTCAGCGAGTTCTCGCTACGACGTATCCAAGGTAGTGGTCCATCGGGCAGGAGGGGGAGGCTCACAGACTTCTGCCCTGCGTCGTGGTGTGAGGGCTCTTCCCGTTGATCGCCTATCAGCCCTGTTGCGTGGTGGCAAGTAGGCGGACAGCGGGCCTACCAGCCCTTACGTCGAAAGGCTCATCTGGGCCGAGGTGGATTTTGATGGATAACGCGGCGCTCCGAGGTCTGGGCTACGCAGGCGTACCTGGCGGTACGTCGAAGTAGAACAGGCCGAAGGGCAACAAAGTTAGGCGCAAAAGACGCCTCGGCCCTCACGCCGAAGCGGTTAGATAAAGGGGACACATGCCCAACTTCGCGTTTCTGATCAGGGCCGGAGCTTTCTTAGGAATATTCTTCGGCCTTCTCATTGTCGAAAGGCTTGCACCCTACGCGCCTTCCGATCAGAGAAAATCTTTCAGAGTGTTGTTTCATCTGGGCATAAGCATCGCCAACAGCGTAATCCTCTACCTGGTGATGACCTGGCCCACTGTCAGCGCCATCCTTTATACACAGCGTCACGGCGTGGGCGTGGCGCGTTTGCTGGGGCTCGGCGGGTGGGCGGAGATTGCGGCGACGATCGTTCTCTTTGATATATGGGACTACTGGATGCACCGCGCGTTTCATAAGGTACCCTTCATGTGGCGCTTTCACAGGGCCCACCACGGCGATATGGAGCTGGATGTAACGACTGCGGCAAGGTTTCACATCGGAGAGCTTATACTCTCCGGTTGTTCGAAGTGCTTAATGATTCTCGTGTGGGGTCCTTCACTCTGGGGCTCTGGTGACGTTCGACATCCTGCTGAATGCGGCTTCGCTGTTTCATCATAGCAATGTCAATATACCAATGGCGCTCCAGGATAAGATTGAGCGGCTGATCGTCACCCCGAGGATGCACCGCTGCCATCACTCACTCCATCGTGACTGCTTCAACACCAATTTCGCCACTATCCTGAGTTTGTGGGATCGACTTTTCGGGAGTTATCGCTGGTCGAGGGTCAAGTCAGAACTGGAACTCGTCGGCCTCTCCAGCCCAAGCGGTGATGTCACGATGAAGATCAAGCCTTTCCTGCTGACACCGTTATAATAGTTCTGTTCCGGCATTGTGTTTAAATAGGGCTGGCCGGGAGGACCTTTTCGGAGCGAACATCGCGGAAGCATTGGGAACACGGGCAGCGGAGAGGAACGGTGCCGCGCATCTCGTTGGCGCGGCGCGATGCGCCTGACTCCGATGCATAACAAATTCAGATTACTGCAAGTTTGCGAGCTACCAACTTTGCAGAGTAAATAATAAAATGTTCGCAATGAGCATCGAGAGACTTGGAGCGTAGCACGGGTCAATGCTGGAGCGCTAGCAGAGCGCGAGAAAACGGTGCGAGCGGCCAGCCTATTTTCTTTATTTTATTTCTTTTATTTCAACCCCTTCGTACGTATATCGCGCTTCGCCGTTGACCTTGTGGATTTTAGTATCGATTACTTCGAGCTTGTCCCCTTCGGGCACCATCCAGAAGTCTATATCGAGGAGATCCTTGCCGTCGACGGATTTAAAGTCACTGCAGGCAAAGTAAATTGTCTGGCCATCTTTCTGAAACGTGCGGACAGGGTCGTGAACTTTCACGAACTTCAACTGCCAGTTCTTGTTGAGCTTGTCATCACGGATCATGAAGACGCCGCCATGGGCTTTCGACATAGCGTCGGCGTGGTCTTGAATCGACTTTCTTCACAACATCGGCAGTGATCGCCTTTCCCTTCTGCTCGACCTGCGTGCCCGGATGTTCGACGCATCCCGCTCCCCGGATGCTCCGCGGCATAGAGCGCGGAAAAAGAGAATCAGTATGGCGGCGCCCAGTATGAGGCCGATCGTTGACTTTTTCATGATAGCTCCTTTTTCAGATGTGATTAATTAAACAGTAAGAAGCGATTAATCTCTGTCAAGAAGCTAAAACACCCTCTTCAATAGCTCACTCGCTATGACCGCTTTTTCAACCTCTTTGGATCCCTCGTAAATCTCGACGATCTTTGCATCGCGGTAGAATCTCTGGATGTCATACTCGGCGATGTAGCCATAACCTCCGTGGAGTTGCAGCGCTTCGTTGGTCACATAGACGGCTGTCTCTCCGGCGTACCATTTGGCCATCGAGATCAGAGCAGGGTCCAGCTTACCGTTGTCGAGGAGATAAGCTGCTCTCCAGTAAAGGCTTCGCGCTGCTTCAATCCTTGTGGCCATCTCGGCGATCTTGAACTGTACGCCCTGAAGCTTGGCGAGCGTCCCTCCGAATGCCTTTCTTTGCTTTACGTGGAATATGGCCTTTTCAAGGGCCCCCTGGGCAACGCCTACACCCTGAGCCGCCACATGGTTCCGTGTCTTATTGAAGAAATCCATGAGCTGATAAAAGCCACGCCCTTCCTGCCCGATGAGATTCCCCGCAGGCACTTCCACATTGCTTAAACTGACTTCTGCCGTGTTCGCGGCCCTGATCCCCATTTTGCCGTGTATTTTCGTGGCCTCATACCCGGGCGTGGAAGTCTCGATTACGATAATGCTGAACCTCTTGTGAACGTCCCGCTCTTCCGGATGGGTGAGTGCATAGATGAGCATGAAGTGTGCGGTGCAACCATTCGAGATAAACATCTTCGACCCGTTGATTACGTACTTATCCCCCTTCTTTTCCGCTCTGGTCTTAATCATGGTAACATCACTGCCCGCATCAGGCTCAGTGATGGCAAAACCGATAATCGCTTCACCCGCGGGAATGGGCGGCAGATATTTCTTCTTCTGTTCTTTGGTTCCAAAGGCCTGGATCATCTCAGATCCGAAACTGAGGGCGCAGAGGCTCTGACCGCAGCCGGGATCAACACGCCAGAACTGCTCGGTTATGAGGCTATGTTCGAGGAATCCCAGGCCTGCCCCGCCGTACTCTTCCTCTATAAAACTGCCTATAAAGCCGTTCGCGGCTGCACGTTTCCATATGGCCGGATCAAACTCTTCCTTCTCATCAAATTCCTTCGCACGGTCCGTGAATTCGCCTTCTGCAAACTCCCGGGCAGCTTTTATAATATCTTTCTGTTCCGATGTGAGTTCCATTAAGACCTTCCTCCCAGCAGCTTCTTCCCGATCAGTACCTTCTCCACCTCTTTTGTGCCTTCAAAGATCTCCAGGACCTTTGCGTCCCTCCAGTAGTGCTCCACATCATACTCTTTCAGGATGCCGTATCCTCCGTGCAGCTGGATCGCCTCGTCCGCCACTTTCACCGCTATCTCGCAGGTATACCACTTGGCCATGGCGATCAGGGCAGGGTCCACCTCGCCCTTGTCCACCTTTATGGCGGCGCGGTAGAGAAGACTCCTTCCCGCTTCGACAAGGGTGGCCATTTCCGCGATCTTTGCCTGAACGAGCGCAAGGCCGGCCAGAGGACCGCCAAACGCCTTCCTCTTCCGCACGTGGGTTATCGCTTTCTCCAGAGCGCCCTTGGGCCGTGCCGATGGCGAGTCGCGCCTCCTCCGTCAAGCCGGGCCCGGTTGAAAAAGTCCATGAGCTGGTAGAAACCCTTTGCCCTCCACACCCACGAGGTTTTCTTTGGGGACCCGCACGTCTTTGAAAGCGACCTCACAAGTGTCGGAACACCTGATCGAGAGCTTACCGTGCAGCCTGTTGGCCTCATAACCGGGTCGATCCGTTTCTACGATGATGGTGCTCAGGCGCTCATGTTTTTTCGGGTTCTTCGGGTCCGTAACACAGAGCACCAGGATGAAATTTCCTATGCTGCCGTTGGTGATGAACATCTTGTTCCCCGAGATCACGTAGTGATCTCCGTCCCTGACGGCTGTTGTTGCAATGGCTGCCACGTCACTTCCCGCGTCGGGTTCCGTGGATGCCATGCCCGCCCGCCACTTTCCTTCACACACGGGACGCAGATACTTCTGTTTCTGTGCCTCCGTTCCGAAGAGCTTTATCAGCTGGGTACCGAAATAGGACGCTACCATGCACTGGGCGATGCCCGTGTCCATGCGGGCGAATTCTTCTATGATGAGGCATTGTTCGAAGTGGCCGAGGCCTGCTCCTCCGTACTGCTCCTCTATGAAGACCCCGAGGAATCCAAGGTCGGCCGCCTTTTTCCAGAGCCGGTCGTCGAACTGCTCCTTGTCATCCAGTTCCCGTGCTACGTCCTTGAACTCTTTCTCGGCAAATTCCCGCGCAGCCTGTTTAATGTCTCTCTGCTCCGGGGTCAGCTCAAACATGTCTATCCTCCTTGAGTGTTCCGCTGGTGGATCTTGATTTTCTGGCTGTCCATAGCACCCACCGATATCAGGCTGCATCTGGAAAGACGACGAAACGTCGTGAGCAAGCGGTTCGACTCCCGCGCCCAGCTTTATTCTGATAGAGAGATTGAGACCGTGTCAAGTAAAAACCGCGACAGCCCCGGTGGCTCCTGCTGGCGCAGTGTGGAGGGTCGCCCAAAATTTCGGGGGTCAGCCGTGAAGAGAAGGATACAAAGTCCTCAACGCAGAGTCTAAGTGCCGTACTAGATTCTTGACAAAAAACGTATTAAATTTAAACAGGAAGGAGGTACGTATGAGGAAACTGATTTTTGGTTTGGCTTTGGCATTGTTTGTTGTTTACGCAGCACCTGCACTCGCATGCGATTGTGACACGGCAACGGGGATTCTCATGGGGATACCGGACAGGCTTCATTCAACCTGGCTAGGCGACCCGCAGCGCTCTGAGGCAAAAACGAAAGACTCTGAGAATGGACCTAAGCAGGAAGTACAGCCGATGAATCTGGATGCGCAGCCAAAAGGAGAGGTCAAAAAATAGTATTGATCTGTTAAATTTATTTACAGACAATCGCTTTACATTTATAAAGCCCTCTGCCACAATGTTCTAGCCTGTTTGTGTAAATATAAACAAATTTAACAGTATTGTAACATACCGTTATTATTACTGTTTATATGATCTGTATACACTTTATTATCGAGCACACCATTCCTATTATTGGCCTGTTATCGTATAAGTTAATTGAAATATATACTATTTTATTGATTGGCATCCTTATTGCTTTATACTCTTCAGGAACATGGAACACGACAAAAACCAAAAAGGAGAGCATACCATGGAAAAGAAAGTGTTGTTGATCGACGATGAGGCATCCTTAAGACGGCACGTCGCACTGGGTCTGATGCAGAAGGGCTACTACACCGAACCATGCGAAAATGGCATGAAGGGGCTGGAGACCCTTAACATGTTCAAGAGAAAGAAAACGCCTCTTGACTGCGCCATCGTTGATATCAGGCTTCCCGATATCGACGGAATAAAACTGCTGAAGGTTATAAAACTGAACTACCCCGGTCTTCCCGTCATTATCATCACGGGCCATGGTGGTGAGGCGGTTGAGGAGGAGGTAAAGGCGCAGCATGCTGATGGTTACCTGGAAAAGCCATTCACCATGGAGGAACTGACGGAGCTGCTCGCTCAAGTCCCTGCTTCCGTCACAAAACCGGCAGCGGAAGAAGAGACCGTCCCGGTTCAGTCTTACAGCGCATATGCCTTGGTGACAGTCGATGGCAGCGCCAATCTCCTTGATGCCTACCGCAACCTCTATTTTCAGGAGAACGTGCTTTACTGCGACGCGATCAGGGGCGACCATGACCTGATGCTGCTCTTGCAGGCCGAATCGCCCGAAGCGATCCAGGAAGTGGTGGAAACAAAGATAAAGACCGTTGAGGGCGTGACTGATGTAGCTCTGCTCAACGTGGACGCGCCCATGTTTGGGGAGAATGTCGTAGACATCATGGGCTCTGTTGACAAGGCTCTCGGGCGCGAAAAAGAAGAGGGCGCGGTTTACACCAACCAGACCGCGCGAGCCAGGACATCTTCATATGTGCTCCTCGAGATTGAAAAAGAGAAGCTGGAGAGCATCTACCCTGCGCTCTATTTTGACGACCAGGTTGTCTATTGCGACTGCACAAGAGGAAAGTATGACATCGTGCTCCTGATGAAGGGCACGAGCTTCGCGGAGATCGGCAACACGGTCAAGAATAAGTTCAAACAGATGGATGGTGTGCTGAGGGTCAAGGAATGGCCGATAATCACGCTCCTCGAGATGTGAGAACAGGCAAACGCAAAAGCTGAGGTTGAGGAAAGAACAAGAACGAAGGTTGAGATGAAGGACAGGTAAAGACGAGGACAGGTTAAGAAAAAAACGGGAGCGAAGGTTGAGTGAGAAACAGGAGAAGGTTAAGGCAAGGGTTGGGAGATGCGACAGGGGGCTGATTTCCTCTCAACCTTTGCTCCTACGCTTACCTTAGTTTGCTCTATCTTTTGCTGGTTAGAATAGGGGGACTACAGATGTTGCTCAAAGAGAACGCAAAGAAGGAACAGGGTGGCAACGGATTTTCCAATTTCAAGGTTGAGCTGTGGAAATACCAGGGGGAGATGGGAGCGCTCATACCGCTCCTCCAGTCCGCTCAGGAAACGTACGGATATATCCCGGAATCGGCCATCGATCACATAAGTGAAGTTGTGGGCATTCCCGCAGCCGATATCTATGGAGTGATCACTTTCTACTCCCAGTTCCGCCTCAAACCGATGGGGAAAAACATCATTAAGATTTGTGATGGCACTGCGTGCCACGTAAACGCATCTACGGCCATTCTGAGAACCGTCGTGGACGAGCTGAAGATAGATGGTGACGAGACGACCGAAGATGGGCTCTTCACCTTGCAGAAAGTTGCGTGCCTGGGCTGCTGCTCCTTGTCACCGGTAATCATGATTAACGACGAGACACACGGGAAGTTGACGCCCAAGAAGGTGACCAAACTGCTCAAGGAGTACCGTGAGGGTGCGACAGAGTGAGTATGCCTCTCTCTCGATCGCGGTGAAGACTCGACGAGAGAGAGAAACGAAGGAGAGAAGAGCATGAAGACGATTAAGGTAGGGCTTGGGACCTGTGGTGTATCCGCCGGCGCTGAAAAGACGCTTGAGGCCATAAGGCTCGCAATAGAGAAAGAGAACATTCAGGTCATGCTGAAAGAGACCGGATGCAACGGGATGTGTTTTCGCGAACCGTTGATGGAAGTGATTGATGAGTCCAGCCATTCTTTTCTGTATGGCGATGTCACGCCTGAGAAGGCGCAGCGCATCATGGCGGAGCACGTTGTGGGCGACAGCCCCGTAAAGGAGTGGATCGTACAAAACTCAGGACCGTCCGTGGACGATACCTTTTTCCAGAAGCAGAAAAGGATCGTGCTCAGAAATTGCGGGATCATTGACCCCAACTCCATAGACGAGTACATATCTGTCGGGGGCTATGACGCCATCCAAATGGTGTTGAAAGAGTACACGCCGGAAAAGGTGATAGACGTCATCACAAACTCCGGTCTCCGGGGTAGGGGCGGCGGAGGATTTCTCACCGGAGTGAAGTGGAAGTTCTGCCGGCAGGCTGCAGGCGATAAGAAGTATATCATCTGTAATGCGGACGAGGGAGACCCCGGAGCCTTCATGGACCGGAGTACTTTGGAGAGCGATCCGCATTCCGTGCTGGAAGGCATGATGATCTGTGCCTATGCCATCGGCGCTGACGAAGGTTACTTCTATGTGCGGGCGGAGTACCCGAAGGCCGTCCAACGTTTGAAGCACTCCATCAGAGAGGCCCTTGCCAGGGGGTTCCTCGGCAAGAACATCTTCGGCTCAGCCTTTAATTTCTCCGTAAAGATTAAAGAGGGTGCGGGTGCGTTTGTGTGCGGCGAAGAGACAGCCCTCATCGCTTCCATTGAAGGCAAACGGGGCATGCCGCGGTTCAGGCCGCCTTTCCCCGCCAATAAGGGGCTGTGGGCTAAACCGACGAACATCAACAACGTAGAAACGTTCGCTAACATTTCCTGGATCATTATGAACGGAGCGGAAGCCTTTGCATCCATGGGGACCGAGAATAGCAAGGGCACCAAAGTGTTTGCGCTCGCGGGAAAGATCGCGCGGGGCGGGCTGGCCGAAGTCCCGATGGGGATCACGATCAAAGAGATCGTCTACGACATCGGTGGCGGCATAAAAGAGGGCAAGAAATTTAAGGCGGTACAGATGGGAGGACCCTCCGGCGGATGCATTCCCGCCTCCATGGGCGATCTGAAAATCGACTACCAGCAGATCAACAAAACCGGCGCAATCATGGGTTCCGGCGGCCTTGTCGTTATGGACGAGACCACCTGCATGGTTGACATGGCGAAATTTTTCCTGCGCTTTACGCAGGATGAGTCGTGCGGAAAATGCACCTTCTGCAGGATCGGAACAAAGCGCATGCTGGAAATCCTTGAAAGGATCACTGACGGCAAGGGTGAGGAAGGGGATGTAGACCTGCTTAGAGAGCTGGCTTATCAGATCAGGAACAATACGATCTGCGGTCTCGGGCAGACAGCGCCAAATCCGGTTCTCACCACGTTAAAATATTTCCCTGAAGAATATGAAGCACACATCCGTGAGAAGAAATGTCCGGCGCATAGTTGTGCCGCGCTCGTAACGTACAGTATACTTGCCGATGCCTGTAAGGGGTGCGCCATGTGTGTCAAGGCCTGTCCCTCAGAAGCCATCAGCGGCGAGAAGAAGAAGGCACACGAGATCAACCATAGCCTCTGTATCAAGTGCGGGAAGTGCTTTGAAACGTGTAAATTCGATGCAGTGAGCAAAAACTAATTCGGAGAAAGAATATTATGGCTGCCATACTGAACGTGACGATCAATGGAAACAAATATCCGGCCAATCCCGGTCAGACCATCCTCGACGTTGCCAAAGAGCACCAGATCGACGATATCCCGACGCTCTGCCACGACCCTAAGCTGCCTCCTTACGGCTCCTGCTATTTGTGCGTCGTGGAAGTGGAGGGGCTCGAGAAGCTGATCCCATCCTGTGCCAGTCCGGTTTCAGACGGTATGGTGATCCATACGGATAACGCGCGCATCAGGCAATCGAGAAAAACCGCTCTGGAGCTGCTCCTCTCCAATCACTACGCGGACTGCCTCGGTCCCTGTACCCGGACATGCCCCGCCGGTGTCGACGTCCAGGGATACATCGCCTTGATGGCAGCGGGACGATATAGAGAGGCGGTAAAGCTGATCAAGGAAAAGAACCCCTTGCCTCTCGTCTGCGGCCGCGTCTGCGTCAGGGAATGCGAGGCGGCCTGCCGCCGGAACATGGTGGATGAGCCCGTGGGCATCGACTATCTGAAGCGCTACGCCGCGGATATCGACATTGGGATCCGTGGATACCTGTCGTTCACGCCATCGAGCGGCAAGAAGGTGGCCGTCATCGGAGGAGGACCGGCCGGTCTCACCTGCGCCTACTTTCTCGCGCTGAAGGGATACGCCGCCACCATCTTTGAACAATCACCGGCACTGGGCGGCATGCTCCGCTACGGTATCCCCGAATACCGGCTCCCGAAACAGATGCTCGATCGGGAGATCAAGTGGATCACGGACTTGGGCGTTGACGTGAAGACGAACACGACATTAGGCAGAGATGTCACGATCGAGTCTCTCAAGAAAGACGGTTTTGATGCGATCTTCCTAGCGATCGGCGCGCAGAAGGCCAAAGGGCATGGGGCTTGATGGCGAGACGGAAACCCCCGGCGTGATCGGTGGCGCCGATTTCCTCCGCCAGATGCAGGCGGCCAAGGATGAAGAGAAGCCGAAGATCTTCGGCCGTGTGGTGGTTGTCGGCGGCGGAAACACGGCAATCGATGCGGCCCGCACATCGCTGCGGTTGGGCGCAGCGAAGGTGACCATTTTGTACCGGCGGACCCAAAAGGAGATGCCTGCCAATGAGATGGAGATCGAGGCTGCGATCGAGGAAGGCATTGAGATGCGTTTCCTTTCCGCCCCGACGGGCATCGTCACGAAAGATGGCCGTTTGCACGGGCTTAAATGTATTCGCATGGAGCTTGGCGAACCTGATGCCAGCGGCCGGAGGAGCCCGGTTCCCGTTGAAGGTTCTGAGTACGTTCTGGAGTGCGATTTTGTGGTATCGGCAATCGGCCAGGATATTGATCTGGGCACGATTGCCGCTGATGGCCGGCTCAAGACGACGCGGTCAAAGGCTATTCAGACGGACAAGGGCACGTTCGAAACATCAATTCCCGGCGTTTTCGCGGGCGGGGATGCCATTACCGGACCGGCTGTCGCGATCGATGCCATAGCTCATGGCAGAATGGCAGCAAGCGCAATTGACCAGTATATCCGGGAAGGAATGGCAAAACCGGCGCCCATTGGGTTTGTAAGCCGCAAGGAGAGCTTTGGAAAGCTTGTCGAGAGCGATTTTGCGCAGTTTCCGAAAGTAGCCAAGGAAAAAATGCATGAGCTGCCGGTTGCGGAGCGCGTCAGGACCCTTGCAGAGGTTGAGGTAGGCTTCACCGAAGCCCAAGCGTGCACCGAGGCGTCACGCTGCCTGGAATGCGGGTGCTCCGCCTATTTTGACTGTGCGCTCAGAAAGTACGCAACTGACTTCGGCGTCGATCTCGCGAGATTTGTCGGCGATGTTCGGAAGTACAAGGTTGACCGCGATCACCCTTTTATCTCGCTCGACCCCAACAAGTGCATCTCTTGTGGCCGGTGCGTCAGAACCTGCTCCGAGATATTGAAGATATCCGCCCTCGGTTTCGTGTATAGAGGCTTCAAATCCGTGGTAAAGCCTTCTATGGAGAAGAGGCTTCTCCAGACCAACTGCATCTCCTGCGGGAATTGCATAAGCGCGTGTCCGACAGGGGCCATCACGGAGAAAGTGCCGTTTACCAAGCCGGGGCCGTGGGCATCCGAGGAGATCGAATCCGTCTGCTCTTTTTGTTCCCTCGGTTGCAACCTGAAGTACAGGGTTTTTCATGACCATCTCTTTTCCATCGCAAGCACAAATGGAGCGTCTCACAACAAAGGCTATCTCTGCCCCAAGGGAAGGTTCGGATACAGGTATATGCTGGATGAGGGCCGGCTCCTGAAGCCGATGATCAGGAAGAGGGGCGAATACAAAGAGGTGGCGTGGGATGAAGCCCTGGATTATGCCGCAAAGAGGCTAAAGGCGATCATCGAAATCCACGGACCCGAAGCAGTCGCTCTGTTCGGCTCGCCACGCATGACCAACGAGGAGCTCTACCTCTTGCAGAAATTCGTGCGGGCGGGGCTCAAGACCAACAACATAGGCAGCTTCACCAACCTCCTGAACGGCGTCGAACAGGATGCGCTGGATGACATGTTCGGCATCACCACATCCACGGCCACGACAGATGATCTTGCCACGGCAGACCTGATTCTTGTGGTGAATGCAGACGTTTCAGAGGAGAGTCTGGTTGCTGAGTTGAAGATCAAGGCTGCCCAGAAGAACGGAGCGCGGCTCGTCATGGTCAGCTCTTCGGAGATTGAGCTTAATAAGTTTGCCGACCTCTGGATCGATGCAAAGCGTGGCACAGGCACAGCCCTTGTGCAGGGCATGTCGAGAGCCATCATCGACAAAGGGCTTGCAGACACTGCGTTCATCAAGAACAGGACAGAGGGATACGAAGCGTTCAAAGAGTCGGTTGCAGACCTCGATCTGGGCGGCGTTTCTGAACTGACCGGTGTGAGTAAAGAAAAGCTCACAAAACTCTATGACTTTGCGGCTCGTCCGGACCAGAATATCGTCGTCGTGTATAACATCGACTCCCTGTGGGAGAAGTCGAGGAATGATCTGAAGGCAATCGGTAACTTCATGATGCTTACTGGCAGGGTTGGAAAGCCTGGCAATGGGATCATACTCTTGAGAGACTATTCCAATTCTCAGGGGCTCTTCGATATGGGTACGGACTCACGCTATCTTCCGGGCCACATCCGCCCGGAGCATGCAAAAGGGATAGGCGAACTCTCTTCCCTGTGGGGAGTGGACTTGAGCACTCTATTCACCCCCGTTAACCTGAAAGATCTGTTGGAAAGAGACAAGATCAAAGCCCTTCTTATCTTCGGCGAAGACCCTCTGGCTGCGCCGCATAACGTCAGATTGACCGGAGGCGTTGAGTTTATGCTTGTGCTCGATCACTTCATGACCGCGACAGCCATGGAGGCAGACGTGGTGCTGCCCGCATCGCTGCCGATTGAGACCGAGGGCTCATTTACGGCGTGCGACCGGAGAGTGCAGCAGGTAGCAAAGATCTTTGAGCCACGCACCGGGATGGAAAACTGGCAGGTAATCAGCACGCTCGCCGGTAGAACTGGGTGTCACCCTTTGCATATACGTCGGTGAAGGATATCGCCAACGAGATCCGTGCGGCCATTCCCGCGTACAACGATATGAATGGAGGGCCATTCTGGGGTCAGTCGCCTCTCCGGACAGCATTTATGACGACCAACGGTAAAGGAAGGTTCA
The DNA here is from genome assembly GCA_963835605.1 of uncultured delta proteobacterium. Taxonomy (GTDB): domain Bacteria; phylum Desulfobacterota; class Syntrophorhabdia; order Syntrophorhabdales; family WCHB1-27; genus JADGQN01. Next base: position 14,520 of record CAWIHO010000064.1, on the reverse strand, counting down.
GCGCGTTGCCCATCGATCTCTCTCCCTACAGCATTGACAAAAAACAGTATGTCTCATCCGAGAACTATTTCCGCCTGAACATCAAAGGAAGGCTTATGGAGTAACGGGAACACGCGTATGGCCCCGGGGTAACGTTGGATTGTGAGCCTTATGCCATTCATGATAGGTCGTATCTGCTAAGATTGAGGCTGATTGCGCTTGTGGTTTTCTTCACAAAAATATGGTATGATGTATACAGATCAGGCCCAGAAAAGGGGAGGCCGGGTACCCGCATGCGGGTGTCCCAGTGACGGAAGGGGAAGAGAATATGGAGGCTGCGTCAAGTCTTCAAAGTGTCAACAGTGATTTGAGGAAGCGCATTCAAGAGCTTGAGTGCCTCTACAGCATCGGACCGGAGATCGAAGCTGACGGCGATCTCGGACGCACCTTAAGAAATTCGACCGGTCATCTTATAAAGAGCCTGCAATATCCCGATATCGCAACAGCATCCATCTGGCTGGATGGTGTCGAGTACTCGGTCACGCCATCGGCTCCACAAAGCCATGCGAACACTTTTTCCTCCGATATCATCGTTGAGGGCAAGAAAAGGGGCAGGGTCGAGGCCTGCTATTTTGACAAGGCTGAATTTCTTGCTGAAGAGAAGAAGCTCATCAGTGAAGTAAGCAGGATGGTTTCAAAGGCCATCGAAAGACATGAGCTGCACACCGAGCTGCAAAAATATGTGCGCAAGCTCGAGGAACTGGTCGAGGAAAAGACCGGGGAGCTGGAGAAGTCGAAGAAAAGGTATAAAGACCTTTTCGAGGACGCGCCTGTACCCATGCTCTTCTCAGATTTCAACGGAGACATCATAAAAGCTAACCGAGCATTTTACGGGCTCCTCGGCTATCCGGAAGATGGCTCCGTGCACCTTAATTTTGTCAAAGACAAGCTTTACGAAAACCCGGATGTGAGGCAGGTGATTTATAAGAAATTACGAGAGCACGGTGAGCTGGACGACTTCGAGCTCACGCTGATCGATCGTGAAGGGAAGCCCATTCCCGTGCTTGGGTCCTATATCTTTATCGATATTGACGGCGAGCGGTGTATTGAGTCCGTCTACAAGGATATCCAGTTGCGTAAGGAGCTCGAGAGGAAGCTGATTGAGCAGAATGAGAACCTGGAAAAAAATGTGCGCGAAAGGACGCTCGATCTTGTAAACCAGAAAGATCTCCTGATCAAGAAGAACCAGGAACTGGTGACGCTCACCGAAAAGCTGAGGGAGAGCAAGAGCAGAATCCAGATCCTCTTCAATGCCATCACTGATACGGTGACTGTTATCGACTCCGGCCTGAATATTCTGATGTCGAATCAGAAGACCATAGGCAACAAAGGGAAATGCTACAAGAAGGTCTTCAACAGGGAGCAGCCGTGCGAGGATTGTCTCGTGGCGCGGGTCTTTGAGCAGAAGACCTCCGTGAGGCAGGAAAAAGAGATAGATGATGGATACTACCTGTTACAGGCCTATCCTATCCTCGATTCTGATGGCAATGTCACGGGTGCGCTCGAGATTTCCCGGGTGATCACAAAAGAGAAGAATCTCGAGCGGCAGCTGCTGCAGGCCGACAAGCTTGCCTCTCTGGGCCAGCTCGTTTCCGGCATCGGTCATGAGATCAATAATCCCAACACCTTCATCCGCGGCAATCTCTACATCATTCAGGAGGCGATGAACGACATTTTTCCGATTCTCGACCAGTACCATAAATCGAACCCGGATGCGAAAATTGCCCGGCTCGACTACGACATCTTCAGGCAAAGCGTTCCCGTGCTTATCGATGACATGGTCCAGGGGGCCAACCGTATCAAGGGCATCGTAGACGGGCTGCGGAAATTTGCAAAGAAGGATGAGGGGCTGTTGAACGAGACGGTCAACCTGAATACGATTACGGAGGCGTGCTTGAGGCTCGCCGACAACCAGATCCGAAGAACCGCTGAGGTCAAAGTCAGCCTTGATCCGGGTCTACCTTCAGTTGTCGGCAACTCTCAAAAACTGCAGCAGGTCATCGTCAACATCCTGATCAATGCCTCTCAAGCCATCGATAAACAGCGCGGCACGATCCATGTGATCTCTCAGTTTAATGAGAAGGAAGTGGTGCTCAGGGTGAGGGATGACGGGAAGGGGATGGAGGAGCGGACCATCAAACAGATCTTCGATCCGTTCTTTACCACAAAGCGACACCAGGGTGGAACGGGCCTTGGTCTATCGATTGCCTATGGCATCATCAAGGAACATCAGGGCCGGATCGAGGTGGAAAGCAAGGTCGGTGTGGGAACTACCTTTTGCATTTACATACCCAGAAGCCCCGAGGAGAAGCAGTGAACAAGATTCTGGTTATCGATGACGACCAGGCCGTGCTCAATTACCTGAACATTTTCTTGCTCCAGACGGGCGCCTTCGATGTCACCACCCTTGCCAACAGCACCAGGGCATATGACCTGCTCAAGGCTAATCGCTATGACCTTTTGCTCCTCGACATGGACATGCCTGATGTTACGGGGCTTGATATCTTAAAGAGTATTCAGGAAAATAACCTTGACGTCGAAACGATCGTATTGACGGGCGTGGAAGACATTGAGCTCGCTGTCTCAGCCATGAAGCTCGGGGCTGTCGAGTATTTGATAAAGCCGGTCGATAATGATCGCCTGCTCACACTCATCAACACCGTATTAGAACACAGAAGAAGCCAGAAAATCATCGACCAGGAGATCACGGTTTCTTCGGATTTAAAGTTTAAGGATGCCTTCAAAGATATCGTGACGCAGGATGAGAAGCTGAACAAGATCTTCTCGGTCGTTGAAAAAATGGCCCAGACGGATAGCAGTATTCTGATCTGGGGTGAAAGCGGCACGGGAAAAGAGCTGATCGCGAGGGCCGTTCACAAGATCAGCAAAAGAAGCAAGGGCAGCTTCGTAGCGGTGAACGCCGGCACCTTTGCCAATGAACTCTTTGCTTCGGAATTTTTCGGTCACAATCAGGGCGCATTTACGGGCGCAAGCTCCAACAAGAGAGGCTTTCTGGAAGAGGCGGACAGGGGAACGCTCTTTCTGGACGAGATAGGCGAGCTCGCTCTTCCCATACAGGTCAAGCTGCTCAGGGTTTTGCAGGAAGGGGAGTTTTTTCGTCTTGGCTCCACAAAAAACCTGAAGGTGGACGTCAGGATCATTGCAGCCACCAATAAAAATCTGCACGAAGAGATTAAAAAGGGAAATTTCAGGAAAGACCTCTTCTATCGCCTGAATATGAATTCAGTCTATCTGCCGCCTCTCAGGGAAAGAAAAGATGACATACCGCTTCTCTGCATGCATTTCCTGAGAAAATTCTCTCTGCTTGAATGATAAGAAAATCGAAAGAATCACCGAACCGGCAATGAGACTTCTTACTCATTTTGATTATCCGGGGAACGTCAGAGAGCTGATGAATATTATCAATAGCGCTGTCATCGTTGAGTCAACGAACGAGATCAGAAAGAAATCGCTGCCCCACTATTTTCTTGAGGATTCATCGGTGCTGTCTGACGCAGGGCCTTTGGAAATGCCTCTCAAGACCCTGGAAGACGTTGAGAAAGACCACATCAAGAAGATCTTGAGCTACACGGGCGGCAACAAGACAAAGGCTTCGCAGATCCTCGGGATATCCAGGGTCAATATCATCTCAAAAGCTAAGAAGTATAAGCTGGACTAAGCTAATACCAAGTTGCCTTCATTCATATAGCTTCGTTGCCTGCGGAGGCACGACTCCGACGTACTAATAGTACGCCTCCGTCGCTATCCTCCTGGTCGCCATGCTCTATTTTTGAATGCAACTTGGTATAAATCCCCTTGACCCCACGCAACTGACCCTTTACACTAAACCTAACAACACAAGGTTAAGTTCCCTGTCGGGGAACGTTCGATGGAAGGTTCTATGCGAAAGCTGAATCGCTATATAACGCTGGCTCTAAAAGCAGGCGTGGACCACGCCATGGTGGTTGAGCCTTCGAAGGTGCGAACGGCGCCATGGGTACGCATGAAATGCCAGTTCGGATGTCACCGGTATGGGCAAAGCCATTGCTGCCCGCCCCGCACGCCCACGCCCGATGAGATGCGTCGCGTGCTCGACTCGTACACGTGCGCCATACTCCTTCATCGGAACTGGAAGGAAGGCATCCAGCGTATAGACGCATTCAACGACGCTGTGGTTGGCGCAGAGTTGGCTCTCTTCCTTGACGGTTACTACAAGGCATGGAGCATGGGCAGCGGCCCTTGCAGGCTATGCGAGAAGTGCAGCATCCCCGGTCAGTGTGCCCATGGCTCGAAAGCAAGACCGTCAATGGAGGCATGCGGCATCGACGTTTTCAAGACAGCGCGAGATCACGACCTTCCCATAAGCGTGCTCAAAAACCGGAAAGAGGAGAGGCACAGCTACGGCCTTGTACTGGTAGAGTGAGATCGGTGACGCAACAGGTCTGGGGTCTCACGTCTGGAGTCCAGTCCTGGGATTGCAGCTTTTGGGCTCATGACATCGCCTTTCGCAGTGGTTATATTGCTGTTTAGGGGTTATAGCCAAACTCTCTTGCCATGGGAAGTATTCTCTTGGTTAAAGGAGTAAAATATTTTGTCTGAACCTGTACCCATCGCACGGAGGGAAGAGATGCGTTCTTTCCGGGAGACAGGCGTCCCGAAGGATACGTGTGACCTCTGCGGCTTGCCGTTGGGTCGCTCGAACACCAAAGAGCTCATGGGCGAGGAACTGCTCCGTTTCTGCTGCCCCGGGTGCAGGCAGGTTTTTCTGCTCCTTTCTGCCGAGAGAGGCTCGCTGCCGGAAAATTTCAAAGAGACGGAGCTATATCGGATCTGTGTCGAATCGGGCATCATCTCTCATGGCCCGCCGGATGGACTCGCGGATGGAAGAACGGGTGCTATCAATCCGGCTATCGACTCAGAAATCGACCTTCCTCCCCTCAATCTCGCCATGCGCCTCGAGGGCATGTGGTGTCCGGCGTGCGCATGGCTGATCGAGGAAGTACTCCGGAGGACGCCCGGCGTGCTGGAGCCCCGCGTCTCTTTCCTCTCTGATACGGTTCAGATGAAGTACCTTCCTCACTTGGTGAGCCCCCTGGAGATCACAGCGAAAATTGCGCGGCTCGGCTATCGAGCGTCTCCTCCTTCGGAGGCCAGGTCCAATGCGTCCGGGAAAGATGACTTGCTCGCCCGTCTAGGCGTCTCGGCGATTCTGAGTGCCAACGTGATGATGGTTTCGTGCGCCCTCTACTTTGGTTTCTTTCGTGACCTGTCATCCACGGTGATTGGTTACTTCTCATATCCCTTGCTGGCGATAGCGACGCCGGTCGTCTTTTACGGCGGGTTTCCCATCTTGCGGAAAGCCGCATCGGGCTTAATTTACGGCAAGACGTCGATGGACACCTTGATCTCAATGGGTGTTCTGGCAGCCTATTTCTACAGCATCCTTCAGATGGCAAGGGGAAGCATCCATCTCTACTTTGATACGGCCTGCATGCTTGTGACGCTGGTGCTGGCGGGAAAATATATCGAGACGTGGGCTCGGCAGAGGGTTTCCGCGGGTATTGCCGAACTCTGGGACCTGGCCAACCAGAAGGTCCGGCTGCAAACGGTTGGCCGGGAAGAGTGGGTGAACTCCGATGCAGTCAAGCCAGGAGATCGCTTTCTGGTCTATTCCGAAGAACGTGTCCCGGTCGACGGCCGGGTCGCGCAAGGAACGGGATTGCTTGACGAGTCGATTGTCACGGGAGAGTCGAGACCGCTGCACAAAGGCCCCGGGGAAGACGTCATGGCAGGCAGTCTCTTGAAAGATGGAGAACTCGTGTTGACAGCTACTCGTGTGGGCTCGGAAAGCTCCCTGCAGCAGATGGTCTCCCTCGTGCGGGAAGCCCTCGACAGAAAGGTCCCGGTCGAGCTTTTGGCTGACCGGATCACTGCCTTCTTCGTGCCCGCAGTGCTTTTCATCGCCGCCATCGCCGCACTCTTCCTGTTCGTCCGCAACGTGCCTGCTGACGAGGTCCTGTTGCGGTCTCTGACCGTTCTTTTGATTTCGTGTCCCTGCGCTCTCGGGATTGCGACGCCGCTGGTGAAGGTAGCGATGCTCGGGATCGGCCGTTCAAAGGGTCTTCTTATCCGTGACCCCGGGGCCCTGGAGCGCGCAAAGGACCTCGACGTGCTGCTCTTTGACAAGACCGGGACAATAACGGAGGGCAATTTTGCCCTGCAGAGCGTAATCACCGAAGGGTTCCCGGAAGAAGAGGTGTTATCACGGTTGGCCGCTCTGGAACTGAGATCTTCCCATTTTCTGGCCAGGGAAATCGTACGCAGCGCGCGCCAGTCAGGGATAAACATCGGTGAGGCAGAACATGTAGAAGAGGTCCAGGGACGCGGAGTGAAAGGGGTTGTTGGGAATGATACGGTCGTAGTCGGGAATCGCAGCTTCATGACAGAGCAGCAGATGGCGCTACCGGCTACCTTTGATAGCGCGGCAGCAATCCGGCAGAGGCAGGGAATGACCGTCCTCTTTTTCGGATGGGAAGGTGAGGTTAAAGGCATCCTCGTTTTTGGCGATCCGGTGAGAGCGGGCATCCGTGAATTAGTGAACCGGCTCCGGGAGCGAGGCATCGCGGTGTGGCTCGTCTCAGGAGATGCAAAGGAGACAACGGCTGCGGTCGCGGCCTCCGTCGGAATAGAAGAGTGCCGTGGACAGATGCTCCCCGCGGAGAAGGCCCATCTCGTCGTATCGTTGAAGCGTGCGGGCCGCAAGGTAGGCATGGTCGGGGACGGACTGAATGATGCGGCTGCCCTTGCCCAGGCCGATGTGGGGTTTGCGCTCGGCGTCGGGAGCGATCTTATTCGGGAAGCATCCGACATAGCCATTTTGGCCGCTGAACCCGGAAGGGTTCTCGATGTACTCGATTTGTCACAGCTCGCTACAAAGACCATCCGGCAGAATCTACTCTTTGCCTTTCTGTATAATGCCACGGCCATACCCCTTGCCGTGAGCGGTTTGCTCAACCCGCTTATCGCGGTAGTGGCCATGTTCGGAAGCAGCTTCACGGTTATCGGAAATGCGCTCCGAATCACGAGGATGAAGCGGACAGTCGCTGCCTGACCAGCGGCTTGCAGGTTTCGGAAGCCGGCGCAGGAGGGATTGCATGAAGAAGGCCGGGTATGCCGACGCGCGCATTCCTCTCCAACGTGAAACTTTTTCTGGCCCTTTCTCGCACGACACATGGGCTTCTGGACCTTGCCACGCCCGCAGTATCGGCGCTGCTCTGGCTCGGCGCATTTCCTTCTCCGTGGATCGTGGCCGTAGGGCTTCTGACCGCTTTTTCAGGGTACACGGCCGTGTATGCGCTTAATGACCTGGTAGATTACAGGACCGATATGGAGCGTGTGAGAAGCGGCCTTCTCAAGGATGCAGGTGATTATCTGGATACGGTTTTCGTGCGCCACCCCCTGGCCCAGGGCGCTCTCAGCTTTCGAAAGGGACTCGTGTGGGCAGCCTTCTGGGCCGTCTTGGCGCTGATAGGCGCTTCCATGCTCGGCCCGGTCTGCGTCGTGCTTTTTCTCGGCGGCGTCATACTGGAGGCTATCTATTGTCTTATGCTGAAAGTGAGCCATCTGCGCGTGCTCGTGAGCGGCCTTGTCAAAACCCTTGGAGGCATCGCGGCTGTGTTCGCGGTTGACCCAACTCCATCCCCTCTCTTCCTCCTCCTTCTGTTTTTGTGGCTCTTCTCTTGGGAGATCGGTGGACAGAACCTGCCCGCTGACTGGCACGACATAGAGGAAGATTCCGGGCTGGGATACAGGACCATCCCTGTTCGATGCGGAACCAGGGCCACATCCGCGCTTATTCTCTTGTCTCTGCTCATCGCTGTCGGTCTCGGCACGTACCTGCTCTCCTTTGCGACCGGTCAGTTTTCCATCTTCTGTACAGGAGGCAGCCTTCTGGTCGGGCTGTATCTTTTGGCTCATCCCGCGTATCAGGCTTGCCGCAGTGAAGCGGCGGGCGATGTTGATGCACTCTTCGCGAAGGCAAGCCTGTATCCGCTTGCTTTGCTTGCTCTGCTGCTGGCGCACATGCTATCCTCAGCAGGCAGTGAAGTAATTAAATGAAAGAGATCGATTCAGAGACCCTTTCCAGGAGCAATGGCAAAGAGGGAAACCCCGTCTACATTGCGCACAAGGGCAGGGTAATCGACGTCAGCAAGAGCAAGTTGTGGCAGACGGGCGTTCATATGGGGAGGCACGCCGCGGGGACTGATCTCACCGCGGAGATAGGAGCTGCTCCCCATGGCCCCGAGGTACTCGACCGTTATCCGGAGATAGGGTTTTTAAAGGCACGAACGCAGCGGCGGAGCGACCCATGCCTGCCTTTCTGGCCACGCTGCTTTCCCGCTATCCTTTTTTCCGCCGCCATCCTCATCCAGCCACGGTTCACTTCCCTATTGCCTTCATGGCGGCAGCTTCAGGATTTTACGTGCTCTACCTTGTGACAGGGGTGGTGTCATTTGAAGTCACGGCGGTTCATTGCCTCGGGGCAGGGATCCTCTTCGCCCTGTTGGCAATGGGGACGGGTCTTTTCACCTGGTGGCTCAATTACATGGCGAAGCCTGTGCGCCAGGTCACGATCAAGATAGTCCTCTCTTGTATCATGCTTGCTGACGCAGTCGTTGCCTTCATCTGGCGTCTATCGGACCCCGGCATTCTGAACCAATTCCGGGGACTCGGCGCCGTCTATCTTCTTCTTGTTCTGGCCCCCGGCCCGCTTGCCCTCGCCATCGGCTATTTCGGCGGGACGCTCACGTTTCCGCTGGAGAAGAAGTGAAACGGGCATGAGTCCCGGTAAATCGCCTCACGCAGCGTCATACCTATTTCACCTTGGCGCCTTTCTCCATGAGTAGAGCCCGCAGTATTGAACGATGGCAATGTGATTCATCTTCGCAATAGCAGCCAACCGAGAAGTCGGTTTGGTGAGAGAGCGCAGCAAGTAACTCAAGTGTATGAGTGTTCTCTGGCGTTGCCATCTCAGCGCGGTACTTCCTGGTGAATGCAGCCCATAGACTGGGCGTTGTTGCCTCTTGTCCGAGCTTCATTGTTTCGAGACTTGGCGCCAAGTTTGGAAACCACACGTCGTACCAATTCCGTGAAGCAAATTTTTCCTTAGGTACGCCTCTCGGTGGGCGACGTACGGTTCCGATACGAGTGCCTTCGCTCTCGCTTCTTTCACTCCCGAGCCTCACGACACGTATGGCCATGGATTCCTCCTCCCTTCCGATGAGTAATTCATCAGGGACATCAACTATTCAATAACGGTCGTCCGCCCTCTCCGTCTACCACATTACCAAGTTTAGTCCTCCTCTACTCCCCCTCTATCGTCTTGCAGCAGCGGAAACCGAGATGGTAATTCTCGTGGCTGTGTGCATCCATCACCCGGCCCCCGTGCCAGAATGGCGCTCTCCAGCGGCACCAGTCCGGATGGGCATAGTACGTGTCGAAAATAAACCAGCTGCCCTTCATTTCCGTATAGCCCAGCTCAGTGCTGCCGCGGCTCGCCATCTGGCTTTCGTTAAGGGGAAGGTTCATGTGCTCCGCTGCGTTTCCATGGAGATCATAGACGCCTAGCGCGCTGTGGCACTCTGGAAAACTCCCTGCGGGAAACGTATTCGATCCGCATCCGGTCCAGCTCCCTCCGGTGCAGCCGGCGGTCTTGGTGCTTGAAGCGGCACATATCCCTTTCTCATAGTGGTCGCCGTAGGCCCAAACTTTATGGGCCTCGTATGCCTTGTTGTGGGCTGCCCGCATACGTGCGACCGCTGCGTTGGGGCTTACGCCTTTCGCAAGATCGAACCGGTAATCAGGCGGCAGGAGGGCACCGGCACAGGCCCCTTCCCATTCATGCGCGTCACAGATGCGCTTGCCCATGGCTTTGCATATGAGTGCGGCCTCACGGGCGCGCACCCAGACAACGGGGTATGTGCAAGGGATATCAGGGAATTCGAACTGGTCAATACAAGCTTTGGCGTTCTCTGCCTTTTCAACGGCCGGGTTATAAAGTGGCGCCATGTACTTTGCCTTGCAAATTCCCTCAAACTTTTCGTTCTCATACGTGACGCCCATCTTGCCCAACTCTTCCTGGCACCCTTGCGGGCTCATCGGGTGTCTCGTTATTGCCGGGTTTCCCTGACCGATGTAACCGGAAGCGTGAAAGATCGCACGGATTGACTCCATTTGCGCGTCGGACAAGCCGTGCACGCGCTTGAGCTGTTGAAACAGAGTTTCATTCTGTTCCGCAAAAGACTGGGCAGTACTTGAGGAGTGTAGAAAAAGGAGCAGACATAGAATACCCGCAACGCTCACTGAAAGAACCCTGATCGTTCTCATGGTGCCTCCTTTCGCGTCAAATAAAAGAAATCCCTATCATCCGGATACCCGAGGAAACGTGGAATATACTTCCCTTTCACCGTCATATCTACTTCGCTCATCTTCTGGATCAGGTGCTGGACATACAGGTTCGAACCCTGTTTTTTGTAGACGGCCAAGTATGTGTGCACTAAGGCGTTCATGTCCAGGAGCATGGCGTAGCGGCACTGGTAGGCCTGAAAAACACGGGCCATAGCTGACGGAGTTGCGCTCCAGAAAAAGGCGTAGATGAGAAACCGCCGCCCCTTGGACTCTTGCAGGGCGGCACCGGCGCGCATGGTCCGCAGCTTTTCGTCAGATGAGCCGGACCAGTTGCCTTCACCCCACCGGTTCACGGATGGGCCCGGAACAGACACGTTGCCGGCGGCGTCAAACTCTGAGATGATAGGAACGCCATTTTGTAGGGCATACCTAACTCTTTGAAGGAGATTATTCTCTTCGCCGGTCCAGGTCTTCATATCAGCCCGGCCATCATTAAGCACGTATAACGTAGAGAGATCAGGTTGAAGCGTGCTGAACAGGACACCTTCCTCCAGAAAACCATAATGGCTGCCATGATTCTTGCCGGAAAGCGGTCCGTATTTGAACGCCCCATGATACCGCTTAAATCCCCCCGTAAAGGTAGCCACTGTTCGGGCTGCGTCCATCGGGTTTATAAGGCCTGTCCTGACTAAGGGCGCACTGGTATCGATTCCATCCGGTCCGGGAAGGGATTTGTCCTTCATCTGGCTTGGAATATGGCCGGACCATCCGACTCCGGGATGCGCGGTTCCGACGGAATAGTGCAGGTTGAGCTGCTCAAGATCGAAAGCAATCAGATAGACAAGTTGGCCTGATTCAATACTGTCCAGGCTGTTCACTCTCTTCGGGTAACTGCGCAAAATTTCCGGCACGATGCCGTCAGGCACGATCACGCTCACATAAATCCCCGGATTATCCTTGGCAGCATACCAGGTCCCGGGGCACATGTTATTGGCGATCGAGTCTTCGATGTCGATGCCGAGATCGACCGCTTTCACGACACGGCTGGCCTGGTTCTGATTTACCAAGGCTGGCGCCGGTCCCTTATCCGCCTTTGTCTGCTGCCGCCCCTCCACGGGTTTCGACTCCACTTTCTCTTCGGCTTTCTTCTGGTAGAGGCGCGCAAAGAACGTATCGCGCACAAAGGAAACGACTTCTTCTCCGCCTGGCACTTTTTCTCGCAGCAGGTCAGTAACCTTTTCAATAGGCGATTGATGCCCTTTCGTTGGATTGCGCAAATAGACTGCCCCTCCGCAAAGAGGCGCGTAGGGCACGGCCGATTTTCTGGCATCCTTTAGACCCTCGCGCGCATTGGCGCTCCAGAGGTCGCACACGGATCTTTCCTTTCCGCGGGTGATGGCGAGGCCGTTCGGGTTAGTCTCCTCAAGCAACAGCGTTTGCGTGCGAGGTCTCGCATTTTGTAAATGATAGGTTTCTTCAGGCGCACCGCCGCCCCAGTCGAGCTGCAGCAGGTACCACGAGTTGACGTTGGGGTTCAGGTTGATCAGCGTTGCAAGCCCCTCTTTGCCATCGGCACCCTTAATCCAGATCGAGGTCGTCTTGCGGAAAGGCTGCAGGTCTATAATGGTTTTAGGATGATCGGCTGCCCCGGACGGAGAGGTCAATAGCGCGCACGCAAATAAAATCGCAAGCAGGCACACGATGCCTGGCGCCGGCGCGCTCTGATGGTAAGAGATAGAGCGAAGGCTGTCGAGTTCATGTTCTCTTCTTCCATCTTCCTAGTCGCACTCATGGGCGACGGTCGTCCTAGTCCGCTGCGGCGGACGGTCGTCCTAGCGAAGCGGTCTGGCTCTATTACCTCGCCAGTGCCAATACGACTGCCGCCAAGCACATGACAATACGACTGACTCGATCTCTCAACGTAAATACCAGAGGATCATCGTGCATCGTGCCGCGGTGTGCATATAGCCAGACGTAACTGATCCAGTAGAGCAGTAAGGGACATAATAGCCATATCAGGTACTGCCGTGTATAGTGGATCTCTGCTGTGCCACTGGAGATATACATGGCCAGGACGAGCACTGCCACATAACCGCTCCCGCTCCCCATGGACGCAAGAAGTTCCTTGTCTACGATCTGGTAGCCTCTGACTTGAGCAACCTCAGTTTCGGCACCCATGATTACTAGTTCGGCATAACGCTTGACCAGAGCAAGGCTCAGAAACAGGAACGTCGAGAAGGCCAGAAGCCAGGAAGACGGCCATATCGAGACCGCCGCGGAGCCGGCCATGATACGCATGGTGTAAAGCCCCGCAAGTATAATGACGTCCAGCAGCACGATCCGTTTCAGAGTGAAGGAATAGCCCAGGTTTAAAAGAAAATATATCACCAACATTCCGAGGAAAGGCCAGGGCAGCCGAAGGCTGATGAGAAGGCTAAGCACGAGCAGCAGAGGAATTGACGCCAGCCCCCAGAATACGGAAAGTTCACCCGCGGCGAAAGGTCGCTCACGCTTTCGGGGGTGATGACGATCAGCCGGAAGATCCACCAGGTCATTGATGAGATAAACGCCGGAGGCGCAGAGCCCGAAAGCAAGAAAGGCAAGACAGTCGCTCGCAAGCAAGTCTAGTTCAGAGAGCCGGTAGGCCAGCGTAAGTGGAACAAAGACAAGCAGGTTTTTTAGCCAATGATGCAGCCGCAAGGCCTGTAGGTACGGCATCACTCCTTTCCCATGCCGCTCGAAAACATGTTCGATCTCCGCGACACGGGCTGCTCTGCGAGACAAACTTTCAGTGGAATTAACAAGGATTACCCTGCGCGACGAAGACCAGACCGGAAGATCGTGTCCGGCATCTCCCGCATAATCGAATCCTTTGTGCCCGAATTCTTCAACCAGGCGCTGCCTCTTGTTCCGGCCGGAAAGGTTGAAAGTTCCATCACTGGCCAGCACCATATCAAATAGCTGGAGGTGGTCGGCTACCTGACGCGCTATCCGTTCATCAGCCCCCGCCGCTAAGATCAGCCGTCGCCCCCGGCTGCGTTGATCTCGCAAATACTCGACGAGTTCGCGGTTGTATGGCAAAAGACTCGTATCAAGGGTAACCCGCCGGCTGACCTGTCGTTTCAAATAAGCCCTTCCTTTGATCAACCAGAAAGGCAGAAGAAAAAAATAGAGAGAGTTTTGCTTGATCAGGGCAAAAAGGGATTCTACCAACAAGTCCGTCTTCACAAGGGTTCCGTCGAGATCAACCACCAGCGGAAGCGTCACGGGACCTTCCGACAATCGACTTTTTTCACGAGTATTGACCATAACCACTAATCAACGGGGTACCCTGCAAAGTATTTACCCCATTCGGTATTGGCTTCTATAGCCTGCATGCGACATTTTCCGACGAAAGGCCACCAGATCCAGTCATGATACATGTAGGAACCCGCAATGAAAAGGTGCACCAGCGGCGTGCGGAAGAAGAGCTTCTGAAATCTTTTCAGTGGGCCAAACCAGATGAGATCACCGGCACGGCTTGCCAAATTGTCACCAACCGAGAAGTGAAAATTCATCTCCGAAATGTCCTCTCCCACCACCTCTATCTCTTCAACCCTGCCGACGCCGAGCCCGTCTTCGTGGGCAAGCCGTATGAAGTCTATTTTCATGGGGTCGAAACCCATGATCTCTCGCCGCAACCGCATCTATAGCGACTGAATCAGCGCCCGCAAGCATTAAACCTTTCTCTATCGGCATCATGGTGCGAGGCCCGGGCCCGTTACCGCAGAGGTCGCATCCATGACCGTGAAGATCCCTGAGTGGATCTCCTTCTGGATGGCCAGAAGATCTACCAGCGTTTCATGGATAGCGCTGTGCGTGTAATGACGGCGGGTGGCGAGGAGCCCGCCAAAGGCATTCTTCATCGAGCCCGGTTATCGTGGTATAGATGTGACATTTTGCGGTGGGCAGATGCACGATGTTTGTATTCCGGAAGAAGGATGGCACCTGTATCCCTTTCGGATAAATCCGATCCAGCACTCTCATCTTTGAACTGGGGTGAATTACTTCCCAGGTCATATGTTCCGGCAGAAA
>CAWIHO010000063.1:0-32955 GCA_963835605.1 uncultured delta proteobacterium | reverse complement strand
CGTCAACAACGTCCGTTTTGTATCTTGTCGCTTATACCAAGTTGCCTTCATTCATATAGCTTCTGGGTACCCACGTGAGTGGGTGTTGTGTCGGCATGACTCCGACGTACTCTAAGTACGCCTCCGTCGCTATCCTTCTGGTCGCCCGGGGTACCCGGCCGAAGGCTGGGTCGTAATTTCGAATGAGCACTGGTATACCTACGACGTTCAGCACATGAATCATTCCGGCCCGTGACTCCTGTGCATTTCCTCAGTATTCTTTTATCGGTTTCATATTGAGCACACGTCTCAGTGAAACAAGTTCCGCTATGTGATAGCGCATTGTGGTCGGCAACTAAAAGTATTTCCCTGAAGATCGTATAACCCTTCGCGTGTGGAATCGGGCTGAAGAAATCGGTCTTCGGATCCTCTACGATCTCCTGCACGGCCTTGAGGTCTGCACTGATATTCTTCACCGTCTTTCTCCAGAGGGCCGGCGTTGCCATCTCATCGGGCCGCGGCCAGTACCCGTCGGGAAAGCTTGGGGACCGTGACCGGGGTCTCTGACAAACTCAAGAATGTCCCACTGGGCAATCCGCATGTGTTCGAGCAGATGCCAGACCCTGTAACTGCCGTTGGGCACCCGGTTGTTGATATCTTTCATAGGAAAGCCGGAGACCGCCCGGTCAAAGCTCATGTGCGCCTCGCCGCCCCGCAGCAGGGCCAGAATTCTTTCCGGATTACCTTGTCACTGTTCATGGACACCTCTCTTCATGTGCGTATAAATTAAGCCACCGCATAATGACCCGCAGACTCTACTTAAATGGAATACCGCTCTGACGAGATTTCAACCCCTTCATCCGGGTTGTGAAAGGTTTTTCCGGTGTGACCTGCCCCCGGAGCCCTCAGCTGTGAAATCAAAGAATAAGAACATTTTTTCCTCCGGCACAAACATTTCGCTGCCGCTTTTTCTGCACGCGCATATGATGTCAGAAAATAGCGGCTGCGTTTATTAATGGTTATCTTTGAGAGAGGGAATCGTAATGACAAAATCCTTTATTAATGAATGGGTCAAATTGATACGCCCCTTGTTTCCTAAAAATGCACGAATTGAAATCGATGCAGGGAATGACGTTATTTTGCGCATTGATTGGAAACTGGGAAATGATCCTGCCAGGCCATACAAAAGATCGCGATTGATACGAGTGATCATTCCCGAAGAAGCTATTGATGATTGCGCGGATTTTAAAAAAGCAGGATCAAGATTCAGGAAAATAATCGAAGATAAACTGTCCGTTTTCCATCCGGACCATGATACTCGTAAATGTGGAAGTCCTCCAAAAGAGGAATGGATCGTTTCAACGTTTGATGTGGATTAACATGAATAATTGCATATCACGGTCATCTCATCAGCATGTTCGGAAGGTAGAGAGGAATAGCCGGGCTATTTCACAAGTATCGTGCCCCCCGGTACCTCTGTGAACCTGCCTATCACCGTCACCTTTTGGTCTTCATCCCTCGCTAGGTTTCTTAATAAAGGTAGACTGTCTGCGTCGATCGCGAAGAGCAGACCCCCTGACGTCTGCGGGTCGAAAAGGAGGTCCACGCGTACGTCCTGCCCCCCATACTTCAGACGGGGCCCGGTAGAACTCCCTGTTCCGGCGAAGTCCACCGGAGGCAACGCCGGAGGCCTGCAACCGTAAGGCATCGGGGATTAAGGGGATCTCTTCGAGGAACAACTCGACGCTGAGAGACTCACCAGTCATCTCGGACAAGTGGCCGATAAGACCGAAGCCCGTTACATCGGTCGCCGCATGCGCGCCGACCTGCTTCAGGATCCTGGAGGCTTTCTCGTTAAGCTCCGTCATGACCTCAACCGCTTTCGCCACCGCATCCTGCCTTGCCGACCCTTCCTTCGCAGCCGTGACGATGACGCCGGTACCGAGAGGCTTTGTGAGCGCCAGAAGATCGCCTGCCCGGGCACCCCTGTTTCGGATTATTTTCCCGGGATGAACAACCCCGGTTACCGATAGGCCATATTTTATCTCCACGTCATCGACGCTGTGGCCGCCGATCAGGCTGACGCCTGCCTCCTTTATCTTCGCTATGCCGCCCTTGATAATCTCCTTCAAGATTGCCAGATCGTAATGCTTCGGAGAGAACCCGACTATATTCAACGCGGTCTTAGGACTCGCCCCCATGGCGTAGATGTCGCTTAAGGCATTGGCTGCTGCGATCTGACCGAACAGGTATGGATCATTTACCACAGGGGTGAGAAAATCGACGGTCTGCACTAGGGCAAGCTCCTCTGTGAGCCGGTACACTCCTGCGTCCTCAAAATCATCAAAACCGACCAGCACGTTCTCATCCCGCGGCGCCCTCATGTCGCAAAGAATATCCGACAGGTCGCCAGGACCTATTTTTGATGCGCACCCGCCCCCTCTGACGTATTTCATTAACGACCATTCGCTATGAGCCATTTCTTCTACCCGTATCCGGCGATGTCACTCGTAACCGATGTGGCGATCTCATTTTTCACTGTACCATCTCCAACAACGCTTCAACCCTGGTCCTGAGCTGTCCCACGTCAGCCATGGAATAATCGGTCTCGATCTGCAGGAAGGGAATGTTCTTTTCCCTGACGTGCCTCATAACTTTATGGGACTCCACATTGTAGCCATGGCAGGCATGAAGCACCACATCGATGACGACGTCCGACTCTGAAACGTTCAATCGATCTATCCAAGTCGGTCAGCCGCCTTTCGTTGGGCGTCATGCAGGCACAGGCGATCTTCAGGTAGCGGCGGGCAATTGCGGCTATCGGGTCACCTGTCTCCTCTTCGATCTCTCCCATGAATCCTTTCATGCCCGTGCAAAAGTCGATGGCAACGATCACCGCGCCCGACTCCTCGATGATTTTGAACACCTTCGTGGCATCTCCCGCAACAGGGCAACCGGTGACCAGCACACGCGGCGCATCTGGATTCCCGAAATATATGCCCCTCTCCACCCTTAGTTCCAGCTTGCGCAGGCTATCCAGGAGAAGTGTACCAATGTCGGCCATAGATCCCGGTGTGGCGAGGAAGGTGAGATCATAGATTTCTTTCCAGTTGATGACAGGGGGTCTGCGGGCAGCGAAATCAAAGATAGCATTCATCATCCGGTTCTTTCGGTTTGTGTCTTTGATAGCCGCCTCGATGTCCGCATCGCTCGCCTGCCGGCCCAGGTGCTCCTCGAGGAATCGTTTCAGTTTGCGTATCATCGTGGCCCAGTTCTCCTCGGCCTCCTTCTCATCGGGGAGGTGCGGAAGGTCCATGACGTGCATCGGTTTCAGGTGACGAATAAGCTCGAACATCTTCTTTTTCCCATCGCAGGTCGTCTCCGCAACGACTATATCCGAGAGGCCGTAGAAGGGGCAGGTGTCGGTAGCGATGAACCCGTAACTGGATTTGATCAACGGGCAGAGGTTGCCGGGCAGGGTAGCTTCACCCGCCTTGATCGTTTTGTCCGAAAAGGCGCAGAGCACAGCCACCGCAGCTCCCATGGCCCGTATGATCTCCAGGGGTGCATATCCGCAATAGATACCCACCACGGGATGACCTTGCCGCCTCTTCGACTGAAGGTACTGAAGCGCACGCTTGGCGGGCTCTCCCGCGAACTCGTCGTCAATTAAGGGTCTTGTTCCGGGCACATTGAAATCCATCTTTTTTCTCCCTGTTCAGAAAAGGAAGCCGGCAGACGATCCCGCAACGAACCGTGCTGGCGACAGCTGATTAAACAAGCCTTTAAAGTGACTGGTTGCTCAAGAGCCTCCTCGTCGACCCCGCTGCTTTCCCGCAGCAGGCTCCATGAAAAGGCATTTAGGGGCGCTGAGGAAAAATGGCGGAAGATAGTCCTTGGAGCCTCACGGACTCCCTGTCTACCGATCAGATAATCGATTTATTCTGTAGCCCGATCATACTACCGGATCTCCTCGAATTGGTTTTTCTATTACTAACATAAGGAAAATGAATTGTAAATAAAATTCATGATGGACTGGTGGCCGTTATCGCAACGATGGCCCGATAATGAGGGCTAGGAGCAGCAGCGATTCTCTCACACCTTGCTTTTTCTACGCCTGTGGTGCATACGCACGCTCCCGTGCCATAGCAACCACGACATTCTTTTTGAACCATTTCTTCAGCCTGAGCCGCCTCCAATAGCTGAGCGGTGGTTTTGCGACTCTTGCTTTGCCGGCGAGCGCCCGGCCCGGCTCAAAGAGCACATCGACCAGATGAACCGCAGGACCGATCCTTGAGAAGGCGCAACCGATAAGGTTCACGTGTCAAAGATGACGGGAACGGTAGTAAAGCACCAGCATCTTCTTGTACATGGTCAGCAGCAAGTCGAGCCGTCAACATCGCTTACAGGAAGCGAGGGTCCCTGCAATGAATACCGACTCATTAATAGAATTTTCTTATTAGAAATATTCATAGAGCTGATGTATAGTACCCCTATTACCCCGGCTTGATCGGGAAAAAGCTCAGGAGGATGCCATGGCAGAAGGCTACAGGGAAATGTGGGGTTCGTTGGGACTTAACCTTGAGGCGCATGAAGGGCTGCTCGCCGTTCTTTCGGACGCATACAAGAATATTTATCTCTCACAAAAGAACCGGCCTGCGGGGATGCAGTACTTTGACTTTGTCATCTCGGAGGTGCACGGCCAGCGGATCGTTGAGCTGTTGAAGGCAAAAATAGACGGGAAGCACATCATAGGAACATTCTGCATTTATGTGCCGGAGGAGCTTATCCTGGCGCTCGACGGCGTCGCGATCGGTCTGTGCGCCGGTGCGGATGTCGGCGCTGAGGAGGCTGAGAAGTACATACCGCGGAACACGTGTGCGCTGATCAAGGGCTTCATGGGCTTCAAGCTGGCGGGGCTCTGTCCGTATGTGGAGTCGGCGGATCTGATCGTTGGCGAGACCACGTGCGACGGAAAGAAAAAGGCCTATGAGATGTTCCAGCAGATCACTGGCAAGGTTTATGTGATGGAGCTTCCCAGTAAGAAGGGCGACGATGGGAGAGCCCTCTGGAGAAACGAGGTGAAGCGTCTTGCCGACAAGCTCTCGGAGGTAACGGGCAAACAACTCACCGTCGAGCGCCTGAGAGGAGCGGCCGGAATCGTCAACGAAAAAAGAAGGGCGCTCCAGCGGCTTTCCGAGCTGCGCTCCCACGATCCCGCACCCATCTCCGGACTCGATGCCCTCCTGATCAATC
Source organism: uncultured delta proteobacterium (assembly GCA_963835605.1). Lineage (GTDB taxonomy): Bacteria > Desulfobacterota > Syntrophorhabdia > Syntrophorhabdales > WCHB1-27 > JADGQN01. The sequence goes on along the minus strand of CAWIHO010000063.1, from coordinate 27,720 downwards.
AGATCTCCTTCTACGACGACCCCGTACGCTTCACCGCGAAACTCAACGATCTATGCGACGAGTTGGACAAGCGTGTCAAATCAGGCGTCGGAGTTGCCGCGAAAGGCACGCCAAGAGTCCTCATATCCGGCTCCCCGATGGCCATACCGAACTGGAAGCTCCATTTCGTCGTCGAGAGCAGCGGCGGCATCGTCGTGGGTGAGGAGGCCTGCGTGGGCGAAAGAAACTTCAAGACCTTGCTGCCTGACTTCTCGTCTGTGGAGGAGGCTATCCAGAAGATGGCAGATCGTTCCATGACCGTGAACTGCGCCTGCTTTACACCGAATGACGAGAGAATGACTGACATCGAGACGATGTCCGGTGGTCTTCGCGCCCAGGGCGTGATTCACTACGCGCTCCAGTTCTGCACGCCCTACCTGTACGAAGCGTACCGGGCGAAGGATGCGGTCGATGCAATGGGACTGCCCTTCCTGAAGATTGAGACCGATTACAGCACGGAGGATTTGGGTCAGCTCAAAACGAGGGTGGAGGCTTTCCTCGAGATCCTCAAGGAGCGTGCCCGCACGTGACGTCAGCAGGAATCGACATCGGCTCCAGGTATATCAAGTATGCGCTCCTGGAGCACGGCGAGCCGCTGGCCCTCGTAAGAAGGGAAACGGGTTACGACCCGTTACCCATCTGCCGGGTATTGATGGAGGAGATGCCTGCAGACCGGATTCTCGCTACGGGATACGGGAGACACCTTCTCGAAGAAGATGGAGGCATTGCCACGATCACCGGAGATCCGTGCTGTAGCCATAGGTGCCCGATCACTTCTTTCCCTCCTGCCGCACCATCATCGACATTGGCGGCCAGGACACCAAGGTGGTACAGCTCGCGCCGAACGGGAGCGTCACCAACTTTGAGATGAACGACCGCTGCGCGGCGGGCACCGGGCGATTCCTCGAAATGATGGCCCATGCACTCGGATACACTATCGACACCTTCGGTCACCACTGCGAGGACGGACAACAGGTTGCGGTGAACAGCCTCTGCGCCGTATTCGCGGAGTCGGAGGTGATCAGTCTCATCACGAAAGGTGTCAAGAGAGAAGCCATCGCAACGGCGTTGCACCACTCAATCGTAAGCAGAGTGGTCTCGCTGGCAAAGCGGGTGGGCATAAGAGACGATGTTGTCTTTGCAGGCGGCTGCGCAAAGAACCCGTGCCTTACGAGGCTTTTCGCGCAGCGTTTCAATAAAAGTATCTTGACGCACGAGATGCCGGAGATGCTGAGCGCCTTCGGCGCAGCCCTGTGCGCCCAAGACTCATAGCCAACGAACGCATAATCCTAAAAGTCCGTAAGGCTGCCTGATTTCCTTCCGCTTACTCTCCCTCTATCGTCTTGCAGCAGCGGAACCCCAGATGGTAATTCTCGTGGCTGTGCGCGTCCATCACCCGGCCGCCATGCCAGAAGGGCGCTCTCCAGCGGCACCAGTCCTGATGGGCATAGTAAGTATCGAAGATGAACCAGCTGCCCTTCATCTCCGTATAACCCAGTTCCAGTACTGCCCCGGCTCGCCATCTGGCTTTCGTTGAGAGGAAGGTTCATATGTTCTGCCGCGTTTCCATGGAGATCGTAGACCCCTAAGTGTGCTGTGGCAGTCGGGAAAGACTCCCGGAAGGAAAGGTATTCGATCCGCATCCGGTCCAGCTCCCTCCGGTGCAGCCGGCGGTCTTGGTGCTCGAAGCGGCGCATATTCCTTTCTCATAGTGGTCGCCGTAGGCCCAGACTTTGTGGGCGCCGTATTCTCTGTTATGGGCCTGTCGCATCCTTTCGACCGCCGCATTGGGGCTGACGCCTTTCGCCAGATCGAAGCGGTAATCAGGCGGCACGAGGGCGCCGGCACAAGCCCCTTCCCATTCATGGGCGTCGCAGATGCGCTTGCCCATGGCCCTGCAGATGAGCGCGGCTTCACGGGCCCGCACCCAGACAACCGGGTAGGCACAGGGGATATCGGGAAACTCGAACTGATCGATGCAGGCCTTGGCATCCTCGGCTTTTTCGTGGCCGGATCATAAAGCGGCGCCATGTACTTTGCCCCGCAAATTCTCTCGAATTCGCTCGTTTCATATTTGACGGCCATCTGGCCGAGCTTCTTCCTGGCACCCTCGCGGGGTCATCGGGTGCTCGGTTATGGCCGGGTTTCCCTGACCGATGTAGCCGGACTCGCGAAAGATCGCGCGGATGGAATCCATCTGCGTGTCGGACAGGCCGTGGACGCTGTTGAATCTGTTCGAATAGGACCTCGTTCCTCTCCTTGAGGGATTGGGCAATGGCAGAAGAGGGAGAGAGAAGAAGCAGACATACAAAACACGCAGATGCCTGCTGATAGAATCCTGATGTTTTCATGGTGCCTCCTTTCGCGTGAGGTAGAAAAAGTCCCTGTCATCCGCATACCCGAGGAAACGCGGAATGTACCGCCCCTTCACCGTGATATCGACTTCGCTCATCCCCTGGATCAGATGCTGGACGTACAGGTTTGACCCCTGCCTTCTGTAGACGGCGAGATATGTGTGCACCAGGGCTTCATATCCAGAAGCATGGCGTAGCGGCACTGGTAAGCCTGAAAAACACGGGCCATGGCCGATGGCGTTGCACTCCAGAAAAAGGCGTAGATGAGAAACCGCTTTCCGCCGACTCCTGCAAGGCGGCGCCCGCACGCATCGTCCGCAGCTTTTCGTCCGCCGAGCCGGACCAATTTCCTTCGCCCCCATCGGGCAACGAGCGGGCCCGGAACAGACAGCGGGCGGCCTGGTCGAACCCGTCTATGATAGGGACGCCGTTCTGGCGGGCATATCTGATCCTGGGAAGGAGACTATTGTCCTCCTCGGTCCAGGTCTTCATATCCACCCATCCGTCGATCGAGCACATAGATCGTGGCAAGTCCGGGTTGAAGCGGGCTGAATACACGCCGTTCTCCAGGAAACCGTAGTGGGTGCCGTGGTTCTTGAGGGCTAGCGGTCCGTACTTGAAGGCCCCGTGATACCGCTTGAACCCTCCCGTAAAGGTGGCCACTGTTCGGGTGCGTCCATCGGGTTGATGAGGCCCGTCCGACACAGCGGCGCAATGGTGCCGATCCATCGGGCCCGGGAAGGGATTTGTCCCTCATCTGGCTGAGGATGTGGCCGGACCATCCGACCCCGGATGGGCCGTCCCAAGGGCGTAGTGGAGGTCGAACCGGCCCAGATCAAAGGCGACAAGGTAAACGAGCTGTCCTGATTCAACATTGTTGAGGCTGTTGACCACTTGCGTGTAACTCCGAAAGATTTCCGGCGCGATCCACTCGGGACGATCACGCTGACATAAATGCCCGGATTATCCCTGGCAGCATACCAGTTCCCGGGGATCATCCTATCGGCAATCGAGCTCGATTTGATGCCGAGATCGACCGCTTTTACCGTCTCGCTGGTTTTCTTTGGATCTAATAAGGCAGATGCCGGTCCTTAATTGCAGTCCCTGCTGGGCTCCTTCCGCAGGTTTCGACTCTATCTTCTGTTCCGCCTTCTTCTGGTAAAGATATGCGAAGAACGTGTCCCGCACAAAGGAAACGACCTCCTCTCCACCGGGCACTTCTTTTCGCAGGAAGTCGGTGACCAGCTTCCACCGGTGATTGATGCCCCTTTGTAGGATTGCGCAAATAGACTCTCCCTCCGCAAAGAGGCGCGTAGGGCACGGCTGATTTTTGGCATCCTTCAAACCCTCGCGGGCATTGGCGCTCCAGAGGTCACATCGAGCTCTCTCTTTCCCATGGGCGATGGTGAGGCCGTTCGGACTGTCTCTTCAAGCAGGAGCGTCTGCGTCCGGGGCAGCGCATTTTGTAAATGATAGTTTCTCCAGGCGCCCGCGCCCCAGCTCGAGCCGCAGCAGGTACCACGCGTTGATGTCCGGGTTCAGGTTAGTCAGCGTTGCAAGACCCTCCTTGCCCCCGACACCTTTAACCCGGATCGAGTTGTCTTGCGAAAAGGCTGCAGGTCTACGATGGTCTTAGGGCGGTCCGCTGCCCAGAGCAGAGAGGCCAACGACGCACACGCGAGAGAAATTATGAATACACAAGTCAGGCGTCGCGAGCCGGCGCCATCGAATTGTGGAAATAGGATTCATAAATTCTTAACCCGCAACTGAAAACTCGCAACCCGCAACAGTGATTTTGGAGGCATTAGCTACCTCTCACCTTGCCAGCGCTAATACGACCGCCGCCAGGCACATGACAATACGACTGACTCGATCTCTCAATGTAAACACCAGAGGATCATCGTGCATCACGCCACGGTGCGCGTACAGCCAGACGTAACTGATCCAGTAGAGCAGCAAGGGACATAATAGCCATATCAGGTACTGCCGCGCATAATGGATTTCTGCCGTGCCGCTGGAGATATACATCGCCAGGACGAGCACTGCCACGTAACCACTGCACTCCCCAAGGAGGCAAGCAGTTCCTTGTCCACTATCAGGTAGCCTCTGCACCTGAGAAACCTCAGTTTCGGTACCCATGATCACCAGCTCGGCATAGCGCTTGACCAGAGCTAGGCTCAGAAACAGAAAGGTGGAGAAGGCCAGAAGCCACGAAGACGGCCATATTGAAACAGCTGCGGAGCCGGCCATGATGCGCATGGTGTAGAGCCCTGCAAGTACAATGACATCCAACAGCACAACCCGTTTTAAAGTAAAGGAATAGCCCAGGTTCAAGAGAAAGTAGATCACCAGCATCCCGATGAAAGGCCAGGGCAGGCGCAGGCTCACGAGAAGGCCAAGTCCGAGCAGCAGAGGAATCGATCCCAGTCCCCAGAAAAGGGAAAGCTCGCCCGCAGCAAAAGGTCGCTCGCGCTTTCGCGGATGATGACGATCGGCGGGAAGATCAGCCAGGTCGTTGATCAGATAGACGCTGGAAGCACAGAACCCAAAGGCCAGAAAGGCAAGACAAGCGTTGGCAAGCAGGTCAAGTTCAGTGAGACGATAGGCCAGCGTGAGAGGCACAAAGACCAGCAGATTTTTTAGCCAATGATGGAGTCGGAGAGCCTGTACGTACGGCCTCATTCCTTTCCCACGGTGCTCGAAGACCCGTTCGATCTCGGTGACGTTTGCTACCCTACGAGACAAATCCTCTGTGGAATTGACAACAATTGCTCTGTGCGCCGCAGACCAGACTGCAATACCCCGTCCGGCATCTCCCGCATAATCGAATCCTCTTTCCCCGAACTCTGCCTTCAGGCGTTCCCGCTTCTGCACACCGGAAAGATTGACCGATCCATCGCTGGCCAGGACCATGTCAAATAGCTGGAGGTGGTCGGCCACTCGACGCGCTATCCTTTCATCAGCCCCTGCCGCTAAAACCAATCGCCGCCCCTGGCTGCGCTGATCTCGCAGATAGTCAACGAGTTCGCGATTGTAAGGCAAGAGACTCGCGTCAAGAGTAACACGCCGACTGATCTCCCGTTTGAAATGAGCCTTTCCTTTCATCAACCAGAAAGGCAGAAGGAAAAAATAGAGAGAGTTTTGTTTGATCAAGGCGAATAGGGATTCTATCAGCAGGTCCGTTTTGACAAGGGTTCCATCGAGGTCCACCACCAGTGGAAGCGGTTTCATCGGTGCTTCCGACAACTGATCGTTATCACGAGTATCGATCTTTCCTGGAGAAATGGCTGATGTGGCATCGCACCCGCAGTCGTTAGTCAATGGGGTATCCTGCAAAGAATCTACCCCATTCAGTGTTGGCTTCTATAGCCTGCATGCGACCTTTTCCAACGAAAGGCCACCAGATCCAGTCATGATATATGTAGGAACCCGCAATAAAAAGATGCACGAGAGGTGTGTGGAAGAAAAGCTTCTGAAACCTTTTCAACGGGCCAAACCAGATGAAACCACCGGCACGGCTTACCAGGTTGTCCCCGACCGAGAAGTGAAAATTCATCTCCGATATGTCCTCGCCCAGCACCTCTATCTCTTCAATCCTGCCGACACCAAGCCCGTCTTCGTGGGCCAGCCGTATGAAGTCGATCTTCATAGGGTCAAAGCCCATGATCTTGGCCGCCACCGCATCTACAGCGACTGAATCAGCGCTTGCGAGCATTAACCCCTTCTCTATCGGCATCATGGTCCGAGGCCCGGCCCCGTTACCGCAGAAGGTCGCATCCATGACCGTGAAGATCCCTGTGTGGATCTCCTTCTGGATGGCCAGAAGATCTACGAGGGTTTCATGGATGACGCTGTGCGTGTAATGACGCCGGGTGGTAAGAAGCCCACCAAAGGCATTCTTCATCGATCCCGTTATTGTGGTGTAGATATGACATTTTGCAGTCGGCAGGTGTACGATGTTTCTATTCCGGAAGAAGGATGGCACCTGTATGCCTTTCGGAAAAATCCGATCCAGCACCCTCATTCTCGACCTGGGATGAATCACCTCCCAGGTCATATGTTCCGGCAGAAAATTATATTTTTCCGGGATGCTGTACCGACCATAGACCGGAGTGAGCTTGTTTAATCGTCCGCCCTTGAAAGGATCGGTAACCACCGTGCTGTTGTGCACAGCTACGAGTTCGGAAAACCCGGCTGCTTTCAGTCCCCGAATAGTGCCCTCCAGTTGCCAGGGAGTCGTGTTGGCGGACAGGAGCGGAAAATGCCAGGATAGGTTGTCTTTCAGAATCGTTGTGGTCTCACCCTTTAAGGCCTCCTTGAGACCAGCCATCTCCATGAGTCCGGGAATATCTTCAAAAACCTTTTCAGGTGTCGTTTTGAGAATTGCAACAACAGGTTTCTTCAATTTCCCTTACCCCTCTTCTGCCACATGGATTCTTTCCCTAACAACAATGTATGCCTTTTCTGCCCTAAATCAAGGTGATGTACGATGGATTTAGTAGGCACCAAAGTTGAGGTACAATACAAAACGGACGCGGCAGCGGGGAGAGAATTCCCAAAGCAGTTTACACGAAGGAAGTTCGAGAGGAAGCGGCAAGGCTGGTGACAGAAAAGAGACTGCGAAAAAGCTCTGATTTTGCTGCATCATTCTGGTAAGATTGCGCGGACGGTGGCGGCAGGAACTCCCACTTGAACATCCGGGTCAACGGAAACCCTATGTCGTAGATCCTCTCTCCGCTCCCAGATATAACCATGAAAACGAGCCTGCATACTCCAAGCGACCATTCCTGCCCGTAATCATGTCACCTTGGTAGAAATCTCCCCACACAGCCAGATCACAGCGATGGGAGCCATTCGTGGGCAACCGGCCTCGTGTTTGCTGGCCGATCCGCTTAACGAAGAACGAGGTGGTCCTCTCCCAGGTGTTGCGTCTCACCCAGAAGCCAGTCTTATTGCCGTTGGTTCTGTAACACTCGTAAATGGTCTTTGCCATGGCTCAGCACCGGACCTGTTCACGTCGCCTGAGATTGACACCGCAAATCAGCTGGAAACTAAAGTTACAGAGAGATGGAGTCCCTCTATGGTTTATCGGAAAACCTGACCAATGCTTAACGCAAAGCGTGTTCCCCTCCCGCTTGCCGCTGTGAGAGGCTCCGACGGCCAAGTACCACAAGGTACCCGCGAAGCGGGTCGCGGATGTCCCGGTAATAGACCAGGAGATAGCGACTACGTACTAAGCTTACTTGCGACAAATGGGGATTCCCTCTCTATGTCGAGGATCTTACGCGACAGTTCCTGTTCGATTTTTCCACTGACGTTGAGAAACTCGGCCGCGGCAAACCTTAGTTCCGTCTTGAAGCGTTCATGCTCCACCTTCCAGGTCCTGATGATCCTGGCCTCAATCCCGTACACCGCTGCCGCGATGGCGAGATGCACCTCGACGACTTTGTTCGGTTCCAGCGGAAGGCTCCTGTCGTAGCTGAACTTTATGCCGCCGAGCGAGATATCGATGACGTTTATCTTCTCGTCATAAATAGAGGCGTCCAATCCGCTTTTGCTGCTTGGCCCCACCCGATAACACATTCTTATGTCATACGGTTTCGGATCGCTACATTTACGGACCGCAATAGCCCGCACGCGCTGCCCGGACGCGAGCTCGTACCAATCGATTAACTCTGTCACGAGAGCAGAAAAACCGTAACGCAAATGCCTGTCGTTCTCCATCACCAGATAGGTCACTATGATCTCTTTGTTGAGCATCGAGCTTTTGATCGACGGCTCCGGCTGGGCGAGAATCAAGGTCTCACCGTTGACATTGTAGATCACCGAGTTCCTTGCGTTGATCCTCTCTCTCCGGTTGTCTGCCTCGACAACGAGTTTTACACTGAGCTCCGGCCTGAGGCTCATGATAAATTAATCGGCTAAAAAGGCTATGAGTTAAGGCCTATTGCCAGCGGGCGGTCTTTGTTCAGGATAATAGGAATTTAAAGCGAAGGGCGCAGCGGGTAAACATGGACATTGATGACGCACCGGTGTCACAAATCAGAACGGGAAAGGTCCCGGTATTGCCCACGGGGCGAGGTGCTCTTTTGCACTCCCCGCTTGAGCCTTCTCCGCATTTTGTCCCGTCTGTCCATAGCGCACCGGAGAAGTCCGCATCGGAGAGGTCGGCGCCGGACAAATTGGCATAGGACAGGTTGGCGTCGGACAGGTTGGCACGGGACAGGTTGGCGCGGGACAGGTTGGCATCTCGCAAATTCGCAGAGCGCAGAAAGGCGCCTGAGAGGTTGGCGCCGGACAGGTTGGCACGGGTCAGCCTGGCAGAGAGCAGATAGGCATCGGATAGGTTGGCTTTGGAAAGGTTGGCGCCGGTCAGACTGGAACCGGAGAGGCGCGCACCGGAAAGTTGGGCACCCGACAGGTCAGCGTTCTGCAGATCACACCATGTACACTCTTGTGTAGCCAGGAGCTTGTCCAAAGCCTTCTGAGCAAATCCGTATGACATGCCGGACATAAGGAATAACGCGACAAACGTAAGACAAAGCACGTAGACCGTTTCGTTTCTCTTCATGGTGCTGTCACCCTTTCCAAAGGATTTGCACAAGCGGCCAACCATACGCTCCGCTTGTTTCATTCATCTTCAGTACTTTCATCCCATATACCATAGGGAGCACGGCAATGCAATAGGAGCCGCGCCTAGAAGCCCCGAAACCGAGGCGGGCTAAGACTTCTGTTTACATCAAAAAGCGATTTTATATAATCTGCTGTCACAAGGCGGGTCGTGGGCGTCCCAGTAATAGAGGGGTGGCTGGGACTCGGCGAGTCACGCTCGAAATTGATGGTAAACGCAACGTTTTCGGGTTTAGAAATGAGACCAAGACAAGGGGGTAGGATGGGCAACATGGGCATCGCCACGCGCTACGAAGATATAGAGAACTTAGCTGTTGGGGCTGCCCTGGAAAGAAGCGCAGCTATGGTTCCTCAAAAGATATGCGTCTTCTTTAAAGATAGCACCCTGACCTATAAACAGCTGGACGAAGAATCTAATGCCCTTGCCGCAAGCCTGCAAGAGACGGGGATCGAAAAGGGGGACAGGGTCGCCATATATATGTTCAATCGCCCTGAATTCTATATTTCCTTTTATGCTCTGCAGAAGATCGGGGCCATAGTGGCCTGGGTAAATCCAGGCTACAGGACTCAGGAGTTATCATTCATTCTCAATAACTCTCAAGCCAAGGCGATCTTCGTCGAGAAGGGTAAGGAAGGCTTTGACAATTTCGGACTTGTCCAGGAGTTAAGGAATAATCTTCCGTACCTTTCATGCGTGATTTCGCTAGGGGGAGGGAACGGGGAAAAAGTTTTTCTCGTTTGAAGAGATGGTCTCCAGGGGGAGGAAAAAAGATTTCAGGAAACCGCTGATTGACATCCATCGAGATCTTTCCATGTTGATATACACGTCCGGGACGACTGGAGTCCCGAAGGGTTCCATGATCACGCACTACCAGGCGGTCAGGGGGGGATATTCCCATGTCCGCGGCGTCAGAGCAACTGCGGATGATGTCTTTATGGGCATACTTCCCTTGTGCCATTCGTATGGTTGCGGAACCACCCTTATCCAGCCGGTCCTGATTCAGGCGTCCGTTATCCTGCTCGAAACGTTTAATGCGGAACAGGCGTTGAAAGCCATCGACGCCCAAAAACCAACGCTCCAGCATGGCGCCCCTGCTCATTACATCATGGAAATGAATCATCCGAACCTTGATAGGTATAACCTTTCCAGTTTAAGGGCCGGCTATCTTGCCGGCCAGATATGCCCGGAAGAAGTGATCCAATGGGGAGAAGACAGGAATATATACTTATCATCTTCCTGGGGGAATTCGGAAGTTGGTCCGGGAGCAGGCACCATGTGTCCCTTTGGGACGCCGCTCGAAGTTCGCAAAAAGAGCGTTGGCAAGCCGATTCCGGGAACCCAGGTGAAAGTTATCGACCCGGATACCGGCAAGCGGATTGGCACAGGTGAAGTCGGTGAAATGATGGTTAAGGGTCCTAACGTTTTGAAAGGCTACTGGCAGAATCCGGAAGAGACCGATAAGCAATTGGAAAAAGATGGATGGCTGCATACCGGGGACCTGATATCCGATCGACGAGAAGGGTTTTATCACGATGCACGGGAGAAGCAAGGACCTGATAAACCGGGGTGGATTAAAGATATATCCCTCGGAGATCGAATCGCTGATTCTGCAACATCCGGACGTATCCCAAGTTTGCATCGTAGGAACGCCAAATCCCGTTCTGGGAGAAAGCGTCTGTGCGTGTGTCGTACCCAGGGGTGATGCGACAGATCTCTCTGAAGGAGATTCGCGGCTTCCTGAAGGACAAAGTGGCGAAGCACAAGCTGCCGGATGAATTGTGCGTTGTATCAGATTTTCCCAGGATGCCCGGAGGCGTAAAGATAAAGAAATTCGGCGCCGGTGGAGTTCAGGAACTGGCCTCGCTCGACAAGAATCGAGAAAAGCTTAGATGAGATGTCTTCCGCATGCATGCCATGCAATGGCGAAGTGGCAGTCAGTGATCAAGAACCGAGGGATGGCTAAAAAGCAAAGCTAAAGGAGGCACACGGCATGAAAGTAATCGCATTCAACGGAAGCCCGAGGAAAAAATGGAATACCGCAACGCTGCTTGAAAAAGCCCTTGAAGGAGCTGCGTCGCAGGGAGCAGAAACGGAGCTCATCCATCTGTATGATCTAACCTACAAAGGATGCATAAGCTGCTTCGCTTGCAAGACGAGAGACGGCAAGAGTTATGGCAGATGCGCGGTGAAGGACGACCTGACCCCGGTGCTGAAAAAAGCTGAAGGAGCCGATCTCCTCTTTTTCGGTTCCCCGATCTATTTTGGAACGGCTACCGGAGAGACGAGATCATTTATGGAGCGCCTGCTGTTTCCCTATTCGACCTATACCGATCCTCCGGGAACGCTCTTCCCGAGAAAGATCCGCACGGGCTTTATTTATACCATGAATGTTACCCAGGAGATGATGAAAGAGCGAGGCTTCGATCGCCAGATCGCTTTAACCGAAGAAACACTGACAAGGATTTTCGGGGCCTCAGAGTCATTCTTCAGCTTTGATACGTATCAGTTTGAGGATTATTCGAAAGTCTTTGCGGTCCGTTTCGATCCTGCAAAAAAAGCACAGAGGAGAGCGGAAGTATTTCCGCATGATTGCCAGAAGGCCTTCGAAATGGGCATTAGGCTTGCCAGACAACCCGGATAGATTTCCCCGGGTAAAAGCACGAGCTATACGAGGAGGTACAACGATGAAACAGTCTCTCGGTGCGAAAACCGTTGTGGGTGCTACGACGGTATGGGTCGTAGGTACGTATGACGGGAAAGGCAGGCCGAACCTGATGACCGTGGCGTGGGGAGGGGTATGCTGTTCGGATCCCCCCTGTGTCGGCGTCTCGCTAAGAAAAGCGACCTACACTTACGGGAGCATCAAGGACAGAAGCGCCTTTACAGTGAACATTCCCTCCGTGAATTATGCAACTGAAACAGATTACGTCGGCATAGACTCCGGGAGGGATACGGATAAATGGCAGATGACGGGTCTAACCCCGGTGCGAAGCGACATCGTCGACGCGCCTTATGTCGGAGAGTTCCCTCTTGTCCTGGAGTGCGGACTTCTTCACACCTTGGACCTCGGACTCCATACGCGGTTCATCGGGAAAATCCTGGACGTCAAGGCCGATGCGTCGGTGCTCAGCCAGGACGGGACACTCGACATCGAGAAGGTAAACCCATTCTTCTATATCACGGGAAACCGCACCTACTATGAGATCGGCCGCTATCTGGCAAAAGCCCATTCTATAGGGGCAAAGCTACGGAAAACGCGAGCGTAGCTAAAGGAAAGGCCGCTATCATTGCCCAAAGACATCTTGTGCTGCGGTTGCAGGCCTCGCCGGAGCGGCATCCATAATAAATAGCGGCCTGATCTCTATCGAAGGGGAAAGAACCGTGGACATCAGATTTTACCAGATAGACGCCTTTGCCGACCGCCTATTCGCGGGGAATCCCGCGGGCGTCTGTTTTCTCGATTCATGGCCGGAAGAGCGTCTCCTCCAGTCCATCGCCGCGGAAAATAATCTGTCCGAGACCGCATTCCTCGTGCGGGCGGGTGACGTGTATGAGCTGCGCTGGTTCACCCCCAAGACGGAGGTTGATCTCTGTGGCCATGCGACACTGGCGAGCGCTTTCGCGATATTCGAGATGGAGGAACCCGAGGCACGGCAGGTAGAGTTTCAGACAAAAAGCGGCATCCTGTCTGTCGAGCGCCAGGAAGACCTCATCATGATGGACTTTCCAGCACGGCCTCCGGAGCCCTGTGAACCACCCCCCGATATCGCTTTGATCCTGGGGCTTCCTCCTCTTCAGGTTATGCAAGCGAGAGATCTGCTGGCGGTATATGAGGAAGAGGAGCAGGTCCGCAAGCTCACCCCTGATTTCATCAGAATCGCTGCCCTCGACTACCCGGGCGTGATCGTTACCGCCCCGGGAAAAAAGAGTGATTTTGTCTCCAGGTTTTTCGCACCTCGCGTCGGCGTTCCCGAGGACCCTGTTACCGGTTCCGCGCACTGCACTCTCATACCTTACTGGTCGCGCCGTTTAGCGAAGAAGCAGTTGCGTGCGTTACAACTCTCAGAGCGTGGCGGGGAACTCTTCTGCTTTGACAAAGGTGAACGGGTAGCCATTGGAGGCAGGGCCGCAACATACCTGTCGGGCACCATAAGGATAGGTGCGCGATGAAGCTTGCCATCATTTCCGTCACCCGTTTTGGGGATGACAAGTGTATGTTTGTTACGTCACAGGGTGGCATACACGCATCCCCTGAATTCCCATCACAAGCCCCCGGGCGCCTCCAAAGGGAATAACCACGCTCCGATGTGTCGAGTCGATTATGGTCGGCACGGCAGAAACAAGTCCGAAGAATTGATTATCGTAATTCCGAAAAGGGTGCTATGATAGGTGATGGAATCGAGGATTCGCGCAACCGCGGTGGGCACGGAAAACCGAGATGTTTCGATCATGTTAAGAAACCAGCAGGAGGGCAAAGATGCCGGATAGAACCGTCGATTTCAGTGAATTAAAATTCCCGAAGCCACGCAACCTTGGAATAATCATTGTGCTCCTCATCATCCTCATCATCGGGTGGGGCACCTTTGTCATCATCCCGGCGGGCCACAGGGGCGTTATCCTCTTCTGGGGGAGTGTGGAGAAGAGGATCATGGGGGAGGGGCTCAATTTCAAGGTGCCCATTGCGGAAAGCGTCATCAAGGTCGATGTCAAGGTGCAACCCCATCCGTTCAAACAGATCGATGCCTCTTCAAAAGAATACCAGATGGTGAACATGACGGGCATGATGAACTTCCATATCGATCCGGCGTATGTCAATGACCTGTATCAGAAAGTGGGGCTCGATTTTGCGGACAAGGTGATCGACCCGGCATTCAACGACTTCGTCAAAGAGGTTGTGCCGACGTACCCTATCGGGGAAATCCTTCCTAAGAGAGAAGAGATCCGGAAAAGGGCGATGACAAAATTGGGAGATAACCTGTCGAGGTATCACATCATCGTCGATGACATCTATTTTGCCAACATCCGATTCTCGACCGGTTATGAAGGCGCTGTCGAGGCCAAGCAGGTGGCCCAGCAGCAGGTGGAAACCCAGAAACAGGTTCTGGCCCAACGCGAGATCGAAGCCCAGCAAAAGGTCGCCACGGCAAAGGGGGAGGCTGAATCGATTCTCGTAGTGGCTCAGGGACAGGCCAAAGCCAATGACGCCCTGTCACGGTCGATCAGCCCGATCCTCGTGCAGTATAAAGGTGTCGAGAAATGGAATGGGATCTTACCTCAAGTCTCCGGAGGGGCTGTGCCCTTCATCGACTTGAGCAAGATGGGCGGTGGCGGTAGTGCAAAGGAGAAGTAAAGGGCAGGTAAAGACAAAGAGGTAGAAGAGAACAGAGGGTAGAGAAGAGTGCTTTACCTCTACCTTTTCGTCCTTACCTCAACCTTCTTTATCTTTCTTAACCTGTTTTATTTTTGCGGTGCGGGGAGGAATATCTCCTTCCCCGCCTTTTTGGCTTTTATCATCTCGTCCAGGGCCTGAACGTTGCGGCTCATCTTGGCTACGATCGCTTCCCCGTATTGCGGATTATGTGCCCAGTTGCCCTGCAGTATAAAGTTGAGCTCCTGGCTTATTTCGTCGTAACGCGCCCTCAATGGCACCGAGTGTCTTCCTTCTTTCGTCTCGATGGCGGCAATCTCTTTTTGGAAGCCAGCCAGTAAGGGGCCATATTTTGATGAGATATTTTTGTTTTGGACAGACCAGTCTTGAACCAGGTCTACCTGCTCCTTCTTGTGACACGCAGCGCAATTGCTTCTGATGGCAGCCACAGCCTCCTTCTTGCCCTGTTTTATATTCTTGTGGCATTGCTCGCAGCTGACCTTACCGAACATCGGGTCCTTGATCTCCTGAACCCCTTTTATCCCGGCGCCTTTGTACATGCTCTCTTCGGCCCTATGGCAATCCTTGCAGGAGACCTTCCCCATGCCTTCGCCGTGATGGCAGCTTGAGCACTCCTTCAGCGTTGTCTTGCCATGCTCGGCATAAGCGCTGTGACACTTCAAGCAGGACTCTTCACCCTCTGCATGGATTTCATGAACGAAACTGACGCTGCCGAACGGAACCTTCTTGTCCATGATCTCGCCGTGACACATCTGCGTGCAGGACAGCTTGAAAGGGGTTGGCTTGAAGGAGGTCGCCCCTTTCATCTTTGCCTTTACCTCCTGGAGCGCATTCTTCGTGGCATTCACAATCCGCATGCTGTAAACAATGTTATGGACTCCGTTTCCTTTTGTAAGAAAATTGTAATTAAAGAGCGCGTCGTCCAGCACCTTCTTTGTGTTAGGGTTAATGCTGCCCTGGCCAGAACCGCTCTTGATCTCGTTGATCTCCTTCATGAGGTCTTGCTGACTATCTCTTACGAGCTTCTGCCATCTGTCTATCATGCCATCCGTGATGTTGCCGTGACAATCCTTGCACCCCGCACGCAGGGCCTTCCGGTCCAGGTGCTTCCCGTGGCAGACATCGCAATCCATGTTGATGACCGCCATCCTGTTGGGCTGCTCATCCACGAGACGCGCTCCTTTGCCCAGGTACATGTTAATCTTTTCCATGTGAACACCGGCCGGGTGACAATCTGAGCAGGCATCAGCCGCCTGCCCCTTGTAGTGCAGTCCGGCTATCTGATGTTTGATGGCTGAATGACAGGTGAAACATTCCACCTTGTGGTCTGTCACATGATTCTTGTGGAGAAACTCCGGAGTGTACTTGGCTGTCAGTATCTCGCGCTTGTTGTGGCATTGCAGACAGGCAAACTCCGGTACGTGTCCGTCGCCCGATACGACCGTGGTATGACACTGCTCGCACTTGATGCCTCTGGCGATGTAACTCTTGTGGTTAAAAACGAAGTTGGGACTTACCTGGATGTCTCCCCGCGCTTCGAAGTGACAGGAGCCGCAGCCCGTTATATATTCTTTCTGCCCTTTCGTCTTATAGAAGTGGCAGATGAAGCACTCTACGTCCGTGACGATCATGTGGGCTCCCTGCACAATCTGGGAGTGACAGGTCGTGCAGCGAAGCTGCTTTTGCCGCCGCATCTGTTCGATATGCTGGGGATGGTTGAAAACGACGTTCTTAAAGACTACCGGCGTTTTTAAATCTTGCCGCTTGTGACATCCGCTCTGCAAACAGCTTGCATCATCGATCTCGGCATGAGGCTTGGTAGGCCCCTTGCCGGTAATAAAGTAGGCCAGGGAAAGCTGGCCGTCCTTCCATTTTCCTTTAAGATGGTTTGAGAATCCCGGTTTGTAATGGCATTCGATGCAGGCGACTTTCCTGTGGGTGGACGCCTTCCATGAATCGACATAGACCTTCATGTTGTGGCAAACGCCACAGAAGGCCGGAGTCTCCGAAAGCTTGAAAGCGGTCACTACAACGGCAGCGACGCAAAGGAAGACAAAGACAAAGAAGACGACGATGCCTTTCTTATGCCTGATGGTCCCCTTTTTTGATTCGCGCCAAAAGTCTCGCAGGAAATCCCGGACCAGATGGTAGAGTCCACCAAATGTACCGGGTTCCTTCTCGTTTTGCTGCTCTACCATCGGCCTTGTTCGTCAGGGGCAGAACTACCCGTGTTCTCCAAAGTCTGCCCCTGCCCTGTTTATAATAAGTCAGGCAACTAAAGCTTAAAAAAGAGCAACAGAGAGACTACGAGGGAATAAATGACCAGAGACTCGATCATTGCGAGACCGATGATCATTGGAGTCAGAATCTTCCCCGATGCGCCGGGATTCCTGCCAATGCCATCCAGAGCGGACGCGATTGCTTTGCCCTGCCCAAGCGCTCCGCCAAGAGCAGCGATCCCGATACCGATGCCCGATGCAAGCGCGATCATGGCCTTCACTTGTGAATCGAGGCCTTTCGCTTCCTCGGCAGCCATTGCAGCTCCGCAGGAGAATGCCATGAAGATACCAAGAAGCATGAGAACTGAGAATAGTTTTTTCATCCAGTATCACCCCCTTAAAGGTAGTTTAATGTTCCTCGTGAGCAACTGCCCCGGAGAAATATGCCATCGACAATAATATAAACACAAAGGTCTGGACAAACGCAACAAAAAGACCCAAAAACAGGACCGGCACAGGCATCAAGAAAGGCACCAGGCTAAAAAAGATAGCGGTGACGAGGTGGTCCCCCGTTATGTTGCCAAAAAGCCTGAGGCCGAGCGAGAGCGGTCTTGCCAGATGGCTGATCAATTCGATGGGAACAAACAGGATGGCAAGCCACCAGAACGGCCCCACAAAGTGTTTGAGATATTTGATGCCGTGCTCCCGTACACCATACACGTGCGTCAGCACGAAGACGGTCAATGAACAGGCGAAGGTCGTATTCACGTTATGAGTTGCCGGCGCAAAGCCAGGCACAAGACCTGATAGATTATTGAAGAGAATGAACAAGGCCAGGGTGCCTATTATCAACATGAACTCCGCCCCCCGTGGCCCCATGGTGTTTTCGACAAGCCCGGAAAGGGTCTCTACGACCACCTCCACGAATGTTCTCGCGGTCAGCTTGGCTTCAGGCACAATCTCGTCCTCTGTTTTCCTGATGCGCCGATAACCGGCCATCACGATGATAAGGAGTATTATCGAAACGATGATGCCGTTGGACACGTGGTCAGGCAGGCGTGAAAGTCCCGGAATAAGCTGTACCCAAGCAAAGGCTTCATGCTCCATGTTGTTTGCTCCTCTCATCCGCCGGCTTCAGGGCGAACGATATCTGACTTAAGACGATCGAAATAAAGACCGTGGAAAGGCCTACGAGAAAGAACATCACGTCGATGTCGCCGTAGCGGACCACGAGAATGACCGCAGTGACAAGGGCAAAGAACTTGAGGGGCAGTTTGACGATGAGCGCCTTTTTGCTGATCTGCCGGGTGAGCTGGTTGCCGTCCCGGGCCTCTATCTGACTGCCGTCTTCGGTCTGTTCGCTGGACTGCGCCTTTTGAAAAATCCCCTCTATGCCCTTTCTCAGGAACCTGAAATTGAGCGTCATGATGGCGCTGCCAACCCCGAAACTGAAGACGTACCTGAATTCCCTCATGATAACCGTGGCCGCCAGACAACCGATTGCCAATATAATTACGTTGAGGCATTCGATCTCAGTGAGCATCTCTTCCTGCGCCTTTATCTTCATTTTCGCTTTCTCTTTCAGCCTTCTTCCACAACTGGTAAAGCCTTTTCATACCCGCCGCCAAGCCAAACCCCAGAAAAATGAGGGTCAGGATGGGAGCGGTCTTGAAATAGCGGTCCAGGTAATAGCCCATCCCGAGGCCGATCGCAACGGAGAGGCCCATCTCCAGGCCCAAACTCCCGTAAGTCAATAACGATGCGAATACCTCCCTCTTGCTGTCACCCGGCTTATTGCTTTCCGGCATGCGCCTGTCCAGACCAATTTTTTTAACATAGGGGGCTCCGTTAGTCAACCGATTTCGCTGCCGATTTCGCTGCCGGGCCGCTGGTTCGGTAATCGCATCGGCGCTACCTTTTAAGCAACTTCCGGCTCTCGCCAAAGGGGTAGACCGGGAAAGTCTCGAACTTCAGGAGGTCAAGCCACGCTGCTCTGCTTGCGATGAGCCCCTTTGCGTCCGTATCGACCACATTGATGGTACGGCACCCCTGAAGATCAAAGAATTCGCCGATGACTTTCACGCCTTCCGGCCATTTCCAGTCGGCCCTTCTCTTTGCGACTTCCTTCTCCTGTTGCGGCGTCCATGTGCAAATGTTCATAAAGTACATGACTCCCCTCCTTTGCGTTACTTCTTTGTCTTAAGTATAGCAAAACCGATAGGGATTGCGGCATCAAAAAAAGAAAATTGGTTTGAATTCGAACGCGCTGTTGTGCTATAAAGATGGGTCTTGGGCCGTTAGCTCAGTCCGGTAGAGCAGCTGACTCTTAATCAGGAGGTCGAAGGTTCGAATCCTTCACGGCCCAATTTTGTTAAATGAATTATTACAGGGGGTTACATTTTAGGGACCCCCTATTTTTGTGTATTTTTCCGTCACCAGATCGTCACCAACCCCGCAGCGCCGCCCCACTGCTTCTTATCGGCGATTCGGAGGAAGAGCAATAAACGTCGACGTTATTTAAGGCCCTGGGTGATCGAGGCCAAGTGGGGCTGTAGCTCAGCTGGGAGAGCGCATGACTGGCAGTTAGTCGCGCCATTGTAAGCTTCTGTGCCGCAACGTTTTACGACCTGTATTTTTGTCCCGTGGACAAATCCCTTACCGAGAACTCCTTTCGACAAAGGCTTTGGGAAGAATACACTCCATGGCCTCATGACTGCCAGTCGTATGCGGAGCGTAGCAATACCAATAACTTACAGGATGTATATGTGCAGAATAATGCAAAATTCAACATTTCCTGACAGCAAAGTGCAACCTATACGCAACCTTTTGTCGCACGCAGCAAACCCACGGCACCCACGGGACTTCGGATTCGAAAAATACCTTTTTCGTTAGATCGGCCTCTGGCCTGGCTTTGAAGCTCCATTGTCCTACCCTCTTTTATCAGTACGTCCCGCACCTCACCCAACCCTATCCTCAGAACGTTCCTGCTTGTAAATCAAGCCATGCGTGCAGGAATGCCTCACGGTACTCCTCGCGCTTCAGCATCTGCTCCAGCTCTTTATCATTGCCATCCCTACAACACTTCAGCAATTCTTGCATGGTAGTACCTATGGTCGGGTCCGCACCCTTTCCAATCAGCAGCTTCGCGACCGGTCGGTGACCCTCTCGGGCGGCCCAGTACAATGGCGTGGTCCCTTTGTTGCTCACGGCATCCATCTCAGCACCCTTCTCTATCAGCAGGCTTACCACATCTATATGGCCCTTAGAGGCGGTCCAGTGCATCGGGGTCCAGCCTTCCCTATCTTCCTTTGCCCCCAGGTCAGCACCTTTGGTAATCAGCAGTCTTACAGTGTCCTTAGAGCCCTGCCAGGCAGCCCAATGCAATGGCGTACCGCCATCATCGTCACGCGCCTTCAGGTCGGCGCCCCTCGCCAGTAGCCGCTTTACCACTGCTATGTCTGTCACCTTTTTCCGCAAGAGAGCAAAGAACAGCAGGTCCGTAGCGTGGTACGTCCGAAGAGCTTGCAACAGCTCATCCAAACGAGCAACATTGCCCTTTTTGACTGCGACTTTGATTTCCTTGGTGAGGTCTTGGTAAACCTTTTTTGTCGGCATCTCTCTACCTCCCCATCTACATTTACTTATCTATTATTATCGTCAAAATGTCCAGACAGCCGGTATGTTCTTCCAGAACAGATGGGGTCATTGCTTTGGATCATAACCCTAAGAAACGCACTGGACTTAGGATTCGAAAAGTAGGTTTTTTAACAGATCGGGCTCTCGCTTGTATTTGCACGTAACATGTTGTTATTAAAGTGTAAACTTGCTTTCTATCCTTTACGGTATTTTCTATCTGTTGTGGCCCTTTTTGATGCTTTCTGACACAATTTTGCCACAATAAAAATCTGCAGTTTTTCCTTTGAGCCGAGTGGAAAAGCGCGGTGCGGGGAAT
The DNA here is from genome assembly GCA_963835605.1 of uncultured delta proteobacterium. Lineage (GTDB taxonomy): Bacteria > Desulfobacterota > Syntrophorhabdia > Syntrophorhabdales > WCHB1-27 > JADGQN01. Next base: position 7,136 of record CAWIHO010000063.1, on the reverse strand, counting down.
GGCGGATTTTGGCGCGTCGCCACATTTGTCGCTTGCTTTAGGCTTTTTTCACTGTAAAATGGAATTGGGAATGCCAATTTGAGGCGCAAAATGGAATTTATCCCCCGTTTTTTCAAGGCTCCTCGATTCAAGTTTTTTCCTTTTCGGCCCGCGTGGCACAGGGAAATCCACGTTCGTGCGCCAGTCATTTCCCGAGGCTCTCTATATAGACCTTCTTGACCCGGAACGGATACGTTTCTTTTCCGCTAAGCCCGAACGGCTCAGGGAATTAACAGATGCCCAGTCTGCGCCGGGCCATGTGATAATCGATGAGATCCAGAGGGTGCCGGAACTCCTTCCGGTCGTTCATAGCCTCATAGAATCGAAGAAGGGTCTGACCTTTGTCCTTACGGGATCAAGCGCGCGAAAGTTGAAACGAACAGGGGTTGATCTTCTGGGGGGAAGAGCGATCCTGCGCACCATGCATCCCTTTATGGCCGCGGAACTGGGACCCCGGTTCGACTTCGAACAGGCGTTGAGGTTGGTCTGCTGCCCGTTGTTCTTGCGTCTGAAAACCCCGCGGACGTCCTGCGGGCCTACGCTGCTCTCTATCTTCGGGAAGAGGTTCAGATGGAAGGGCTGGTAAGGAACGTCGGCAATTTTTCACGATGCATGGAGGCGACCAGTTTTTCTCACGCATCAGTTTTGAATGTTACGAATGTCGCGCGCGAGTGCGAGGTCGAGCGCAAGACAGTTGAGGGCTACCTCGACATTCTCGAGGATATTTTGCTCGGGCTGGCGTCTGGAGGTCTTTACAGAAAAAAGGCAAAACGGCAGCTCGCCGGCCACCCGAAATTTTATCTGTTCGATGCCGGTGTGTTCCGTTCTCTCGGCCGGCCGGACCCCTGGACAGACCGGAAGAGATTGAAGGACAGGCACTGGAGGGCCTGGTTGCGCAGCACCTCCGGGCATGGATCGCCTATGCAAAGACAGTGAGAGAATTATTCTTCTGGAGAACACGTTCCGGTGTTGAAGTAGACTTTGTAGTTTACGGGCCCGACGGGATCTGGGCACTGGAAGTGAAGAACACGCGCCAGGTGCGCCCGGCCGACCTGGACGGCCTTCTGTCATTCAAGGAAGAATACCCGAAATCTCGTGCCCTATTACTCTATCGAGGTCCGGACCGGATGATGACGAAGGGCGTACTCTGTTTACCCTGCGGCGATTTTCTGGCTGCGCTCCATCCTGGCCGATCCCTTGACGAGCTGCTCCCGCCGGCGTAACGTCCCTATCTTAATCGATCGGCGGCATGGAATCAAGATCGACAATATCCATCTTCTCAAACGAAGCATGCTCTTTCAGTGCTTTCTTCAGCTTCGTAATGAGACGTAGCGCGCGCTCCTTTGAGTTCGTCTCTGCCACCAGATACTTCCGTTTTATGGAGACGGTGCCCAGGGCTGTTGTTTCGAGAGAGCGCACCACCTTACCCCTTTTTGCCCATATCCACATTTTGTTGCGCTCATCATAATCAAACGATCGTATCGAAGTGAGCTGTTCTTCCAGTCCCTGGCGCACGTTGATGACAAAAAAGATTTTGCAAAGCCGGATGACCTCGTCGTCCGTATTGCGCATCTCCGGCATGGTGTCACCCTCGTCCTCCTCTTCGTCGTACCCTTCTCCCTCAATGAAGTAGCGCGCCCAGAACGGCACTGAGACTTTGCACGATGCCCGAAAGAGCTCAGGTTCCGGAAGGTCCTTCTTTGCAGTTTCGGCGAACACCTGCATCCGTCTCTTCACGGCCGATACGAAATCGCTTCTGGATCCGGAAGGAAAGACATAGGGCGCCGTAAATATGTATGCATCAGCATGGGTGCCCACAAACCGGACGCACCACACGTCGCCCTTCGTGGTCTCGACCTGTTCGGGCTCGTTCACCCGATGCACGTGCCATGTTTTGCCCGTGCCGAGTTCTTCAAAGACTACCCAGCTATCGTCCACGGCGCGTACCTGATAAAAGGCTGCGTAGCTATCACTCATGGAGCGCAGAAGGGTGGGCCCTGGCTCTTCCAATTTCCTCATGACGGCCAAGTCCAGGAAGCGCTCGCACACCGTCCGCTGCGTTTTTCCGTACCGAAAGTCACAATGGAGCCAGGACATGTAGAGGCTGTCCGGCACCCCCAGCGAGGTCCCCGGTAAAAAGTCCTTTTCAAAATTATCACCTGCTTTTTTGAGCTCCTTGCCATCCACGTCAAACTGGATCAGTGACTGGGCATACAGGGCAACGCCTTGCACCAGTCATGTATTCGTCAAGTTGTGTGCCCGTGCGCAATTCTTCCGGCAATGAAAAATCCATCTCTTGCTGCACCACAGCACTTCTGTACTCTTGACCGCTCCCGCACGGGCACGGATCGTTCCTTCCTATCTTCACGCTCGTTCCTCCTGTCCTAACAAAGATACCCCTTCAGTCCCTTTTGAGTGGGCGCCTCCGCTCCGTAATACCATATACATTCAACATAAAGCGGGATATCTTTCCTTGCCCGCATCAAGGCCAACGGCAGTCAGATAGCCGGGACGGCGCATATCGCCATTTTATCGCAGCTTTCAGGAGCCCGTCGAGATCCTCATGGAATTCATCCAGGAAGCATGTCCTTTATTCGGCGAGCAGCATCTTCGGCTCCCAGACCGTCTATGTCCACGGTTAAAGTAGCACGTTGATAGGTGCGTCGAAAATAGCTAACGTCGCCTTTTATTTCCCGAAGATACAGACGTCTTTCCTTCTGTGACACATTCCTCACGACGGGACGGGAATCGATATCGTAGAAAGTGATCCTGTTCAGAATGTTCCGAGGAGAGTGAGCGAGGACAACGATCGTTGCGTTCGCCTTTTTCACCACCCTCCAATAACTGTCCATAAGCCCACTTGGCGGCAAGGCGATGACCCAATCCCGGCTGTTTTCCCGGGAAAGAAGGTGCTCCAGGGCCTTGGAGGCCTCTTTGCGATAGGAGTGCATCGTTAGATAGCGATTCTGGAGCCGCTCGATCGATGTTCCGAAATAGCTCTCAATTTCCGTGTCCAGGTCAAAGAACGGATAGCCAAACAAAACAGCCAGCTCTTCTCCGATGGTCGTCTTGCCGACACAGGCGACGCCTGTTAAAAAGATCCTCATCTAACCAGTCCCTTTAATGCCCCAGTGCGAATATTTTCCTGTATGTCGACATGCCCTGCCATTGAAACGGTGGATTCCGACGGAAGCTGGCGGAAGACACACCGGTACAATTCTACTGAGGCATGGCGGGTGAGTCAAAAGGTTTTTGTGAAAGATACTATTGACGCGCTATCCTCACGAAATGTAGAATTGACCTGTCGGCACTCAGCTGCGGTCTCCAGGGCGGTCGAGTTAAAGGCCGTTCAGGGCTCCTAACACGAGGGCGAGGCCAGCATGGCCCGGACATAAAGTGCGTGTTTTAGGTATGGGTGAATGATGAACATTGATATAGACAAACTCACTGAAGCAGAACTCATCGACCTGAACAACAGGATTGTGGAGCGTTTGCGTTTCTTTAATCAGATGCGCTCGCACGCGCAGATGCTGAAGTTCAAGATCGGGGACCACGTCACCTTTCAGCCGGAAGGCCGACTTCCGGTTGTTGGGATGGTGACGCGCTACAACAGGAAGACGGTCACGGTCATCACTAACGACGGACAGCATTGGAATGTGTCCCCGGCTCTCCTGCGGAAGGCTGACTCGGAAACCGCGGACGATTCCAATGTCATTCCCCTGAGAGAGGGATGAGGCGCGCCACGGTTAGCATGAGGACTGTTTTACTTTTCTTCCCAGCGCCTTGGTTTTCCTAACAGAAACCGTTCGTTCCGCAATTCGAGTTCTTCCCTCCGGAGCTGAGCTTTGAGTCTTAAGAGGCGCTCTTTCTCCTTACCTTTTTCCTCCATGAGTTGTCTCCAGGACTCGAAACGATCTCTCTTAAACTTGAGTGATTCTCCACGCAGTCTGAGTCTTTCCGTCTTAAGGTCGATCTCTTTCTTTTTCAGCTCAAGATTCTCGTTCTTTTGTCTCACGTATTCGCCGATAAGAAAGTCGACCATTTTCTTGTAAAGCTTAGTGCTGTCACTACGATCTTCGTCCATGGAGTCGGTGTTCTCATCTGAAGAAGGGCTTTCCAAAATCGATTCAAGGGTGAGGTTTCCGTCCCCGTTCCGCCCCAGGGGTCTTTGGAGGCTGTCCTCTCGGCATTTCTTATTCAAGTATCGTGTTATGGCCCTATTTTTGACCTTTCGAACAATGGGGGTGATTTCAGCAATGGTCTGGGGATTGCGTTCAAGTATTTCCAGCCAGGCCTCCTGGAAACTGTCCTCATATTGCCCGAATAAAGACCGCAGGTGTCTGCTTACGTCACGTGCGTCCAATGCCATCTCGACCTCCCTTCACGTTATCAGTTATTCTTGAACTCCTCTGTCAGTATATCGGAATGTCGGAACGCAGTGGACTGTGGCTGCAAAAAGATTAAAAAAGTATACGGTGTGCCAGGTGAATGCCAGATTCCGCTGCACCATTGAATGGCCTGGTCACGCTCTGTAAAAGACTCTTGACGAGAGCTGAAACATGAGATACAATGGCTTTTACTGCGATACAGGAGGTGAGACGTGCCCATTAGTCTAAGGATTCCCGCAAAGAAAGAAGAGATCATTAGACGCGCCGCGAAGAAGGCTGGTAAGACCAAAACAGGTTTCATTCTCGAAGCCGTCGATGAAAAGCTCGGGCTAACTGAGAGCAGGGAACAGCTTATCAGAAAGACAGCTGGGTGGTTAGGTACTGAAGAAGCGTCTGAGTTGAGGAAGCACGTGAAGGTATTCGAGGGCATACACGAAGGTGATTGGGAATGAAGCTCGTCCTCGATACAAACATCTATATCGATTTTGCCCAAGGGAAACGGGATGTAGTTGACCTTCTGGCGACGAGGAGCACCGAAATTTTACTCCCGTCTGTGGTGCTGGGCGAACTCTACTATGGTTTTGCGAAGGGCAGCCGCGCCACGCACAACGAGAACAAGCTCCGCCATTTCCTGACTACCCTCGGGGTTGTTGTTATTGCGGTTGATGAAGAAGTGGCCCGCAAGTACGCTCTCATCTTTTCTGCTCTCACCGTGAAAGGCACGCGCATTCCCATAAACGACGTCTGGATAGCTGCCTCCTGCATGAGCGTAGGTGGTACCCTCGTCACCAGGGACCGCCACTTTGAACAGGTCGAACAGATCGATAAGCTACTTCTCACGTGAGCTCCGGTACGACCAACAAGGAGCAGCACGTGGGTTGAAGGAGAACAGATGAAACTCAATAACGAAAAAATTGACCGAGCAGTATTGGCCCTGCTCTATCTTGGCCTTCACGATGAAAGCCGTGCGTGGAAAGGCTTCGACTGGGACGCAATGAATCGTTTGCACCAAAAGGAATACATCTCCGATCCTGTTGGTAAGTCTAAATCGGTTGTATTTACCGAGCATGGACTGCAGGAAGCCGAACGGTTGCTCAAAGAATTTTTTACGGAAGACTAATTCTGGAGGTTCTTACAGACGATGAAAAGAATAGATACGGGGGATGAAACGGAGAAAAAGGTGACCTCTCTCCTACGATTTCTTTCAAAGAAACCTTAGGCACGATCTCAAGAACAAGGCAGACTCGTCGTCTAGTATAAGATTTGCGCCAGCCGCATCAGGCATTACGGGTGGAACCCTCTTCTGTCAGCCACTCCAGGCCGAGTTCCAGCAACCTCCCTCGCCGCGGCGTGCCGGTCTCATCCCATTCAGCCATCTCGTAGTAGTCGCGGATCAATCCCGCGAAGCCTTGCTCGTCTATCGCCCCCTGCCCGTCCAAAGGGCCGCCGTTAAGCGAGGAAAAATATCGACTTGGGAGTCTATCGTCTTTTGAACTGAGTCCACAGCGCAAATTGTACAGCCGAGCCATAGTGTGAGCCCTGTCCCCCGCTTTCATCAGCTCCCACGGACTGGTGTTCCAACCCGTCGCTCCTTGTACCAGATCACACAGCTTTGATAACGGGATCATTCCTCTACCGATAAACCCAAACACGCATGCGCCCAGCAGATCATACAGGAGCGTGAGGTAGGCGCCATAGAGAACAAAACGGGCCTTGTCGGGACTCAGGTCTCTGTCCTTGACCGGCTGGGTGATGCCAAGCGGAGTAATCTCCTTGAAGGCATAAGATTCCTTGTTATTAAAAAAGGGATCGTGTTGTGAGAACCAGTGGTCTGCTCCATTGAAGGCGATCGCGTATTGCAGCCCCAAGCCCGTTTTTACCCGAGGGTCATGGGCCGGGACTTCCTGACCTTTGACCTCCATCAAGAGAGTTTCGCTTCCCTTGCCGATCTGCGCTGCCGCGACTTTGCTGCCGTTCGCCAGAACCGCGCCAAAACCGCGCCGGTATGCGATCTGCTCGATTAGCGGGAGCAAAATCCCCGCGTTGCCGAAGCGCAGATCCAGTCCGTCGGTGTCGTTTTTACTGATAAGGCCGTTTTCATAACACTGCATCGCGAAAGAAATGGTCATCCCTTTCTCCCCGATGAGATCGATTACGAGAGGTTCTTTGACCGTTTCGAATATTTGTTTGCTCTAATCAGTGCCGAGATTCAGTTGAAAGAAACTCGGAAGGAGTTTTCGGTCCAATCCGGCATTTAGCGTGGCGATATGGTACCTACATGGAAGACAGTCTAATGAAACAAATTGAAAAAGAAGCAGAACTTTGGGGGTATAACTGGCCACTCTTGAAGTTTGGTCATTTTGACGGAACAACCGGAAGATTCAAATACATAAAATCGCAATTTGATGGATTAGTCAGCCAAATAAGTTGGGAGTAGGCCTCGATAAGACCATAAAGATATGCCTACCAAGAAAAAATACAGCCAAGCGGCACGAGTCCAAGGGATCCTGAGAACTCTCGGAACCCAGACACGGAATCACCATGGGCGAATTAGCCGAAGAATGTGGTGTCACCAAGAGAACTCTTTACAGGGATCTCAGGGCATTGGAGGATGCTGGTTATCCGCTCTATTCTGAGATCGTAGAGGGAACGACCTATTGGAAGCTGGAACCATCCTTTAAAGCCATCTCACCCATCACCTTTATCCAT
>CAWIHO010000062.1:0-77287 GCA_963835605.1 uncultured delta proteobacterium | reverse complement strand
AAAGCAAGGCCGATGAGTGATCGGATGAAGGCAAACAGAGCCCTCCTCCGGCAGATCACGTACCTCGGCGGCTCAACTCTCCGTTATCCACGGACAGCAAAAGATTACTTGTGTGGTCATACGCTACGAGCTATAATATTACAAAACTACTATCGATGGAGATTACGTATGGAAGCAGTTAAGATATCCCCAAAGTTTCAGGTTGTAATTCCAAAGAAGCTTAGAGAAGCCTTGAAGCTATCGCCAGGGCAAAGAGTTCAGATGGTGATCTACGGCAACAGAATCGAGATGATTCCCCTAAGAAAAATATCGGAAATGAAGGGATTCCTCGAGGGAATCGACACTGCAGTAGAAAGAGAACCTGATAGATTATGAATATAATCGATTCTTCAGGCTGGCTTGAATACTTCGCGGATGGCCCCAATGCCACCTTTTTTTCCCGCCCTCTTCAAAAAACACGAGATCTCGTTGTCCCTACGATTACAATTTATGAGGTCTTCAAGGCGGTTCTCCGCCAACGCGGCGAATCTGATGCGCTACAATCGGTGGCCCTCATGCAGCAGGGTTCCGTAGTGGACCTTACGGCGGGTATTTCTATTTTGGCAGCTAAGATCAGTATCGAGCAGCGCATGCCCATCGCAGACAGCATCATTCTTGCTACCGCCCATACGTACGGAGCGACCTTATGGACTCAGGATTCCGACTTCAAGGGATCGACGGAGTTCAGTACGTTGCAAAGAAAAACGGATAACGAGTTCATCCACCGGACGCGGAAGAAAGTGGGGTTATTCTTATCGGCACGGCCTCGGTCGCGCCGGTGATTTCTGCGTTGAGCCTGTAGAAAAACCCCTCTATAAGCCATCCATTATGGTATACTTATGATCATCATGCGTCAAGCCTGACACCACATGGGGAGGCACCCGATGGCGCGCTTCAAAGAGTACGATTACCGTCAGGGCAAGTTCATCCCCATCTCCTTTGACAAGCAGATCCTTCCCGGCACCTTCGATACACCCTCAACTACCTGATCGATAACGAACTCGATCTCTCCGTCTTTGATGATCGCTACTGCAATGACGACACCGGCGCCCCTGCCTATGATCCCGCCATTCTCTTAAAGATCATCCTCTATGCCTACTCCCGGGGCATCACCTCAAGCAGAAAGATAGAGCAGTGCTGCAGGGAGAATATCATCTTTATGGCCCTCTCCTGCGATACATCCCCCCACTTCACCACGATCGCCGATTTCATCGCGACCCTCGATCCGGAGATCTTAAGCTCTTTCTCGAGGTGCTCCTCGTCTGTGACGACTAAGCTCATCGGCAAAGAGATGTTTGCCCTCGACGGCGTGAAGCTCTCCTCCAATGCGTCTAAAGAATGGGGCGGCACCAAAGAAGACCTTGCCAAAAAGAAAGAAAAGATGGAGAAGGCCATCCGTCACATGATCACGCGACACAAGGAAACAGATGGAGCAGAAAAGGACAACGACACGGCCGTGCAGGAAGCACAGTACGTCGCTACGCTTAAACGGAACGTGAAGAAGATCAGAAGATGGTTGAAAGATCATGATGACAAGCCGGGTAAGACGGGCAAACCCATCAAGAGCAATATCACGGATAACGAGAGTGCCACCATGAAGACCTCCCAGGGGGTCATCCAGGGCTACGACGGCGTCGCCGTTGTGGATGACAAGCACCAGATCGTTGTCCATGCCGAGGCTTTCGGGGCACCTCAGGAACAGGATCTCCTGCAACCTATGGTAGAGGGCGCACGAGAGAACCTTACTGCCATCGGCTCTGACCCCGATGTATTTGAGAAAACAAAACTCACCGCCGATTCCGGCTTCCATTCAGAGAAGAACATGCAATTTCTGATGGGTGAGGGTATCGATGCGTATGTGGCAGACACCCAGTTCAGAAAACGTGATCCGCGCTTTGTAGAAAGAGACCGTTACAAGGAGCGCTTCAAAAAAGAAAACGCAGCGCTCCATGGTACAACCACTGCGTATACGACACGCTATTTTACGATGAGCGAGGATAAGAGCCACTGCATCTGTCCTGCCGGCAAACGCCTCCACCGCAACGGAGCCAATGTCATTGTCAACCACAAAAGAGTTGCCATCAAATTTCGGAGTAACAAGACTGACTGCACGGTCTGTGCCCTTGCGGAAGAAGTGTCTCCGCTATCCTGACCGTACGGAGACGCGGCAGGTCTACTTCTTCCAGGGGCGAGCCCCATACCTTCCCGAGAGCTTCACCGAGAAGATGAAGCGCAAAATAGATTCCGTAAAAGGTCGCCTCATCTATAATAAAAGACTCCCTACCGCAGAGCCGGTCTTTGCCAACATCTGCTCTACCCTAAGACTCAATAGATTCACCCTCAGGGGGAAACGGAAGGTGAACAGCCAGTGGCTCCTCTACTGCATCGTGCACAACCTCCTGAAAGTGCACCGGTACGGGTATGGGTATGCATAAGAAAGGGATAAGGGTAAGAGATTTGAAGCCTAGGGCAGCAGCGGGTGCTATACTTTAAGTACGTAAGTTAACCGACCCGATCAAACGCACTGATACAATATGAGACGACGGTAAGGGGAGACAAGGCATTCGATTTAAGGGTTTTTCTACAGGCTCGTTAACTGGAAGACGGACTCATGACGAAATAGACGTTTATAACGCTTGACGTTAAACGCCACCTGGTATGATATATTCGTAGATGATCAAGTCATTCAAGGATAAGGAAACCGAAAAGGTTTACAGCCGAGAAGGCTCGCGTAAGCTTCCCATGACATTCAGCAGGTGGCTCTGAGGAAGTTGCGTATGATTAACAATGCCAAAAATTTGAATGACTTGAGAATTCCACCCGCGAAGAAGCTTGAAAAGTTGAAAGGGACACGAGAAGGACAATATAGCGTCAGAATCAACGACCAGTGGCGTATCTGCTTTAAGTGGAAAGACGGAGACGCTCATGAAATAGAGATAACCGACTACCATTAGGGAGGAGCATTGTGAAGAAGACACTACATCCCGTACATCCCGGCGAAGTCCTTTCCGAGGAGTTTCTGAAACCCATGAATATCAGTCAGAACAGGCTTGCACTCAATATTGGCGTACCGGCCAGAAGGATCAATGAAATCGTCCTTGGAAAGCGGAGTATCAGTGCCGATTCGGCTCTCAGACTGGCAAGGTTCTTCGGAACATCTGCCGAATTCTGGTTGGGCCTGCAAGCGCAGTACGACCTTGATATCACTGCCGAGGCACTCGGAAACCGACTAGTGATATGACACATAAATAGCACTATATTTTCTTCCATACATAGGGTCTTGGGTGCAGATTAAGATATTCGACTCCTTTTTTGAGTCCTTGTTCAATGTCTCCTGGAGTTTTGTAGTAGGTATTGCTCAGAGCTGTCCGCTGGAGAACGGCAAAGTAGGACTCGACTAAATTGAGCCAGGAGCTATTTGTTGGTAACCAGTAAACCCGGATGCGTCGACGGATCTTATAGGGAAGTTCTCTGAAGGCCTTCTTATGCGCGCTCAGGTTATCCATAACCAGGTGAATCGACCCCTTGCCCCAGCGGGTCATCATCACTTCTTTCCAGAATCTCTTGCACGACTCCGCATCCTTATGCGGAGTCCCTCGCCCTACCGATGCTCCTGTTGTGGGGCAGAAAGCCCCAAACCACTGCAGCGTTCCACGGCGACGATATCGGTCCGGTCGCCGGGCAGCACGCTTACCCCATTGTTGGCCGCCTCGGGGAATGGTTTGAAGAGGTCCCAGTTCGTCAAAACAGACGACAACCCCTCTTTTCGGAGGATGACGATAGAGATCTATGATGGCGTTTTTTTTACCTCGAACTCCGGATCTTCGCTCTGGCACCACGTTTGTCCGGTTAAAAACCGAAGACCATGGTGCATAAGGATACGCCGGATGGTTTCCCGGCTGAGTGATTTCAGGCCAGCATGACCCCTGAGGTGCTCCTCCAGCTTGGCCAAAGACCACGTCGTGAAACCCAATCCCAGATCTGGCGGACGGGAGGTCGCTGTTTGAATCACCAACGTTTCTGGCTTCTTCCCATAGAGCTTCGGTCTCCCTGGTCGTGGAAGGTTCGAAAGCCCGGAGATGCCCGATTGTTGAAATCGCTTGACCCATTCGTGCGCATTGGTGTAATGCAATCCGGCTATTTCGCTGGCTTCTCCCACGTTGAACCCGGCCGCCAGTTGCCAAATAAGATTGCACCGGCGGTAAAGGCCAGCCGGGGTCTTCTGGGCCCGCAACAATCTCTGAAGCTCCAGCAACTCCTCTGCCGAAAGCGGGGGTAACAGGAATGGTCGGTTCATGGATCATAGTGTACATTACGCAGATGACCTTGTCAAGCCAAATATAGTATTAATTATGTGTTATACCACTAGACAAGGAAGTCAGAACCTACGCAAATACGGGGTAAGACAAAGAGACCAGTTAACCAATAATTCCGTCCCCGACCCGGAAGAATGTGGGTCGCTTTCACGTTCCGCCTCGGTCGGTCGGCTGAATTCACCGTTGAGCCTGTAGAAAAACCCTTCCATTGTCCATAAAAGAGTGTATACCATCACCCCCATCAAATCAAAGGGATAAAGGGGTCAGCCATTGAACATGAGACACGCCTACACATCCTTCGGGGAATCTTGGTCGTTGGCCGATCTATCTCTTTAGTGAACGGCATGGCCGGGGAAGATGAGATCGCCTAATGCGGGCGATCGGGGTCAAATGACCCACGCGCAGCGAGTTACCATCTCCTCATCATGCAACGGTATGGCTGCCCCCGTCATTCCTGGTATATCTTTTTAAAGCGGTCTGAATTAGATGCGCCAGCTGCTTGTTGCAGCTCAACTCCTGGCCGAATTCTTTCTGGGACAGGTAGAGTTTTCCATCCGTGGTGGCGTGAAGGATGTTTGCTTCTTTCAAAAGACGGAGGGCTTGCGGCTTGTAGTCGCGAGTTCTTGTCAGTCTGTCGAAGAAAGCGGGAGGGGAGAGCCCCAGTTCATCCTGCGTCCTGGCATGCTCGGCATCCCGAGCTCCGGACTGACAAAAAATATTGATCACCTTGAAAACAGCGCGTCTCGTCATCAATGATTGAATGACGAACAGGGCGACAATCGCCGCGCCGGACAACAACAGCATAAGGAGAACGTTACCCATCAATCACTTGCTCCGATTCATTTGCCCATGTGCATCGCCATGATGATACCACATCATCGTACGCTGAATGAGTTTTTATCCTCGTAGTAGCGGGCGGCGGAATATAAGGCTCATCTGCTTTGTCGCCTGCGTCTTGCGTCGCTCCGACGTACGAGTGAGTACGTCTTCGCTCCTCGCGACTTGAGCTTCGCGCATCTGAAACCTTCTCTTCCGCCGCCCTATACATCCTTCGGGGAATATCTGGTCGTGGGCTGACCATTCTCTTTAGTGACCGCACAGGCCGGCGGAGATGAGATCGCCGGGCCGGAGAAGTACCTTGAGAGTTCACTTTGAACCAGCGTCCTCTACGGTATTTCTGCATGCTAATGAGGTGCCAGAAAAAACCAACCCCGCCTTTCCTGATATTACAGACCAATTGCCAAGTACGCGGTGGCGAAGTCGGCAATTTTGTTGAACATTTTGTTATTGCATTTTTCCAACAACGGAGTAAGATGTCAGAAAAGACGGGCACCGTATATTAATTGTTGGGCTTCGCAAATATATTGACCGCAGTTAGCAATTATGCTAACCTATTCCTATGAAATACTCTATCGAGTACTTTCATTCCCGTGTAAAAGAAAAAATCGAGAGTTGGCCTTCCGGCATTCTGGCCGATTATGCGCGAATTGTAGAACTACTCATGGAGTTTGGGCCGCATTTACGTATGCCTCATTCGCGGGCCTTGGGAGATGGTCTTTTTGAATTGAGGCCCCGGGGTGCCGAAGGCATTGGAAGAGTGTTTTATTGTTTCATGGTGCAAAAACGCATTGTAGTACTCCATGCCTTTATGAAAAAAACACAAGAAACTCCTGAGCGGGAATTGAAGTTGGCCCGCCGGAGGATGAAGGAGGTTAGAGATGGCCGACATTAAATATGATCCTGTGCCTCATGACCATGAGGCTTTCCTCATTAAAGCCCGAAAGCGCAAAGGCTTTAGTGAAGCATACCATAACCTTGAAGAGGAATATCTCCTTGTACACGAAATGCTTTCGGCACGTGCAAAGTCAGGTCTCACTCAAGAGGCTGTTGCTGAACGGATGGGTACCACTAAGAGTGCTGTGTCACGGCTGGAATCTGCAGGCAAGCACGCCCCATCAATCACTACGCTCAAAAAGTATGCACGAGCCGTTGGCTGTGATTTGCAGGTCAAGTTAGTTCCAAAGAGAAGCCCAACAAGGCGTTCCACCGGATCGGCCAAAAAGCGGGCCTCCCGGTCAACTCGGCGTTCGCTAAAGAAAAGATGAAGCGACGTTTCCTCTGTGATATTATAAGGTATGGAGGATTAAGGAAATGATCAGGGAATTCAGCGTAGTTATCGAGAAAGACGAGGACGGATATTTTGTAGCATCGGTACCCGCCTTACGAGGATGTCATACACAGGCGAAGTCACTTGACGTCCTTATGAAAAGAGTAAAAGAGGCAATTGAGCTTTGCCTGGAAGTGGAGGACCCGATACCTACCGAATTCATAGGCGTTCAACGCGTGGCGGTCAACGCGTGAGCACTCTTCCTGCCGTTACGGGCCAACGGCTCGTTAAGGCTCTTCGGAAAATGGGCTTCGAGGTCATTCGCAAAAAAGGCAGCCACCATTTCCTTCAGCATTCTGACGGCAGATGTACCACAGTGCCAGTTCACAGCGGTGAAACAATTGGTCGAGGGCTCTTGGCTCAAATCCTTCGGGATTGTGAGATCTCAATAGAACAATTGAAACAGCTTTTATGAGCGAACAAGGCGCTGCACCTGACGCGGGAGAATATCTGGTTCATCCCGTTGGCATCCAAGCAGGATATCAAAATGAAGGCTGGTAACATCCACCCCATAAAGATTGCATTCGGTATTCCCGTTGGCCCAGACAGAACGGTCGAACGCTTTGTATATTCATATGTACTCGATGGTGAACGGCTTTGTCTAATTGACACGGGAGTCGCTCAAACAGAAGGTGTCATATCGAAGGCTTTGGAAACGATCGGCAAGAATCTATCTGACGTTGACATCATCATTTTGACCCACTCCCACCCCGACCATATTGGCGCAGCATCTTTGATCCAACGTCAGTCGGGAGCACAGGTGTGGGCACACCGGAGCGAGCAGGCATGGATAGAGAATACCGAGCGTCAAGGGCGAGAAAGACCGGTTCCTGGATTCGCTAGGCTTGTCTCCGGGCCAGTCACGGTAAATCGTCTTCTTTCCGATGACGATATCCTATCTCTCGGTAAGCATTCAACCTTGAGGGTTTTACACACACCAGGCCATTCAGCAGGATCGCTTTCTCTATTATCCGATGAGCAGGGTGTCCTCTTCTGTGGTGATGCTATTCCTCAGCCCGGCGACATGCCGATATACGAAGATGCTTCTGCGCTGGCCAATTCTCTCGTTAGGCTCGCAGAGATTGAGAATCTGACCGTACTCTATTCCTCATGGGCGGATCCGCTTTATGGACAAGATGCTATGGACGCAATTTGGGCCGGAATTCGCTATCTCAAGACCATTGATACGGTCGTGATGAGGGCTACTTCGGAACTCAATAATCCTGACCCAATGGAACTATGCAAGCGATGTGTCCAGATGCTTGAGCTTCCCGAATTTGCCGTTAATCCCCTGGTTACCCGCTCATTCCTCGCACACCAAGCGACTTCGGCACAGACTGATCTAGAATCCATTCTTGGCCCATTCTTGAGGGGAGATTCGGATCGGACGAGTATGCCTCCGTGATAGGCGTCATGACCGGGACCTTTACCAAGCCCATGCCGATAGGGGACGGGAAGTTTATCCAGCCCACGGGCAAGGGGTTCTCCATACCCATGTGTACCGTGGGTCGTTGGAAGGACGGCGTTATGGTTGAAGAATGGCTGTTCTGGGACAATGCGACGTACATGAAGCAGATCGGAATAGGAAATTAGAAAGACCATAAGGGGAGAAAGGCTATGACACAGAAAAAGATTGCTGTTTTTGTGGGAAGTCTTCGCAAAGAATCCTTCAATCGGAAGATGGCAAAGGCGCTCATAGCACTGGCACCTGAATCACTGAAGCTTGAAATCATCGAGATCGGCGGACTTCCACTCTACGACCAGGACCTTGATGACGAGGGAAGACCGCCTTCAGCGTGGACAGAGTTCAGGGAGCGTGTAAAGTCGTTTGACGGTTTCCTGTTCGTGACACCTGAATACAACCGCTCAGTTCCCGGCGTGCTGAAGAACGCTATCGATGTGGGTTCGCGGCCCTATGGAAAAAGCGTGTGGGGAGGGAAGCCCGGCGCCGTGATAAGCGTTTCGCCCGGCGCAATAGGCGGATTTGGCGCAAACCACCACCTGCGTCAATCGCTGGTGTTCCTTAACGTTCCCGCCATGCAGCAGCCTGAGGCTTACATCGGGAATGCCGCGAATCTCTTCGATGAGAGCGGTAATCTTGCTAATGATTCCATCCGGGATTTCGTCGCGAAATATATACATGCATTTGCTGCGTGGGTCGAAACCAACACGTGCAGCAGAAAGCAATAACCTCAGGGTCGGGGAGGAGGAACCGGGCCTGACTTGACAGAACCTTAACAAGACCCTATGTAATAGACGTATGATACGAAGAAGGGCCGCGAGGCATGAGGATCTAAATACTAATAAAAGGGAGCAACCATGAAAGTACGTGTCAATGGTGATGAGTGCGTGGGCGATGGGGTTTGCGCGGAACTCTGCCCCGAAATATTCAAGATGGAGGGAGATCTGGCTACCGTGAAAAAAGAGGATGTGCCCAAGGAACTTGAAGATCTGGTCCGCAAAGCTGCTGAATCATGTCCGGTCGATGCGATGTTCCTCGATGAATGACGATCGCACGTTCTCTGACCTCAGCAAGTATTAGCCTCGACTTGAGCGCTGGACTGGATTGACATTCTTACAAGGTTAGTTATAGTCTTACTCTGCCTTTGCCTTGTGTGTATTAGCGCATCTATTAATGCCAGGAGGATGACCATATGAAGCGTCTCAAGATGTTTTTAGTGTTGTTGTCAGTCATGCTTTTCGCAATAGAGTTGGCAGGATGCGCCGCATTGCTTCTGGGAGGTGCCGCGGGAGCCGGCTCTGTTGTTTACATTAAAGGTCAACTCAAGGAGGATATGGCTGCGTCCGTTCCAAGAGTCCATGACGCTTCCATCTCCACGCTCAAGGAGCTTAACCTCCCGATAATCGAAGACAACCACGATAAGCTCTCTGCAAAAATTAAGTCAAGGTTCGCTAGCGGAGATGATGTGTGGGTTGAAATCGAATCTGTCACGGCCGAATCTTCTAAAATAACAATCCGGGTTGGTATCCTGGGCGATGAGCACAAGTCAAGACAGATTCTTGATGGCATCCACAAACATCTCAGAGGAGGAGGCGGCGAGGGTTAAGACGTATCAAGAGTGGGAACCGATAGAAGGCATTGGGCGGAGGCTTTCAGCGCGCAGCTCATCGATGCCCCGAGTAATTGACAATTGGGTACACCACTCCGCACCCTATGTGGCCTGGGGCTGGAACTTTTAATGTTAAGGGATATTATGAGAAGGACTAAGAGTTACAGGTCCCTGACGATGCAGGGAGGTTGTATCTCCGAAAGACCTTCCTCTTCCAGCAAGCGTGACGCTTCCATCACGATGTTCAGTTTATGCTTGACATCCGAGACCTGGGTCTCAAGCTCTGCCAGATTACTCATGTACCTATCAATCAAAGACTGGAGATTCGCCATAACCTTTCACCTCGAGCATAGTCTCTAAGTTTTTTACTTTACGAGGCTACACCTCTTCGTTTTTCTTGTCAAGCAGATTCAATTAGTGAATAGCACCTTGGAACATGTCTTTGCGGACGTGGATAAAATATGGAATCGTTCCGAGGGGACTTGCCACTTCCGCGGGTAAACATTAAAATTCAGTGAGTCGCTTTTTCCCTCCAGAGGGATATAGATAGGGAGTTAGCGCTTGGCACGCAAGACTGAATACAGGCCGGGGGGCTGACGCAAGCCTGAACAGAACGGGTTGGGTGGAGAAGACGGATGGGTCTTGAAGGAGCCGGCATGAAGGAGACCCCGCTTAAACTGGACACGGCAATCATCGGAGGCGGAATTACAGGCCTCTACACCTGTCTGCAACTATGGAAACAGAAGGGGCCTGACCACAGGATGGCCCTGTTCGAGGCGTCGAGCCGTTTTGGGGGCCGGATTGAAACGGTTGAGATGGACGGCTTTTTGGCGGAATACGGGCCTATGCGATTTGAGAAAAGGGCGCAGCCTCTTCTCATGGGTCTGATCCATGAGTTGGGTCTGGAAACATCCTATTTTCCTCCCTATATGGCAGCCACCGATCCAGAATCGCTTTACAGTCTCGGGGAAGATGATCTGTGGCCCCAGGGAGGTCCTTCCGGAGTGCAGCTAAACACCCTGGAGTTGCTCAGCCTCGGGATCTTGCGGGTGTTACAGGCCAGCGGTGGTAATATTAATAACCCCAGGGATCCGCGCCACTGGGAATGGTGGGCCGAACTGGGCGAAAGCTTCTATCATGAACTTAGAACCATGACAACCTTCCAGGGGGAACGGTTGTACAACACCGGCTTCTGGAATGTCCTGAGCGCCGTGTTAAGCCATCGGGCGCTGACGAAGATTATCAATTACGGGACCTTCTACCATTCAATCCATCAAAATTTGAGTGCGGCCGAGTGTATCATCTTTTGGTTACGAGGTCTCCATCCCAACGAGACCATGGTGGGGATCAAAGAGGGTGCCGAGGCTGTAATCACAAAGCTGGTAGAGAGGCTCTCGTCTCTTCAGCCTGAGCCGATTCCTCTTTACAGGAACCATAAGCTGGTCGACATTCAAGAGGAAGACGGACAGTACCTGCGCCTTGAGTTATCCGCGCCTCCGGGGCGCAGCGTCACGGTGTATGCGCGGCATGTGGTGCTTGCCCTTCCCCGGAGCCCCTTGAGAAAACTCGCGTCTTTCTTCCCTGATGCCATCGTCCGACTGATCGATTCGGTTATCCCCATACCTCTTTTTAAATGTTTTTATGTCACGAAAGAGCCCTGGTGGAACCAACATACACTGCCTCAAACCGGGGCTTCCTCCGTGCCTACCCGCGAACTTCACTATTACTATCGAGAGGAAGGAGCCGAGAAGCGAGGGATGGTCATGGTTTACGGAGATAGCCCTTCCAGGCACTTCTGGCAGTCCTTTATCACGCAGGATCCGCACCTGCAAGTGGAACTCAACCAGGATAAACGGTTGCGTGAGTATTACCTGAAATATCTGAGCCTTGCTCCCCACACCGCCGACCGCTCGGAACGGGAAGCCCGAGCCGATGCGCTTACCTGTTTTGGTATCCGCGACTTCAGCCGTGAACCCTTTGAAGCGGGTGTTCACTTCTGGAAACCCGGGGTACAGATTGAAGACGCAATAATGAAGCTATCAGCGTTTCCGCTTTCCCGGGCCAGCCACAGCCATAACATCCTTCACGTCTGCGGCGAGGCCTATTCCGATTTCCAGGGATTCATTGAAGGCGGGCTCCGGACAGCCCATGCCGCGGTGCGGCAGATCACATAGCAGAAAGCAGACTTTAGGCCTCAACGAGGAGGGGAAAGATGTCCATTGCACAACAGAAGGCCATTGTTCGCCGTTATTTTGAGGAAGTACTCGATAAAAGAAAGGTCGATATTCTTGACGAACTCGTGACAATAGACTGCCTTATCCATCGGCCCGAGGCGGTGGGACCCATCGTAGGGCTTGAAGCATTCAAGCAGGCCCTTCGAGGGATTCTCGAAGTATACAGCGAGTTCACAACAACGATCCACGACCTGATAGCCGAAGACGACCGCGTGGCGTGCAGGCTGAGCCACCGGGCCGTGAATCGTGGAGAATGGACAAGCCGTCTCGGTCGTCACGCGGTGGCGGGTAAAACGGTCACGTGGCCGGCCATTGCCATCTTTCGATTTCACGAGGGAAAGATTGCGGAAGAATGGGTCAGCCGTGACGAACTCGGCATGCTGATCGAACTGAATGTTTTGACGCGCTCCGCGGAATAGGTGACAGCCATGAGATTATGCATTAGTCTGTTGCACAGGTGGTGTATAATAACCTTATGCCTCGGCGGACCTGCATAGATGCGCCAGAATCTCTGAAGGGCAAGGCTTGGGCTTACATGTCCAATAGCCAATTAAAACCATTTCAAAGCATGAGGAAACTCCATTCAGTCTGTCGGAACGATGTACCAGGCTGAATAGTTATGACCAGGAGGAAGCATGATTCTAAAAACAAAGCTCTCAGTGGGTATAGGATTTCTGTTCGTGATTATTCTCGCTCTTGCAGCTTTTTGCTCCTATTATGTCGGGACATTGGGCCAGGAATCTGAGAGTATTCTCAAAGATAATTACGATTCCATTGTTTATTCCAAGAATATGCTTTCTGCTCTTGATGATATGAAAACCTCCGTCAGCAGCACCCTGTATAATACACGCCGTACCGGAACAATGTCAGATTATTACGTGAAGCTTTTCGAATCAGGAAGGACTCTATTTGAGACGAATTTGAAAGCGGAAAACAATAACATAACAGAGATACACGAGAAAGAATATGTCGAGACACTTAACCATGACTACGAGATGTATTTGAAGCTTTGTCTTCAGATAAAGAGCGAGCCGGGCGGAAGTTCGGTTTATTTTAGTGACTTTCTACCCGCCTGCGAAAAGCTGAAGCAATCTATCAACGCTATTTATGACGTAAACATGCAGGCGGTAGTGCGGAAAAACCAGCGGGCAAAGCACGATTCCACCAGGTTTATCACCTCCATGGCTGTGATAGGATCGCTCTGCATCCTGTTGGCGTTGGGATATTTTTGGTATTTCCCGGTCTATATTTCCACCACCCTTAGCTATCTCGCGGATAAAATGAAGAATTTGCTAAAGAGCATTGGCGTCGTATTTGACGTAAAGACAAATGATGAGGCTATTGTCATTCTGCAGGCTATAAACTTACTCGAAAATAGATTGGGCGTGAAAAAAGAGAACAAGCAGAATGAGCAGAGCGGCAAGCAATGATCGCTTAACAGTTGCGGACCGGCCAGATCGGGGAGATCATTCCGGAAAGCCATGCGTATACAGGGAGCAGGACAACAGAGATGACAGTGATTGAAGTGCTGACAAGACGGACAAAAAGGAGTAAACTTGCTGATCAGACAGAAAGAGGAAAAGATTATCGTCAAGAATGAGCCTACATAGGAGCACCGAGAAGGGAGAGCAATGAAAAGCAGAAGACGTATATGCGCCCGCTGGTTACTATGGTCACTGATAATGCTACTCGCGGTACCGCCCGGGGGAATCATGGCACAGTTTCAGGATCCGGGCGGGCAGACGATGTTCAGGCAGGAGGAGCTGGACCAGATGCTTGCGCCCATCGCGCTCTATCCGGATGAGCTTCTGGTGCAGGTCCTGATGGCAGCCACGTATCCCCTGGAGGTGGTCCAGGCAACTCGCTGGGTTCAGGCAAATCCGAACCTGAGAGGGAACGACCTGGCGGCTGCGCTGGAACAACAGGACTGGGACCCGAGCGTGAAATCGCTCGTAAACTTCCCCTCGGTCTTGCAGATGATGAACGACCAGCTCGAGTGGACGCAAAGGCTGGGAGACGCTTTCCTTGGTCAAAAGGACCAGGTGATGGGCACGGTCCAGCAGCTCAGACAGAGGGCCCAAGCCCAGGGCAGCCTGAGGACCACGAACGAACAGAGCGTGATGGTGGATCCACAGACCCAGGAGATCAGCATCGAACCGGTGACCCCCCAGATGGTCTACGTGCCGGTATATGATCCGATGACCGTGTACGGCCAGTGGTGGTGGCCGGCATACCAGCCTTACCGCTATTATCCGCGGGGAGCGGTGCTTGCGGCCGGCATCGTCGGCCTCGGGGTGGCAATTGGTGTCGCGTGGGGCTATGCATGGGGCGGTTTTGACTGGCATCGTCATAACGTGACGATCAATGTCACGAGGAACGTGAACATCAATAACCGCATCGACAGGAACAGGTACGCGAGTCACGTGACCGCGGGAAGCGGCGGCCAGGGGATGTGGAGTCATGACCCGGCTCATCGGGGGGGAGTCGCTTACCGCACTCCGGCCGTTGCCCAGCAGTACGGACGGGGGTCTCTCCCTGGTGCCGACACCCGTCGCGACTATAGAGGATTTGATCGCGGCGGGGCGGGGCAAGTCGCGGCCCAGGGGCCTAACCGTCCTCCTGCGCAGCAGGCTCGGACTGCGGCCGGCCCCAGTCAGGCCAGGCCAGAAGCGGCCAGGCAACCTTCCGCTCCTGTGCAGCAGCCAAGGGTTGCAACGGCTCCTCCTGTCGCCAGACCTGAACCAGCCAGGCAACCTTCCGCTCCTTCACGTCAGGCGGTCCAGGGAGTACAGGGTTCGGCAGCGTTTGGCGGCGCTGCTCCTGCCAACCAAACGCGGCAGTTCAGTAATCGAGGCCATGAAAGTCTATCGAGTGCGCGAACCGCGAGCCCTGCGCCCAGCGCCAGTAGAACTCCCCCCGGCAGCGGCGGCCAAGGCGGCGCCTCGCGTGGCGGAAGTCCCCGCACCCCGCCCGGAGGAGAACGTCGCAAGTGAAAGCTGCATTTCACGGACATCAATTCGCTAGGGAGGATAGAGTGATGTTGCGATCCAGACATACCAAGGAAGAGGGCTCTTGCAGAGGTATCAAACTCCTCGTCACAGCGGCCGCTCTTGTCATGCTTCTCGCCTGTGGCAGCGTTTATGCGAAATCCCCAGGCCAGAAGATCTTTTCCTCTCCGGAGGAGGCCGTCAAAGCAATGGTCGATGCGGTCAAGGCCGACGATACGAAATCGCTGCTGACGATATTCGGTCCGGGAAGCAAGGCCATCATCGTGTCCGGCGACCCGGTCGAAGATAGAGAAGGGCGTGAATGGTTCGTGAAGCACTACGAGGAGAAGAACAGGTTGGAGGAAGCCTCCGGCAGGGTCACGCTCCATGTGGGGAACGACGAGTGGCCTTTTCCCATCCCCATTGTGAAAGCCGGGAGTGGCTGGAGGTTCGACACGCTGGCGGGCAAGGAGGAGATCCTGGCGCGCAGGGTCGGCAGGAATGAGCTGAATGCCATCCAGGTGTGCCTTGCCTACGTCGACGCCCAGAAAGAATATGCCATGAAGAAAGGCCGCCAGGGGAGCGGCCTTCTTGAGTACGCACAAAAGTTTGTAAGTTCACCTGGCACGCAGGACGGTCTTTATTGGGAAGTTAAGGAAGGCGAAGACGAGAGCCCCATGGGACCTCTGTTTGCCGCTGCGCTGGAAGAGGGCTACAGTGGTCAGCCGATGGGGCGCAGACTGGGGGGCAGACCGACACCGTACCACGGCTACTTTTACAGGATTCTCAAGGCCCAGGGCAGTAGTGCACCCGGCGGCGCGCATGACTATGTGGTCGGGGGCAAGATGATCGGGGGGTTTGCCCTGATAGCCTACCCGGCGCGGTACGGCTCATCGGGCGTCATGACCTTCATCGTTAACCAGGATGGAGTCGTCTACCAGAAGAACCTCGGCAGGCATACCAGAAAAGCTGCACGCGCCGTGAAGGTGTTCGATCCTGACCAGACCTGGGCGCGCGCGCCCGAGTGACGGGCCTCCAGCCATCCTTTACGCAAGTCTGCCCGTGTGATAGGTTTGAAGTGGCCGAGCAGCGTTTTTGTGGTTGACAACCGAGTTTGCTGCGCTATTATTTCCTTTACGATGGTTTGACGTCAAAGCCATCAAACTTCAAGAAGGGGAGGTCGTTATGGAAGGCAGCGTGTATAACATTGTCGAATTGGTGGGTACCAGCAAGACCTCGTGGGAGGATGCCGCGAAGAATGCGGTAGAGATGGCGTCTAAGACCCTCGAAGACCTGAGAGTGGCCGAGGTGGTCAAACTTGATGTGACGGTAGAGAATGGCAAGGTAACCGGCTATCGGGCGAGGGTTAACCTCTCCTTTAAATACCATTCGAAGAAATAGGCATTTTCTTAGCAAAGCCTCTTGGCGGGACACCCGCGAAATCGATTTTAACGGGTGGTCCCGCGCGAGTAGGCGCATAATTCTTTGAGTAAACTGTCGCGTTTTCCTTAACTCAACTTCAACAACCGCCTGCGCTTCCTGAGAAAATCTTGGCCTTCTCTTCCGGAGTTATACTCATAAGGTCCACGGGCTTATGAATCAAGGGGAGCCGGTTTGAGGTGGGGACCTTGCGCTAATAAGCACGGCGAGTTAAAATTATCAAAATGGCTCTCTTCTCAAGAAAGAGATGGCATCACGTGCTTGAGCGCCGCAGGGAGTCCTGCCTGCTGCTTGTCCTCATCCTGACCAGTACCAGCCTGGTCGGCTATTCTGCTGCTGCGCAGGATATCTTCAGAGTCACGAAGGAGACAAAGGAGATGCAGATAACGGCAGACATAGCCGATCTCCCTCTCGGGCAGGCGCTGGAGGCACTCTCGCAGAAGATACCCTTAGATATAAGGGGGAGCGTTGCCGGGGACGAGAGGCTCACCCTTCACTTTTCACAACTAACGCTTCAGCAGGCCCTGCAGAAAATGATGGCCGGGTACAATTACGTGCTTATTCGGCCGGAGGCGCTGGAGGCACCGGTACTGGTTATCCTGGGCAAGGCCGAAAAGGGAACGATCTCTGTCTCCGTTCCAGGCGTTGGTGACACGATGCCCAGGCCGGGAGTGCCTGCTCCAGTGGGTCCGCCGTTGGCAACCGCGCCGCTTCCTACACCAACGGGTCTGCCGTCTTCCCTGCCGGTGGCGCCGTCTGCCCAATCCTCGGCTCTGCCGCCTTCGCCCTCCGAGGCACCGCCTCCTCTGGCCGTGCCAGCAGCGCCTTCATACGACGAAGCAATACCTTCATCTTCTTCGGTCGCAGCAGCGCCTTCATCTCCAGTAGGACCGCCTCCGGCCACCCCTATGCCAGCCGGGCCGGCAAGCGCGGTCCAGACTGCAACGACCGGACAGGGGAACCAGCCACCCGACTCAAGTGCACAGGGGCCGGCGGGTGTGACGCCGAATCCGGACTCGCAGCCGGAATTTAATCCAGCCGCATGGGGTGGCCGTGGCTTCCGGGGCGGCCCGGCGCCTGCCCGGAAGTAGCAGATGCGGAGTTCGATTTTACGATATTTTCCTTGACAGGTTTCTGAGCGGTGTTAAAAATAGTTTAACGAGGAAGAAGAAAGAAGGGTTAGCTCCAATGGAAAAGAGAGGTTTTCTTCTTATATCTTTATTGATGGCGACAGCCATCCTGGCCGGTGGGTGCGGAGGTTTGAAGGTCACCATCGGGCCTGAATCAAAAGAGCCGCTCAAGGAATATACGCTCCAGGGCAAGGAAAGAGGAAAGGTGCTTGTAATCCCTGTCAGGGGATTTCTCTCCGATGTCCCCAGAAAGGATCTTCTCGGCGAGCGGGCCAGCATGGTCCAAGAAGTTGTCTCGCAGCTTCGGCTGGCGGAGAAGGATGAAGAGATCAAAGCAGTGCTCCTGGAGATCAATTCGCCCGGCGGCTCGACCACGGCCAGCGATATCCTGTATCATGAAATCATGGAATTTAAAGAACGGACCAAGACGAAGATCGTGGCAGGCCTGATGGATGTGGCTGCCTCGGGAGGCTATTACATTGCCCTGTCAGCCGACCGAATCGTGGCCCATCCTACCACCATCACCGGATCTGTGGGAGTAATTTTTATTACACCCAAAGTGACTGGCCTGATGGATAAGCTCGGCCTGGCTGTGGAGGTCAATAAGTCGGGCAAAGAGAAAGATATCGGCTCACCTTTCCGCCCGTCCACGCCGGAGGAGAAACTGATATTCCAGGAACTGACCGATAGGATGGGTAAAAGATTTCTGGATCTGGTGGCCAAACATCGCAAGATGGATCAGACGCTCCTGTCTTCCGTTTCCACCGCCCGCATCTATCTGGCCGACGAGGCCTTGCAGCTGAAGCTTATAGATCGCATCGGCTATCTGAGTGACGCGATCGCTGAGGCCAAAGATCTGGCGGGGCTTTCTAAAGAGGCCAAGGTCGTGGTCTATCGCCGCAGCGAATATTCGAATGACAATCTTTATAACATGTCCACCTCGTTGCATAACGCTGAAAGCCTGTCCCTGGTCGATTTAAACCTGTCGGAAATCATCCCTACTCTTAGCCCCGGCTTTTATTACCTCTGGGCGCCCGGGGCACGTAGGCAATTAAACTCCTGTGACCATCACGAGAATCGACAGCTTTCAGATACTTCTTGCCGTCATATCTGATTGATCGCATTGAGACTTGCTAAACGAACCTAAAGAAGATAAGAATGAATAGAGAAACAATAATACTGATTTGCATTCAAGATGAAGACCGAGCCTTCGGCTGATACCGGGCGGCAGCGAGGAGCCGACGCAGGCGTACTATAGTACGTCGAGGAGAGCGACGCAGCGACAACGAAGGTATACGCTTGAAGGCAAATCGGTATAAGGAGGGAGCTTGACCTGGATTGTTTATGCCTCAATCGCAGCATTCTCCATGGCCGCCGCAGATTCATTCGTGAAGCTGGCCGCAAACCGAATTTCCAGCAGCCTGGGTTTACTCATTTACGGCTGCTGCACATTTCTCACCGGGACTCGGATGGACTCTGTGGAACTACACTCACGGGGCGCCGCAGTATGCGCGGCCTTCGGGCTTTCTGTGCGCGCTTGGGCGTAGGTGTGGCCTTCAGCAGTGTTACCGTTTGTCTCTACAGAACTTTTGAAGCCAATGCCCCGATTTCAGTTGCAATGCCGCTGATCCGCTTGAGCGGACTCTTTCTGGTCATCCTTCTGGGCCTCGTCATACTGCGAGAGCCGCTTTCCTTGCGGTACGTTATCGGAATAATCCTCGCTTGCATAGGACTCTATCTGGTTGTGACAAGGTGAGGAGAGAGGCAGGTCCGGGAGAATTAATACCATTTGCATTCAAGATGGACGACCTGTAGGCGGCAGCGAGGAGCTGACGCAGGCGTACTATGGTACGTCGAGGAGAGCGACGCAGCTGACTATACCGAAGGTATACGCTTGAAGGCGAATCGGTATGAGCCAATGTATGACTTGATCGCAACATCTACCTTCGGCCTCGAATCCGTGGTGGCGGAGGAGCTGAAGCTCCTGGGCTACACGGACCTGACCGTCGAAAATGGAAAGGTCTCCTTCACGGGAGACGCGCGCGCCATTGCGCATTGTAATGTCTGGCTCAGGACCGCGGACAGGCTGCTGATCAGGATGGCCGATTTTGTCGCCACGGATTTCGGGCAGCTTTTTGATCGCACCCTGGAGGTCGCGTGGGAAGAACTGATTCCCGAAAACGGTCGGATGCACGTGGTCGGAAAATCGGTCAGGTCCACCCTGTTCAGCGTCCCCGATTGCCAGTCGATCGTTAAGAAGGCCGTTGTGGAGGCGATGAAAAAGAAATATCATCGTGGTTGGTTTGACGAATCCGGCCCTGTCTACAAGATTGAAGTTGCGTTGCTCAAGGATCACGTCACATTAACGGTTGACACCACGGGGGCGGGCCTTCACAAGAGGGGCTACCGGAAAGAGGCCGGGGAGGCTCCAATCAAAGAGACACTCGCTGCTGCTCTTGTTCTGCTCTCGAGGTGGAACGCTTCAAGAATCCTGGCTGACCCATTTTGCGGCTCGGGCACGATACCGGTAGAGGCCGCACTGATCGGCAAAAACATAGCTCCCGGGGTCAACAGGGAATTTGCCGCAGAGGCGTGGTCTCACATACCGCGGAGAGTCTGGGCAGAGGTGAGGGATGAAGCGCGCAGGCACGTTTCAGATGCGCCGGTCAGCATACTTGCTTCAGATGCCGACGGCGCGATGTTAAACATCGCAAGAAGGAATGCAAGGAATGCGGGGGTGGCCGAGTGCATAACATTCCGCGAGCTTTCAATGGAGAAGTTCAGTTCTGAGGAGAAATTCGGGTGTCTCGTCTGTAACCCACCGTATGGTGAAAGGACTGGAGAGGAGAAACAGGTGGAAGGACTTTACACGAGCCTGGGTCAATTGTATACCCGCCTGGACGGCTGGTCCATGTTTATACTCTCCGCTCATCCTTACTTCGAGAGGTTCTTCGGGAGGAGGGCAGACAAGAAGAGGAAGCTATACAACGGCAAAATCCAGTGTTATTTTTACCAATACTTTGGTCCCCTTCCGCCGCGCAAAGCGCCTTGATACTTGGCCAACATATATTTGAGATTTAGCCGCTTTAAATTCCAAATCCCAATATCGAAATCCCAAACAAATTCCAATGTTCAAAATTCAACTCAAAGACTCGTGTTCATTGGCAGTAACGTTTTGGACATTTGACATTTGATAATTTGAGATTGTTTGGGACTTGGTGGTTGGCATTTAGGATTTGGAATCCAAAGAGTTCCCCTTGTCGTTACGTCCTCGGGTCCTTATATTGAAGAACAAAGGGTTGAGTATATCTGAGGGAGGTCATACTATGAAAAAGGTTCTGGTCGCATTCTTCAGCAAGACCGGCACTACGGAGACGATGGCGGAATATATTGCCGAGGGCGTGCGCATTGCCGGTCACGAGGTAGCCCTCAAAAAAGTCTCCGACATCAAGAGTGAAAAAGATCTGGAGGGCTATGACGGCTATATTTTCGGCTGTCCCACCTATTCTCTGGATATGCCCGAGCCCTTCAAGAGGTTTTTATCGATCGCGGAGAAGGCCGGCCTGAAAGGAAAGATTGGGGGTGCCTTTAGTTCCCGTGCCCATCCCAGCAGCGGGGAAGGTGGCGCTGCCAAGAACCTCTTTGAGATGATGGAATCTCGATTCAAGATGAATATGACGAACCTCGGTCCCTTCGATCTCGAAGGTGGGCTGACTGAGAAGGTGCAGGACATGCATACCTGCCAGGACTACGGGAAATCGGTTGCGGAGATGCTAGGGGCAGTGTAAGAACCTACTGCAATTCCGTTTGCACATCCCTTATGATACCCCGGTCAATGTATACGGGACGGGTTATTCTGCGCAGCTGTGGTAGTTTTCTGGCGAAGAGAAATGATGCGGCAATGCAGCAGATGCCGCCGAACATGAGGGTCGCTGGGGCACCGATGCGACTGGCCAGGCTTCCTCCCATCAAGCTTCCGAACGGAACAACGCCCATGAACGCCATCGCATAGAGACTCATCACCCGTCCACGCTTGTCCTCGTCAACGATGGTCTGCAAGATCGTGTTGCAGGAGGTTAAAACGGTCATCATGCCGAAACCGGTGAGCAGCATGAAGGCGAGCGAAAGCAGCATATAACGGGAAAGAGAAAAGAAGATGAGCCCGCACCCGAACATCGCGGACCCGAAGACTATCACTCTTTCCAGTCCGAACACGCTTTTCCGGGATGCAAGATAGCTGGCACTTATTAACGCTCCGACACCTGCTGCGCCCATGAGAAAGCCGAGCGTGTGAGGTCCTCCGTGAAGAATATCTCTGGCAAAGATGGGCATGAGTATTACGTACGGCATGCCCATAAAGCTCGAGAGGGCCAAAATCATGAGCAGGTACCGTATCGGTGCGAAGCCAAATGCGTAACGATAGCCTTCCTTTAACCCTTGAAAAGGGTGGGTCCTCACGCTTTTTTCCGCTTTGCGATGTATCTTCATGGCCAGCAATGAGATTATGATCGCGAGAAAACTGAGCCCGTTGAAGAGAAAACAGATACCCTCTCCGAAAGCCGCGACCGTTATCCCTGCGAGGGACGGCCCCACCAAACGCGCGCCATTTACCATGAACGAATTGAGCGCGATAGCGTTGCCGAGATCTTCTTTGTCTTCCAGCATGTCGATGACGAATGATTGGCGTGTGGGCGTGTCGAATGCGTTGACAAGACCAAGACAGACAGCCAACGCAAAGATGTGCCAGACGGCCACGAGCCCGGTCAGAGTCAAAAAGGCGAGCAGGGATGCCTGCACCATCGCCAGTGTCTGTGTTGCAAGCAAGAGGCGGTGGCGGTCCCATCGGTCTACGAAAACTCCGGCAAAGGATGCAAAGAGGAAGGTAGGAATCTGGCCTGCGAATCCGACGAGGCCGAGTAAAAAGGGGGAGTTTGTGAGCCGGTAAACCAGCCAGCTCATGGCAATCCGCTGCATCCAGGTCCCTATCAGAGAAATACCTTGTCCGGCAAAAAAGAGACGGTAATTCCGGTGACGCAGGGCCCTCATTACAAATCTCAGCGTGCTCTGGCTGTTCAGCTCTTTCTTATTGCCCGCCATACTTCCCTTCGCGTGTCGCGCCTGATAGCCCGCCACCGGACGGCCCATGGCAGTCCGTAGCGGTCCATGGAATGGCAAATTAGATTAACGAATTGTACCGTAAGTTGCAAACCTCTCCGGAGAAGGACGTAAAAGCCTGCGATTTCGTTGACTTCAAAGTTCGGTTACAGTAAGATAGACGGTAGGCAGATTGGACGTACATGGAACATCTATCCACTGAGAAATCCCACTGGATGTCACGCAGGAAGCAGAGCGCCTGCTGAGATTGAGATCAGCCATCGGAAGTGTCGCCATTGTTTTTTCTGTATTCAGATCTGCCCCGCGAAGGCCATCAAGCTGGAAAAAGATACGCTGAGGATTCTTCCTGAGCGGTGTGTTCTCTGCGGGAGTTGTCTTAAAGCTTGTCCGCAACAGGCACTCTCCTATCGCAGTGGGTACGAGAAGGTGAAGGAGCTTCTGGCCAACAAGGAGAGAATCGTGGCGGTGCTCGATCCGGCTTTCCCGGCAGTCTTCGAGGCGGCTTCGCCAAGGCAGACGGTAACGGCGCTGAAGCAGATCGGTTTCACGGAAGTCTGGGAGGGCGCATTCGGTGCGGACCTCGTGAGCCGCGCGTACCATAAGCGGCTCACGCTGGATGGGCTGGCGCGGGAACACGCTGAGTACGGGGAGGCCTACAAGCCACTCATATCATCCTTCTGCCCGGTGATTGTCTTTTATGTGCAGAAGTATTTTACGCAGCTTATACCGAGCCTGGCGCCGATCGTCTCTCCGATGGTTGCGGTTGGAAGGGTGGCGCGTTACATAAGGCCCGGGTGGAAGGTGGTCTATATCACCTCCTGCTTTGCCCAGATGAAGGAAGCAGTTGCCCCTGAAGTAGCCGGCGCAATCGATGAGGTAATAACGATAAAAGAAGTAAAAGACCTGGTTGATGAAGTTGGACGCGGCTGGCGGAGGCTGGAAGAGACCGATTTCGATGGCCCCAGGCCTTACCTGGGAACGGTGGTGCCGGTCGTCGGGGGCCTTTACCGCTCCATGGGCACAAACTTCGATGTTATGATGGATGATGTCAGCGTCACAGGCGGACCAAAACGGGCTATTGGCGCGTTGGGTCAGGTCGCCACCGGGTACATCAATGCCAAGTTCCTGGATCTCGTTTATTGCGAGGGCTGCATCGACGGCCCATTTGTAGAGCGCGACTTATTCCTGATCGGACGCAGGCAGATAATCGCTCGGTATGCCGAAATATGATCTGGGCAAGCAGAACATTCCGAAGATCATGGCTGAGCTCGATACATTCAGAGATATTGATCTTCATCGTACCTTTATCAGCATGGAGGAACAGCTCCCAACTCCAACGGAGGAGCAGATACGGGCCATCCTCAAGAAAATAGATAAGCTGCCTCCCAATCACAATCTCGATTGTCGGGCCTGCGGGTACCCGACGTGCCGTGACAAGGCCATAGCCGTGGCCCAGGGGATAGCGGAAGCAGACATGTGCATGCCGTACCTCCTGGAGCAGAGCAAGAGGATTTATCAGCAGCTTGAAAAGTCCCACCGGGAACTGCAGCTCTCGCACCAGGAGCTGGAGCAGGCACAAACTCAGCTCATAAGGACGGAGAAGCTGGCCTCGTTAGGGCAATTGGCCGCTGGTGTCGCCCATGAAATAAACAACCCGTTGGGCACCATAACCATTTACGCGCATCTTCTTTTGAAGGGCATGGATAAGGATGATCCGCGGCGTGAGGACGTCGAATTGATAGTGAACGAATCGAACCGCGCCAAGGAGATTGTGCAGGGTCTTCTCAGTTTCGCGAGGGAAACGAAACTGAGGCCGGGACCGGTCAACGTGAATGATCTGATCGAGGATGTGCTGGGACTCGTAGTAAACCAGTCATTGTTTCATAATATCAAGATCAAAAAATCTCTCTTCCAGGGCTTGCCGACGATCGTGGCCGACGAGACACAATTGAAACAGGTCTTTCTCAACATCATTCTTAATGCAGCGCAGGCGATGGAGGGCAACGGAAAGCTCTCAATCACAACAACCACAGAGCGGAAACAGATCAAGGTGAAGATACGGGACACGGGTCCCGGCATTCCTCCGGAAGTGGTCAAAAATATCTTTTCCCCGTTTTTTACGACTAAAGAGAAAGGGACCGGGCTTGGGCTGGCGATCTCTTACGGCATTATAGAGAGACATAATGGAAAGATCGATGTTGATACGGAGCTCGGAAAAGGAAGTACCTTCGTTGTCTCCCTGCCCATTTCAACGGACGAGGAACAGAGAGGAGAAGATGTAAGGATAGACAGGATAGGCGTTCAAAACATAGCTTCAGGGAGAGGAGACCATGGGTGAGAAGACGAAGATTTTGCTGGTGGACGACGATGTAGATTTTATAGATCTGAATAAGGCTGTGCTTCAGAATCAGGGCTTCGAGGTGGCTGAAGCTTTTTCGGGTCGGGAGGCCATGGAGAAGGTGAGGTTCGAAAAGCCGGACTTGATTGTGCTCGATCTGATGATGGAGAAACATGATACAGGCTTTACGTTTGCAAAAGCCGTTAAAGCAGACCCGTTATACAAAAATGTACCGATTCTGATGCTCACGGCGGTTTCCACGGAAACGGGGTATGATTTTTCGCAGGAGCTGGACGGTTACTGGATGAAGACCGATGACTACGCTAGTAAGCCCTTGCTGCCTGATGAGCTGGTAAAGAAGGTCAATAGCCTCCTGGAAAGGGCGAAGAAAGAGGCGGAATAGATCTGCGGATCCGCCTGAGCTTTTTATGAGTGATATTGTAAATATCCTTGTCGTAGACGATGAGCGGGGCATCCGTGAAGGCTGTCGGAGAATCTTGACGGCCGAAGGATTCTCTGTGGATGTAGCGACAAATGGCAAGGAAGGGTGGGACCTGGCCCGCGGCGGGAAACCTTATGACCTGCTGCTTGTGGACCTTATGATGCCCGTCATGAGCGGACTGGAGCTGATGGACGAAGTGAGCCGGTTCGACCCGGAAATTATCATGATCGTCATCACCGGGTTTGCCACCATAGAAACCGCTGTTGAGGCGATGAAACATGGCGCCTACGACTACGTTCCCAAGCCGTTTACGCCCGATCAGCTGCTGGCTGTTGTTAATCGTGGTTTGGAGAAACGGCGGTTACGCATCCAGGCGCAGCGGCTCATGGAGGAAAGAGACCAGAAGCTGCTTGAGGTTGCAAAGGAAGAATCGAAACTGCGCGCGATTGTTGATTCGATGGCGGATGGCATCCTGGTGATCAACAACGAACGTCAGATCGTGCTCTGGAACCCCGCTGCCGTCAAGATGCTCAACCTGCACGAGAAGTTGGAGGCGGGCAAAGATATACATGAATTGATTCCGCAAAAGGACCTTATCGCGCTTATTGATAAGGCGTTTGCGCCCGATGCGTCCCAGTATACCGTGCATTCCGAAGAGATAGAGTTGCGTGAGCCGGAGTCGCGCACGCTCATGGTCAACCTCTCCGTAGTCAGAGACAATAACGGGCAAGGGCTTGGTGTCGTGAGCGTGCTGCGCGATATTACGGAGCTCACGGAGATCAATCAGGTAAAGACGCAGTTTGTTACCATGGTCACTCATGAGCTGCGCGCACCTCTGGGGGCAATCGAGGGGTACTTGACAGCATATCTGCAGGGTCTTGCAGGGACTGACCCGCAGGTTAGCCGCCAGATGCTGGACCGGGCAAAACAGCGAGCCCACGCGCTCCTTGAGTTGGTTAATGATCTTCTGGAGTTCAGTCGATTGGAAGCGAAGAGGGTGGTGAGGAAGAAGGAGTTACTCGATCTTTCAGGCATTATCACGAATACGGTCGAGCTCTTGAAGGCCCAAGGTGACCCAAAGGGTATCCAGTTCCAGATTGACCTGCCCGAATCCCTTCCACTGGTCGAGGCCGATCGGAGCGAGATGGAGCAGCTATTTACCAATCTCGTATCGAATGCCATCAAGTACAACGTGAAGCGGGGCAAGGTGATAGTCAGCGCGAAAAGAGGGAACCACGCTCTGAATGTTAGAGTGACGGATACAGGCATTGGCATAGCCGAGGAGCACCTGCCCCATATATTCGAAGAGTTTTACAGAGTGTCGGGGCCCGAAACGAGATATACTACGGGCACCGGCCTCGGGCTGTCCATCGTGAAGAAGATTGTGGAGTCCCATTTTGGCCGTATTGACGTAGAGAGCAAGGTAGGTAAAGGAACTACCTTTACGGTTAAGCTTCCTATTAAAGAGCCACATAGGTGAGTCCCTTTTAGAAAGCATTGGACCGCATCAATTCGGAAAAGGAGAGGGTATGGCAACAGCGAGTAAAGTTAAGCAACCAACGGAAGAGGAAAAGGGGTTCAAGCTCAACGAGATAGTTGAGAAACGCGAACTGGCGCCCTCAATAACGCTATTCAAGCTTTATGCGCCGGATATTGCGGCGCGGGTGAAGCCCGGGCAATTTGTGGTCTTGCGGGCGGATGATCGTGCTGAGCGTATCCCGCTGACCGTTGCTGATTTCGACCGGAAGATGGGCCTGATAACGACCATCTTTCAGGCGGTAGGTTCCTCAACGCAGAGAATGGCGAAGCT
The DNA here is from genome assembly GCA_963835605.1 of uncultured delta proteobacterium. Lineage (GTDB taxonomy): Bacteria > Desulfobacterota > Syntrophorhabdia > Syntrophorhabdales > WCHB1-27 > JADGQN01. The sequence continues at coordinate 50,198 of CAWIHO010000062.1, read as the reverse complement.
GGAGCAAGGTGAGCGGATCATGGACGTCGTGGGGCCGCTGGGCAGGCCGAGCCACATCGAAAAATTCGGCACGGTTGTCTGTGTGGGCGGCGGGGTCGGCGTGGCGCCCGTCTATCCTATAGCGAAGGCCCTGCACGAGATAGGAAACCGTGTCATTTCCATCATCGGGGCCCGCTCGAAGGAGATGCTGATACTGGAAGAGGAGATGAAGGCGATCAGCGATACACTGCTCGTTACAACGGATGACGGCACGTATGGTCACCACGGGTTTGTCACTGACGAATTGAAGCGTCTCATCCAGGAAAAGACGCCTATAAACCTGGTCATAGGTATCGGCCCGGTCATTATGATGCGAGCAGTCACGGACGTGACGCGGCCGCACAGCATAAAGACCGTGGTAAGCCTCAATACGATCATGGTTGATGGTACGGGCATGTGCGGCTGCTGCAGGGCAACGATCGGCGGCGAAACCAAGTTTGTCTGCGTGGACGGGCCCGAGTTTGATGGCCACCAGGTGGACTTCAAAGAGCTTATGCTCAGGCAGCAGATGTATACGCGGGAGGAGCGGCGGGCAGCCTGGGATCATAAATGCAAGCTGGAGGCTGCCGCTGCAAAGCTGAAGAAGTCAAAAGTCCGGGAGAAGATGCCGGAACAGGATCCCAGATTGAGGATCCAGAATTTTAATGAAGTGGCCCTTGGCTATGCGCGGGAGAATGCGCTGAGAGAAGCCTCCAGATGTCTGGGGTGCAAAAATATGCCCTGTGTCGAAGGTTGTCCGGTGGGCGTCGTCATCCCGGCCTTCATCAAGAAGATCAAGGAGGGCGATTTTATCGGCGCCATTCGCGAGATTAAAGAGACGAATAGTCTGCCGGCTGTCTGCGGTAGGGTCTGCCCGCAGGAATCGCAGTGCGAAAGCAAATGTGTGCTGGGAAAGAAGGGACAGCCTGTCGCTGTAGGCCGGCTGGAACGGTTTGCAGCCGACTATGAATTGAGCCTCGGCGACGTGCGGGTGCCCGAAATAGCGCCCCCTACGGGGAAGAAGGTGGCTGTTGTCGGAGCAGGTCCGGGCGGATTGACCGTGGCAGGTGAGCTCGCAAAGAAGGGACACGATGTCACGGTGTTCGAAGCGCTTCATAAGGCCGGCGGTGTGCTTATCTACGGTATTCCTGAATTCCGTCTGCCGAAGGCCATTGTACAGCGTGAGGTAGATTATGTGACCAAGCTGGGAGCAAAGATGAAGGTGGATACGATCATCGGCCAGACCATGTCGCTTGACCAGCTCTTTGAGAAGGGATTCGATGCTGTTTACATCGGCACGGGAGCGGGCCTGCCCTATTTTCTCAACATCCCCGGTGAGAACCTGAACGGTGTTTATTCGGCCAACGAGTTCCTGACGCGGGCCAACCTGATGAAGGCGTATCTCTTCCCTGAGTATGACACGCCTGTGCGGGTGGGAAACCGGGTCGCGGTAATCGGCGGCGGAAACGTAGCCATGGACTCGGCAAGGGTCGCACGGCGACTGGGGGCCGAACATGTTTACCTCATATATCGGCGGTCCCGGGCTGAAATGCCGGCTCGGGCGGAGGAGGCCCACCATGCGGAAGAGGAAGGCATCGATTTCAGGATACTCACAAACCCGGTGAGAATCGTCGGTGACGACAAGAACTGGGTCAAAGGTATTGAGTGCCAGAAGATGGAGCTTGGCGAGCCGGACGCCTCGGGCAGGAGAAGACCCGTCGAAGTGAAGGGGTCCGAGCATATCATCGACGTTGACGTCGTGGTCGTTGCTATCGGGCAGGGTCCTAACCCGATACTGACGCAGGACGCCCCCGGGCTCAAACTGAGAAAACCCGGTTACATAGAGGCTGATCCGGAGACGGGTAAGACCACCAGGAAGGGTGTGTTTGCCGGTGGCGACATCGTGACGGGCGCTGCGACAGTGATCCTCGCCATGGGTGCTGGGAAAAAGGCGGCTGCTGCCATGGACGAATACCTGAAGACAGGGAAGTGGTGAAAAGGACAGGGTGTAGGGTGTAGGGGGTAGGGGTAGCTAAGCCTGACCCTAACTCAACCTCGCAACCTCAACAGGTCTGAATTAGGCCGCGCAGTGAAGAGACTGCGCGGCCCTTTTTTCTTTGGCCCCCAGGCCCCTCGCCCCATAATCCCTGACCCTGCCGTGCTCAACTCTCGCACCTGTCATCCTGGATTTTGGCCCTTCTGTTTTAAAACTTAAGTTTGTAGACCTTTAGGCCGATAAGCTTAAGAAAGATGGACCATAGGGAGGGGCTATGAAGATTCTCATTCACTTGGGGAACCACCTGATAGCGGAGGCGATGTCTCAGCTTCTGGTCAGGAATGGCTATGAGAGTGTGGTAGCTGGTAACAACCCTCGATCCAATACGTTCAGTCCGGACACGGTCATGGTAGACATTCAGACCCTGGACCAACAGTTCCTTTCCCTATATCCTGACGCAAAGGTTTTCCTCATCGATACGGGTCTGGAAAAAGAACGCATCATAGCGGCACTGCTTTCCTACAAGATACACGGAGTATTATCTCCCCGCACCGAACTGGAGCTCTTCAAGAAAGCCCTCACCGTCGTGAGCCAGGGTCAAATATGGGTCGACAATAGTACGGTCGTGGCCTTTCTGCACGACTCGGGGACGTTAACCAAGACAGGAAGGATCGGGAGCATTACACTCCGCGAGAAAGAGATCATAGACTATGTCTGTCAGGGTTACAGCAACAATGAGATTGCGGACGCCCTTGCTCTCAGTAAGCATACGATAAAGGCTCATCTCAATAGGATTTTCAAGAAGCTAAACGTAACGGGCCGGCGCAAACTCATATCTCTTGCACTCAACAACCACCAGTTTGCACCCAGCCAAAGGGCAGCCCCCGTGACCCCGGCGCCCTAATAGCAAGAACGAACGCCCTCCGCTCCAAACCTTCGGTCTAGTCCTTGCCTTGACCTGTTCCACGCTTTCCTGTTTTTGGTGCATGGACTCACGGTTTAACCCGTTGTTCCTAACAAAAATAGCTCGATGACCGATTGATTCTCTTTGAAGGCAAAGACTATAGTTATATAGTCGGGCTATAGAGGCCTGGGCGAGCCCGCGAGATGCGGTCACAGAGACAACTCCCAAGGGAGAGATCGGGTGGCAAACATGAAGACAAGCAACATACGAGACGTTTTGAGCCTCGGTTTCTTGAATAGGCGTGAAACGCTGATTATCTCCGGGGGTATCAATTCAGACATGAACGCACTGGCTCGTGCGTTAGGGATGAAGGCCGAGGCAGAAGGTACAAGCGTCATGACTATAAATGCCGGAATGCTGCACGAGGAATTGGCAGCAGGTGCGGAAGGAGGGCTGTCGGCGGTGAAGCTTGTGGAACTCGCTAAACCCAAGCTGCTCATTATAGAAGATTTCGGGATGAAGAAATTTGTCCCTTCGCAAACGAAGGTTCTCGCTCAACTCGTGACAGAGCGCATCAACAGGTCGTCCACTATAATTACCAGCGGGTATCCTTTAGGAGAGTGGGCACCACTAGTGGGAGCGTCAGCAGAAGGGAAGCGTCTTCTCAGATCCCTATCGATTCATGCCAGACAGGTTGTGATCGGCAGCAAAGAGCAAACGGCCAAGAAAAAGCCTGCACCGGTTGAAGTAACGGTGCAGGCTCGCGGTTAACCGTTTATGGTTTGTATATTGGGCCGCATCTGGCCCATTTCCTGGCCTCCGTCAACGGCGACAAGGTCGAGGCGGGATCAGACGACGCCCTTCATTTTCTCCTGCAGGTTAGCGGTAAACTCTTTTTCCACATCCTTTGCCTTGCTCTTCATGATCCGATCGCCGAACATGGCCAGTTTGCCGACCATGGAAACGTCAGACTTGTAGGAGACCTCAACCTGGCCGTTGCCCACATCCTTCAGGTCCACGATCGTCTTCTGCCTGATGTGACCCAGCTTCGTGACGTCCTCGCCCTCGCCCTCGAGCTCCAGATGCGTGGGCGGCTGGATGTTTGTCAGCTTGTTCCGGAATGCGAGCTTCACCTTTATGGGACCCACCTTCTGCTTCATGACAGCGTCATAGGTGGTCTCATCAATCTTCTCAATCTTCTCAGCTCCGGGCAGGCACGCTGCCAGCGTCTCCGGCTGCAACAGCATATCCCAGAGCTTCTGAATCGGTGCTTTCACCGTAAAACTGCCTTCTATAATCATCTGCTCCTCCTGTTCTGTTCTTTTCTTGTCAGGCCCGTGGCCGCCTACTTCAGATCCTTCTGCGCCTTCTCCACGTAACCGCCGACCAACTCGTAGGACTTGTTGCCGGGCTGGGTGGCCTGGTCAAGGAGCAGGTCTATGAAAGAGAGGCCCTGTGTCTCAAACCACGCCCTGTGGGGCTTATCGCCGGTACCGAACATGTGCCTGGCGCAGTCAACCGGGTTCTTTTTAACTTTTTTACAAACTGGACAGATCACGCTCACGGTAACCTCCTTTATTTCTTCTCTTTCTTCTCTTTTTGGTTTTTTTCCTTCCAAGCATTCGCGATCGCTTCAGCGCGGATAGGCGCCTCTTTCATCTGAAGGCCGGTCGCGTAGTATATCGCGTTGCCCAGTGCCGCAGCATGCGGGTTGGTAAGGCCTTCGCCTGCCTCTTTCGCGCCGTAAGGTCCCTCCGGCTCATACGTATCGATTTCGATGACCTGGCAGCTTGGCATCTCAGGGGCGCGGATGAGCTTGTAGTCAACCAGATTCGGGTTCATGATTTTGCCGTCTTCGACCGGCAGGTACTCATAATAGCCGAACCCGATGGCCATGGAGGCTGCACCTTCGAGCTGGCCAATGAGGCCGAGAGTGTTGATCGGCTGCCCGCAGTCGTGTGCGGTGACGCTTTCGTGGATCTTGATGTAGCCGGTCTCGGGATCGATCTCTACGTCGAGGCCCTGCACCATGTAACTGTATGCGGGGGAGATCATGCCCTTTCTGCGAGGCGTGTAAAAGCCTCTGCCGATAATACGCTGACCTTCCTTGCCGCGAAGCGCTTGCTTGCAGAGGTCATAGTAGCTCATGCCCCTCTCCGGCCGGGCTACGTTGTAAACCCAACCCTGCTTTATGTCCAGATCGTATATGATGTTGAATCCCAGCTTTGCATTGGCGAATTCAAGGAGCTGCCGCTTTGCATCCTCCGCCGCCATCTTTGTTGCGTTACCGGCCATCAGGGTCTGCCTGGAGCCCCATGCGCCCAGGTCAGCCGGAGAGTGGTCCGTGTCACCCATGTGTACCTTGATGTCTTCCAGCTTAACACCCAGCGCCTCTGCGCAGATCATAGCCATTGTGGTGCTGGAGCCCTGCCCGATCTCCTGCGCGCCGACATGGAGTTCTACGGTTCCATCGTGATTGATCGTGACAACCGCAGAAGAGAAGGAATAAGGGGAGTCGAACCAGTTGAAGATACCGCCGGACATGAAGCCCGCCGCGGAGATGCCGATGGCCCTGTTTTTCGGGAGCTTGCCTTTTGACTTTATCCACTTCTGGATCGCTGTGAGAGCCTGATCCAGGCCGCAGCTCGCGATGGTGGCCTGTCCCGGGACTTCATACCCTTCATAATGTCCGTTCTTTGCGCCTCATCTCAATCGGGTCGAGACCCAGGTCATTCGCTATCCACTCGAGCTGCTGCTCCGAGCAGAACATAGCCTGCGGAGCGCCGAAGCCGCGCATCGAGGTGGAGGGCAGGCTGTTCGTGTAAACCCTGTAGCCGTCATAGCGGTACGCCTTCCAGCGGTAAGGGAAGGAGTGAAAGAAACCTGTCAGGTAAAGGGCTGTGGCGCCCATACCCGTGTAAGCGCCGCCGTTCGTGAATACCTTAGCCTCCCTTGCGCAGAAGGTCCCGTCCTTTTTGACGCCGGTGCGCACATAGTAGTACATGGGGGTACGACGCTTGGAAGCGATAAAATCTTCCTCCCGTGAGAAGACAACCTTGACAGGTTTACAGCATTTCATGGAGAGGATCGATGCGCAGAATTGGGCGCCGTCAAGCTCGAACTTGCCGCCGAAGCCGCCGCCGACATAGGGTGCGAGCACACGGATGTTACCCTCGCGCAGGCCGAGCACGCCGGCGAGGAGCGCCTGGTGATAGTAGGCAGACTGGGTTGATGTATAGATCGTGAGTTTCCCGTCAGGCGTGTAGTTCGCCACCGCCGCGCGGGTCTCCATGCACATATGGTGCTGGCCGCCCAGCTTGAACCAGTCTTCCCTGATATAGTCAGCTTCCTCGAATGCTTCTTCCACATCGCCCCAGGAAATCTGGCGCGTCACGTTCACGTTCCTCTCGAAGCCTTCGTGAATCAGTGGGGCATCTTTCTTGATGGCTTCCATCGGGTCATCAACGAAGGGAAGTACCTCATAGTCCACATTAATAAGGTCGAGTGCCTGCTCGGCGATCTCCTCGCTCACGGCAGCGACCGCTGCAACGGGCTCGCCGATGTAACGGACTTTGTCGACCGTCAGGATCGCCTCGTCGCACAGATCCTTGTAACGTCTCCAGATACCCTGCTTTACACCGAGCGTATCTTCCTTCCCGGTAACGACTGCTATCACACCCGGGAATTTCAGTGCTTCACTATAGTCAATCTTGAGTATCTTGGCGTGGGGGTGGGGGCTCCGCAGGATCTTCCCGTAGAGCATGCCGGGCAGTGTCACGTCGAACGTGTACGTCGCCCGTCCCGTCACCTTGGCATGGCCGTCCACATTATGAACCCTTGTATTAAGGACGCTATATTTGTTCTCGCTCATCGCTTATCCTCCCTGTAGTTCCCCTTGGCCACCGCGTCGATCGCCCTGATGATGGCGTTGTAGCCGGTGCACCGGCAGAGGTTGCCCTCCATGGCGCGCCTGATTTCCATCTCATCCTTTGGCTTCGGCGTCTCATCAAGGAAGGCCTTGGCCGACATGAGCATGCCGGACGTGCAGAAACCGCACTGAAAGGCGCCCTCGTCGAGGAATGCCGTCTGGATTGGATCAAGTTTACCGTTTTTCTCCAGGCCCTCAACCGTTGTGACCTTCATCCCTTCCACCTGCATGGCAAGCACGGAGCAACCCTTTACCGCCATGCCATCCACCATGACGGTGCATGCGCCGCAGGAGACCGTCTCGCAGCCCCTCTTGGTCCCGGTGAGCCCGACATGATCTCTGATGGCTTCGACCAGAAGGGTCTTGGGATTTATGTAAATCTCGTATGGTGCCTCATTCACTGTGAACCGCAATAGCTTCTTTTCCATATGATCCGACCTCCTTCCCTAGCCGATCTTTTTGGCCTGTTCAAAGGCCGCCTTCGCCATTCTCCTGGTGAGGACACCTATCAGATGGCGTCTGTATTCTTCAGATGCGTGAATGTCCCCGACAGGCTCGCATTCCTGTGATGCTGCCTCGCCTGCCTTTTCAAAGAGCGCGTCGGTCAATTTCTTCCCAACGAGGACCGCTTCCGCGTTCTTCGCCCGTATCGACGTGGAGGCTGCGTTCCCAAGGACGATCCGCGCCTCCTTGCAGGTACCGCCCGCATCGACCGTGATTGTTACCGCAACGGCGACGATGCCCTGGTCGCTTTCCAGCAGGTTGAACTTCTGGTAAGCCGTTGCCGTCTTCGGGGCGGGTGCGGGGACCTGGACCTCGAGCACCAGCTCACCCGGCTCCATGGCCGTTTCGAAGAGATCGGTGTAGAACTCCTCGAGGGGGATGGTCCTCTCGCCCTTTGCGCTGCCCACCTTGACCGTGGCGTTGAGCGCGGTAAGGACCGGTGCCGGGTCGCCTGCTGCGTCCGCATGAGCCAGGTTACCGCCGATGGTGCCCCAGTTCCGCACTTGGATGGATGCCAACTTGTGTTCCATGTCAACGAGGACCGGGTACTTCTTTGCAATCACGTCAGACTTCTCGATCGCGCGGTGGGTGGTCGTTGCCCCTATCTTGAGCCCGCCCTTATCATCGTACTTAATGTAATTAAGCTCATTAAGTCGCTTGATGTCGATCAGGTACTCGGTCTGCACCAATCCCTGCCGCATCACGATCAAGAGTGACTGTCCGCCGCAGATGATCTTGCAGTCGTCCTTGTGCTCTGCAAGCATCGCGAGCGCTTCCTTAACGCTACCGGGTTGTAAGTACGTAAAATCGTGAATCATGTGCCCCTCCTTTCCATACAGTCTTCAAGGTTTGCCAGTCGGTTCGGGTCAAAGGGAATCTCGGGGAGATCGAACTTCGTGTCACTGCTGCGCGTCGGTTCCGGCTTCTTGAGCACCTGCCCCTCCTGCATATTTCCGCGATATGTCGTCACGTAGCAGAAGCCGGCGTGCCTCCCTCTGAATATACCACACTGGATACACACTTTGCCCGAAAATGGACAAACCATTTTCGCCTTTGCCATACACTACCTCCTCGCTTAATACATAAGATTGAATGAAGAGACTATCAAGAGACCCTGTCTTATAGTTTCCCGTCGTTTCATCGGACCGCTTATTGGATGCTGATCTCACTGCAGTTGGAGTGAACCCGGCGTGTCCTGTAAAGCTTTGGGATGCTATCTGCGGTTGTTGTTCACTCTTGTAAATCTCAGGCATACTCTAAGATGAAGCAAGCGTTTTTGTCAAGCAAATTCCGAATGAAAAGCATGATCGGGAAGAAAAGAAAATGTTCATTCTGCTGAACATATGTAGCAATCTTTCTTGGCTATTAATTCCGGTCCCGATAATTCTGAATACCCAAATTTGGATTTTCTTTTAAGCGCCGGAGAAACACCTCCTTCTTTTCGGAAGGAACGTAAAGGTAGTAGACGCCTTTGGGGAGGCTATACTTTCGCAGGTGTAGGTTGAGTTCCCGAAAGGTTTTATACGACATGTCCATTGCCTGTGCAAGGGTAGCGGTGTGCACGTCCTGTTTCACTTCCAGCACGTACTCTGTGACCGCAAAAGGCTTATAGTAGTCTTTCTGGTCTATCGTGAGCCCATATTTCTTTGTATTCGTAATGATTTCCTTTAGGGAGGCAACACGGTAAATGTACCTGTCGGTTTCTTCGGGGAGATACAGCTCAAAGAAGTCTCTGGTCATCTGGTTGGCAATGGCGTCCCTGATACGCGCTTCACCGCAATTATAGGCTGCCATTGCCAGCAGCCAATCCCCGAACTCATCATTCAGTTTTTTTAAGTAACTGAGCGCTGACCTCGTTGACCGAACAATGCTGTACCGCTCATCGATGTTGTCATTGATATTGAGCCCTTCGCGCTTGCCCGTCTCCTTGATGAACTGCCACATGCCGCCGGCATTTGCCTTGGATGACTGCGCGCGGGTTGAGATAGCTCTCGGTAAGCGCTAGGTAGATAAGATCGGAAGGCATGTTCATCTTGTTGATCTCGTCGGACAGGATAGGCCCGTATTTGGCGTACCGTTTGACAAGTATCGTCAGAAGCCCCCGATGCTCGAGCATCTGATAATATTCCCTTTCAAATCGTTCCCGAATGTCATCGACCGCGAGCGGTATGGGCTTGTTGCAGAGCGTTAAAGATTCAGGGAGAGGGGGAAAGGTAAGCAGGCTGAAAAAGCTCACCTCTTTTCTGGGACCCGCGACCTCTTTTTCAGCATCGGTAATCCGCCTCTCCACCGGCTGCTGCTTCCGCTGAGGGATGTCTGACTGGCCGTAGCCGTCTGCAGCTATAAGAAGGAGAAAAGCAACAAAAACAAGGGTGGTCCATCTTTTCACGCTACATACCCTCTTTTACCATTTTTGTGAGAATATTTACGCGGTTGGTCATACGCTCCATCAGGATTCTCATGTCGTTGAGCAGTCCATTCACGTTTTCATATTTTTTCTTGTAAATCGCCTCCAGGTCCTTTCTCCAGTTCTCCGTTATCTCGATTTCTCTTTTGTTCATTTCGAGCTCAAACTTTTTTTGCAACTCTCGGACCATTTTGTGATCAACTTCCATATCGTCGTTCTCCCTCCTTTCTTCTAACAAAATATCTGTAGAGGAGAATGACCGCGATAGCGCCAGCCACCACCACAGGGACTACCAGCGTTTGATACCGCGTGATGTCTGTCACGAAAATGTAGATCACGTTGCCGAATGAATAACCGAGCAAGGAAAGAAGCCCGGCCCACAAGGCTGCCATCAGAAAGTCGGTCACGAGGAACCGGGCGACGTTCATATGTGTGCAGCCGAGAAGCAGGAGGATCATGGTGCGGAAACCGGCGAGAAACCTCATGGTAAAAAGAATGAGGTGCCCATAGCGACGGATGACCTTGTTGGCGAAGGGTGTTCGCGATCGCATAATCTCGTATCGGTCGATAAGGGTTCGTCCGAACAGTCTTCCCAGAAAAAAGAACGTACAGTCGCCGAGAAACGTGCCGGTGCATGCACAGAGTATGACCCATATGAGACTCAGGAATCCCAGCTGGCTAAAGATGCCGCCGAGGAGCGCTGTGGCTTCGCCCTCGAAGAAGGTGCCTATCGCCACCCCGATATAGCCGTAGTGCATTATCCAGGCTTCCACGGTATCACCATTGTAAACGGATTTAGACCGTGGGTCAAGAAAGGACGGCTGCTTTCCTTGCCCGCCTTTCGCTCATTCTGACGAAGAGGAGGCCGAGCTCGTAAAGTATATACAGAGGGGCCGCGAGTAGGGACATGTTGTAGATATCAGGGGTTGGAGTGATGACGCTCGCTGCTATCACTATAAACAGCACGGCGTATCGCCGACCTCTGGCCAGCGTGCGCGAAGTGATGACGCCCAGTCTCGACAGGAGCAGGAGCGCTAAAGGCAGCTCGAAAGCAAAACCGAAACCGAACATCATAGCCACGCAGAAAGCAATGAGCCGCTTGATAGAGATCATTGCTTTGATCGCGCCGCCTTGATAGCTGATGAGAAAAGCGATGCCATTCGGCAGCGCGACGAAAAGGCAGAAGAGGCTGCCGATGTAAAAAAGGAGTATGGCTACCCCTGCGAACAGATGAGAATGGATCTTTTTTCGCTCCAGGAACGGTCGAAACTCGCGCCATCCGATAAAGCCGGCCACCGGGATAGAGAGGAATATGCCCGAGTAAATGGCAAGCTCCACGCTGGCGAAGAGCACTTCAGGCAGCGTGAAATAGTAGACCTTTACATGCACCGTTTTGATGAGAAGCAGGGCGAGCTTTTTTGAAAAGAAAAAGCTGACCACGCTTGCGACGCCCGCTACAATGAGCGTCCTAATGAGCGTCCTTCGGAGCGCCTCCAGGCAGATTACTATTTCTTCTCTTCCCATCCCAGGTCAACCTTCGAAGTGCCGAGCGAAATAATATACTTGACTGCATCTTCAACCGAAACGGTTAAAAAAAAGAGCCTGTCCTCGGGAACAAGGAGCAGATACCCGGAAGTGGGGTTTGGTGTGGTGGGTACAAACACCGAGCAGAAAGCGATAGACCCCCGTTGCAGGCGACCTGTAACCAGTCCAAGACTATAGGATCCCTCGTGAGGGAATTCGGTTACGACAACTTCTCTGAAGGCTTTTAGTTTCTCAGAGGAAAAGGCCTCAATAAAATCTTTGGTGGAACCGTAAATGCTTTTTACGAACGGAATTTTCTTGAGTAGCGCTTCGCCGTATGACAGAAGCTTTTTCCCCGCGTAATTAGAGGTGAGGACCCCTATGACGTAGGTGATGATGATAAAGAGGAGAAGCCCAAGGCCGGGGATATAGAGCGATCTGCCGAGCAGACTCAGCGAAAGATTCGTCAGGATCGGAGAGAGGATGCCATCAAGAAAGGAGACGATGAGGTAGACCACGTAAAGGGTTACCAGGACCGGTATGAGCACAAACAGCCCGGTCAAAAGCTTCGCCTTAATATGTCGCGTTACTTGCATGGCTAACCCCCCGCGGAATCTTTTCCCCTTACTCAAACATCGCAGTCGCGAATTCTTTTGCCCGGAAGGGGATCAGATCATCCATCTTCTCACCCACGCCGACAAAGCGGATGGGGAGCTTCAGTGTGTGGGCGATAGGCAGAAGAAAACCGCCCTTCGCCGTTCCGTCAAGCTTTGTGACAACAATGCCGGTCAGGGTGAGGGCGTCGTGAAATGTCTGAGCTTGAACGATCGCGTTCTGGCCGTTTGTTGCGTCCACGACCAGCAAGGTTTCGTGGGGGGCCGTTGCCATTTCCTTTTGGACAACCCTCTTGATCTTTTTCATTTCCTCCATCAGGTTGACCTTCGTGTGCAAGCGGCCGGCTGTGTCGAGCAACAGTACATCCATACCTCTCGCCTTAGCGGCGAGGGTCGCGTCGTACGCAACTGCCGCAGGATCTGATCCGTCTTTGTGCTTGATCACGTCGACACCCAGACGCCCTGCCCAGACTTCAAGCTGCTCGATCGCAGCTGCCCTGAAGGTATCGCAAGCGCCAAACAACACCTTCTTGCGATCTTCGAGAAAGAGCCTCGCCAGTTTGGCTATGCTGGTGGTTTTCCCTGCCCCATTTACCCCAAGCATCAATATTACAAAAGGCTTTTCCTTGTCCGTCATGAAAGGCACCTCGCAGGGCAGCAGGAGCTTTTCTATTTCGGCGCTCATGGCCTGTTTCAGGTCCGCCTCCGTTTTCACCTGGCCCAGCTTCCATCTTTCTCTGACAGCCCTCACGAGGAACTCGGCTGTTTCAATGCCAACATCGGCCAGGATCACCGCCTCCTCGATAGCGTCGAAAGCGGCATCATCAAGGGTCTTTCCCTTGACGATCCACTCTATCTGGGTTTGGAGTTGAGCCCTGGTTTTGGAAAGGCCTTCCTTTATCTTCTCGAAGACGCCCATATCGACCTTAATTCAGGTTAAGGTAAAAACTAATGCGAAGGTTAAGGTTAAGAAAACAGGTTTTTCCTGTAGTATCAGGGGGGTGTTCCTCCGCCCCCGCCTGCAGTGGAGGCTTTATCAAAATAGCCGGTGCGGCCGCTCTCGAACTGTTCGGCAGCTTGCTCGTATTCCCATACGTCATCTTCCAGCATAACCTCTAGCCTGGGGAGATTTACGTCACCCTTCTTGACCATAAAGTCAATTCTCGCGAGGTTGCTAGAGGGAAAGCTGTGTCCGTAAGCATCTACGTACGTTTTAAGGACCGCTAGTCCCTCGCTCTTATTGCCTTGTTTGAGAAGCACAAGAGCATTGTAGCCCATGACCCGGAAATAGGAAAACCCCTTCTTGAACCCTGGGTCAGCTTCTGCTTCCCGGAGGTAGCGTTCCGCACTCGCGATGTCATTGAGCCAATAACTGGTTGTTGCGGCCCAGGCTAGCGGCGCAACGCGTTTCTCCGCTTCATAAGCCTTCAAAAAATCGGCTTTGGCCTGCGCATAGTCTTTGGCCTGCCAGTTCTTCTTCCCCTCGAACATATAACGGCTGTAAGCCATGTTGGTGTTGGAGGTTGCACAAGAGGTCAGGAAAAGGACGGCAATTACGCATCCGGCGTATAAGGCTTGCCGCATACTTTGCATATTCCCTCCTCATTGATTACCCCGATGCAGGCCCCATCGCTGCAAAGCACCCTTTTGGAAAAGTCCGACTCCTCTGTCTCCTCCGTTGCCTCCTGAGTTGAGGTCTTGAGCTCAGCCCCGCACTTATAGCAGAACGAGCCCAACCGAAGGAGCGTCTCGCCGCACCGTTGGCATTTGATGAAATCTACCCCTTCACCACACTTTTCACATACCATGGATCACCACATTCTTTATTATTATCACCGTTTGCATGACGACTCCATCCTTGAGGGCAGGAGAGCAGTTTCCCGCGTCCGTCTGCCATGCAGGCCGATCTTCAGGCCTTCATCTCTGCTCATTTTATTTGGAACACCTTGGCGACCTTTCCGTTGTCAAATTCGACATACAAAGTGTCCTTTGGGCTTGGTACGACCTTCCAGGAAGGTCTGTATTTCCAGAGGATTCTGTTTTCAGGTGTCTTGCTAATCACGTCTGGGTCGCCAAGTGCCTGCCTTACCTCTGCTTCGCTCTTTGCGATCAAGGTCGTACCGCGAGGTAACGCTTTGAATCTTTCCACCCCTCTTCCCTGCGAACAGCCGCAGAGGAAGAGGAGACCGACAAGAAGGAAGATTACAATCAGAACTTGGCACGTTTTTTGAATTTTCCACAATTTTTGTGGACAATCTGTGGAAAAGCTGTCGTCATGGTCCTGTAACTCTCTGAAATTATTTATGGATGTCTCCAATTCTATTCCTATGTACCCATGAGAAAACCTAATAGTTTCGCCTACTATTCAAAAGGCTGAATATCTGAATTGCTCCTGTGCCACGTTACGTAACTTACCACAGGATTCGTTACGTTATCAATGCCTCATCCGCAGGCTTTTCCTTGCTGCCTTTCTCAGACGTTCCATCATGGCCTTGCCCAGACCGGTCTCCGGTATCTGTTCTGCGTAAATGATATCAACATCTTCTCGGTCCAATTCTATTAGATACGAAAAGAAGTTTGCAGCTGCTTCCAGCAAGTCGCCGGCGGGAGAAAGGGTTCTTGTATACTTCGAGACAGGGATCTTCGAAGGAGTCCGAAACAGTAACAAAGATGAAGCTGAAGCCCTGGCCTCGTCAAGTGTCTTGATGATTGCGAGAGGCCTGTGAGGAGCATAGTGGTAAGGTAATTGTCCTGGGGAGTCGATAGTGCCATCCTTGGCCTCTTTGTGTACGTCACCTATCAGGTCCTGTAGCTCTTCAAGGCTCACCGCCCCATATCTGCGCAGAAATATCTGATGGTCTTTTATGGCCACAATTGTGGACTCAAGGCCAAAGGTAGACGGCCCACCGTCGAGGACGAGCGAAAGTTTGTTCTCAAACATTCGAGCCACATGGTCTGCTCTGGTGGCGCTCATGTATCCGAATGGGTTTGCGCTTGGGGCTGCTACGGGCCTTCCGAGCGCATTTATAAGACTCAGTGCGACCGGATGGGAAGGCATTCTCACTGCTACGGTTTGGAGACCTGCGGTCACGATGTCCGGTATGATGGGCTGCTTTTCTAGAATAATTGTCAAGGGCCCGGGCCAGAACCTGTCGATGAGCATCTGAGCTTGTGGAGGCACGTCTCTTGTGAAAGAGGGTAGCCATTCCTTTTGGCCGATATGTATGATCAAGGGGTCGAAGCGAGGCCTTTTTTTCATCTCAAAGATTTTTGCAACGCCGATCCTGTTGAGAGCATCGGCCCCAAGCCCGTAAACAGTCTCCGTCGGAAACGCGACCACATCTCCTGCTCTGAGCAGAGCGACTGCCCGCTCCACAGAAGCGGGTTCGTAACCGTCGAGAATTTCCGGTTGCAGGCCCATGCTTAAGTGTACATTACGTGGAAAACAGGGGTCAAGGGTCTAGAAACCAGAAAAACCAAAGAAAGCAGATGGACCAGTTTATCCAGGCCGTGATCGTTCTTATATTTAAGCACGATATATCTTGAAGCCAAGGAGAACCAGGATGGCGGAGAGTCTGCAGGGAAGCAAGAAGAAATATAACCGCCTCATCGAGGAAAAGAGTCCCTATTTATTGCAGCACGCGACAAACCCGGTTGACTGGTATCCCTGGGGCGATGAGGCGTTTGAGAGAGCCCGCAGAGAAGAGAAGCCGATTTTTCTTTCCATAGGCTATTCGACCTGTCACTGGTGTCACGTGATGGAGCGTGAATCCTTTGAGGATCAGGAAGCGGCAAGCCTTCTGAATGAGACCTTTGTTGCCATAAAGGTCGACCGAGAGGAAAGACCGGACATAGACGCGATCTACATGGGCGTCTGCCAGATGTTGACCGGGAGCGGCGGCTGGCCACTCACGATTATGATGACGCCGGACCGCATGCCCTTTTTTGCGGCAACCTATATCCCCAAAAGGGGCAGGCTTGGCAGGCCCGGACTCATGGAACTGATACCGCAGGTGGCAAATTTATGGCAGACAAGAAGGGTTGAGCTTCTGAGCTCCTCCGAGAAGATCGCTGCCCGATTAAAGGAAGCCGCTGCCTTAGAGACCGGTGGCGCGCTCGGCGAGCCTGTGTTGCGTGCTGCTTATGAGGGTCTTGCTCAGCATTTCGACCGCAGGTACGGCGGTTTCGGGAGCGCACCCAAATTCCCTTCGCCCCATAATTTTCTCTTTCTTTTGAGGTACGCGAAGCGCACCGGAGAGCGGCAAGCTGTGGAGATGGTCGAAAAAACGCTTCAAGAGATGCGCCTTGGCGGCATCTATGATCACGTGGGGTTCGGTTTCCATCGCTATGCCACCGACCCGATGTGGATGGTGCCCCACTTCGAGAAGATGCTTTATGACCAGGCCATGCTTGCCTTAGCCTATACGGAAGCCTACCAACTGACCGCCAAGGCAGAATATGCAAAGACTGCCCGCGAGATCTTTACGTATGTTCTCCGGGACATGAGGTCAGAAGAGGGCGGTTTCTTTTCGGCCGAAGATGCGGACAGTGAAGGAGAGGAGGGAAAATTCTACCTTTGGGCTGAGTCGGAGCTGGAGCAGGTGCTGGGGAGAGAAGATGCGCAACTCGTAGCCAAGGTCTATAATACTGAGTCTGCAGGCAACTTCAATGAAGAAGCAAGCGGCCGCAAGGGTGGCGGCAACATCCTTCACTTGAAACAATCTCTCGAGGAGCTGGCACCCACTCTCGGACTGGCACCCGATGAATTGACAGCCCGCGTGGAGGGAGCACGTGTAAAGCTTTTCGAGGCCCGACGGATGCGGATTCATCCTCTGAAGGATGACAAGGTGCTGACTGACTGGAACGGACTCATGATTGCGGCTTTAGCGAAAGGAGCCCAGGTGTTTAGTGAGCCAGCCCACGCCGATGCAGCTGTGAGGGCTATGGATTTCGCATTGCAGAGAATGCGCGATGAGCATGGGCGCCTCCTCCATCGGTTTCGGGACGGTGAGGCATCGATACAAGGCAATCTGGACGATTACGCTTTCGTGATTTGGGCATTGCTCGAACTCCATGAGCTCACGTTCGACGTGGCCTACCTTCGCCATGCGTTGGGCCTCACCGATGATCTTATCACGCATTTCTGGGATCCCGAACAGGGCGCCTTCTTCTTCACGCCAGACGACGGAGAAGCGCTGCTTGTGCGCAAAAAAGAGATATACGATGGGGCGATCCCGTCGGGCAATTCTGTCTCGATGCTCAATCTCTTGCGCTTAGGCCGTCTTACAGGGAATACGGACCTCGAGGAAAAGGGTGCCCAGATCGCTAAAGCCTTTTCCCGCAAAGTGGAGCTTTTCCCGGCAGCTTTCACCCAGCTGTTGGTCGGAGTCGATTTCAGTATCGGTCCGTCAAATGAGGTTGTGATTGTGGGCAATCCGCGGGCAGACGATACCAGCCGATTTGTGAGAGCACTGAGGGCTCGGTTCATACCGAACAAAGTGGTTATTCTAAAACCGGTGGATGAACAAGTGCCCGAGATTAGCCCAGCTTGCGCCGTACACAGAAACCTATACTGCTCTGGGGGGCAGGGCAACAGCCTATGTCTGCTCAAATTATTCCTGCCAGCTACCTACGACAGATCCGGCGGAGATGCTGCGGTTGCTCGGAGAACAAAAAAAATAGTCTAGCCGTGCATGTGATTTTCTGGTACAATCACTGTCCGGTATGATACCGATAATTGGCACGTATCTTATTCTTGGTCTTCTCCTGCTTGCGTCGCCCGCAATGGGCGCGCTCAAGGTCGAGGACTGTCTGGACTGCCACGAGGACTATAAAGCCTTCGTGCACGGTTCCGTTTCCTGTACGGACTGTCATGCGGACATAACTGAACTTCCTCACAAGGAAAAGCTGAAAAAGCCTGCGTGCGGAGAATGTCACGAGACGGTTCAAACGGCCTTCAGCAACAGCATTCACGGCAAGCAAGAAATGCAGTGCAAAGAGTGTCACGCTGTGCACTATGTAAACAAGGAGAAGAAATACTGCGCTTCGTGTCATGCGGACGTCCCGCACAAATCTCTTCCCGTGAAAGGCATACATTTGACACGGCTGCGATGTGTTGCCTGCCACTCCTCCGTTACATCCAGTGAAATTGAAGTGGACGTAACCGTTTCGGGAAACAAGCCGGTCAACAAGCTTGTGGTTGATAGGGATGGGAATGGGATTATCGATGCGAAGGAATGGAGCTTTATTGAGGCGTTTCTTGAGCAGGACTACAAAGGTAAGTTCAAAATAAACAAGAGGTTCATAGTCAAGGCTGACGTGCATGGTGTCACGGGTCGGCCCGCTCCCTGTGCTGATTGCCACATCGACAGAAAGCGTTTAGGGAAGGCACGCCTGAAGAGCATCGGTTCGACCACTTATGACATCCCTGCTGATCCCAAACTCTTTCTGGAAGAAACTCCCCCGATCGCCCGCTACAAGGAGACCGTGCACGGCAAGAGAGGAGTGCTCTGCGCGGATTGCCATGTATCAACCGAGAAGATCAGCGATAGTGTCTGCATCAACTGTCACAAAGAGATCTTTAACCTTTATAAGTACTCTCCCCATGGCGAAAAGAACGCTGCCCACTGTACCGACTGCCATAACCCGCACCGCATAAAATCGTACAGAGACCTGAACGCGCAAGAGCGCGTTGCCATTTGCGCCCGCTGCCACAAGGATTATATCAGCAGTCACACATGGCTTCCGAATACTGCCCTCCATTTCCACTACCTTGAATGTACCACGTGTCACAGCCCGGAATCACAGAAGAGCATGCTCTTCACGTTTGGGCGCAGGACATCGCACGGGGAATTCGATTTGACGTACGGCGACATGCAGCGGCTCCTCCCTCCAGACTCAGAGGTTAGCCAGCTTCTTGACAGGAATGGTGACCATGTCGTTTCCTCTGAGGAGCTCGCTGATTTCTTCCTCCAGCTGCGCGAGAAGCTTGGGAAGGAGCTCTATCTTGACGGCTCAATCCTGGTTACCAAGGTGTACCACAACTTTACCATTACGCGGCACCATGAGAAGGAATGTACCGCATGCCATTCGAAGGATGCACCCTTCTATGCTTCGATGTTTCTCGTTGTGCCGGAAAAAGAGGGGCTGCTTTACATCCCGGTCAAGGACACAACTCTTTCCGCCCTGCCCATAGCGCTTGCCACAGACTTGACCCTTCTGGGAGAAGAGAAGATACGCCATGAGGACATTCGGAGGCTTTTCAGAATGGGAGGCGGGGACGCGGTCCGCCTTTACTGCGGGAGTTGGGGCTTAAATGGATTGACTTTGTTGGGGTCACGCTCGCGATCCTCGTACTTCTGTTTTGTGGTGTTGCATGCCATTCTGAGGATGGTGACGAGAAGATGACCAGGGTCAGACTCTATACATTGCCGATACGCGTGTGGCATTGGATAAACGCGTTTCTGATATTCGTTCTCATCATTACGGGCATTCAGCTCAGGGTTCCGGATGTTACGGTTTTTGCGCATTATAGCCAGACGGTCTGGCTGCACAAATACGCGGGCTTCTGCATGGCCGGGTCCTTCGTTTTTTGGCTCTGCTATGTCCTGGGTAGCGGCTCGCTCCGCAAGCATTACCTTATGCGAGCCCGAGATATCAGGGGGATGGTGAGCCAGGTCCATTTTCTACGGATACGGCGTCTTTCGGGGCGCAACGAATCCCTTCAAGCCCTCCCCTGACAACAAATTCAACCCCATGCAGAAAGTGGCCTACTTTACCGTGATGGTTCTCTTCACGCCGATCATCCTGATTACGGGCATACTCTTCAGTGACATCCTCTACTTTGTGCCATATATTAACGCCATTGGCGGGCTGAGGATTCTTGACGCTCTGCACGTTGTGGTCGCCTACGTCTTTGTCCTGTACGTGATGGTTCATCTTTACATGGCGAGCCTGGGCCACACCACCCTTGCTCACACTAAAGCCATGATTCTCGGCTACGAGGAAGAAGAGGAGGAGAGAGCGGAAGAAAAAGAGCCAGAAGATTCCGGGGCGGAATCGTAATATCTTATTGGTTGACGGGGCAATAAATAATTGACAACTGAGCCGAGCCTACTATAGACTTGTTCGCCAGGAGGAACCGGTTTGCCGGAGAGCAAGCCAGGGTTATCCTGGTTTTTCAGTTGTTGGTAGAGATTAGGGGTTGGTAAAAATGGTGAGATTTGCCTGAGCGCAAGCCTCCCTGCCTGGAGAGAACGATGTCGTCGCATGGAAACGTAGATGTGAGAAGGCTCCCCGTGCTGCTCGCTCCGGTGCTATGTCTGGTTCTCATTCTCTTCGCCGGGCCGCTTCTGGCGGCAGTCAAGGATTCTGCCTGTATTTCCTGTCACGAAAAACCTGCTAACAGGGAAACGAAAGAGGGTAAAAAAGAAGTAGTCCATTTTAGTAGGCAGGAACTGAACGATTCTGTCCACAAATCGTTGGGGTGCTTGGAATGTCATACGGACATCTCGACCCTGCCGCACAAAAAAGCACTTGAGCGGGTCGACTGCGCTCGGTGTCACCAGGAGGCGTCCCTCCAGTTCGGAAGAGGCATTCACGGTGTGGCCCTGAAGCGCGCCGACAAGGATGCCCCCTCCTGCACCTCGTGTCACGGCAACCACCGTATTCTTCGTATCTCGGACCAGCGTTCCCCGGTCAACCGGGCGAACCAGGTAATGCTCTGCGCGAGATGTCATACGGACGTCGAGGTGCAGAAAAAGCATAACCTACCTTCAGGTATGGTCAAGGCCTACGAGAACAGCGTCCACGGTCGGTTCCTCAAGGAAGGAAAGGCTCTCCGGGCGGCTGTCTGTAGTGATTGTCACCGTGCGCACCTGATCTTGGGTCCGAAAGATCCTGATTCAAGCACCAACAGGGTCAATATGGGGGAGGTGTGCGGCCGGTGCCACGTGCAGATCTACAATGAATACAAGGTCAGTATTCACGGGAAGGCGCTGAAAGAAGGTAAGATGGAGAGCCCCACCTGCACGGATTGCCATGGTGAGCATACGCTCACTCTCGTGAACGATCCCCAAGCGCGCGTCTATGCGAAGAATATTCCCACCACGTGCGCGAAGTGCCATGAGAACCAGGAGATTATCAGGAAGTATAGGCTACCCTCGGACCGGTACTCCAGCTATGTCGGGAGCTTCCACGGCGTAGCTATGAAGTACGGAAACGTCACGGCCGCGAACTGCACAAGCTGTCACGAGACGCATCGCATACTGCCTGCTACGGACCCGGAATCGAGCATAAACGAGCAGAACCTGCCGAGAACGTGCGGCAAATGCCATCCAACCATGAAGAACGTAGTCTCCATCGGGAAGGTACACGTAGAAGCAACAAAGGGGAGTTCCCTCGGCATGTACTACGTGCGCAATTTCTACACCTGGTTCATCGGTCTTCTTATGCTGCTTTTCGTAGGATACATCGTGCTTGACGTGTATGGCAGGGTAAAGAGAAGGGGAAAGCGAAATGACTAACGATGGTGAATACGTCCAGCGTTTTACTGTCTCGGAGAGGATTACGCATATCCTCTTGTTCTCCTCCCTCATAATACTGAGCATAACCGGCCTTACGCTCAAATACCATGAATCGGCGTTTGCCCAGTGGATCATCGGAATGGAGGGAGGAGTGCTCTTCAGGGGCAAGATCCATAGATTCGCCGCTTCGATTCTTATGGCGACCTTTGCCTATCACATCCTCTCTATCATCTTTTCGAGGCGAGCACACGCATTTTTCCACGACATGATCTTCGACAAAAGGGACCTGAACGGCTTTGTTGGTATCTTCAAGTACAATCTCGGGCTCCGGAAAGAGATGCCTGCTTTTGACCGTTTCACTTGCATAGAAAAGTTCCAGTACTGGGCGGTAGGGATCGCAGTCGTCTTGCTCAGCGCAAGCGGTGTGGTGCTCTGGGGTGAGACACTCTTCATGATGGTATTCCCCAAATGGGCCATCGACCTGAACCATATCATTCATTCATTTGAGGCTACGGTTGGCTTTCTCGTGCTCGTGGTGTGGCACCTCTACAATGTCCATCTGAACCCACGCGTCTTTCCCATGAGCAAGGTATGGCTCACGGGGAAAATCTCTAAAGAGGAATTAAAGCGTGACCATCCGCTGGAGTATGAGAGGCGTTTCGGCCATGACTAATACCAACTCGCATTCAAGCGTATACCTTCGTTGTCGCTGCGTCGCCGTCGTCGGCGTACACCTAGTACGCCTGCCTAGGCTCCTCGCTGCCGCCTCGGTCTCCATCTTGACTGCGAGCTGGCATAAGCCTGAACTCATCACTAATACGCCTGCGTCGCTTCCTCCTCGCCGCCTCGGTCTCTCTAAGGAATGTGACTTGGTATGTCACCGCACTCGTAGTCGGTGCGTTCCTGTTATCGGCGATCCCGTTTGTCGCCCACGCGCAGGAGCAGCGCTGCTTGCTCTGCCACGGCAAAAAAGAGTTCAGGGCGAAAGACGCTTCCGGGAAAGAGCGGTCTTTGCATGTCGATGAGACTGTCTTTCGGAACTCAGCCCACGGGAAACTCTCCTGCGTCGATTGCCACCTGGATACGATGGAACTGCCGCACGGGAAAAGGCTGAAGCAGGTCGACTGCGGGGCCTGCCATTACCGGGGCAGGACATTTGGCCAGGGGCCTGCCATAGAGTACCTGCTTTACCGGGACAGCGTGCATGCTAAGGAGCGGCAAAAGGGCAACATGAAGGCACCCGACTGTGCCTCTTGCCACGGCACGCACGATATCTTGAGCAGGACGGATATCCATTCCCGCGGCTATAAACTGAATATCCCTGAGCAGATGTGCGGCAAGTGCCATACGAAGGAGCTTGCCGATTGGAAGGCGAGCGTGCATGGTCCGGCTGCCCACAAAGGCGATCTGAATCTGCCGGTCTGCACGAACTGCCACACCGAGCACGGCATCAGGCGAGCTGCCGATCCCGGCTCGACCGTCTATGCGACAAACATCGTCGAAATGTGCATCAAGTGTCACGGTGATTTTAGCATGATGAATCAATACGGCAAGAACACGGAAGAGGTCGAATCATACTACGAGAGCTTCCATGGCGTGGCGACAAAATTCGGTGAAAAGAATATCGCCCACTGTGCCAGTTGCCATGGATACCATCTCATCCTGGCAAGAGACAATCCGGCGTCCTCCATCAACCCGGTGCATCTTGCGGCAACCTGCGGGCAGCCCAAATGTCACCCGGGCGCCACTGCCAATTTCGGCAAGGGAAAGGTCCACGTGAACCCGAAGAGCAAGGAGTCGGGAATCATTTACTGGGTAGCCCTCGGTTTCAAATGGCTCACCATAACCGTACTGATTGTTCTGTTTATACACATCTTCCTTGATTTTCTGAGAAAGGTTCAGGAACGGCGGAAGAGAGGGGCTTGAGGGTGGCAGAAAAGAACGACAACAAGGAATGGCGCGTGCAGGCCCTGGAGCGGCTCCACGAGGAACTTGTAGAGGAACTGCAAAGGGAATCAGGTGTCTTGCTCACACCGGAGGAGTCGGCACGCGTCAAGGAGAGAATCAGGGAAGAGATTGGCGAGCGTATCAAACTCAGATTCGAGGAGCTGAGAACAGAGCTCTACGAGGAAATCCTCCGCGAGAAAAAGAAAGATATAAAAAAAGCAATTGCCGGGGGCGAGCTCCTCTACCGGTTCGGCGTCAACATCAGGGCGCAGCATTTTCTCCTGGCGGTGAGCACCTTTCTCCTCATCGTATCCGGCCTTCCGTTGAGGTTTCACGATTCCGTCATATTCAAGTTCATCATCTTCCTGCTTGGCGGCATACAGAACTCTACATTCCTTCACAGACTTGCAGCGGGTGGCCTGATGACCGTCTGTGTGTGGCATATGGGGTGGCTTCTACTGACCAGGGAAGGAAGAAGGGAGTTCTGGGAACTCCTTCCGAAGCCCAGGGACCTGACGGATATAATCCAGAATATCAGGTACTTTCTTCGACTCACCAACGAGAAGGCAAAATTCGACCGCTACAGCTACATTGAGAAATTCGACTACTGGGCCGTCTATTGGGGCGTTGTCGTCATGATAGGCTCCGGCCTTCTGCTCTGGCTTGAGTGGCTCACGCTGAGATTCCTTCCCAAGTGGGTGCTTGATATCGCGAAGGAAGCCCACAGGGATGAGGCGCTGCTTGCGACGCTTGCCATCGTTATATGGCACATGTATAACGCCCACCTGAACCCCTCGAAATTCCCCGGAACACTGGTGATCTGGAATGGCCTCCTCACAAAAGAGGAGATGCTCGAGGAGCATCCTCTCGAATATGAAAAACGGCTGAAAGCGGCGGAACGGAAGATTGGCGATCGGTAAGTTCGTAAAGAGAAAGAAGCGCCTCTTATTCACACTGGCCATCGTTGTCGTACTGGGCTATATCGGCATTAATCTGCTTGCGTACAGCCTTACGTACAAGCCGGAGGCCTGCCTCGTTTGTCACATCATGAAGCCCTTCTATGACAACTGGAAAGCATCGGCCCACAACAAGGTGAGCTGCGTCGACTGCCATCCGTATCGCCCTTCGACGATCATTTTTTCAACGGCGCGTTACCTTTCGGGGGCTTATCAACTTCCTCTGAAGTCTCACGTGGAGGATAAGGAATGCATCCTGTGCCACAGACCGGACACCATCAAGGTCGTAAGCTTCAAGGAGACACCCTTCAACCACCTTGAACACATAAAGAACGTGAAGAGGGGCAAGGCGTTGCACTGCACGAGCTGCCATTATGCTCTGGTCCAGAGCAAATCGCACATGGAGGTGGACCAGAACGTCTGCATGCTGTGCCACTTTTTTGTGACGCCGGCCTATTACAATCAGAACTGCACGGTCTGCCACGGGGAGAAGAGGAAGGATGTGAAAATCGGCGAAGTGACTTTTTCTCACGAGTCCTTCATGAAAACGGGTTCACGCTGTATCGAGTGCCACAGCCAGACGGTGAAAGGTACCGGTGAGGTACCCGATGAACGCTGCAGCGGGTGCCACGTGGAGAGACAGGTAGAGAGCAAGGACGTCACGAGGCTCCACGAGATACACATCAAGAAAGGCTACATCACCTGTTTCAACTGTCACGGCACGATTGAGCATGCCAGGGAGACCACCAGGTTTTCTCGGGCCATCGAGCTGGCCTGCGGGGAATGTCACGGTAGTTCGCACAGTGATACACGCGACATGTATATGGGCATCGGCGCAAGGGGCGTGAAAGATATGCCTTCAGGTATGTATGTCTCAAAGATACGCTGCACGGGGTGCCATACCCTGGAGAAGGCCATTCACGGCAAGGATGTGGGTGCAAGGACCTGGGAGGCCAAGAAACAGGCCTGTGTAATCTGTCATAAAGAAGGCTACGAAAAGATGGCCGAGGATTGGAAAAAGGGCATGACGGCGTTCACCGGTGCTCTGCAGAAGACAGTCGATGAGTATAGGAAGACGGTGGAGCAGCGGAAAGGCGCCAAGGCCCGCCCGCCCGACCTGGATGATATCGAGTACAACATGAACTTCCTGAAAGATGGGAGAGGTGAGCACAACATTCAGTACGCCGTTGAGATCGGTAAGAATATCCTAGCCTCCGTGCAGCAAGGCTACAAGAAAATAGGGATTGCCCAGAAGGTCACGGTGCCCGATGCTCTAGCCAAGCCGGATGGCAGCTGCATGTTCTGCCATGACACGTATAAGCCCGAGAAGGAGATTTATATAAAGGCCGTCAACGCGAAGTTTAACCACGGCATGCACGTGGAGATGGGCACAGAGTGCACTAAATGCCATGATCCCAAACTGCACAGGATGGGCGGGTTTATCAAGGCTGGCTGCAAAGAGTGCCACCCCGACATGAAACTCTAATGCCGGCGGCCTTTCGCGCCTGCCTTCGTTGCGGCGACCCGGGAAGAGATCTGGGAGCGCCCGGTACCCCGAGAACAACTGGTTCCGCGACGTACCGTGAGGTACGCCTACGTATCCCAGGCCTCGGCTCGCCTCGGTATCCATCGAAATTCCACCCGGTATATGAAGACACAGAGGGGGAGTTACCTCGCGGAGCGACGCGAGTTGCCCTGATGTGATGTTCTCTCTCACATCAGGGCACAGAATAGACTCTCTGCGGGCTTCTCCTCTGCGGCTCTGCGGCCTCGAGCGAGCGTAGCGAGTGGGCGTGAGGTATTGTTTTGGTTGCGGCCCTGGCTGTGCTTTGCACTAAACACTGATCACCGATCACCGGTAACTGATCACTGCTTTTCGGGTGGTTCTATCCAGGTTCCGACGTCTTTATACGGCAGGCTTAGGCGCAGCAATTCCTTCCGGTTGGCCATGTACTTGTCTCTCATACCCTTGAGCCATGCACTATGCTCGCGGACAAAGTTCACCGTGCCGATCTCCCATCCCGCCTTTCTTCTAACCGGCTTGCCCCTGGTGTCAAGCGTGAAGCTGCCGTGGCACAGGGTGCAGATCAATTGCCCGCCGTGTAAGCGCACGATCTCGCACCCGCAATACGGGCATCCCGTGCGGGTGTTTGTAGCCTTGTCAGAAAAGATGAGTTCTCCAAGTTTTTTTGCCAGGTCGATATTCCGCTGGTTAGAAACGACCTCTCCCGGCAAGGCCGCCTTCAGACTGACGCTTGCTTTTACGGCAAGGCAAAGAACGCCGGCGAGGGCGCGCAGCGTCTGGGAGGCGACACCCATCTTTTCTTCTATTCCGTAAAGGTTGACAAGGATGCAGGGTTTGTGCTCATTCCGCTGTGCATCTGCGTAAAAAAGAAAGCCTCTGTCAAGAATGCGCTTGATGATGCTGTGAGCACCAAGGAAGTACACGGGAGCCGCAATTAACAGGGCATCGCACTGGACGATCTGATCTCTCAAGAAGCCCATGTGATCTGCGATTGGGCAGGACTCGCCCATGATACATGCGTAGCAGGCCCGGCACGGTTTGATGTCCAGAACCGGGAGCCGTATAAGGCTGAGTGTAGAGTCAACAGGCACGTGGCGCCATATTTCCTTTATGAAGACTTCGCAATTGCCAAGCCTTCGTGAAGAAGCAATAAGTCCAAGGATCCTTTTTGGTTCCGCAGCAGAGACCGTTCCCTCGCGAGTCACAATGACAACCTTAAAATTTTTTTAATTTTTTTTGCCGCTCAATCTTGACAAGGTCAATACCAGGTCCCATTACTGTAACATACGCTAAATTATAGCACATTTTGCGTATACACGCACACTTGGCTAAGGGCATGGGAAATTGTTCACAACAGTATACCTTAGCCAGCTAGGGTTCTTTGTTGGAGGGGAGGAAGATAATCCCTCGTTCAACTGTCTATGCTCCTCATGGCTCAGTTGTCGCAACAAACCCGAATTTACGGGTTTTATCAATATTTTTTTCGTCGCGTAAGGCTTTATTTTTACATGTCTTTTTGGACATTGTGTGAGTTGAAATTGTACAAATAGAAAAAAAAATTCTTGACAAGAAAATTAAAAAAATTTATTGTGAACATCGTGAAATTTAATGTGAACCTTGTGAACGATCCTGCGTAGGGAGGATAGGAACGTAAGCGAGATTGCTTTTTGAGGGTGGTCTTCTCAATGATGGTGATAAGGGGGTGCGGTATGAAAAAGGTTTTTTTCTTCTCCGGATCTGTTCTGCTTCTGCTGCTCTGTTTTTTGTTGATGTCGCCTGCAGCTGCTTTGGCACAGGCAAAGAGCGGAGGCGCAACCTATGTTGGCGATGATGCGTGCAAGGGGTGCCACGAAGATCGCTTCAAACAGTATACGCAGTCCGTTCACGGCAAGAAGGTCGTACCGGGCAATCCTGCTAACAGGGAGGGCTGCGAATCGTGTCACGGGCCAGGGTCTTTGCACGTGGACAACGGCGGCGGCAAGGGCGTGGGAGGACTGATTACCTTCTCGAAGAAGGGGTCGTCCGATATGAAATCCGCGGTCTGTCTCAGTTGCCACGAGAACAGCACGCAGCTCGCCCTATGGGATTCGGGTATTCACAAGAAGAAGGACGTGGCATGCAGTGACTGCCACTCGATCCACAGCGGCCCCAAAGTCGCTATGGGCTACGGCACCGGCCTCGCCCCCCTGGGCTATTTGCCCGGCCCTGAGTACGCGACCTGCGGCAAGTGCCATCTGGATATCAAGGCCCAGATCAACCGGCGCTCTCATCACCCCATCGTCGAAGGCAGGATCACGTGCTCAAACTGCCACCAGCCCCACGGCTCCATGGGCCCCTCGCAGATCAAGGCAGACAGCGTCAACCAACTCTGTTACAAGTGCCACGCGGAAAAGAGAGGCCCTTACATGAACGAGCATCCGCCGGTCGAAGAGAACTGCACCGCATGTCACACGCCCCACGGCACCGTTCACGATGAAGCTGCTGGTTGAGAAGGTCCCGAATCTGTGCCAGGGCTGCCACGACAGCTATAGCCATCCAGGCACCCGGTACAGCGCGGAGACCCTCTTCACGGGCTCACGGATCGGCGGCACGCCGAGCAACAAGTCTTTCGGCCGCGCCTGTCTCAACTGCCATTCAGCCATTCACGGCAGCAATGCTATGAACGGCCCAACGAGCGGTCCGCTCGCTGGCGGTACCGGCAATGACTTTTTACGATAGGGGGATGACATGAAAAGAAAACTCATATTTGCATGTATATGCAGCTTGCTTCTCCTCTCGTACGCGTATGCGGAGGATAATGGCCCGTTCTCGGGCGGCGTCTTCCTCGGCGGCCGGGCGCTCAGTCTCAACCATCAGAGTGCGAATTTCAACCAGTACAACGAGATCACCCCCGGTCTCTTCGGGGGCGGCAATGTGGTCTACGATAAGGACCGGTATTACTTCAGGGCCGAGGGCGCCTACCTTGGCGAGGACGATATGTATCTCAAGGCGAAAGGAGGGAAGTGGGGAGATTACAAGTACTCACTCTATTATACAGAGTTTCCCCATAACCTGTCCTTCGAGGACCGGACGATCTACACGACACCGGGCTCGCAGACACTGGTCCTCCCCTCAACAACTGTCCCTCGAAATTCAAACCAATGGCCCAGCACATCGTTCGATTATAAGTATACCCGGAGGGACATGGGCGGTACGTTCGATCTGACCATGATCTCGCCCTTCTTTATCAGTGTTGATGCCAACAGGGTCAAGAGGGAAGGACAGATGCCTTGGGCTGCGCCCCAGCGCCGGGTGGCCTAGCTCCACTCAAACGCCGTAGAGTTCCCCCTTCCCATCGACGATACCACGACCAATTTCAACGGGACCTTCGGTTGGAAATCGAAGCAGTTTTATGGGGCCCTGACCGGTGGATACAGCAAATATTCCAACGGCGCCGAGAACACCCAATTTACAGTACCGTCCACCCCCTTCGCCACGAACACAATCCCCGGTGCGCCTGACAACAAGTCCTACTACGTCAAGTTCACCGGCACGGCAAAGCTTCCCCTTTCATCTACCTTCGCGCTGACAACCAGTTTCAATGAGAACACGTCCGAGACGAACCTGCTGAATTCCTATTCCAATTTTACTGTCCCTGGGGTAGTAGGATCAGTGCGGCCCATCGGCGGTAACACGTTCCACGGCGACGTGCAATACTGGAACATAGCGGCGAATCTCACATCCAACCCATGGAAAAACCTGACCACGAAGCTCTACTACAACTATTTCGACAAGAAGAACCAGTCGGACGTGGTCACCTTCCGCGACTCATCCGGCAACCTATATTCGAGCGAGGCCTTCGACTTCCAGAGGACTACAATCGGCGCAGAGGCTGCCTACCGGTTCATGAAGAATTTGAAAGGTATTCTGGGATATGAATTCAGCGATTTACAGCGCCGGAACCGCGAAACCGCTGGTGAAGAGGCATCCGAGGCATCCTCGGCCATACAGGTACCTGATATGAGGATCCCTGACACGTGGGACAACAAGATCACGGCGCAATTGGTCTACAACCCGCTCGATTGGCTGGGCGCCCGGCTCAAATACCAGAAGCTTTACAGGGGCGCCACGTTCAATATGGCAGGGGGTCTGAATCCAACGAGTTCCGACAGCAGCACTGCAAACGGCGTGCTCGGCAACTACTTGCGTCCGTACTATGAGGCCAACAAGACCCAGGACATGTTCAAGGGTTCGGTAGACCTGACGCCCGTGGACAACCTTGATGTCACGATGGAGTATGCCTTTAAACACGATACGTACGATAAGCAGGTCCTCGGCTTCTATAAGGCACAGCAGCATGAGTTCATCGTCGATGGGTCGTACGACTGGAAGGCCATTAAGTTCTTCGCCTTCTTCGACTATGACCTGTCTTGGACAGATCAGCAGACGAGACAGTTCACCGCCGGCAACTCGGCCCCCAATTCGGGCGTGGTCACTTCCACTTCCTTCAATTGGCGCACGGATATGAAGAACAACAACTATGCATACGGTCTGGGAAGCACAATCCCGATCATAAAGAATAAGCTCTCTTTCGTCGTGCAGTACGACTTCGAGAAGAACAACGGCACCGCTGACTTCACCTCACAGTTCCTGAGCACGAACCCGAACTCAGCAATCGCCTTGAATCCCAACCTCCTGAACATCAACCCGTATGATGACTATACGAGGCAGTCAATCTCCGCACGCTTTAAGTACGATGTCACGAAGCAGTTCGGTCTCATGTTGGGCTATGTTTACAGCCAGTTCAGATCTAACGACGGCCAGATTAAATGGCTACCAGTACGTTATGCCGGTCACGGGCACGGCCAACACTTACCTCACCGGCGCCTACACTGACCAGAACTACAACGCAAACATCTTCTTTCTCAAGGCGATGTACAAGTTCTAGGAAAGGTAATCAACGAATAAGGAACGGGGGCCTTTAGGCCCCCGTTCCTTATTGGACGTGCCCGCCAAAAGCAACTCTATTCTCTCTTCTCTCGGCACGCTTTTTGCTGTAGTAGGGATCATACCAGTTCGCATTCAAAAATAGAGCAAGGCGACCACAAAGATAGCGACGGAGGCGTACTGATAGTACGTCGGAGTCGTGCCGACGCAGGTAACGAAGCTATATGAATGAAGGCAAACTAGTATCAACCATGTTGAAAACAAAAGGAGTTATTGTGTTACAACTAGAGCCATGATCAAAAACAAAAACCTGAACCCCTTGAACAAGGGCATATTTGTCTGGCTCTTCATTATCCTCATCGTTCTGTTCCTTTTTAACATTTATCACAAGCCGAAGAGACACTATGAGAACGTGATGTTCAGTGACTTTGTCGAGGCCGTCAGCTCGGGCCGGGTGGCCTCCGTGGTCATGCAGGGGAAAAACATCACAGGGGTCTTCAAAGACGGTGGTGAGTTCAAGAGCTACGCCCCTGATGATCCTGAGCTCGTCAAAACCTTGAGGGACGCTGGAGTGAGGATCCAGGCCAAGCCGGACGAAGACTCAGGCATGTGGCAATCGATCCTTGTCTCCTGGTTTCCCATGCTGCTTCTCATTGCCGTGTGGATTTTTTTCATGAGGCAGATGCAGGCAGGAGGAGGCAAGGCGTTGGCCTTCGGCAAGAGCAAGGCGCGGATAGTCAACGCCAGAGAGAATAAAGTCACCTTCCAGGACGTGGCGGGCATCGAGGAGGCAAAGGTTGAGCTGGAAGAGATCATCGAGTTTTTGCGCGACCCAAAGAAGTTCACCAAACTGGGCGGTCGCATACCGAAAGGCGTGCTCCTCGTGGGACAGCCCGGGACCGGGAAAACATTACTGGCGCGTGCCATTGCGGGAGAGGCGGATGTGCCCTTCTTCAGCATAAGCGGCTCAGACTTTGTGGAGATGTTTGTCGGGGTTGGCGCGTCGCGCGTGAGGGACCTGTTTAACCAGGGCAAGAAGAATGCACCCTGCATCATATTCATAGATGAGATAGACGCGGTGGGCCGGCACAGAGGGGCCGGTCTCGGCGGAGGCCATGACGAGCGGGAGCAGACGCTCAACCAGCTGCTCGTCGAGATGGATGGGTTTGAATCGAACGAGGGTGTCATTATTGTAGCCGCAACCAACAGGCCTGATGTGCTTGATCCAGCGCTTCTGAGGCCGGGCAGGTTCGACCGGCAGATTGTCGTCGCGATTCCGGACGTCAAAGGAAGAGAGGCCATTCTTGGCGTACATACGAAGAAGACCGTCCTATCGAGGGCTGTCGATCTGTCTATCGTGGCGCGTGGCACACCGGGCTTCTCCGGTGCTGATCTTGCCAACCTGGTGAACGAGGCAGCGCTCCTGGCTGCGAGAAAAAATAAGAAGGAGATCGAGATCTCCGACCTTGAAGAAGCGAAGGACAAGGTACTGATGGGCGTGGAGCGCAAGAGCATGATCATCCCTTACGAGGAGCGCCGGAATGCAGCCTACCACGAAGCCGGCCATGCGCTCGTTGCCAGGATGATCCCCGGTTCCGATCCGATACACAAGGTGACCATTATCCCCCGTGGGAGGGCGCTCGGCATCACGCAGCAGCTCCCCATCGATGAGCGCCACACCTATCCGAGGGAATATTTGATGGACAACATTACGATTCTTCTTGGGGGGAGGGCCGCGGAAGAGCTGGTGCTCAACCACCAGACCACCGGCGCGGGAAATGACATTGAGAGGGCCACGGAGATAGCCCGAAAAATGGTCTGTGAGTGGGGCATGAGCGAGAAGCTCGGACCTCTTAACTATGGCAAAAAAGAGGAGCTTGTCTTCCTGGGCAAGGAGATGCAGCGCCAGAGGGATTTCAGCGATGAGACTGCCCAAGACATAGACGGAGAGCTGAAGAGGATTGTCATGAACTGCTTTGACAGGGCCCGCCGAATTCTCCGTGACAACAGCGACGTCCTGCATGCCATTGCCAAGAACCTTCTTGACAAAGAAGTCCTCGACGGGCAAGAAATAGACAGGATTATTGAGGAACTCAGGAATGGGGTGGAGGCAGCGGTTCGAGGATAAGCCCCTTATCATGGGCATCCTCAACGTCACGCCTGATTCTTTTTATGACGGGGGGAAGTTTTACCCGCCGGATGTGGCCATAGAACACGCGTTGCGCCTTGCTGACGAAGGCGCCGATATAATTGACGTGGGGGGAGAATCTACGCGCCCCTTTTCCGACGTCACGCCTACCGAGGAGGAGTTACACAGGGTTATCCCTGTGATCAAGGCCATCAGAGCGCGGTCAGCTCTTTTTCTGTCGGTCGATACGTACAAGGCAACTGTCGCCAAAGAGGCTATTGATGCCGGTGCTGACATGATCAACGATGTAAGTGGCTTGACCTTCGATCCCCGAATCGGTGATGTAGCGGCACGGTCAGGCGTGCCCGTTGTCATCATGCATACTAAGGGGATGCCAAAGGAGATGCAGGTGACTCCCCGGTATGACGATGTTATTCGGGAAATAAAGGAGTTCTTCATCGACAGGATACAGTTTGCGCGGCAGTGCGGCATTGATGATCAAAACATCATTCTCGATCCGGGGATCGGCTTTGGCAAAAGACTTCAGGACAACCTGATGATCATCAAGGAGCTCCGCCAATTCAAAGAGCTCGGGTACCCTATCCTGATAGGCACCTCCATGAAGAGTTTTATTGGAAAATTGGAAGGATCGCCTGAGCTTGATGAGAGGATCGAGGGAACCCTTGCGAGCCTGGCGCTCTCACTCTGGAATGGCGCTGACATCATACGCGTGCACGACGTGAAAAAAGCAAGAAAAGTTGTTACGCTCGTGCATGCTGTAATGAAGGCGTGACTAGCTCACCCGGCAGGGGACAAAAGAAAGAAGGTAGTTGGGCATGAAGAGGCTGTTCGGGACAGACGGGGTGCGGGGCGTTGCAAACGTATACCCCATGACCTCGGAGGTGGCGCTCAAGATCGGGAGGGCTGTCTCCCATGTCTTCAAGGAAAGGCATGGCAGGGGAAGGATTGTAGTGGGAAAGGATACGAGGCTCTCGGGTTATATGCTGGAGACAGCTATTGCTTCGGGCGTCTGTTCCATCGGGCTCGATGTCTGGCTCGTGGGTCCGCTTCCTACTCCGGGGATCGCGTTCATCACGAGGAGCATGCGGGCGGATGCTGGTGTGGTGATTTCTGCCTCCCATAACCCTTATCAGGACAACGGAATAAAAATTTTCTCGGGTGAAGGCTTCAAGCTGCCGGACGAGTTGGAGTCGGAGATCGAAAGCATGATTATGGATGGCTCCATTGACGAGCTTCGCCCGGTGGCTTCCGAAATAGGCAAGGCGCATAGGATCGATGACGCGGTAGGAAGATATATAGTCTTTCTGAAAAATAGCTTTCCCCAGGAACTCTCCCTCACGGGGCTCAAGATTATCGTAGACTGCGCCCACGGTGCAACCTACAAGGTAGCGCCCGCGGTCTTTGAGGAGCTCGGTGCGCATGTGGTCCCGTACGGTGTCGAGCCTGACGGAGAGAACATCAACAAAGACTGCGGGACGCTGCACCCGAACGTGCTGCAGGAGCTCGTGCTGGACAAGAATGCCCATATCGGTGTCGCTTTCGATGGGGACGGCGATAGGGTGCTCTTCATCGATGAGAAGGGCGAGATCGTTGACGGTGACACGTTGATGGTGATCTGCGGGAGGTATCTCAGAGAGAAGTCCTGTCTGAAGAGGAACACCGTGGTGGCAACGATCGCCAGTAACATGGGGCTTGACGTCAGTCTGAAACGGGAGGGGATTCGGGTTGTAAGAACAGATGTGGGTGATCGATACGTACTCGAAAGGATGCTCCAGGAAGGCTTCAACTTTGGTGGTGAGAAATCAGGGCACGTCGTCTTTCTCGACCACAACACGACTGGGGACGGAATTGTCACTGCACTGAAGGTGCTGAACGTCATGATAGAGAAGGGTGCGAGCCTGCACGATCT
This sequence comes from uncultured delta proteobacterium, assembly GCA_963835605.1. Classification (GTDB taxonomy): domain Bacteria; phylum Desulfobacterota; class Syntrophorhabdia; order Syntrophorhabdales; family WCHB1-27; genus JADGQN01. Next base: position 15,367 of record CAWIHO010000062.1, on the reverse strand, counting down.
GAAGAAGGGATTCGAGGAGTTCCCGCAGGTGGAGCTGAATATAAGAGTCAAGGAGAAGAAGCCCCTGGACAAGCTCCCTAAGCTGCAGAAAACAGTCGAGGGTATCGAGAAAGCCTTGAAACATAAGGGCAGGGTGGTCGTCAGGTATTCAGGGACAGAGATGCTTCTCAGGATTATGGTGGAAGGCAAGAACCATGATGCGGTGAGGAGTTACGCGAACGAGATCGGGGAGGTAGCTCGAAAATACCTGTCGGAGGCCGGACATGCCTAAGCTCATGGTGAATATCGATCACGTCGCGACCTTGCGGGAGGCGAGGGGGATTTATTATCCGGAGCCCGTTTATGCCGCTGGCATCGCGGAGATGGCCGGTGCATCGGGGATTATTGTGCATCTGCGGGAAGACAGGCGTCACATAAAAGACAGAGACGTGAAACTTCTGCGTGAGGTGGTGCGAACGAAATTGAACCTGGAGATGGCGGCCACAGACGAAATGGTGGCCATAGCGCAGGAGATAAGGCCGGAGATGGCAACGCTTGTTCCGGAGAAGAGGCAGGAATTGACGACTGAAGGAGGCCTTGACGTAGTCCTTCTCAAAGGTCGGATGGCTGAGGCTGTGGAGCGACTGAGGGAAAGCGGGATTAAAGTAAGCCTGTTTATCGACCCCGTAGACTCACAGATCGTAGCTTCAAAAGAGACAGGTGCAGAGATGATCGAGCTCCATACGGGCAGGTATAGCGATGCATCAACCGAGACTGCCCGAATCGAGGAGCTGAAAAAGGTGATTCTTGCCGCAAAAATGGCGAGCAACCTGGGGCTCAAGGTGAATGCAGGGCACGGTCTCCACTATCACAACGTGGTGGATATTGCGGCCATACCGGAGATTGAGGAGCTTGCGATCGGCCACAGCATCATAGCGCGGGCTGTGTTTGTTGGACTCGATAGGGCTGTAAGGGATATGATTGACTTGATAAAGGGTGCGAGAAACAGCGTTTAGTGTCTGGTGTTTAGTGTTTAGCGAGAGACGATGATCGGCATAGACATTGTCGACGTATCGAGAATAGAGGCGCTGGAGCGACGGCACGGGGAGCATTTTCTCAGGCGGGTTTTCACCGACTGGGAGATTGCCTATGCGCAGGGCAAGAGAAGGTCGTCTGAGACTCTTGCCGGCAGGTTCGCCGCAAAAGAGGCGTTCATGAAGGCGTTTGGCAGAAGGCTACCGTGGCGGGAGATTGAGGTGCTTGCTGCTACCAGTGGGCAGCCTTTTATTTCCTTTCGCGGGACACGGTACAGTGGCGTGACTATATCTCACGAGAAGGCATATGCGGTAGCAGCGGTGACCATAGAAAAGGAGGTCAAATTCTAAATCCCAAGCACCAAATTCCAAACAATATCTAATATCAAATGACTGAAACAAACAGAGCGGAGTCTTGAGTTTCGGAAATTGGAAATTTAAAGATTGTTTGGATTTGGATATTGGAATTTGGATTTACTCCTAGTAGAGGTTGTCATGAAAATTCTTTCACCCGAGAGAATGAAGAGGTACGATGAATACGCCATCAATACCTGGGGTATACCTTCAGCCGTACTCATGGAAAATGCGGGAAGGAGCACGTACCGCCTGATCAAGAAAGAGTATCTCAACGGAAAGAAAAGGCTGGCGGTCTGCTGCGGCAGGGGAAATAACGGTGGAGACGGGTTTGTGATAGCGAGATATGCTGTGAGGGATGGTTTCGAAACGACTCTCTTTCTGGTATGCGACCCGGGTGAACTGAAGGGGGATGCAGCCCTGAACATGGAACTCTACCGTACCCTGGGTGGGCAAATGGTTGCAGTGAAAAAGCCTGGCGATGTGAGGCAGGGGTTGAAAGAGGCTGACCTTGTCGTCGATGCCCTGTTCGGAACCGGTCTTTCAAAGGAGGTTCAGGGGCTCCAGAAGGCGGTTATTGAAGAGATGAATGAGTCAGGCAAGCCGATTGTCGCGGTAGATGTCCCCTCTGGTCTCGACGCATTGCGTGGCGTGCCGCTCGGGATAGCGGTGAAGGCGGCCAGTACCTACACGTACGGATATGCCAAGATAGGCCAGATCCTTTATCCGGGAGCAGCCTATGTGGGCGGACTCACCGTTATCGACATTTCGCTTCCCGCCTTTGCTGAAAAAGAGATTGGCATGGATGGAGAGGTTGTCGAAGGAGACACGGTGAGAAGCTTTCTGAAAACACGCAGCCCGTGGGCGCACAAAGGGAGCTTCGGTCACGCGCTCATCATTTCGGGCTCCACGGGCAAAACAGGTGCAGCGGCCATGACCTCCAATGCTGCTCTTAAGATTGGCGCGGGTCTTGTGACTCTCGTCATTCCACGGAGCCTCAACGATATCATGGAGGTCAAGTTGACCGAGGTGATGACCTATCCCGTGGAGGATCAAGGAAAAGGTTACCTGACTCTGGGCGCTTTCGATGAGATCGCGGCGTTTGCCGCTGACAAAGACGTGATCGTGATCGGTCCGGGCCTTTCGACCGTGGAAGAGACCATGGCACTTGTGCGTAAACTCTACGTCGAACTGGATAAGCCTTTTGTTGTCGATGCGGATGGCATCACCAGTTTTCAGGGACATGAAGAGCTTATCAGGAAGAGAAAAGGAAAGGCCGTTTTCACGCCTCACCCTGGTGAATTGGGCCGTTTGCTCGGGATGAGCCCTGCAGAGATTAACGCAGACCGGTGCGATATCGGCCGCAGGTTTGTTGAAACCCACGAAATCAGCCTGGTGCTGAAGGGCGCCCGAACGGTGACGTTCGGCGCTGAGGGTTCCATGTTTATTAACCCGACGGGAAACGCATCGCTCGCCAAGGGCGGAAGCGGCGATATACTCACGGGCTTCATAGGCGGCCTTGTTTCGCAGGGTTACACGCTCCTTGAGGCTTCTCTTCTTGGCGTCTATCTTCACGGCTATATCGCCGACAGCTGGGTCGCGAAGAAGACGGACATGGACCTCATCGCAGGAGACCTGCTGAACGGGCTTGGGGAAGCACTGCAGGAAATCAAGAGTGGAACGGATAGAATTTATATCAAGAAGTCCCTCTGATACCGTGGGTATTGGAGAACGCATCGGGAGATCGTCAAGAGATGGTGACCTGTTTCTTATATGTGGGGAGCTGGGAGCCGGCAAAACCCAGTTCGTCAAGGGATTGGCCAAAGGTCTGGACGTGCCTGATTGGGAGTATGTGGTTTCACCCTCGTTTACGCTACTGAACGCGTACACGGGCCGGCGCGGCCTCTGCCACGTCGACCTTTACCGCCTCCAGGACGGCGATGTGGAGGATCTGGGTATAGAGGAATACCTCGACGGGGTTGTGGCTGTAGAATGGGCTGAGAAGTCCTCATGGTGGGACAATAGCATAAAGGTAAGCATCGGTGTTGTCGGTGAAGAGGAGAGAAGGATTGTCTTGGAGGTCGAAGATGTTGGTCGTGCAAAAGTATGGCGGAACATCCGTTGCAACGATCGAGAGAATCGCGAACGTCGCAAGACGGGTGATTGAATATAAGAAGCGGGGCGACGGTCTCGTGATTGTCGTCTCTGCGATGTCCGGTGAAACCGACAGGCTGTTGGGACTGGCGCATGGTATCGGCAAGTTCCCGGACGAGCGCGAGGTCGATGTGCTGATCTCGACGGGAGAGCAAGTGACGTCGGCCCTTCTTGCAATTGTGTTGAAAGAGATGGGACAGAACGCTGTCTCAGTGCTGGGGCACCAGGTGCCCATTGTTACCGACTCTGCCTTTGGTAAGGCGCGGATCTCCGACATAGACGAGACGAAGATCCGCACGGAACTCGCGAGCGGTAGGGTCGTTGTGGTCCCGGGTTTCCAGGGCGTGGATGAGGCGGGGAACATCACCACGCTGGGCCGGGGGGGTTCCGATACCACCGCGGTGGCTGTGGCAGCAGCACTTAAGGCCGACGTGTGCGAGATCTATACGGATGTGGACGGTGTCTACACGGCCGATCCCAACATCACCGCCAAGGCACGGCGGCTCGACAGGATATCTTACGACGAGATGCTGGAGATGGCCAGCCTTGGAGCCAAGGTCTTGCAGATCAGATCAGTCGAGATGGCCAAAAAGTACAAAGTCCCCCTTCTTGTCAAATCATCACTCGTGGAAGGCAAAGGCACTCTCGTATGTGAGGAGGTACCAGACATGGAACAGGTTGTTGTCTCCGGCGTGACCTATAACAAGAATGAGGCGAAAGTGACTGTTAATGGAGTGCCGGACCGGCCGGGCGTTGCCTCGAGAATATTTACTACGCTGGCCGATGCGAACATCGTGATAGACATGATCGTGCAGAACGTGAGCCACGACAGGAAGACGGACATCACGTTCACGCTCGGCAAAGCCGACGCAAAGAAAGCGCAGAAGATCATGGAGGGGCTCGCTGCCGAGGTTGGGGCCGCGACCGTTGAGGTGGATGAGCGCATAGCCAAGGTCTCGATCGTCGGCCTGGGGATGCGGTCTCACGCCGGGATAGCGGCGAAAATGTTTGCATTGCTCTCTAATGAGGGGATCAACATCGAGATGATTGGCACCTCAGAAATCAAGATTTCGTGCGCTATCGATCAAAAGTATGGCGAGCTGGCTGTGCGCGCGCTTCACACGGGTTTCGGGCTCGATGCTGAAGAGGATGTGCAGGAGGAGCAGTGAAGATCGATTTCTACGATACTACCCTGCGTGATGGAGCCCAGTCAGAAGACATCTCCTTCTCTCTTCTCGATAAGTTGAGAATCACGGAGAAACTGGACGAATTCGGCATGGACTTTGTTGAAGGGGGTTGGCCCGGTTCGAACCCCAGAGACCTGAAGTATTTCGGGGAAGTTAAGAAACTCCCTTTAAAGCATACAAAGATCGTAGCTTTCTCCAGCACCATACGGTCAAGTGCACGGCCCGAAAAGGACGAAAGCATGGTCGCCGTCTTGGAGGCCGACACCCGCTATGTGGCACTCGTGGGTAAGAGCTGGGATTTGCACGTGAGAGATGCGCTGAAGGTAAGTTTAGACGCGAATCTGAAGATGATCGACCAGACCATCACCTATCTGAAGAAACGCGACCGTATCGTCTTCTTTGATGCGGAACATTTTTTCGACGGTTGCAAGAGGAACAGAGAGTACGCGATGAAGGTCTTGAGGACTGCTCAAGAGGCCGGAGCTGACGTGCTGGTGCTCTGTGATACGAACGGCGGCAACATGCCCTATGAGGTGGCGAGCGTGGTTGAAGATACCCGCAAGGCCTTTGGCCTGCCTCTCGGCATTCACGCACATAACGATACGGAATCGGCAGTGGCCAACAGTATTATGGCGGTCAAGGCAGGCTGCACGCATGTCCAGGGGACGATAAACGGGTACGGTGAGCGGTGCGGCAACGCAAATCTCTGCTCTATAATTCCCAACATTACCTTGAAGATGGGTTACGACGGGGCCGGCCGACTGAATCTGGAGAAGCTGAGAGACCTGAGCCTCTTCATAGATGAGATGGCAAATTTCATTCCAGACAAGCATAAGGCCTACGTGGGGGATGCCGCTTTTGCCCACAAAGGAGGAATCCATGTGAGCGCGGTGAGGAAAAACCCCGAGACTTACGAGCACATCGAGCCTCATCGTGTGGGAAACAGACAGCGCGTGCTCGTGTCAGACTTGTCGGGCGAAAGTACGATTCTCTATAAGGCCAAAGAGCTCGGTATCGACATCGAGAAGGAGAAGAAGGTCGTCAAAGAGGTGCTGAGGAAGGTCAAGGAACTTGAGCATGAGGGATACCAATTCGAAGGCGCCGAGGGTTCGCTCGAACTCCTGATGAAGAGGGCGCTGGGGGTGCACAAGAAATACTTTGATCTTGTCGGCTTTAGAGTAATCGTGGAAAAAAAGGAGAAGGACACACCCGTTTCGGAGGCGACCATCCTTGTCAAAGTGGGAGAGAAGGTGGAGCACACGGCTGGCCTGGGAACAGGGCCGGTCCATGCGCTGGATAATGCCCTCAGGAAAGCCCTGCTCAAGTTCTACCCCGCGCTTGGTACCGTCTCACTCGTCGACTACAAAGTCAGGGTGCTTTCGAGCAAGGATGGGACCGCATCGATCACACGCGTCTTGATAGAATCGACTGACGGCAAAAGAACGTGGGAGACGCTGGGGGTGTCGGAGAATATCCTTGAGGCGAGTTGGCAGGCACTTGTGGACAGCATCGATTATAAGCTGCTTCTGGAAGAGGAGAAGGGGCAATGAAACGACTGCTCAACATGAGGGATGCGACAAAGGAGCTGAACATCCTGCGTGCACTCGACAGCTACGAGAGACCCTTCAGCATCAAGGGCACATACAGGCTGATCGACGACGGTCTGAGGCCTGAAGCAACGGTCATCGTAAAGGCCGACCGTGCCGAGATGCATGAAGCCTCGACAGGGGTGGGGCCCGTCGACGCACTGGCGAATGTCCTGAAAAAATCTCTTGGCTCGATATTCCCGTTTATCAATGCTGTGAAGCTGGTCGATTTTGCCTCACGTATAAGCGACAGCAGGTCAGGAACCGCAGCCAGGGTCGAAGTCTCCATCATTTTCACCGACGGCGCGGAGATCTGGAGTGTCACGGCAGTTTCCGAGAATATCAACATGGCATCCTTCATGGCGCTTCTCGATGGTTTTGAGTATGCCATTCTATTAAGAAAAAGTAGTTAATACGGATACTTGCATGGCATCATAGCGTACAGGGCATGTTGACAAGCGGCCTGGCGGAGATTATATTGAGTTTGTACATAAATCGATTGGGAGGGTTGTGCGATGGCTAAAAAGGTGATCGGAATAGATCTTGGGACGACATTTTCTGTCGTGGCTATCATGGAGGGTGGTGAGCCGAAGGTCATCATCAATGAGGAAGGAAACAGGCTCACTCCGAGCGTAGTTGCTTTTACAAAAGAGGGTGAAGTGCTCGTCGGTCAGGTAGCGAAACGACAGGCGATCACCAATCCTGAAAATACAATCTTTTCCATAAAGAGGTTCATGGGAAGGCGCTATACGGAGGTGCAGAATGAGAGGGTACCCTATAAACTGGTTGCTGATTCCAATGGCAACGCCAGGGTAGACGTGAGGGGGAAGCAGTATACACCCCAGGAGATCTCGGCTTTTATATTGCAAAAGCTGAAGAAATCAGCCGAAGCATACCTCGGTCAAACCGTAGAAGATGCGGTGATTACGGTCCCCGCCTACTTTAACGATTCTCAGAGGCAGGCGACGAAAGACGCAGGGAGGATCGCGGGGTTGAATGTGCTGCGCATCATCAACGAGCCCACTGCTTCAGCCCTTGCCTATGGCCTGGACAAGCAGAAGAATGAGACGATAGCTGTATACGATTTTGGCGGAGGCACGTTTGACATCTCGATTCTGGAGGTGGGTGACAACGTCGTCGAAGTGAAATCTACCAACGGTGACACGCACCTGGGTGGAGATGACATAGACGAGAGAGTTATGGACTGGATCGTAGCAGAGTTCAAGAAGGACCAGGGGATTGACCTTTCGAAGGACAGAATGGCCCTGCAGCGGCTAAAGGAGACAGCAGAAAGGGCAAAGATTGAGCTCTCGACTACGATGGAGACAGAAATAAATCTGCCGTTCATCACGGCTGACCAATCCGGGCCGAGACATTTGAATATGAAGCTCACGCGGGCAAAGCTGGAACAGCTCTCTGACGACCTCTTCGCAAGATCGATGGAGCCGTGCAAGAAGGCGCTGGATGATGCCAAGCTCAAGACATCCGATATTCATGAGGTTGTGCTCGTAGGCGGATCGACCAGAATCCCTAAAGTGCAGGACCTGGTCAAGCAGTTCTTTGGCCGTGAGCCGCACAAGGGTGTTAACCCTGACGAGGTTGTTGCGCTCGGGGCAGCGGTTCAGGCTGGTGTTCTCGCCGGTGAGGTGAAAGACGTTTTGCTGCTCGACGTGACGCCGCTCTCCCTTGGGATAGAAACCCTGGGCGGCGTGATGACGAAGATTATCGAAAGGAATACAACAGTACCCACGAGGAAGAGCCAGATCTTTACGACCGCGGAGGATAGTCAGACGAGCGTGGAGATCCATGTGCTCCAGGGGGAGAGAGAGCTTGCGAGAGACAACAGAACATTGGGACGGTTCCATCTTATTGGTCTCCCGCCTGCACCCAGGGGCATGCCGCAGGTGGAGGTCACGTTTGATATCGATGCCAACGGCATCCTACACGTGACTGCAAAAGATATGGCGACTGCAAAGGAGCAGAACATCACCATAACGGCCTCCACGGGACTCACCGAGCAAGACATACAGAAAATGGTGAAAGATGCGGAGGTTAATGCAGAAGAGGATAGAAAGAAAAAAGAAGAAGTTGAGGGCCGCAACCAGCTCGATAATCTCGTCTACGGAACGGAGAAAACGCTGAATGAGAGCAAGGACAAGCTGAGCGCCGAAGACATCGCATCGGTCGAAAGCGCACTTTCAAGCGCCAAGGAGGCTCTTAAGAGCGGAGAGATAAGCAGGATCAAGCCCGCTATTGACGAGGTAACAAAGGCCTCTCACAAACTTGCGGAGCTTCTCTATAAGAGGACAACAACAGAAGCCCCGCCCGGGGGGGCACAGCAGCAACAAGAGCAAAGGCCCGGGGGTGGCGGTGGGTCACGTGGTAACGACGATGTGGTTGACGTGGAGTTTGAGGATGTGAAAAAGTAGGAGGAGTAAATGGTAATTGGCTATAAGAATGATAAAAGCTCGAAGGAAAAGCTTTTTATTCCGGCTGAGCTTCCTATATTACCCCTTCGGGGTACGGTTGCTTATCCCGACCTGATCATCCCTCTGGTTGTCGGGCGGGAAAAATCAATAAGACTGGTCGATGAGGCTATGTCGAGGGACAGACTTATCGGGATCATCACGCAGAAAAATCCCGACATTGAGGAGCCGGGCCTGGAGGACCTATACACCGTGGGATGTGTGGCTACCATCATGAAGATGGTAAAAATGGTTGACGGTAGTCAGCGGATCGTGGTTCAGGGCTTGTGCCGGTTCAAACTGATCGAGTTTTCGGAAACTGAGCCGAATTTCAAGGCACGTATTCTTCCCGTCTTTGAGGAATACCAGAAAGACATCGAAATCGATGCGATGTACATAAATCTCAAAAACCTTTACAAGAAGGCGGTGGAGATTGCGCCCTATCTGTCCTCTGAGCTGGCGCAGATTGCGGCGAAGATCGAGAGCCCGGGCAACCTGGCAGATCTGGTTGCGTCTACCGTAAATATCAGCGCTGCTGAGAGACAGGAGATTCTCGAGAAGATAGATATCAAGGAACGGCTCAAGAAGGTCACCATCCTTCTGAACAGGGAACTCGAAACTTTAGAGCTGAGCACCAAGATACAATCTCACATCAAGGAAGGCATAGACAAGACGCAGCGTGAGTATTATCTCCGGGAACAGCTCAAGGCAATACAGAAAGAGCTTGGTGAGGTGGACGAACGCTATACGGAGATAGACGAGTTGCGCAAGAAGATGGTTGAAGCCAAGATGCCCCCGGACATTCAAAAGGTGACGGAAAAGGAGCTCGACCGGCTCTCCAAAATGAGCCAGATGTCCGCTGAGTACACAGTGTCCAGGACCTATATTGACTGGTTGGTGGACCTTCCCTGGACTCGTGCCACTGAAGATAACCTTGTGATAAAGGATGCGAGGAAAATCCTCAATGAGGACCACTACGACCTGGAAAAGGTGAAGAAACGGATCCTCGAATATCTGGCGGTCAGAAAGCTCAAGTCAGACATGAAAGGGCCGATCCTTTGTTTTGTGGGTCCCCCCGGCGTCGGAAAGACGTCCCTTGGAAAATCGATAGCCAGAGCACTCGGCCGAAAATTCATGAGGATCTCCCTCGGCGGCATACGGGATGAGGCAGAAATCAGAGGCCACCGGAGAACTTACGTTGGGGCACTTCCCGGCAGGGTGGTCCAGGGGATTAAGAAAGCAGGCTCGAACAACCCCGTGTTCATGCTGGATGAGGTGGATAAGATAGGGATGGATTTCAGAGGTGATCCGTCCAGCGCCCTCCTGGAGGTGTTGGACCCTGAGCAAAACTTTTCATTCAGTGACCATTACCTTGAGGTGCCGTTTGATCTTTCCAAAGTCATGTTCATAGCGACGGCCAACCTTCTCGACCCTGTCCCTCCCGCGCTGAGAGATAGAATGGAAGTTCTGGAACTGCCCGGTTACACCGAAGAAGAGAAAGTAATGATCGCCCGGGAGTTCATTATACCCAAGGAGCTCAATGAGCACGGACTGAGGCCCGATCAGCTTGCCTTCGAAGATGAGGCGCTGAAACTGGTTGTTCGATCCTACACCAAAGAGGCGGGTGTCAGGAACATGGAGCGGGAAATCGCTGCCATCTGCCGGTCTGTAGCGCGTGACGTTGCTGAGGGTAAGACAGAAAAGACAAACGTGGTCGTGGATGACATCCACAAATTACTCGGCCCGATCAAGTTTTACTCCGAGATCGCAGAGCGGACAAAATACTCCGGAGTTGCAACAGGGCTTGCGTGGACGTCGACAGGTGGAGATATCATTTTCGTTGAGGCAACCAAGATGAAGGGCAAGGGCGTCCTCTCACTCACAGGTCAGCTCGGTGATGTGATGAAGGAGTCAGCGCAGGCTGCCCTGAGCTACATACGGAGCAAGGCTCAAGACTTCAACATTCCTGAAGATTTTTTTGAAAAGCAAGACTTGCACATTCACGTGCCGCAGGGCGCTATTCCCAAGGATGGCCCTTCTGCTGGTATAACGATGATGGTGGCGCTGGTCTCGCTGCTCACTGATAAACCCGTGAGAAACGACGTGGCGATGACGGGTGAGATTACGCTGCGTGGCCTTGTACTGCCCATTGGAGGGGTGAAGGAGAAGGTCCTTGCCGCCAAGAGGGCGGGGATCAAGAGCGTGATGCTGCCGAAGATGAATGAAAAGGACCTGGAAGAGGTGCCGCAAACGGTCAAAGAAAACATGAACTTCAAGTTCATAGAGCGGGTGGACGAGGGGATAGAGTATTGTCTGACTCACCCGCCGGAAGAAGCTTTCGCAACGGCGTAGAAGAGATAGGGTTCAAAGGTTCGAGGGGTTAAGGGATCGAGTTCAGCACGATCACTTGACCCCTTCTTCGTTCGAGCAGTGGTGAGGCCAACCTCTTTGTAAATCTTTCCAGAATGTTTTTGCGGCCTATTGTTGAGTCGGATAGGTATTGACTCACGTTGCCTTTTTCCGCATTATATTCCTCATTATGGAACGCGTTACTGTCGACAAGGCCGGCGAGAATACGATAGCTTCCGGGCATCTCTGGGTCTTTAGCAACGAGGTACGAGAGCGCCCCGATGGTCTATCTGCGGGTGAACTTGTCGAAGTTCACAGCGAAAAGGGGGGATTCCTCGGTATCGGTTATATCAACCCGAAGAGCCTGATCATGATCCGCATGCTAAGCAGGCAACAGGTGGAGGTCGACCAGGAGTTCTTCGAGAGAAGGATCAGCAACGCCTTAAAGCTGCGTGAAGGCCGGTTCGAAGGGAGCTTCAGAGTTGTGAACGCGGAATCAGATTTCCTTCCCGGCCTCATTGTTGACAAGTACGAAGATGTCCTTGCCATACAGCTGTTGACGTGGGGGATGGAAAGAGAGAAGGAGATGGTTCTCGCAGCGGCGGAACGTGTGCTTTCCCCCAAAACTGTGGTGTTCCGTAACGAGAGCCCTTCGAGGCAGGAGGAAGGGCTCTCGCAATATACTGAATTAGTCAAGGGTAGCGTGGAACAGGGGATGACTATCCAGGTGGGGCCGTTGCGTTTCCTGGTCGATCTTATGACCGGCCAGAAGACCGGCTACTACTTCGACCAGAGGGAGAACAGACTCTTGACCAAAGAGTTTGCGGCTGGCGCCGCCGTCCTCGACTGCTTTTCTTACACATGCGCCTTCGGTCTCTATGCGCTTTACTTCGGGGCGCGCTCAGCGACCTTTGTCGACTCGTCGGCTAAAGCCCTTGAGCTTGGTCAAGAGAATATGAGGATCAATAGGCTCTCCGGTGGTGAATTCATAAGAGGAGACGTGTTTGAGTTTCTGAAAGCGTCTGATCGGGAATACAATCTTGTGATACTTGACCCTCCCAGCTTCATAAAGTCAAAGAAAAAGGTGAAGGAGGGGGAAAAGGGCTACATCGATCTTCATAAAAAGGCCTTGAGAAGGCTTGCCAATGGGGCTCATCTCTTCACCTTTTCCTGCTCTCACCATATGAAGAGGCAGAGGTTCCGGGATGTCGTGAGAATAGCAGCCTACGGTAAGGCGGATGTCTACCTGCTCCGTGAACTCTCCCAGAGCCTTGATCATCCAGTGGTACTCACTATCCCGGAGACTGAATACTTAAAGGGGTTGATTCTCAGGGTAGAAAAACGGTAAAAATATGGCCACGTTCTGGCCTTGAACTTGCAAAGTCTCGCATAGGTCGCGATGGAGGTTCGACGGATGAAGAACAAGAGATACGTTGCAAACCTTATATTGCCGCTTGTGGGTATAGGCATTATATTCTATTACAGCGTCTGCGGTCAGTCCTGTGCCTATTTGAAGGGAGGGATTTTTCCCTTTGGCAAGGGCTACCCGGGCATTAATCTCACCTACCTCGGGTTGGTCTTCGCCGGCCTGCTCTTTATCGCTGCCCTTCTTAAATGGGAGACTATTCATCTGCTGTTAATCTCTGCCGCTGTCGGCACGGAAGGCATATCTGGTTGCCTTTCAGGTGCGTCAGGGTGTCTATTGCCCCTACTGTCTTCTCTTCGGAGGTGTTCTCTTGGCCCTTTTCGTATTGAACTTTCGTGTGTCGAGAAAGGTCCTCGTCGCCGTTTCGATTGTTCTTGGCTTCTTGCTTTTTGCGCTCTTCTTTCAGGGAGCGACGAGGCCGGTACTGGCCGACACTGTCTTGATGCCTTCCTTCGGCAACGGAAAAGTGAAGGTACGGATTTATACGGATTATTTCTGTGGTCCCTGTTCGCACCTGGAGCCGCAATTAGAGGGCGTGCTGGCCCATCTTGTGAGTAAGGGCCTGGCAAATATCACCTTTATCGACACACCGATACATGCTCCGACTCCCACTTACGCACGCTATTTCCTTTACATTTTGAACGAAAAGACGGACTTTGATTATGTGCTGCGCATACGAGCCATACTTTTTGGAGCAGCGAAAAATAATATTACCGAAAAAGAGAAGCTGGAAGAGTACCTGCTTAAAAACCAAGTCAGATTCAGGCAGCTTGACACAAAACCTACCTTTACAGCCCTCCAGAGGTATCTGGATGAAGACGGTATCAATAGCACGCCCACGGTAGTGATCTATAATGGCCAGAACAAGGGTGTCTATAAGGGTGGCCCGGAGATCTTGAAGGCCCTGGAACAGCTGAAATAATAGGGTTTCAGGCCCCACGCTAAAAGTTAGCCCCAGAACCCTTTGGCCTCAGACCCCTCCAGCCTTATTGTCTAGGTAACTTGTGTAAATCCCTTTCAAATAGGTCAGAAGCATGGTATATTATCAAGCTTCGCAGTTTTCATTGGACAATTCGACCGAATTCAAAATCTGTCGGACGAAACGTGGCCTGCGGGCAGGCCTGTCAAGCTAAAAATTACTTGACAAGAAATGGCCAAAGTGATATTATCCCGAAGCTTTTTCCGAAATATCAGGCAAAGCTGCGCATAGCTATCCCTTAACAAGGGATTATTTTTTTGGAGGAATGGATGCCTACTATTAACCAGTTAGTAAGGCGAGGGAGAGAAGCCGCCAAAAATAAGAGCGCATCGCCCGCCCTCATGAGTTGTCCTCAGAGGCGGGGAGTTTGCGTGAGAGTTTACACGACCACTCCTAAGAAGCCGAACTCCGCCTTACGCAAGGTGGCCAGAGTAAGGCTCACGAATGGCATGGAAGTGACCACGTACATACCCGGTATCGGACATAACCTCCAGGAACACTCGGTAGTTTTGATCCGCGGCGGAAGGGTCAAGGATTTACCGGGGGTAAGGTACCACATCATACGCGGCTCACTCGATGCCAGTGGCGTACAGAATAGGAAAAAGAGCAGGTCCAAGTACGGTACCAAAAGACCGAAGCAGTAAAGGAGGACGGTAGTGCCCAGGAAAGGAAGGGTATCCAAGAGAGAGCGATTGGCCGATCCCAAATACAGCGATATTCTTGTGCAGAGGTTCGTCAACTGCGTAATGCTGGATGGTAAGAAAAGCCTTGCCAGCAGGTTGGTCTACCGTGCTTTCGACACGATAGAGAAGAAGACAAAAGAGGACCCGTTTAAAGTCTTTTCGAAGGCGATGGACAACGTGAAGCCGGAGTTGGAGGTAAAGGCCAGGAGGGTTGGCGGCGCAACGTATCAGGTCCCTGTCGAAGTCCGGATGGATCGCAAGATCTCGTTGGCCATTCGTTGGATATTGAAATACGCGCGTGAGCGCTCGGAAAAAACCATGATCGAAAGGCTTGCGTCGGAAATCATCGATGCATACAACAATAAAGGTGGCGCAGTAAAGAAAAGAGAGGATACTCTCAAGATGGCCGAGGCTAACAAAGCCTTCGCCCATTACAGGTGGTAGAAGTGCAGGAACTTATTAGAAACGTCGGCATCATGGCTCACATTGATGCCGGGAAAACAACAGCGACTGAACGCATGCTGTTTTATACGGGCGTGAATACCAGGATAGGCGAAGTGGATGAAGGCACGTCCACTATGGATTGGATGGAACAGGAAAAAGAACGCGGCATCACGATCACGGCGGCAGCCACTACCTGCTTCTGGAGAAACCACCGGATTAACATCATTGACACACCCGGGCACATTGATTTCACGGTGGAGGTCGGGCGGTCGCTCAGGGTGCTTGACGGCGCTGTAGCCCTCTTTTCCGGGGTTGAAGGTGTTGAGCCGCAATCAGAGACGGTGTGGCGGCAGGCTGACCGATATGAGGTTCCGCGTATTGCGTTTGTCAATAAGATGGACAGGCCCGGCGCTGACCTGGACAAGTGCGTAGCGATGATCCGCGACGTACTCAAGGCCAACCCGGTTCTGCTTCAACTGCCCATCGTTGAAAATGACGAGTTTCTCGGTGTGGTTGATGTCATTTGCCAGAAGGCCTACCTCTATGACAACGACCGGCTCGGCAGCGAGTACTCGGTGGCCGAGGTGCCTGCCAGGCTCCAGGCGCGCCTGGAAACTGCGCGTGAACAGATGTTTGAGAAACTGGCGGAGATCGACGATGACCTCATGGAGACTTATTTACATGGGGGCGAGATCCTTGCGTCAGAGTTGAAGCGCGTCATCCGCAA
>CAWIHO010000061.1:0-89279 GCA_963835605.1 uncultured delta proteobacterium | reverse complement strand
GCTCATCTCTGTGATTTTCGTGAATAACGGGGTCTACGGCATGACGGGCGGACAGATGGCCCCGACCACCATGCTGGAGCAGGTGACTACGACGTCGCCGGCAGGGGAGAGACTCTATTCTCCAGGGCCATCCGGTAAAAATTTGTGAAGTCTATGCGACGCTCGACGGCACGTCCTACCTGGAGCGCGTGGCCGTGAACAAGCCCGCGGGAATCATCAAGACGAAGAAGGCTATAGCAAGAGCCTTTCGGCATCAGTTGCAGAAGACGGGCTTTTCATTGGTGGAGATCCTTTGCCCTGTCCGACGAATTGGAAGATGAGCCCCCTCGATGCGTGCAGATGGGTGGATGATGTGATGACAAAAGTCTTTCCCCTCGGGCTGATCAAAGAGACGAAAAAATGCTGATACGGACTATATTCTCCGGGTTTGGCGGGCAAGGCGTGCTTTCCATGGGCTACACCGTTGCCAACACGGCCATGCTGGAGGGTAAGTACGTGACGTACCTTCCTTCGTATGGCGTTGAGGTGAGAGGTGGTACGGCGAATTGCACCGTGGTGGTGTCGGACGAGGAGATCTCATCTCCTGTTGCTTCGGAGCCGGAGTTCATCGTTGCGATGAACCAGCCTTCCTTCTTCCGGTTTCAGAGCATCCTTCAGTCAGGCGGGCTCATATGCGTCAACTCCTCGATCGTGGACACGTCCTCTGCGCGGGGCGACATCGAGATTGTGGCGATCCCCACGAGCCAGCTGGCGGAAAAGCTGGGCACGATAAAAGTGGCGAACATGATCTTGCTGGGCGCCTTCGTCAAGGCGAGCAATATCGTCTCATTTGAATTCCTGATGAAGAACCTCTCAGAGATACTCGGTGAAGGAAAATCGAAGCTGACGAAAATCAACAGGGAAGCCCTCCAGATGGGCTTTGACTACGTGAAGGAGTGCGTCTAAGATGGTCATTAAACAGATTTCGGTTATCCTCGACAACGTGCCGGGTGCGCTATCTCATGTGAGCGAGATACTCGGCAGGGAAGGAGTTAACATCCGCGCGATATCCGTTGCGGACACGTCGGACTTAAGCACCGTCCGCTTTGTCCTGGATGATCCTGTAAAGGCACTCAACATTCTGAAGGCCAACGGTTTTTCAACGAGAGAGACCGATGTGCTGGCGGTGGAGACGCCTGACCACCCGGGAGGGCTCAACGCGGTGCTCAAGCCCTTGAGAAACGCAGGCATCAACGTCCACTATCTCTATCCCCACCTGGGCAGGGTGAGCGGCCAGGCGATCGTGATACTGGGCGTGGATAGAACCAAGGAAGCAGAAGAGATCCTCAAGCAGAACTGGGTGCACGACGCTGGGCCCGGAAACCTACAGTATCTGAATACCGATTCGCCTTCAAGCTCCTACATTGGTCGCCCATAATTCCAAATCTCAATATCGAAATCCCAAACAATTTCCCAATATTCAAATTCACAAACTCAAAATAAACCGCGCGGTACGATAGCCAGTACTGTCTTTTGAACATTTGACAATTTGAGATTTGGTGCTTGGAATTTGGGATTTCGAGTGCACACGAGCTATCGGTCTTCCTCGTCTGCTCTCATCCCCCAGTTCGATCTCGCCCCGCAGCACCTGGTCCATCCATTCCATTTCCACCTCGCCGAGCGCTGATTCGCTCAAATGGCGGGTTACGGGCGTCGTGGGGTGAGGGTCCTTCCATTCCACTGAGTACGCGTGGTAATAGCGGCCAAACCTCTGCCAGAACCGAGGGGCTATATTATTCTCGATCCTCATCTTGTCGTCCGCCAGAAGGGCTTCCTGGTACTCGTCGCTCAGCTTCTGGAGAAGCTCCTCGTCGGGCATCGCATGTTCGTGTTCTTCTCTGCTCATTAGTTACCTCCCCTGCCGGCAAACTGCGGCACAAACTTGCGCGTGCAGAAAACTGTTCTCTTGGAGATAATGTAAGTCTTTTCTTGGATAAGTTAGGGGGATGAGTTCCGAGATGGCCAAAAGCAAAATTTTATCTCGCGAGGGAAGTGTACGTTCTGCTTTCAAACGTTGCACAGGCGCCCTCTGAAAAATCACTGGTTCACCCAATTTGTAAATTTAAAATAGAGTCACTATTATTCTGTATTACATTAACCTCACATTGTTACACTTATGACGCCATTGTATCAGGTTGAACCATGCTTGCCTAATCTTCTCGTGAGATAGCCTTACAGACCCGGCAGAATTGAAGTGTGAGTCGTGGGTGGGTTCCGGGTGGTACCTAGTCTTCCTGAAATTGCGTTTTTGGTACTTGGATCCGACATGCCACATTACAACTGGCATTCACCGACGACTCCGGGACTAATATGGCATTCCTCTTGCCACTCGCTGGCACCCTCTTTATCGCGTCTTTTAGACTTGTAAACGTATTCAAAAAAGTATAAGAAAAAGAGACAAGACGGTGGTGTAGGCGGAACTATAACCTGAAGAAATCCAGTCCTCTGTTGGAAAAAGCGGGTTACATATAGAGAGGCCGGAGGAGAAGAGGATTTCGGTCCTTACTGTCCGACAGGGAAAGTAGATTTTGCCTGTCGATGAGATTACGGCGTAAAGCGTCTCAGGCATCAATAAAGGGCGTACGGATATGGAGATTAGAAGAGCCATCCCAGATGACTATCCCGGAATCTGCGAATTGGCAGCGGCCAACTATGAGCAGAATCTATCTCCAACTGATCGGCAGCAGGGCTTCATCTCCGCAAAGTATACCTTGCAGCAAATAGCCAATATAGCGAGTGACCTTGGTATCATCGTAGCCAGGGATAATGATCGTGTTGTCGGTTTTGCGTGCGCATCCCGGCTTAACTCAGACGACCAACCTTCGATTGTAAAGAACATGATCGCGGAGTTTGACCGGATTGGTTTTCAAGGACGCCCGCTCGCTGACTATAAGATATTTCTTTATGGCCCAGCGTGTCTTGGTCTGGCCTATCGAGGGCGAGGCTTGCTCCGTGAACTCTACCAAGGTATCAAACGTGAGGTAACCGGGAAGTATGATTTGGGCTCGGCTTTCGTAGATGAAGACAATCCCCGCTCATTGAAAGCGCATGCAAAGAGCCTGGGAATGAGTGAGGTTGGACGTTTTGCTCATGACGAGCGCAGCTACCGTATGTTGGTGTTCCGTGTTGAAGCCGATGACGAAATGCATGCCTAAGGAATCGTTGAAGGCCGATGTTTGCCTGCGGCGGTTGCGCCCTTTAAACAATAGTTGTTGATCAAGACTCTTTTTCGTGTATCCGATCTGATCGATGACGAAAAGCAGAGGCTTGGGGCGAAGCATGGTCCACGCTTTCTGTCGGCAATTCACGATCAAAGTCAAAGGGTCGTATGCTTGACTCGTAGGTGTTCTCGATAAACCACGCAGTCTCATTTGATACTTCCTGTACTGGTGTATTTGTCGGCATCCAGTTCCATGCAAGAGTTCAGGCGGTAATCGTCGCCTTAACAGTTGCCTGAGTGCAGCTATCGTGCCATCACGGCGCGTTTGGGCAAATATGGGAGCGACGAGCCTTCAGCCATAAGCGTACGTTTGATAGCGCAAACAGTTTCTTGACAACCGCCATCCTCGTGATACAATCGGAATATCTGACATCGGAGCAGATGACGGTCAAGGCTGCATGATCGGCGCTTATGTTCTTTTACGTAATCGTATACTCAAAAAGGAGGTTAAGAAAATGATAAGAAAAAAGGCGTCGGCTTTATCTGTGCTCACGGTGATAGCAGGGATTATGCTCGTCGCGTCTCTCATCGCAGGCTATGGCACGCCGGCAATGGCGCAAGCCACATTGAAAATAGGCTTTATGGCCAACATGACGGGCCCTCTCGGGAGAGACTACCAGAAACTGGTCGAGGCCTCGGCGGCCGTGGATAATCAGAAGGGCGGACTGGCGATCGGTAGCCAGAAATATAAGATCGAATTGATCGTATATGACAGCAAGAATAATGCCGAAACAGGCCGGGCCGCCGTAGAGAGACTCGTTTTTCAGGATAAGGTGAAATTCATGCTTGGTGATGGAACCGTCGACGCATGGTATCCCGTTACCGAAGGCAATAAAGTAGTATCACTCGTCTACACGCCTTCCCCGGTATGCCTCAACCCGAAACTGAAATATACCTTCCAGGGATCAGCGCTCAACACGCAGGGGCCTGTGGCGTGGGCCTGGTTGGCCAAAACGCATCCGGACCTGAAGACGGTTGGCGGCATACATACTGACAACATACAGGGTCACAACGATGTGAAGGCCCTGGAGAAGTTGTTCGGCATCCTGGGCCTGAAGTATGTGGATGCTATCTATTACCCGCCGGAGACCACAGACTTCAGTGCGATGGCCACCAGAATGAAAACCGCAAACCCCCAGGTGTTCACCTGCACGGGTGGCGGGGCAGTCCAGGACTCTCTTGTGGTGAAGTTCCTCCGTGAGGCCGGTTACAACGGGCAACTGTTCCACTACCGTGGAATCGTTCCAGGACAATGGGCCAAGATAGTCAATATCGATGTCGCGCTTAAGGGGGCAATTTTTAGCATGAACGACATCGATTTCGACCCGCCCGCGACACCCGTCGCTAAAGAAGCGAGGGATGCCTATATAGCCAAGTATGGAAGCTGGGATAATCCCTCACCTGTTTTTGCCGTATCCTGGTATGCTTTAAAAGCGGCCCTGGAAAATGCAAAGAGCATTGAGCCGGACAAAGTCGCAGCGGTGATCAGTAACGGCCTCAAATTCAACACACATCTTGCGCCGGGCATGATGATCAGCCGGCCGGACCAGAACAACCCCAGGACCATTGATGCCCTTTACGGCCAGACGATGTCAACGATGGAAGGGGGCAAGGTAAAGGTTCTCGCCAAGATCTCCAGGGAAGAAGGCTTTGAACTCATCAAGAAAAGCGGCGTATTTGGAACTTATAAGTAGCGTGTGACTCGAGAAACAGAGGGCGTTTCGTATCAATGAGGTGGTGCCCCTAGGCTCACGGAAGAGATCTTTTGATCGAGGAGGAGTAAGAGACGATGTCGATCTCCACGTTGGCACAGTTAGTTGTGGATGGACTCGCAATGGGACTGGTCTACGTGCTCCTGGCCTCAGGTATCAATTTGATTATTGATATTTCGGGCAT
This sequence comes from uncultured delta proteobacterium, assembly GCA_963835605.1. Lineage (GTDB taxonomy): Bacteria > Desulfobacterota > Syntrophorhabdia > Syntrophorhabdales > WCHB1-27 > JADGQN01. Next base: position 84,124 of record CAWIHO010000061.1, on the reverse strand, counting down.
ACTCTTTATTGCCTACGGCCAATTCTATATGATCGGGGCTTACATTCTCTTTGCTCTGGTCGTCCTGCTAAAAGTTCCCTTCTTCGTTGCTTTGTGTGTAGCAACGATAATGCCGGCTATACTGGGAGGGATAATCTATAGGCTTATTTTCCATCGTATTCGCCTCATGGATCGTCAGTTCTTGAACGGCATAGTAGCCGCTGTCGGTTTGATGCTGCTCATAGGCCAGGCAGGCTTGCTGGCTTTTGGAACCTCATCGAGGGGCGTAGGAACGGTATTCAAGGGTATGCTCAAGCTGGGCGGAATCAGCGTCTCCTTTGAGAAGCTGGTGCTCATCCTGCTCGGCGTGGCGGTGCTCCTCGGCCTACATGTTATCCTTCAAAAGACAAACGTTGGCCGGGCCATGCGCGCTGTTTCGTTCAGCCCGGACATAGCTGCCTTACAGGGAATAAACTCTAACGCGATATACTTGCTGTCTATGGCAATTGGTTGCGGTCTCGCAGGCTTTTCCGGCGGAATCATGGCCCCGGTCTTCGCCCTTTATCCTGAAATGGGGTCGATCACCTTACTCATTCTCCTGGTCGTCATGCTGGGCGGAATCGGCAGCATGCCCGGCGCCATTCTTGCGGGGCTGATATTGGGCGTTACCTTAAGCTTCGGCCAATATTTTCTTGGGAGCGGTCTGGCGCAGATACTATTCTTCGCTGTTGTTGGGCTCATCCTATTTTTCAGGCCGGGAGGCCTGCTTGGAGAAGATGCAGAAATACAGCTTTAACCTGAGAAATCGAGGCTCCCGCACGTTGGTTGGTCTGGTCATCCTGGCAGTGATTCTCGTTTTGGTGCCGGTGGTAGTGGATAGTCCTTATTACATCCACCTGCTGATTATGGTCGGCATGAACAGTGTACTGGCTATGACCTTCCTTCTTCTCCTCAGGACGGGGCTCATAACCCTGGCGATAGCCGGTTTCTGGGGTATAGGCGCATACGCCTCAGCTTTGCTCACGACCAAACTGGGCCTGCTCACCTGGCTGGCAATGCCGGCATCCACGATCATCACAGGGATTTTTGCCTTTTTCATTGGTCTTCTGTTGGTCAAGAAGGGCGGGATCGGCTTTGTGATGCTTACACTGGTGTTCGGATTCATCATAGTTTTGATATTCGGCACTTTTGAAATCTTTGGCGGATATACAGGCATCTACGACATTCCCCCTCCGGAGCCTATTCGTTTGCCCTTTCTTGGCCTCATAGAATTTACCTCCAAGACACCTCATTACTACTTGATGCTGTTTCTGGTATTCGTTGTGATGCTTGGATTTTCAGCTTTCTACGCTGCCTGGACAGGTAGAGCCTGGAGGGCGATCGGCCTGGGTCCTCGCCTCGCGGAGTCGCTTGGGGTGAGCATCTTCAGGTACCGCCTGTTAGCCTTTGTCATTGCCGTCGGCGGCCGCCGGATTGATGGGGAGCTTTTTTGCCCACTACTATGGGTCGGTTGTGCCTGCCACATTCAGTCCTCTTAAAACTATTTACGTTCATGTATACGCTATTTTGGGAGGGATAGAATTTGCGATAGCAGGTCCTATCATTGGCTCTCTCGTCATGATCATTGTCCCGGAATTTCTCCGCATTGCGAAAGAAGTGGAGCCGGTATTTACCGGTCTATTGGTAATACTGCTGGTGATGTTCCTGCCGGATGGCCTGTTAGGCCTACTGCGCCGAGGGCGACGCCCATCCGGGTCCCGTCGAAAACCTTGCCAGGGTATTCGGGTGGCTGAGAAATTCTTTACCGGGAGGCAAGCCGGATGCGCGAGAATAGGAAATGAGCGTCATCCTTGAAGTGCAGAACGTGGACAAACATTTCAGTGGTCTCGCCGCTATCAGCCAATTGGATTTCAGCGTTGTCGACTCGGAGATCCTGGGTCTGATAGGTCCAAACGGGGCGGGCAAGACGACCTTGTTCAACGTCATCAGCGGCTTCTTCCCACCCACGACCGGCAGGATCTTGTTTCATGGTACCGACATCACCGGGCTGCAGGCGCACGAAATAGTGCGCTTAGGCATCAGCCGAACGTTTCAAGCCTCAACTCTGTTTATGAAAATTTCAGTGCTCGAAAATGTATTCACCGGTTATCATCTCAGCTATACGACAAGCAGATGGAGGAGATTGCTGCGGACTCCGTCCGCCCTCGAAGAGGAAAGAGAGTTGAGACAGAGGGCTGCAGAGATACTCGATTTTATGGGCTTGGCCTCGCTCAAAGAAGAGCTCGCAGCCAATCTCCCTCATGGGCACCAGCGAATTCTTGGTGTCTGCATGGCCTTAGCCACCCATCCTAAGCTGCTGCTTCTCGACGAGCCGATGACGGGCATGAACGCCGTGGAAACTGAGAACATGATCGATCTCGTCAGGCAGATACGAGAGAGGGGCATCACAGTGGTACTGGTGGAGCATGATATGAAAGCGGTGATGAATCTCTGCGACAGGATAGTCGTCTTGAACTATGGACGAAAGATTGCCGAGGGCTTGCCCCGGGAAATCAGCCAGAACAAAGATGTGGTTGAGGCTTACCTGGGGAAACAAGGGAAAAAGTAGCCAATGCTGGAAATCAAGATCTCAGTGTTCATTACGGAAAGGCAGAGGCACTGAAGCACATTTCCGTCAAGGCTGAGGAAGGGGCCATCGTCGCCCTTATTGGGGCTAATGGGGCCGGTAAGACGACCACCCTCAAGACAATATCCGGGCTGAAGGCCCCGACCTCCGGTGAAATCCTGGTTCAAGGGTAAGAGAATAGACGCCATTCCGGCTCACGCCATTGTCAAGCTGGGGATCGTCCATATTCCCGAAGGACGCATGGTCTTCGCGCGTATGACCGTATTCGACAATCTGAGAACCGGTGCCTATTTACGCAAGGAGAAACATCAGATAGCAAGCGACATCGAAACGATGTACGAACACTTCCCGGTGTTGGCGCAAAGGCGCGGGCAGCTGGCAGGACGCCTGAGCGGCGGTGAACAGCAGATGCTGGCGATTGGTCGCGCCCTGATGGCTCGTCCCAAGCTGCTCTTGATGGATGAACCGAGTATGGGGTTATCACCGCTCATGGTGGAAGAGGTGGGCAAGATCATAAGCGACATTAACAAAAGCGGCATCAGCATTATGCTGGTTGAGCAGAATGCCCGGATGGCGCTCGAGCTCGCTCACAGGGCGTACATCATGGAGGTCGGCGCTGTAGTCTTGGAGGGGGAATCGCAGGAATTAGCCAATAATGATCGCGTGAAGAGAGTCTATTTGGGCGGATAGTTGCTCGCTTGCTCTTCGCTCCCGGATAGCCGGCATTTAATGATTCGCATAGGAGGATCAGCGATGACTACGTGGAATGAATATGTGGAACGAAGCGGCACGGTTCCGGAGTGGCCGTACCCCATACGCTATGAGGAGGAGACTGAAATCGTAGCGGATGTCCTTGTGGTGGGCGGCGGGGTGGCAGGCTGTCATGCCGCCATCAGTGCCGCCAGACAGGGGGCCAGGGTTGTCCTCACTGAAAGTGGCCACGCAAAGAGAAGCGGTTCGGGAGGAGCCGGTGTCGACCATTGGCATGGCGCCGTTACCAACCCCTGCTCCAAAGTTACTCCGGAAGATTATACCCAGGCTGTGTTTGACAGCGCCCATGGCTATACCAACGGGATCGCCCGCTACATCATCTGCAAGGAAGGCTGGGAAACCTTGCTTGAATGCGAAGAAATGGGCGTACAGATCAGAGACGTGGACGATGAATTCAAGGGGGCGGACTTTAGAGACGAAGAGACAAAACTGATGTTCGCGTATGATTATCAAAACCGCCATGTGCTCCGCATCTGGGGGTACAACATCAAGCCGTGCCTTTACTATGAGATGAAACGGCTGGGCGTAGAGATCTACAACAGGGTGGTGGTAACCAGTCTGCTTACCGAGGGCGGTAGACAAGGGGCCAGGGTAGTGGGAGCGACCGGCGTCAACTCGCGGACCGGTGAATTCTATGTCTTCAAATCAAAAGCGACAATAATTGCAACCGGCGGTTCCAGAAGCCGACTTTTTTCGTTCGCCCCGGAGCTGACTGCCGCAGGCTCCATGGGCAACATGAATGGCGCCGGCACAGGCCATGCCATCGGCTGGAATGCAGGGGCCGAGTTTGTGCTCATGGAGCAGACTGGTCCGGGGCGCCTTAACGGCTTCGGTTACGCGCCATACAGCATGGCCAATGCGCACAATACGTATCACGGTACTTCCATAGTCGATGCTAACGGCAAAGAGGTTCCCTGGGTTGACTTTCAAGGGAGGGAGCTCGCGACCGTGCGGGAGCGCTTCTTCCCGACCTCGGGACAGAAATTTCAGCTGGGCGTCGGCATAGGGCTCTATTACTATCTTGACCAGTACAAGTTGAATGACCTGACCCATGACCTGCCCGAACGCATACGGAAGGGAGAATTCACACTCCCCCTGTATGCAGACCTCACGCGAATGCCTGAGCCGGAGCGAAGAGTGATATTCGGCATGATGGTGGGCAACGAGGGCAAGACGCGCATACCAATATACGATACTTTCACCAAGGCCGGATTTGACCCTGACAAAGACATGCTTCAGGCGCCCGTCATGGCGCCCGGGGCTTACGACAATGCTAATTTCTGGACGGGACCTTTGATCCCTCACCTCAGGAGTCTGGCCGGCGGAGGTTTCCTCGTTGACTGGGATATGAGGACTTCCCTGGAAGGATTATATTGCGCCGGCGGCAACCCTCCTTTTGGCTCCGGGTGTCACGGAGAATCTCATACTACCGGAAGGTACGCAGGAAGAAAGGCGGCCGCGTACGCGAGGAGTGACGTGCTGCCCACGGTGGACCGCAGGCAGGTGGAAGCGGAAAAAACCCGTGCATACATGCCCATAAAACAGAGCAGAAACGGTGTCGGATGGAAAGAGCTCAACTACGCCATCGCGAGGGTCATGACAGACTATTGCGGCGCTTACAAGAATGAGCTCACTCTCAGCTCGGGACTAAGATTGCTCAACGAGCTCAAAGAGAACGAGGCAGCCGCTGCCTATGCTTCCAACCCCCATGAGCTGGCACGCATGCTCGAATGCTTCTCTTTGATGACGGTGGGTGAGATGGTCATGCAGGCATCCCTGGCGAGGCGGTGTAGCAGCGTCTACCTCGATTTCTACCGGCTCGACTATCCGCAGATGGACCCGCCGGAGTGGGAGAAGTTACTGCCTATGAGGCAGGAAGGCACTGGTGTTAAGGTAAGGGAACTGCCCCTCGATTTTCATCTGAAGCCGCCGTACGCCTCGAGCTATGAGGAGAACTATGAGCTGCACCGCTGATCGCGATGCGCTATATCTACTTTTCAGAAGACCAAGACCAGGAGGTAAACGCTCATGAGTGATAAAGTATACATGACACCCAATCCGCCCACACCGAATAAGGGGCAAAAATTTGATCCGGCCATATGTAACGGCTGCAACCTTTGCGTAGAGGTATGTCCGACCGATGTTATGATGCCCAACCCGGAAAAGAAGAGACCACCCATAGTCCTCTACCCCGAGGAATGCTGGTTCTGTGCTGCCTGTATCGAAGAATGCCCCAGACCCGGGGCCATCAGCATGGCCCATCCGCTGGCTCAAAATATTTCCGTCAACTGGAAGCGTAAGGAAACGGGTGAGCAGTTCCGTCTTGGCATGAAGAACCCGCCGCCGCCGAATACGAAGCCGCCATCGGGAGGGGAGACAAACCGCAAGAGCTGACGCTTCGGCATCAAACAGTTCAACCGCCCCGCCTTTTCTGTGTTGCCACGCAGGCAGCGAGGCATACACGTTGCCGAATCTCAATAAGGTCAAGGAACTGATCTGGCATAAGGAGGGCGCACAAGTTGCGCGGTACTTCCTTAACGTTGCTTTGCCCCTGCACAAAATGATTGAACATATTCAATACACGATGGGATGCCCGAAATATGCCAAGGCTCAACAGAATGAAAAGATCATCCAGAACAGCAAGGTGGTAAACCAGATCCAGATCATCAACGGCTTGGAAAAGGGCAATATCACACGAGCTCTGAAGGGGGAACGCGTGCAACGACCCTCTTCGGCAACATTTCATCGTGAGGCAACAGGATTGTGTTGGACAAGCGTGTACTTTTATGGTTAAGAATAGGTTCACAGTGGCAACAGTTGGACCCGAGAATACAAGGACAGGAGGAAGTCATGTTCAACCCCATAGTGTTTGACGAAAAAGCATGCATTGGGTGTAACAAATGCGTAGATGTTTGCCTGATGGACATCATGAAAAAAAATCAGGAAAAAGGCAAACCACCGAAGGTGGTATATCCTGATCAGTGTGCCTATGACGGCGCTTGCTGGCTTCAATGTCCTTGTCGTGACAAAGGCGCCATAAAGATCGTTCCACCGCTACCGATGAAGGTATCGATACTCAGGGGCAAGAGGGGGAGCAAGCCATGAAAAAGGATGTCGCGGCAAAGAAGCAGCCCGCGAATGCAAGAGCTGAAGTCGTTCCGGTTGAAACCGATGTACTGGTAATAGGCGGAGGATTGGCCGGATGCATGGCAGCAATAAAAGCTACAGAATACGGGATAAAAGTCACTATTGCGGAAAAAGCCAATACGCTGAGTAGCGGGTGCGCCGGTACGGGAATAGACCACGTGTGGGGTTATTATCCCCCTGTCCACGAGGCGATGGGATGGACCATAGAGGACCTCATTGAAGATCACACGCAGATAATTGCACGCGGTCTCATAGACAAGGAGTTGCTCTACCTGGTAGCCAGTGAGAGCTACAACCGGGTACTCGACCTCGAAAAATTCGGCGTCAATTTCAGGTACAAAGATAGCAAAGCGCCCGGAAAATTCAGAATAGTAACTCAATTTCATAGCGTACCGACAACGTTCAACTTCGATGGGGTTGACGTAAAGGTCAAGCTCACCAAAGAGGCCAAAAAAAGGGGCGTCACCATCATCAACCGCGTTATGGTGGTTGACCTTCTGGTGACCGACGGTCGGATAGCTGGTGCACTAGGGGTGGACACACGTAATGGAAAAATTTACGTGTTCAACGCGAAATCAGTCATAGTGAGCACTGGCAGAGTCAATAGATTGTCCAGAACGGTTACGGGCGTGTGGGGTAATCATCGAGTACCTGTCAATGAGACGGGTGATGGTAGAGCCATGGCACTTCGAGCCGGGGTTCCCATCATCAATATGGAATTCTTTACGCCGCCCAGCTATTCTATTGGCAACTTTGAATTGAATTTGGGCTCCCCGCGAAACACGGTGCAGCCGGCTGGTTCCGTGGTCGGCCCGAAGGGTGAAGAGCTTATACCAAGGACCCATTTCTATGATTGGGGTAAACTGGGCAAGGGAAAAGTGGATCCGGCTGAGAGCCGACGCAGGTTCGCACAGGAACGGGTCTCACCCTTGTGGTCTCAACTTCACGATAAGGGAGAAGGTCCTTTCTATCTGGATCTGACCGGAGGCACCGAGGAGGAGATACGCTACATAGATTGGTCTGTCAGCAACGAAGGTAAAGGCTCTTTCTTCCTGGACTACTTGAAGAAGCAGGAAGGGTTTGATTTCAGAAAAGATAAACTGGAATGGCTCCCTAACAGTCGGGAACTGGCCGGTACGGCGGCTTCCGGACTTCTCGTGAACAAGGACCTGGAAACGGTGGTTAAGGGGCTTTTTGCTGCCGGAGACGATGTCGGCGGAGTGCCGTGGATGTGTTCGCCAGGGGCATTTACGATGGGCTGGAGGGCCGGCGAGATGGCAGCGATAGCAGCACGGAAACAGAAAGCCTCTGTGCCGATAAGCAACGAAAAGGTGGCCTCCCTCAGGCAGTTCTGTTCCCGAGCATTACAGAACAATCACGGAGTCCAGTGGCAAGAAGCCGAATTGGCGTTGCAAAACATCATGGATTACTACGCGGGTAATGTAAGATCTCACCTGATGTTGAGGCGGGGCGCAGAACGTTTGCAGGAATTGAAGCAGAAAGTATCGTTCAAGGCAGAGAATCCTCATGAGCTTGGACGCTGCTTGGAAGTGAGGTCGATCATAGAGAATGGCGAGATGATACTGATGGCCTCTCTGGAAAGGAAGGAGAGCCGGAGAGTGCCCTATGGCTTTTATAGAGCCGACTATCCGGAGCAAGACGACAAAAACTGGCTGGCTTTTCTTGCGCTGAAGCTGGATGGGCGGACATTCACCTTCTCCAGGATTCCTGTGAAGGGATAGAGACTCAACAGCGGACGCCGGAGGCTGCCCGCTGAACTCAAACGTTATCACTTTTAGGTGGCGATCTTCAATTTCTCAGCACTTAGCAAATGCGAGTAGCACCCATAAAGGGCACCCTGTCAAGAGAATAGTTTTCACCGAACAAGAACGATCCCCTTTCTTGCAGGTTTTGACCCCATGCGCCGAATTCGTCCGTCTTGGCCTCTTCGTCCCTTTGTTTTTTCTCTTGTTCTGGTTAGCGGTCTCTTCCGCACCAAGCACCCATCGGGGTATGCTGATCCTTGTCAGCTTTTCAGAAAATCTATATGTACCCTGCCGGTCTAATCGGTCTCACAGGACCCATGGTTGCAAGCCACTCATGTTGTAGCTCACGGCAGGGGCGGATGAGACGGCCGAACGATCGAGTCGGCTATAGCGTACAAACAAGATCCTACCTCAGAACATCGAATCTCCCTCTCTTCGTATCGGGGACGCTTTCGCTCCCGTCAGTGTCGTCATAACATCGTATGCTTGCCAGATCTCTCTTTTACATGCAGGGAGAGGTTACCACTCAGGTGTTTGGTTATGAGCCACTACTCGCTCTGGTTCACCTCTCCCCTTCCTATCGCTTGCGACCTCCTACCGGTTCACCGTTATGGAACACTCAACATAGTAGTCAAGGCATGACCCTTATCCTATTTGCAGGGAGAGGTTACCACTCAGGGTGTTGGTTATAAGCCAGCTTAATCGGTGGTTCACCTCTCCCCTTCTTCATCTACTGGAACAGACGTGCAGGATCGTAGTCTACCTGGTCCCGCATGACGTAGTACGATGCCCGGGTCAATTTATGGCTCAGTGCCTTTACGGCCACGATCTTGTTCGTTTTGGCCATCTTCTTCTCATAGTAGTTGCGTACCGTCTCATGGAACCTGCGGGCGGCCTGCGCCGCCTCAACATACGCCCAGGAGAGGTACTTGTTCCCGTTCTTCCGGTTGCCATGACCGATGACTTTGCCGGCCGAGGTACGGATGCTCTTACACACCGGCAGTACGATGAATAATCTCCCACGGTAGGGAACCGGCGGATATTCCCCACCTCGAGCATGATCGTGAGAGCGAGGATGTTGCCGATGCCGGGTATGGTCATGAGTTTGGCGAACTCCTTTTTTACCTTCACCTTTTTCACGATCATCGTCTCGATCTTCGTCGATCTCCTCTCCCAGGTGGCGGATGAGGCCGAGACTTGATAAGACCGCGGTGCGCATCTCCTTGTCAGGAAAGAGCCGCCTGACTTCAGTGTCCAGAAGCTTCTTGACGTCCACGCTCGGCATCCTCAAACCCAGATTCCGGGCGAGGATGTTCTTGACGCTTAAGATGTGGGAGGTTCTATGGCGGACAAGCTGGAGCCTTTTTCGGAGGAGGTCTCGGGTGGGCCGTTCCTCCTTGGGGTAGATGTAGCCTGAGGGAAGAATACCCAACCGAAGAAGATTCGCGAGCCAGAGCGAGCTCCTCCGGTCATCGATCTGCTTCAAGCCTTCATACTGTTTGATGGCAGAAGGGTTGGCAAGATGCACCTCGTAACCTTGGTCCATGAGTCCGTCGACGAGCCAGTACCAGTTAAAGGTAGACTCCACTACCACGCCCTGCAGATCCTTCTTGAAGGGATCGAGGGCAGCGAGGATAGTGGGGAGTTCATTCCTGTGTCGCTGCTTGTAGAGCACCTTGTTCTCCTGATCGATCATCGCCACGTACGTGTTTGTTGCATGTAAATCGAGTCCGGCGTACACTGTCATTGGGCACCTCCATGGGAAGATTTGACTGTCTTTCACCATAGTACAACTTCCTGTTGTCTATGACGAGGTGCCCTTAATGATTCTACAGGTGGAAGGAGTGATCCTTGAGGAATAGATCTTGACTCTTTTTTGAGGGGCAGGTTCCTCGTTTCCTTGAGGCCTGCAAACCCTTGTCCTGCTTGAAGTAGGTTGGGTTCGAATCCCACCCTCTCGGCCATTATTTGCGGTAAAATCAATCTACTCGATTCTAAGGCTTGTGAAGGCCTATTTTGACCGCGATCTCATAGATCTGCTTATATTCCTCGTCCCTCAACTTAACGACTTCCGCCGGAGACCTATATTCACAGATATGCCCCAATTGTTCGAGCTTTGGTTTCGTTGCCTTTACTGCCTTTTCAACTGCTGGTATCAGGATCCTTTTGGCCTCATCCGGCATGCCTGCGGGCGCCCACAGCGCGAACCAGGTAGCAGGCAGGCTCTGTTTGTAACCTAGCTGCTTAAGTGTGGGGATTTCAGGCTGGCTGGGCAACTTCGGGTCAATGAGGAGAATTCTCATTCGGCCTGCCTCCACGTGAGGCTTGAACTTTCCATATCCATCGAGAGCAGCCTCTACATGCTTTCCCAACACGCCGGTGACGACGCTCTCCCCTCCCTCATAGGGTACGTGCGTCACTTTGATCCCCGTGATAGATTGCAGCAGCTCGATGGCGAAGTGGGTAAAAGAACCGACGCCGACTGACGTCATGCGAATCTTCCCGGGATTCTTCTTGGCGTAATCAACGAATTCGGGAAAAGTTTTCCAGGGTGCATCTGCTCTGACTCCGACCACGGTCGGCATCAAGAAATGGAACCCCAAGGGTTCCAGATCCCTGGCCGGATCGTAGTGGACAACCTCCGGATTGGTAATGGGGACGTAGATGACCGGTGACGCGCTGGAGTAGAAAAGCGTATACCCATCTTTCTTCGCTCTGACCGCAGCGTCCGCACCCAAGACGGTGCCTGCTCCGGGCCTGTTGTTCGGAATGATCTTCGTGCCCAGGAGCTTCTCCAGCTCCTCTATCAGCATTCTGCAGGCCGTATCCCCTTGGCCACCGGGCGGATAGGGAAGTATGATCTGAATGTTATGATCGGGATACCCAGCGGCAAAAGAAGCAGTAGCTGCGAGCATGAAAGGACCCAGCATTAATAGAGGCACGAATAAGAGAAGACGTGCCTTTTTCATAACCGCTACCCCTTCATCAGAACTGAGCGCTTTGAATGTGTTCTTGCGGAACCGTCTTAGCCCGAATCGCGGCCTGTCTCATGACACTCTTCAGCAATCTGCGATGCAGTATAGACCTGGGCAGATTATAAGTCAATCGACTCAGGTACAGAGGGTGACTCATGCAGGAGCACGCAGGGGACAGGCATGAAATTATGCTTCTATTCGTGGCCTTTGTCTTTGCATTTCACGCGGGCAAAGCTGTTGCGCAGCGAGCATTATGGTTTATTGACCCAGCCTTCCGGTTCCTCTCCCCTGAGCACCCGTCCGATGTTTTGAAGGACGGCACGGCTTTCTTCCAGCATAAACTCCGGAGCCCCGCCCGCATTGTGCGTTGACCAGACAATCGTGTCGAGCCCAAGGAGAGGGCTGTCCGTGGGAACGGGCTCCCAGCGGTAAACATCGAGGGCTGCAGCGGTGATCTTTTTTTCGGCAAGGATCCTGCAAAGGCCCTTTTCATCGACCAGCCCGCCGCGCGATGTGTTGATAAAGTACGCGCTTGGCTTCATATGAGACAGAACCTCGTAGGTAATGATTTTCTCCGTCGGCGGGCCATAGGGGATATGAACAGAAACGAAATCGGATCTCTCCATCAATTCAAAGAGGGTCGGTATGTACCGGGCCTCCACCTTTTTTTCAATCTCCTTATCCACCCTGTTTCTCTGGTGATAATTGATCTTCATCCCAAGGGCATGGGCCCGCCACGCAACCTGCTGACCGTTTTCTCCAAAGCCGATGAGTCCCAGGGTCTTTCCGTAGATTCGCTGGATATTCGGAACCCTCCCCCAGTTGAAGAGGGCTTTGGGGGGACCCTCTGACTTCGATCCGTCCTTGGCATCACGGCGGGCCACGGCCGCCTGATGGGCCTTGACAATGTTTCTGGCTAATGAGAGGATCAGGAGAATAACATGCTCGGCAACGGAGATGGTGCTCACCCGCAGAAGTTTGGCCACGGGAATTCCCATTTCTTTCGCGGCAACAATATCGATCTCCTTGCAGTCCGAGCCGAATTTCTGAACGAGTTTGAGACGGCCACGGCATTTCTTGAGCATGTCCCGGGTGATGGATGGGCGCTCCACGACGAGGAAGTCGGCATCCTTTAGAAGTTCTTCAAGCTTGTCCTTCTGTTCGCAGACTACGCCCTTAATGTCCGCAGGCAAACCGAGGCTTGACTGGAGGCCCATCAAGTAGTCCACCGGTTTACGGATATCTTCCCCGAAGAAATAGTGAAGGGCCTTCTCTGCCTGCGGTGAAAGCCCGTGGTTGAGGGCTGTTTCCATCAACCGAAAAAGCGTATCCTCCTCGGCAAAAAGAACGATCGGACCAGCCATCGATTTTCCTCCTGCAAGAGACCTCGATTTTTTCGAAGTGACGAAACCAACCTACCATAATATTTACTTTCATGAAATTTCAACAGCTTGTTGAAAAACTCACCCTGATCAGGTGCTCTTTATTGGGTGTGAGTACAGGGGGACAGGCATGAAATTATGCGTTTCTCTCACACCGGTCACGCGCACCTCATGATTTACCATTTTCCGCACTCGCGATAGCCGTGGTATGGCTCGCCGCGCCCGCATTGATGCCCCCGTGGGAACTAATTGTTGTTGATATCTGTACCGAGAGTTAGTATGGTCTCTTATCGACCGGTCTGTTCGACTTACACGAAGGACAGGTGAAGCAAGGTTAAATGTCTATCCATATAATTCCAGTCAATAGACTCAGCCTTGAAGCCTTGCAAGGCGTTATTGAAGAATTTATCTCAAGAGAGGGCACTGATTATGGTGAAATAGAGGTTTCGCCGGAAACAAGGTTCAGACAGGTAAGGCACAAACTCGAAAGGGGGTTGGCAGTTCTTATCTTTGATGACGAGACTGAAACGACCAATATATTCCTGGCTGATAACCCTATTTTGAGAGGGATTAAGGCATTAACCGAGTGATCAGGAAACAATACTCATCCCGGATCTTGCCGGTATCGATATTGATAACCGGCAAAACACAGAGCATTCAGGCGAACCGGCACCAGGTATCGGTCTGTCTCATTTGATGCTTCCTTACCCCACGATTTTGGTTTTCTTATTGAACAGCCCTCTTTTAATTGGTAATGTGGTAGACGGAGAGGGCGGACGACCGTTATTGAATAGCTGAAGAGCGGCCCTGATGAATTACTCATCGGAAGGAAGGAGGAATCCATGGCCATACGTGTCGTGAGGCTCGGGAGTGAAAGAAGCGAGAGTGAAGGCACTCGTATCGGAACCGTACGTCGCCCACCGAGAGGTGTACCCAAGGTAAAATTTGCTTCCCGGAATTGGTATGACGTGTGGTTTCCAAACTTGGCGCCAAGTCTCGAAACAATGAAGCTCGGACAAAAGGCAACAACGCCCAGTCTATGGGCTGCATTCACCAGGAAGTACCGCGCTGAGATGGCAACGCCAGAGAACACCCATACACTTGAGTTACTTGCTGCGCTCTCTCACCAAACCGACTTCTCGGTTGGCTGCTACTGCGAAGATGAATCACATTGCCATCGTTCAATACTGCGGGCCCTACTCATGGAGAAAGGCGCCAAGGTGAAATAGGGACAACCGCAGGCTCTATAGAGAGGATTTGGAAATAAAGATGGGTAATGAACCGAACAAGATTATTCACTCCATGATCGGGGTAAGCAAGTATTACGACAAACAACCGGTTTTGAAAGATATCTCTCTCTCCTATTTTTATGGAGCAAAGATCGGTGTTCTGGGTCTGAACGGATCAGGAAAAAGCTCCCTTCTCCGTATTCTGGCAGGAGTCGACAAAGAGTTCAATGGCAAGGCGGTCCTTTCTCCCGGGTACACCGTAGGGTTCCTTGAACAGGAGCCGAAACTGGATGAAGCAAAGACGGTGCGGGAGACTGTGGAAGAGGGCGTACATGAAATAGTAGTTGCCCTTAAGGAATACAATCTTATTAATGAGAAATTCGCTGAGCCGATGTCGGACGATGAGATGAACAAACTTATCGAACGACAGGGCGAAGTACAGGAGAAGCTGGATGCATTGAATGCGTGGGACCTTGATTCGCGCCTTGAGATGGCGATGGATGCCCTGCGCTGTCCTCCGGAAGAAACTCCGGTCAATGTTCTTTCCGGAGGGGAAAAACGCCGTGTGGCGCTATGCAGACTGCTCCTGCGGAAGCCGGATATCCTGCTTCTGGACGAGCCAACCAACCATCTCGATGCAGAGACCGTGGCCTGGCTGGAGCACCACCTGCAAAGCTATCCGGGCACTGTCATTGCCGTAACTCATGACCGCTATTTCCTCGACAATGTCGCCGGGTGGATTCTGGAACTCGACAAAGGACACGGAATCCCATGGAAAGGGAATTATTCCTCCTGGCTGGAGCAGAAGAAGAATCGTCTGCAGCAAGAAGAGAAGTCAGAAAGCCAGAGGCAGAAGACCCTGCAGCGCGAGCTTGAGTGGATACAGATGTCTCCCAAGGGACGCCACGCAAAAGCGAAAGCGCGTATCAGTTCTTATGAGGCACTCCTCAGTCGCGATATCGCAAAAAGCTCAAAAGAGCTGGAAATTTATATTCCCCCCGGGCCCCGGTTGGGCAATGTCGTCATTGATGCCGATAACGTGAGCAAGGCATACGGCGACAATATTCTCATGGAAGGAATGAGCTTCTCCCTCCCTCCGGGCGGAATCATAGGAGTTATCGGACCGAACGGAGCAGGAAAGACCACCCTTTTCCGGATGATCACCGGTCAGGAAAAGCCTGATTCGGGCGCCTTCAAGATCGGAGAAACCGTAAAGCTGGCATACGTTGATCAGAGCCGCGATGTCCTCGATCCGAACAAGACCATATGGGAGGTTATCTCCGGCGGAGATGACACTATACAGCTCGGCAAGCGGCAGGTAAATTCGCGCGCCTATGTAGCCCGCTTTAATTTTTCCGGGACCGATCAGCAGAAAAAGGTGACGATGCTCTCCGGAGGGGAAAGAAACCGCGTCCATCTGGCCCGCATGCTGAAGGAAGAGGCCAATGTCCTTCTCCTTGACGAGCCCACCAATGACCTGGATATAAACACCATGCGTGCCCTGGAAGAAGCATTGGAGAGTTTTGCCGGCTGCGCCGTGGTCATCAGCCATGACCGATGGTTCCTCGACCGTATCGCTACCCACATGCTCGCTTTCGAGGGTGACAGTAAAGTGGTCTGGTTTGATGGAAATTATTCTGAGTATGAAGCGGACAGAAAGGCCCGTCTCGGCCCCGCCGCGGACCAGCCCCACCGCATTAAATACAGACACTTGACCAGGGAGTAAGCATCCTGCTTTCCTCTCCGAAGAACTGGTCTTGTCTCCTCGTGAATTGAATTATCTAAGAGCGTCCCTCGTTCCATACTCAAGCCCACTGCCTAAAACGTTTAAACAACGTCCGCACGGAGACCGGATGAAGGCAGGGCTTTTCAGGTGAACATGGCGATTTCTACCGCTCGTCGGAATTGGGTTGTCAGAGAGGCTGGTGACGTGATAAGTTCTCTGGGAAAAGCTTGTAAAGCGATGGTACCTGATTTGGGGTCATCAACAAGGAGGGATCATGCAAGGTCAAGGTATCCGGAAAGTCCTGTGTCTGGGAATTTTAGGTCTCACATTTCTCACTGTTGCCTGTGCATCCACTTCTATGTATAGCGTCTACGAACGCGATATAGTCACCGGGAAACAGCTTCTCCGGGAGGGCGATTATCCTGCAGCGAGAGGTGACTTTCTGAAAGCATCTGAGACCGAGAGGCGACCCGAAGCCCTGGCATTCGCTGCCACGGCGAGTTATAAGCTCGACGACCTCCAGGCCACCGCGCAGTACCTAGCCGAGGCAGAGCGCGCAGGCAAACCCGGCACCTCTTATTTCCGCATTGCCGGGTACAAGGCGCTCATCCTGCTGCGAGGAGGAGAGAAAGGAAGAAGGGTTGAAGGTTCTCGGAGACTATATCCAGGCCTATAAGAAAGCATATGACTCCGACACCCTGCCGCGCGTGGAGCATATGTGGAAGAAGGGGGCTGTCGATCTGCCGACGCTGGAACGACTGATAGATCGGCAGGTGACAGAGTACGAAAATGCAATGGACTGGTTCTCCAAGACGCGCACGGGGCCGTTTGACAAAAATAGCTGGAGATCCTGAAAAGGGGATCTCAGCCTCCATAACGACGCGGGCCACGGATAGGTGGGTAATCCGGAAGATTGAGGAGGAGAATTTATACTTTTTCGGGAAGATATACTTGTTCGTAGAATATAGATAAGAATACAGAAAGGAGTTAGTAATCATGCCAGAAGTTGATGAATCAGAAAAGGAAAAACAGTTCTATACGGATATTCCTGCCAAGTGCGAAGCCTTCTTCCTCAAAGGTTGCAACTCCATGGACTGGGGAATGAAAAATCGCCTATCAAAAATATTCAATCCCAAGTCAGGCAAGACAGTTATGCTGGCTATTGACCATGGGTATTTTCAAGGTCCAACCACAGGCCTGGAGCGCGTGGATGTCACTATCCTGCCGCTTTTACCCTATGCGGATACCTTGATGCTTACCCGGGGCATCCTACGGACAATTATACCTCCCACGTTCGACAAGGGAATAGTGTTGAGGGCCAGCGGCGGACCCAGTATTTTAAGTGACCTCTCAAACGAGCAGATTGCCATAGATATAGATGAGGCCATTCGTTTGAATGTGGCGGCGATGGCTGTTCAGGTCTTTATCGGCGGTAAAATGGAAACGCAATCGGTACACAACATGACTCGTCTTGTAGATATGGGTAACCGCTATGGTATTCCCACCCTGGGCGTTACGGCAGTCGGCAAGGATATGGCCCGGGATGCCAAGTACATGCGACTGGCTGCGCGAATCATTGCGGAGCTCGGTGTGACCTATGTGAAGACCTACTATGTGCCGAAAGGATTTGACACGGTAGCGGCCTCCTGTCCGGTGCCAATTGTTATTGCCGGAGGCAAAAAGCTCCCGGAGCTTGAAGCGCTGACCATGGCCTACAATGCTATCCAGGAAGGAGCGGCCGGGGTGGACATGGGTCGTAATATTTTTCAATCTGAATCGCCTGTTGCCATGATTAAGGCAATAAGAAAGGTTGTCCATGAAGGAGAAAAGCCGAAAGCAGCTTATGACTTCTTTATGACGGAGAAGAATAAGGCCAAGCGAGGAAAGCGAAGGATAGCGAGCCCCAGGGACAGTGCATGCGCGTCGGAATGTATTATAACAACAGCAAGGTTGTCGTAGAAGAGCTGCCGGTTCCGAAGGTTGGCAAAAGGGATATTCTCGTTAAAGTCATGGCAAGCGGTATATGCGGCAGCGATGTTCTGGAATGGTACCGCATTAAAAAAGCACCTCTGGTTCTCGGCCATGAACTGACCGGCGAGGTAGTCGAGGTTGGGGAAGAGATTACAAACTTCAAAAAAGGCGACAGGGTATTCACAACACACCATGTACCTTGTGACCAATGCCACTGGTGCCTGGGTGGCCATCAAACTGCGTGCCCGGTTTTCCAGACAGAAAATAATTTTGCCCCGGGTGGATTCTCAGAATATTTAAGGGTCTCCGGGAAAAGTATTGATACCGGCACTTTTCTTCTGCCTGACGAAATGTCCTACGAGCAAGGTTCATTTATTGAGCCGTTAGGGACTGTGGTCAGGGGGCTGAGAGCTGTTGCTCTGAGACCCGGCGACAGCCTGTTGGTTCTTGGTTGTGGAGTTGCAGGCTTGCTTATGATCAAGCTGGCTCGTGCTCTGGGCGCCGGGAGGATTATCGCAACTGACATCGATGATTACCGATTGGAGGCGGCAAGAAGATTCGGTGCGGAAAAGGCCGTGCGAGCCGATGGAGATATACCAGGTTCGATAAAAAAGATGAACAACGGTCGCCTGGCTGACAAGGTGATAGTTTGCGCAGGAGTATTGTCTGCCGCGCAGCAGGCGTTGGAATCGGTTGACCGGGGTGGAACTATTCTATTCTTTGCGGTGCCAAATCCCGGAGAGAGACTTAATATAGATTTCAATCCTTTTTGGAGAAATGATATAAGTCTCAAGACCTGTTATGGAGCTGCTCCGCTTGATACTGCACAGGCCATGGAGCTCATCAGGGCCGGAAACGTTGATGTAAGAGATCTGATTACGCATAGATATAGCCTGGAAGAGATTTCAAAAGGATTTAGGGCTGCCAGTGAGGGGAAAAACTGCTTGAAGGTTATCATAAAGCCGCACCAAGGATAATAGATTTCCACCGTTTATTTCTGTCCGCAGAACAGCTTAATGCTTTTGGTCCGATGAAGCAACTGAAGAGGTTGAAGAATTCGACCTGACCGACTGGGTGCGGCACTACGACGATGCCGGCCTGGTTTGAACCGGTCAAGGATCGGGTTTGACAGCGGGACATTTCGTGCATAATTTTTTTGAAAAGCGAAACAAATGGCTTGGTCTTAATTAAACCGCAGAGGAGTTTCAATGGCGGGAAGAGCGATCTGGAAAGGATATATCCATTTTAAGAGTGTCGATGTGCCGGTAAAGCTGCATACCGCGGTCAAGGAAGAGCGGATTCAGTTTCATCTTCTTCACAGGCGCGATCATATCAAACTGAAACAACAGATGGTCTGTGCATATGAGAAGGTGCCTGTGCCGACGGAAGAACAGACCAGAGGGTTTGAATTGGAGGACGGGAAATACATCCTCGTCGATCCAGCGGAACTGGAGCAAGCCGAACCCGAAGACAGCCGGATGGTTGACGTCCACGAGTTCGTCAAAACCGAACAAATCGATCCTGTCTTCCTTGATCGAGTCTACTATCTGGAGCCGGAGATTCCCTTAGAAGGATATAACGCGCTTGTCGGGGCCTTGAGGGAAATGGATGTGGAAGGCATATGCACCTGGACCATGAGAAAACGGTCGTATATCGGGGCCTTGCAGGTTAGCGGGAAGATTCTCCGTCTGAATACGCTGCGGTATGCCGACGAAGTGATTTCAGTGAAGTCTCTTGAACTGCCGAATATTGCTTTGTCTCAAAAAGAACTGAAGATCGGAAGTGATTTGATCAATCAGTTGACAGGTCCTTTTCAGCCGCGGAAATTCGAAAACGAACATGAGAAAAAGCTGCAAGGTTTAATTGATAAAAAAGCCCGCGGAGAAAAAATTGCGATCCTGCGCCCCAGGCGCTTGAAACCTACGACGCCGGACAAGTTGCTCCAGACTCTTGAAGCGAGTCTGAAGAGGGTTGCGTAGATGAAAGACAAGCGGCAATCTGTCCCGCTCCCGCCGAAGTTGCCCGCGAACAGAGGGCACGAAATGGCTGTGCAGGGCATATGGAGCGGGACGATCAGTTTCAGCCTGGTGGCGATTCCAGTACAGTTGGTCAAGGCCGTGGAGCCCGGCCGAGTCTCTTTTCGCATGCTCCACAGCAAAGATTATTCCCCCCTCTTAAGAAGGATGGTTTGTCCGAGAGAAGAGACGATAGTTCCTCCGGATGAGATTATCAGGGGATACGAAATCGGACCCGACAAATACATCGTGATAACGGATGAGGAACTGGAATCCGTGACGCCCGAACGGAGCCGTACGATCGAGATCGTCGAATTCATCGATATGAGGGACGTGGATTCGATCTATTATGATCACCCGTATTATCTCGTTCCTTCGAAAGGGGGTGAAAAAGCTTATAGGCTGCTGGCCGAAGTAATGCGCCGGACAAATAAAGCGGGGCTCGCAAAATTCGTGCTGGGGGAAAGGGAGTATCTCGTAGCAATCAAAAGCACGGAGGGAGCGCTCTCCGTGATCACGCTCCATTACAGCGAAGAGATACTTTCCGATGAGGACATCGCGCCTAAAGAAGGAGAGATCGAATCCGCGGAAAAAAGCCGCATGAAAAACATCATCAAAGAAATGACCGCCGACTTCAATCCGGATAAATATGCGGACGAACGCAGGAAAAAGATCATAAAGCTTCTGGAGAAGAAAACGAAAGAAAAGGCTGCGGTGGAGGCTCCTGAAGTCGAGGAAGAAGAGGGAGAGGGTCCGCCCGATCTGGTCGCAGTGCTGCAGAAGAGTATGCACAAGGTGAAAAAGGGCCGGTGAACAGGAAAGTCGCGGAAGTTGCAGGGAGAAGACTTTCGTTGTCGAACCTGGAAAAGGATCTCTATCCATCCTATGGCTTCACGAAGGCCCATGTCCTGGATTACTACCGCCGGATTTCTACGTTCATCCTGCCCCATCTGAAAGACCGGGCGCTGACGTTAAAGCGTTACCCCGATGGAGTGGAAAAGGAATTCTTTTTCGAGAAACGCTGTCCTTCTCATCGTCCGCCCTGGGTAACAACAACACAGATCCCCCAAGATGACGGAGAGCGGATGACGGTCTGCCTTGTCAACGATCTGAATACGCTGATATGGGTAGAGAACCTTGCGTCTCTTGAACTGCATGTGCCTCTGGCCAGGGCTGATTCCCCTGAGACTCCCGATTCCATGGTCTTCGATCTGGATCCCGGCGATCAAGCGGGCATTCTTGATTGTGCCCGGGTTGCGTTGATACTTCGGGGCCTGCTCTCCCAGTTGCGGCTTGCATGCTATGTAAAAACCTCGGGCAAGAAGGGGCTCCATGTGTATGTCCCCTTGAACCGCAAAGAGACGACCTTTGAGGAGACCAAGAAATTCTCGAAAGCCGTGGCAGAAGTCCTGCACCGCGAGTATCCGGACCTGGTGACCGCGAAAATGGCGAAGGAATTGCGAAAAAGAAAGGTCTTCATCAATTGGTCTCAGAACGACGCCTCAAAGACGATGGTCTGCGTCTATTCCTTGCGGGCCCGGGAAAAACCGATCGTTTCGTTTCCACTTGCATGGGAGGAGCTGGACAATTTAGCCGGGCAGGGCGATCCGGAAAAGCTCGAGGTCATACATTCGGAAGCCGTGAGCAGAGCCGAAAAGAAGGGTGACCTGTTTCGAGAGGTGATCGTCAAAAAACAGAAGCTTCCGCATGTGTGACATAGACTGGACATGGGATTAAAGGATTACGCATCCAAAAGGAAATTCGAGAAAACACCTGAACCCAAACCGGACCTTCGCCATAAACGGAACCACCTCATTTTTGTTATTCATAAGCACGCAGCACGGGCCCTTCATTATGATCTCAGGCTCGAGCTGGAAGGAGTGCTTAAGAGCTGGGCTGTCCCGAAAGGACCCTCGCTCAATCCTTCCTTAAAAAGGCTGGCCGTTATGGTTGAAGATCATCCGCTTGATTACAAAGATTTTGAAGGCGTTATCCCGGAGCACAATTACGGCGCGGGAAGCGTTATCATCTGGGACAGGGGCTTTTATCATCACCCTTCCGACGGAGATGGAAAAGAGAGCGAGAGACTTCTTCTGGACGGATTACGAAAAGGGGATATGAAGTTTGTCCTGGATGGGGAAAAGCTGCAGGGTCGAATTCGCGCTGGTAAAAACTCGGAAGGACGAGAAGTCGTGGCTGCTTTTGAAGAAAAAAGATCGATATGCGACCGCGGAGGACATTCTCAAGAAGAATCGTTCCGTAATCTCTAATAAGACTCTGGAGGATATTTCCGAAGCCAATCCGAAGAACATCTTCCCGACAAAAAAAAATGAACCAAATCCGTGTTCGGGAAGCGATGGAAGGCGAAGACCTGAAGGATGCGCCGGTTAAACCGATGCCGCATGGCATAAAACCGATGCTCGCGACCTTGATTAAAGAACCGTTTGATCATGCGGATTGGATTTTTGAGGTGAAATGGGACGGGTACCGGGCCGTTGCCGAAATCCGGGACGGAAACGTTTCCCTTTATTCCCGAAACCTGATCTCATTAAATCAAAAGTTTTCTCCTATCACGGACGCGCTGCGGAAATTCAGATTTGAGGCTGTTCTGGACGGCGAAATCGTTGTAGTGGATGATCGGGGGTATCCTGATTTCCAGATGCTGCAGGATTACCACAAATCGAGAAGAGGTCATCTGCTTTACTACGTCTTTGATCTCCTATACTTCGAGGGACATGATCTGACGAACCTGCCCCTGCTGAGGAGAAAAGAACTCCTGAAAAAAATTCTCCCGTCTGCCCCGAACATAAAATTCAGCGATCACGTATGGAAAGAGGGCGTCTTATTTTTCAACGTCGTCAAAGAAAAAGGGCTTGAGGGGATCATCGCCAAACATGCTCAAAGTCTGTACCGGATGGGCAGAAGGAGCCGACAATGGCTCAAGGTGAAGACGCAGCTCACGCAGGAGGGCGTGATCGCGGGATTCACAGAACCGAGGGGGAGCAGAAAGCGTTTCGGTGCCCTTGTCTTAGGCGCATTCAAAGGGGACGAGCTGATTTTCATCGGTCATGCCGGAGGTGGATTCAGCGGTAAGCTTCTGAGAGAAATCCGCGAAAAATTGGATCCCCTGGTCCGGAAGGAGTGCCCTTTTAAAGTAAAGCCGGAGACTAATACGCCGGTCACATGGGTGAAACCTGAGCTGGTCTGCGAAGTTATTTTCCACGGCTGGACCGATGAGGGCATCATGAGACAGCCGGTTTTCTCACGGCTGCGCGAGGATAAGGCAGCCCGCGAAGTGGTGCGCGAGGATCCCGGTGGTGAAGGCGGTGAAATATGAAAATCTATGTCGGCACAAGCGGGTATAGCTACAAGGAATGGAAAGGACAATTCTATCCTGACAAGATCTCGCCCAAGGAAATGCTTCGCTTCTATTCGGAACGTTTCGCGGCGGTGGAGATTAACAATACCTTTTATCGCATGCCCACGGAGAGCGTCCTCGCATCCTGGGCAGAACAGGTCCCCGACGATTTTGTTTTCGCGTTCAAAGCGCCTCAGGTCATAACGCATCTGAAGCGGTTGAGAAATGTGGGCGCGGAGACCGAGTACCTCTTCAGGACGCTGTCTGTTCTGGAGACGAAACTGGGGCCGGTCCTTTTTCAATTTCCCAAGAGTTTTCATGCGAACCCCGCGGCGCTGAAAGATTTTCTCGCTCTGATTCCTCGCACTATGTCTTGCGCATTCGAATTCCGCAGCCCATCCTGGCTCGATGTCGAAATTCTGGACCTCCTCCGTGAAAAAGGGTGCAGCCTGTGCGTTGCCGATTCTGACGAGAATCCGACAAATGAGATCATCAATACGGCGCCGTGGGGGTATCTGCGTCTGCGCCGTCCCGATTATACGGATGCCGATCTCTCACACTGGATGGAAGGAATAGTTTCGCAAAAATGGAAGAGGGCTTTCGTTTTCTTTAAACACGACGAAGAGGCCAAAAAAGGTCCCGAAATGGCGATGCGTTTTCACGAACTTACCGATGTTTCAAGGGGAAACAAATCAAGGCGAAAGGCATAATTCAGGCTTAGGGGAACGCAAACCGACCAAGCTTTCACAGGTTTGGGGGGGTCCCAGAGCCCCTTAAGGGGGCTCTGGGGGTTGGAGGAGACCACGGGGAAAGGAGGGTGCTCCTCCTCGGTCTAGTTAGCCATTTTCTTATTTTGCTTCAGCTTGTAATACTCGTCTGTTAAGCAAGACGCGTGCCACGCTGCCCGACAGGGAACTACTCGTAATTTTAGGATATTATCCAGGTGTGCGTGGAAGATAGTGCGCCCTTCGACAAAATTTGTCGGAAAGGCGTCAGCGATTCGACAATCCCGCCACTCCAAATTCCAAATCCTAATGTCCTTACAGGATTCTACACTATGGAATGTCGGATTTCGAGTGCTGTTATGCCGATTCGCATTCAAGCGGAGACCGAGGCGGCAGCGAGGAGCCGACGCAGGCGTACTCAGAAGTACGTCGAGGAGAGCGACGCAGTGACAACGAAGGTATACACTTGAAGGCAAATCGGCATCAGCCTTCGCTGGCGATGAACGCCGCCATAGGCGGTGGGAACGGAAATTGGGACCGGTATCCTCGGGCCGCAACCATAGTACGCGACAGCTCATCAAGGTTCTTGAAAAGCTTCTTGCGCTCAGTCTCAATCCTGCCAAGGATGAGCTCTTCATTGGCTAGACAGACCATTGCTACCCTCGGTTCCAGGGCAGGTCTTTCAGCGAGAAGTTTATCGGAGAGGATTTTTCTCTTGAGCAGAATTTTGATTGATCTCCCCGCATCTTCTTCCTGAAGAGCACGGGTGGAACATGCAATGAAGAGAGTGACAACGTTTTCCTCCAGCTCTTCTGAGCCGTCAACCGTTAAGAACTCTTCCTGGTCCCAGGGCAAATCGACGGCCGGCAGTGCCCTTTTAGCCACTTCATCAGAAGGTTCGGGGTCAGGGATGCCGCGCCCAAAGCGTTGAACCACGTCCATAAACCATTCCCGTAGCTTCCCCGACTCCTCGAATATAAGGCCCAGTTCCAGTGATCTCTTCTCAAGGAGATCTCTGTCCTTTTTCCATCGGCGCTCACTCTCTTTCCTGGACCGGTCTGCTTTGTCCGCCACACCAATTCCGAGAAGCTCGCTGAAACGCGCCAGGATTCGCGGGTCGACGAAGAGACTGATATTGTCATAGAAGGAATTTGCCAGGGATTTTAGTACCGACGCAGTCTCGTCCCTATGTGATTCGAGAGCGCTCCTTAAGATGGTGGTATCGAGCGCAAGCAGCCCGTCACGCCCTGCTGAAACCCCAACGGAGGCAGGGGTGCTAAAGGTTTTGTTACCATCTATGACAATCCCAAACGCAGCAGCTATCACCTGTTGCAATGACCGGTTAGGATCGGATGAGGGCTTCTGCCGACTATAGGATGCGCCCTTGTCCTGCTCCTCGTATACGCGGACCAGTCCGTTCACCTGCGCGAGAAGCACAGCCACCTTACTTACGATCAAGGGTTCATCATAGCGAATCCGCAGCTCCGCTGGCTTGCCGGCCAGTATTTCTTTCAGATCGACGCGTAACAAATCAGATGAATTCGGACTCTGACCTGAAATCACGATAGATGTATGCGCGTCTGACTGCTGCGGCACGCCAGCGATAACCGGGGCCGCGAAGGAAGATCCCAGGGCGTTACCGGCCGAACTTTGGTCGCCTTCGAAGAGTTGCGTGTTGAGAACTATTTCTGAGTCATTAGCGAGGCCATTTACGGCGGCGGGCGGGCTATCCAAGTCCGGGGGTCTACCCAAAAGTCCGTTATCTGGCAAACCATCTGGCATGGAACTGCTGCCGGTATTCCGTGCAACACCGTTGCCCTGCACGACGCTGCTACCAAGCGTCCAGCTCATCACGAGCTGCTGCTCCGATCCCATCGGGGCCTCTCCAATCGGGGCATCTCCGATGGGCGTCATGGTGCTCGCCGATGGGCGTCTCTAAGCTCTGTTCGTAGCCAATCTCGGGCTGCTGCAATCCTGCTTCGGCCAGCGCAGAGGCTCCAGAGAGCGCCGGGCTTATCCCGTTAAGGATTTGTCCAAGCGTGTCACTCATATTCCCGGCCATCAGGCTTTCACTGATCTGAGCAACAGATAGAGGGGCAAGCTCAGTTGTGGGGATGTTTAGCGGATTCATTGCCACCTTGTCGAGCAAGGCTTGGGAGAGATCCTCGATAAGCTTCATCTCGTTAATGGACAACAGGGTCAGGGGGGTACTGGAAATCAACTCTGCTTTGAAGGCCTGATAGCCCTCATCACGGGTTAGTCTGTTGGTCACAATATAGTCTGTGACACCCCTGGCAACCTCTCGAATAGCGTCCTCCACAGGCAGTCTCACCTGGCGTGGCGTACCAGCGCTTTCAATCGAGGGCAGTTGGGCAGGTGCGCTGAGAGCCTTCCCATTCTTGGCGGCTCCCGCTGAGCGGACCTGGTTACTCAGCCCGTAGACCTGTCCTATCTCCGTCACAATCGAACCCCTTTCGGAATTGCTCCTTTCTTGGTTATCGATAATCCCGAGGAAAAGTTAAAGGGGTAAGCTTGACCTTCCGACAGGAACTGTTGTAAAACCTGAGCGTGCCACGCGTCAAACTTCAAGAGCAGCCTGCCTACGAGTTTCACTATGAACTTGAGGTCCAGGTGGGCCACCTCAATTACGGGGGCCATTTGGGCCACGATTCCGTCGTGAGGATTATTCACGAGGCACGCGTCCATATGTTTCATGTACTTGGTGTCGCTGAAAACAATTTGGGTGATAACCGCGCCGGGGTCATCATGGGAGACCTTGCCGTCAGCTATTCCGGCGAGGGGTACCTTTTTGACAAATTACGCGTCGATAGTCACGTAGGCGAGATGGGACGCTCAGGCTTCAGGATGTTTCATCGCCTTGTGAGGGGCGAGACCCTCATCGCCCTCGTTGAGACCGGTTTGATGGCCTATGACTATGCTCTCCGAGCCATAGTACCGGTTCCGGATGCCTTCAAGAGGGCCTTGAAGCAATACCTGGAAAGCAGAGCATAGCCGATAACCCGGGAACCTTGTGCCTCGGGTCGGGCTCTTGACACCATTTTTCACAATGACAATATTGTTCTGGGAGGGTCATCAACCGCAGTGGCAGCATCCCCTGCAAGAGGGTGCTGAACCATAACGATATGTGAGGAGGTGTTCAATGGCAGTAAAAAAAGATGTTGTACCAAAGCCCACACCCGGGACGCAGCTGGATGTCAGGCGCGAGTGGGAGTATCCGTTTGGCACATTCCAGCGGGAAATGAACAAGCTCTTCGATGACTTCTTTGGCGGATTCGGGCTCTCGCCGTGGGCCCCTGTTGAAAGAAGGCTCGCCGCCGTGTTTACACCGCACGTAGACGTGTCCGAAACGGACAAGGAGATCAAGGTTTCGGCGGAACTTCCGGGCATGGACGAGAAGGACATAGACGTATCTCTCACCCGGGACGCCTTGACGATTAAGGGTGAAAAAAAAGAGGAAAAAGAGGATAAGGGGAAAGACTACTATAAAATGGAACGTTCATACGGCTCCTTTACCCGCAGCATCCCGCTGCCTGTCGAGGTGGATACGGATAAGGTGCAGGCCACGTTCAAGAAGGGTGTGCTTGAGATTACACTTCCGAAGACCGCAAAAGCAATCCAGGAGACCAAGAAGATACCGGTAAAAGCAAAGTAAGCATCGCACCCCTCGCTGATCGCATTCGGTTGTTACAGAAGCTGCAGGTCATATTTGTTGCACCCGGTCTTCATTAGTCCCATGTAGTTTCATTAGTATGCAACTGAGCCGATAAGACGCATAGTTGGATCCGATCCTTGCACCGGGTGAGATCAATGAATCAATGCAACCGCCCAACGCATGTCGAACCAATTGAACCAATCAAACCAATGAAACCAATCGAACATGAGACGTGAAGTTACGTTTTACCAACTCTTTAGTGACATTGGAGGATTCTGGCTTACAATCCTGGGTAGGTGCTGAATGGCAAGGGAAGACGATTCTCAAAAAGATCCCAGACCCGATGCTGATGCGCTCCTGCGGGAGATTCAGCGCGAAGAGAAAAAACGGGGCAGGTTAAAGATTTTCCTCGGCTATGCCCCGGGCGTCGGGAAAACCTACGCGATGCTCCAGGAAGCGCACGTGCTGCGAAACCGCGGTGAAGACGTGGTAGTTGGCATCGTAGAAACACACAAGCGATCCGAGACGGAGGCGCTGCTCCAGGGATTGGAGATCGTCCAGTTGCAGCAGGTAGAGTACAAAGGCATCAAACTTCATGAAATGGATATCGATGCAATTTTGGCGCGCAGGCCGGGCGTGGTGCTCGTGGACGAGCTGGCCCATACGAACGCCCCCGGCAGTCGCCATCCGAAACGGTACCAGGACGTTGAAGAATTGCTCGACAGCGGTATCGATGTATATACGACGGTCAATATTCAGCACTTTGAGAGCCAGGTAGACGTGGTAGGAACGATCACGGGGATCCGGCAGCAGGAGACGGTACCCGACACCCTTCTTGACAGGACAGACGAAGTTCAGGTAATTGATATCCCTCTGGAGGAGCTTTCCCAGCGGTTACATGAAGGGAAAGTCTATATCCCCGAACAGGCCCGGCGCGCCATGGAGAATTTTTTCCAGCGGGGCAATCTCGTTGCCTTGCGCGAGCTCACCCTTACGCTGGTCGCTCGCAAAATGGGCACCGAGCTCCTCAACTATATGAAGGCGAAAGCGATTTCCGGTCCCTGGGCGGCGGGTGAACGGTTGATGGTATGCATTGGCCCAAGCCCTTACGCGCTGCAGTTGCTCCGCAAAGCCTATACGATCGCTAAAGAGGCGCAGGCGGAATGGTATGCAATCTACGTGGCCTTACCGGCACTGAAAGAACTCTCGGACGAGCAGAGAACCTACCTGACGGATGCACTCAACCTCGCGGAAGAGCTGGGCGCGAAGACTTCTACGCTCATGGGGACCGATATAGCTGAAGAAATCTTGAGGTTTGCCCGGGAACAGAATATCACGCGGATAGTCGTCGGCAAGCCCCGGCCAAGGCTTTTTGAATTCTTTAACCGTTCCCCCGTGCACAAGTTATTGCGGGCTGAGGCGGAATTCGAACTGCACCTCGTAACGCCCGTGGTTGAGACCCAAAGCACCCAGCCGAAACAGGCATTCAGATGGCCCGCGCTCCGCCTTGAAGATTACATGGTCAGCCTCGGTATGGTTGCCGTGGTCACGGCGCTCAATTTCTTTCTCGAAGCATTCGTGAGGCCCGAATCTCTCGTCTTCATTTACTTGATCGCTACTATTGCAGCGGCCTTGCGTTTCGGCATGGCGGCTTCGCTCTTCAGCGCGCTCCTGAGTCTGCTCACCTTTGATTTCTTTTTCACTGAGCCGAAGTATAGCTTCAGCATGTACCATTCGCACGATCTTGTTAACGGGGTCGTCTTCTTTTTCACCTCTGTTGTGGTCGCCCAGCTGGCTAAGACGGCAAAAGAGCGGAATCTTGCTCTACAGGTGCGTGTCAAACGGATGACCCTGATAGAGGAGATGAGCAAGGAATTCCTGATGATGCCCCCTGTCGAGCAATTGATCGGAGGATTTGTGACTGATGCGAAGGAATGGAAAAACGTTCTGCCGTTATTGCGAACGACGGTCCTCGATGACATAAGTCACATAATAGTCAGGTATGTCTCCAGGGTCGTGGATGTGCCGTCGTTTGTGCTTTTCATAGGGGCAAGAGGGGAGATTACAGGTCTGGGCCAGGAGCAAACCCGACATTGATCTCAGCGCCCATGAAATGACAGTGGCCGAGTGGTCCTATGCCCATGGCGAGATGGCCGGAGCAGGCACGCAGACGCTCTCGAATGTCAGGAGCTTCTTTGTTCCCATGAAGTCGGCCGAAGAGACGGTCGGTGTGATAGGCATCCAGTATGAATTCAAGAATCTCCTGCTCGACCAGAGACGCCTCCTCGCGGCAATATCGAGCCTTTCCGCCCTTGCAGCAGCGCGATGGGCAAACGTCTAATCCGGTAATTCGTCAAAAGTCCATCTAAATCGTTGCCTGCGCCCTGTGTCGACTCACACGTACCGCAAGATACTCCTCCGGTCCCCTTGGCTTGAGCGCCTCCGGGTACCCGTGCCGTTCTTTCACAGGTGGTGTAGCTTTTTACTTTGCCGTTGCATTGCCATATACCACCCGACAGCCGGCTGCGTCTTACAACTTGGATGTGCATCTGTAACGAGATCCGCGCACGTCGGAAAAGTTGAAAGAACGAATCTTTGATGCCCCTTTTTCGCTGCTTCGCTTTTACTTCAACGTACTCCAAGTGATCTAATACCGATTCGAATTCAAGATGGCCGACCCAGCCTTCGGCCGGGTGCCCCGGGCGGCAGCGAGGAGACGACGCAGGCGTACCCGGAGGTACGTCCAGGAGAGCTGCGTAGCGACAACGAAGGTATAAACTTGAAGGCGAATCGGTATAACTACCGGGGGCGGGCCGGGGGGCCGTAGGTCACGCCCTTCATGGGTTCCTCCAGGATGGCCTGCTTCAGAGCGCTCAGAGCTTCCTGGCAGAGAAGCATCACCTTGCGCTTCTGGTTCAGGGAGATGGCCAGTGACCGGACGTTGGTGTTCTCGCGCGAGAGCGCCAGGATCTGGGTTTTGATCTTGGTGAACCGGGCATAGCGTGACGCAGCCGTCGCGAGGTCGGCATCACCTCTCGAGTTCCGGGAGCGCGACCAAGCCATCCAGATCCTTGCGGACCTGCTTGTCCTCCTTGGCCATCAGAGCTTCCAACGCGTCCATCTTCTGGTCGCTTTCCTCCGCGATGTGCGGCGGGAGCAGGGTCTGGATGCGCAAGGCGCTGATCTCTGCGCCGAAGGCGAGGAGCATCACCTTCTTTGCGTCCGGTGAGTCGGCGTGCGCCGCCACGAGGCGGGAAAGCGCGGCGTTCATTTCTTCGAGCGCGTCTGCGGCCGGACCGAATGCCAGGCTGTAAGCCTTGAGGTTGGTATTCTTAACCGCCAGGTCTCAGCAGGTCGTTGTCGATGCGCTGGAACTCGGTGAAGACCTGGGAGAATTGGGCAAGCAACTCCTTCTCGCTCTTGGTGCCGCCCGCCTTCAGGAGTTCCTCCAGCTCCCGACGTTCCCGCTCCACTTCCGCCGTTGCCGCGCGGGCCTGGTCGGCGAAGTCTCTGCGACTCCTGGTCGGTGATGGCCAGGACGGCGCTCTTCTCCGCTTCCGAGGCCGAAGCCAGAGCCAGTTGCATCCGACCCACTAAGTCGACTCGCCTCGCCTTGAAGGCCAGTTGTTCAGCGGGGTTCTGCTCTTTGTGAAAATGCGCAGCCACCAGGACGAACAGGAGCATTACTGCTGCCCCGGGGACCATCCAAAGAACCGCCTTGACCCCGGATTGATCGTCATGATGCCCTCTTAAACTGGAAAAATTTTACTTCTTTGAAAACAATTTGCTGAGCACGTCCACGTTGATATCCAGCTGTACCGTCCATTTCCACTTGCCGTTGATATTCGGTTCATTGAACCAAACCGGACCGGTGAGCAGGCTTATGTCTTTGGTGAAGTAATAGTAGACGCCCACACCGCCCCCGCCGAGCACGTTGTTGCCCGACATGTAGTCGGCCGCAAGGACGATCCTGTTGTATTCGTCCTTCCCTTCCTTATCCTTTACCGGAAGGAACCCGTGATCGAAGGCCACCATCCACCCTGTGTCGGCCTTGCTCCCGTAACTGTTGACCAGAGCCCTGGAGTTGCCGATGTAGGGACCCGCCGAAATCCGGCCGATGTAGGGTATAGTCTTACCAATCGCTCCGTAGAAGGTGTCCAGGGCCGTGAGGTTGCTGGGGACGTTGTGATGCGCGAAGCCGCCGGCGAAATAACCGACATAGAGCGCGGGTGACTCCTTAAACAGCACGCCCTCCGGTGAGCCTAATTTTGCATTGTACGAATAGGGGGACACGTGGAACTGGTTGCCGTCTGGTTCCCAGTTTTCAGGCTCCAGCATATCAATGCCTACCTCCATCTGCAGCTTCTCAAAGGGAAGAACTCCCATGGTGAGGCCCACATCAGTCGGGAAGTTACCTCCTCCGGCTCGTGCATTCTTCCCGATCGTGAAATAGTTATCGACGCCGATATGGAGCACACCAAATGATTGTATGTCGGGGGTCATCGGCGTCCAATAGGTGCGTTGAGGGCGTTGCCCGGGCAATACCCACCAACAATACCAACGCCAGCATGCTCAAGTAGAAAAACTCGGAACCTGTTGCAAGATGTCTTCACTGCATGTCCCTCCTTGGTAACGAGAATTCTTGAACCTTTCACTGCGCACCTCCTGAGAATTGAACATTACTCTCTAGCGGACTACGGCGCTCCGTACCGCTTGCGAAGTTCGAGATTGAGTTCAAGCACGTTCACGAACTTCTCACCCGCGAGTCCAAACCATGGCGCCGAAGCGTTCTCCTGCACTATCCGCTCAATCTCTTTTCGGACTGCGGCGTCAGCGGTTGACGGCCACCAGAGCATCCAGAGCAAGGTTGAGCTGTACTACGTTGACTCTCTTCTGTCCCGCCAGACCCAAAAACGAAGTCTCGGCGAGTTTTTCCACGGTTTCGCGCACTTGAGCTTCGGGCAGGTTCCGTGCCTTTGCAACACGTGGGACCTGGATCATTGCCGCATCCAGGCTGATATCGGGGTCAAGTCCGCTGGCTGAAGCCAATACAAGATCCGCGGGAACGGGTGCACCGGGATTGAGTCCATTTTCCTGCCGGACCTTGCCGATCCGCTTTCCCACCTCTTCGAGAAACTTTGCGTTGGACGGTCCGAAATTGCTCCCTCCGGAATTACTCGCATCGTAAGGTTTTTCTATAGCAGACGGTCGCCCATTGAAATATTTCGGGCTTGTAAAGCTCTGCCCGATCAGGTTTGAGCCGACTATCTTGCCGCTCGCAACGATGAGACTCCCGTTAGCCTTGTGAGGAAAGATGAGCTGGCACAGGCCCGTTATGAGCAAAGGATAGGCAAGACCCGTCACGACCGAAAACAGAATGAAGAGAAGCAACGCACGCACGAATGCTTTCATGTTTCACCTCCTAAGCCAGATGGAGAGCGACCACGGCAAGGTCGATAATTTTGATCCCGATGAATGGCAGAGCCAGGCCTCCAAAACCATAGATGAGCAGGTTGCGCCACAGCAAGGCCTGCGCCGTCACCGGCCGGTACTTGATGCCTTTCAAAGCAAGCGGGATAAGGAACGGGATTACGATCGCATTGAAGATTATGGCCGACAGGATGGCGCTGTTCGGGGTCGCCAGCCGCATGACGTTCAAAATCGCCAACACGGGGAAGACCTGTACAAAAATAGCCGGGATGATCGCAAAGTACTTGGCCACGTCGTTGGCGACACTGAATGTGGTCAGCGCACCGCGCGTCATCAGGATCTGTTTGCCGATCTCCACGATGTCGAGCAGCTTGGTCGGGTTGGAATCGAGGTCTACCATGTTCGCGGCCTCCCGTGAAGCTTGCGTTCCCGCATTCATGGCGACCGCAACATCGGCCTGTGCGAGTGCGGGTGCGTCGTTCGTACCATCGCCGATCATGGCAACGAGATGGCCTTCGCCCTGGTATTTGCGGATCAACCTCAGCTTCTCTTCGGGCCGCGCCTGGGCGACAAAATCGTCAATACCCGCCTCCGCAGCTATAGCTGCCGCGGTGAGCGGATTGTCCCCCGTGATCATCGTGGAGCGTATGCCCATGAGCCGAAGTTGCATGAGCCGGTCTTTTATCCCCTGCTTGAGCACGTCTTTCAGTTGGATGACGCCGAGCATTCTTCCGGCATCGGCAACCATCAACGGCGTTCCACCTTCGCGCGCCACTCTGTCCACCGCCTCCTTCACGTTTTCCGACACGAACCCACCATTACTCTCCACGAACTGCCCGACTGAGTCGGATGCCCCTTTCCGGATCTCCCGTCCGGTCCACGAGAGACCGCTCATGCGAAGCTCCGCGGTAAAGGGCACGAACACGGCCCCTTCCGGGGGCTTGATGTCCCGCCCACGCACGTCGAGACGCTGCTTTGCTAATGCTACGATGCTCCGCCCCTCGGGTGTCTCGTCTGCCAGCGATGCGAGAAGGGCCGCCTCGATAAGTTCTTCCTTCTGGATACCTGAAGCCGGGATGAAATCGGTTGCCATACGGTTGCCCAGGGTGATGGTGCCGGTCTTGTCGAGCAGCACTACGTCGACATCTCCCGACGCCTCCACGGCACGACCGCTCAAAGCAATGACGTTGTGCTGGATCAAGCGGTCCATACCCGCGATCCCGATGGCGGGAAGCAAGCCTCCGATGGTCGTCGGTATCAGACAGACCAGAAGCGCCACCAGGACGGGCACGGTGATCTTCACGCCGGTGTAACTGCCAAATG
The DNA here is from genome assembly GCA_963835605.1 of uncultured delta proteobacterium. GTDB lineage: Bacteria > Desulfobacterota > Syntrophorhabdia > Syntrophorhabdales > WCHB1-27 > JADGQN01. The sequence goes on along the minus strand of CAWIHO010000061.1, from coordinate 50,028 downwards.
GATACAGCGTAGCAACTACGACGATAAAGAGGATCGTGAGGCCGACCAGCAGGATTTCAAGCGCGACCTCGTTGGGTGTCTTCTGACGCTTGGCGCTCTCCACCATGGCGATCATGTGATCGAGGAACGTCTCACCCGGATTGGCCGTGATGAGCACTTTGATCCGGCCGGAGAGGACCTTGGTGCCGCCTGTCACCGCGCTGCGGTCGCCTTTAGCCTCCCGTATCACGGGCGCGGATTCGCCCGTCACGGCCGATTCATCCACCAGCGCCACGCCTTCAACAATTTCGCCGTCCCCGGAGACCGGGTCTCCGTCTTCGATGATGATCGCATCACCTTTCCTGAGCGACAGGGCCGGCACCGTCTCGGTCTGGCCATTTGGCAGGAGCTTCTTCGCATACGCTTCAGTCTGCGCCCGCCGCAATGTTTCAGCCTGCGCCTTGCCGCGACCCTCGGCGAGCGCCTCGGCAAAATTGGCAAACAAGACAGTAAACCAGAGCCAAATGCTGATGTGGATGTTAAACCAGAAGGGTCCGCCCGAAAGCAAGGTTGCTGATCGCTATCACCGTCGTGATCACGGAAACGACTTCCACAACGAACATAACCGGGTTGTGCCAGAGCAGTCGCGGGTCCAGCCTTCGAAAAGAGCCGCTTATAGCTGCCTTAACCAGTGCCGCCTGCCAGATGGTTACCTTTTTTTGCTCCATGGCATTCTCCTTAAAAAGTCCGACCTATCGGAATCAACAGGTGTTCGAGCACGGGACCGAGCACCAGCGCGGGGAAGAACGTGAGGGCCCCGACGATCAGGACAACGGCTGCCAGCATTCCGGCAAAAAGCGGGCTGGCTGTCGGAAAGGTGGCTGAACTGGGCGGTACGGTCTTCTTGAGGGCCAGCGATCCCGCAATGACGAGCGCCGGCAGGATCGTCATAAATCTCCCGACAAGCATCACGAAACCCACCGGTCAGATTGTAGAAGACGGTATTTACGTTGAGGCCCGCGAAGGCCGAGCCATTGTTCCCGCCCTGAGAGAAATAGGCGTAGAGTATCTCTGAGAGACCGTGCGGTCCCGCGTTATTCAGGCTGCTCAAGCCTGCCGGGGTGGCCACTGCTATCCCCGAGAATATGAGCATCGCCATGGCAGGCCCGATCACGGCAGCCACGGCCATGATCATCTCTCTCGCTTCCAGTTTCTTACCCAGAAACTCGGGCGTGCGTCCGATCATGAGGCCCGCGAGGAATATGGCCAGGATGGCATACATCAGCATACCGATGAGGCCGACGCCGACGCCTCCGAAGATCACCTCCCCGATCGCCATGTTGAACATGTAAACAAGGCCGGAAAGGGGCATCTGGCTGTCATGCATGCTGTTCACCGAACCGTTGGAGGTGACCGTTGTTGACTCTCCCCAGAGGACAGAAGGCGTGACGCCAAACCGGACCTCCTTGCCCTCCATGTTAGTACCGCCCGCGACGCCCATTTTTGCAAGAAGCGGATTCCCGTTCCACTCGGACCACATTGCAACGCTCAACCCGATCAGATAGAGAAGCATCATGGCAGCGAAGATGGTCCACCCCTGGCGTCGATTATTGATCATTATTCCGAAGGTCAAAGGCAATGCGACGGGCACGAGGAGAATAGCGAGCATTTCCAGGAAATTTGAAAGCGGCGTCGGGTTTTCAAAGGGATGCGCCGAGTTGGCGTTGAAGAAACCGCCGCCGTTGGACCCTAACTGCTTGATGGCGATCTGGGAGGCCGCAGGCCCCAGCGCGATGACCTGTTCGGTACCCTCAAGGGTCTGCGCCTTTGCGTAAGGCTTGAGCGTCTGCACAACGCCCTGGGACACGAGCACCATGGCCCATATGATGGCCATCGGCAGCAATACGTAGAGGACTACGCGTGTCGTATCGACCCAGAAATTACCGATGCTCTTTTTCAACTTGTAGGTGAAGGCGCGGATGAGCGGCAGCAGGACGGCGATGCCGATTGCGGCAGAGACGACATTCTGGACGGTCAACCCCGCCATTTGCGTGAGATAGCTCAACGTCGACTCGCCGCCGTAAGCCTGCCAGTTTGTGTTGGTGACAAAAGATATGGCCGTATTCACGGCCGTATCCCACCGGACAGCGCCGAAACCCTGCGGATTGAGCGGTAACCACCCTTGCAGGACCTGCAACAGGTAGAGCACCACAAGACCGATTACGTTGAAGAGCACAAACGCGAGTGAATACTGTTGCCAGGACATCTCCTCGCTCTCATTGATGCCGCAGAGCCGATAAACACCCGATTCCAAAGGACGGATCGCAAAACTGAGAAGGGTGCGCCTTCCGGTAAATACCTTTGCCATGTAATTTGCCAGAGGTATTGCCAGAAGCACCAGAACGACGAGAAAACCTATAAGATAGAGTATGTCGGCTGCCATTGCGTGTCCTCCTTCCACTGAAGCTTCTTCTTACTCATAGTGTCTACGGTAAGCATGAGTATAGCGGTTTGCACGTAAATTGTGCGTCAAAATATCGGCCTGACGCGTAAAAAAAACGTAAAAAAATGGGGTGCGGCTAATACGGAAAAAAATCGATTAATTGTACTTACAGATGTTAAGGCAGACAGAATAGAGACCGCATCAGAAAACGCAGTTTATCTTTCATTCAACCTCTTGGTGAATAGAAGATACGAACTGAACCCATCGGTACGGAGTTCCCTCCGAAATGGTGGATGCGAAAATCATATAGTTCATCATTACTATAGCCTGCCGGAGAATAGGTGATTCTTCATTTACTTTTCTTTACATGTGCATTATGCTTGTACGACTAATGAATAGAAAACCTGCTCTGTTCCTGCTCATCTGTATTTCCCTCTCCATTCTGGGGCTTGCATTTCATCACCATGCGGATGGAGCCTCACATGACAATTGTTCTATCTGCTTTAGTCTCTCCCACCATGCAAATGTGGCTTTTCAGGATGCTCCTCAAATCTCACCACCGGCTTCCCTTGTTCTCCTCACCTCTTTAGAAAATAAGGTCAGCCTTTCCTCCGTTTGTTATTCTCCGTACTCAAATCGAGCCCCACCCGTATAGTATCCGAAGCCTCAAGCTGTTCTGATCAAAGAGACGCAAAAAAGATTTCATTAGGAGAATCGCATATGCGGAGGTGCCATCATGAAAGTCATGATTACGCTCGTTTCGCTGCTTATATTTTCATCAGGTGCATATGCTCAGACCCTGGAAGATCGGCTAAACGTCCTTGAGGAAAGCCTCAAGAAGCAGGAGCAGACCATCCAACAACTGAAAACCCTCCAGGAGACGTTCAAAAAGCAGGAACAAACCATCGATGAGCAGCGAAAATTGATCGAAGAATTGAAAGCCGCGGTCAAACAGCCCCAACCCTCTGCTCCGCCGGCGGCTGCCGCGACCAACCAGCCAGTGGCCCCCGAACAAATGCAGCAGCAGGTGCAGGACCTAAAGGAAAAACTGGACCAGGTGGTCGAGGCGCAGAAAAAGATCGTTCCAAGCGTCTTCAATCCTTCCATCGGGCTCGTGGGCGAGACGCTCTTCTCTTACACCAGCAAGAATTCACAGCAGACGGGCAGCAGCCGGCCGGGCGGCTGGGATGTCTTCCAGCGTTCCGTGGAGCTGAACGCGGCCGCGTCGGTCGATCCCTTTGCGCGCGGTTACGTGGTGATCAATGCCTCTGTCGACCCGACCACCGGAGAATCCAACGCGGCGGTGGAGGAGGCTGCGATCGTCACGACCTCGCTGCCGTGGAACCTGACGGTAAAAGGGGGACGGTTCTTCGGCGAATTCGGTCGGTTGTCCTACATCCACGATCATGAACTCCCCTTCGTGAACCGTCCCCTGGTGCTCGACCAGTATGTCGGCGGCGAATCGAAGACAGACGGGGTACAGGTCAACTACCTGCTGCCGATCTCGCATTACGTGAGCCTGACAGCGGGCACCGGCACTCAGTTCGGTGATACGCCAAACAATGTCGGCGATTTCCGCAGCGCCAGCAATTTGAACTATTGGGGTCGCGCCTCCACGTACTTTGACCTGACACCCAATATCTCATTCGAACCCGGCCTTTCGGGCATGTGGAATCCGAACACCATTGACCTTGGCGGCCCCCAGCTTCAACCCAATGGCAGCATATTCACCGAACGCGAGCGGCGCCTGGTAGGAGCAGACATGACGTTCGCCTACCGGCCGCTGCGCGACAATCAATTCAAGAGCCTCACCTGGGGCACGGAAGTGCTTTACAGCGACAACCGCTACGACGTTGCTTCACCGGCCGGCTCCCTGTCCACCCAAACCGTCGGCTCCTACGGCCTGTACTCGTATCTTGCTTACAAGTTCCATCGGCAGTGGACAGCCGGCACCATGTTTGACTGGGTGGAAAACCTAGTACAACAATCAGGCCAAAACCTCCGCGTATTCTGGTAGGTCACGTGGGCCTTGAGCCATTGGAATCAGCTACGGCTTCAATATACGCACACGAACAACAACGCCGCGACCGGCCTGCAACCCAATGATGCCGTTTATCTGCAATGGTCGTGGATCATCGGCTCACACGCGCATGGCTGGCAGGAACGCTGACCCTGTAAAGGAGGGATCTATTATGGAATCGAAATTTTTCCGTTTGTTATCAATCATCGCTCTCATCGGAGCGGTGTGTATGGGAGCGACGCCCGCTCACGCCGCCAAAATCCGCGTTGTCACGACGCTGACCGACTTGGCGGACTTTGCGCGCGCCGTCGGCGGCGACCAGGTCGAGGTTCACAGCCTGGCCACGGGCGTCGAAGACACGCACGGTGTCCCCATGAAGCCGAGCTTCGTGCCGATAATGAACCGCGCGGACCTCATGATCCTGGTGGGGTTCGATTGCGAGCACGCCTTCTTACCCGCCTTGCTGGAAGCGAGCAAGAATCCGCGCATCCAGTATGGCACATCCGGCTACGTGGACTGTTCGAAGGGCATTACCCCACTCGATGTACCCAAGTCAACCGATCACTCCGCGGGCGACGTTCATCCTTACGGCAACCCGCACTACATGCTCGACCCGGTGTTGGCAAAAACCGCGATACAAAACATCTACAACGCGCTCGTGGCGTTCGCCCCGCAGTATCAGGCGGAATTCACGCGCAACCGCGATGCCTATCTCGCCAGGCTCGACGCAAAGATTGCCGAGTGGGAGAAGGAAGCCAAACCGCTCAAGGGCATGAAGTTCGTATCCTATCATGAGCATTGGCCGTACTTCGCGGAGCGCTTCGGCATGGACTACTTCGGCACGATTGAGCTAAGGCCGGGCATTGATCCGACCGCACGCCACATCGAGGAATTGATCGCGTCGATGAAGGCCGAACATGTCCCTATCGTGGTGCGCGAGCCGCAGTTTCCCGAAAAGGTGCCGAAACGCATCGCCGAAGCAGACCGGCGCAACCATGATAACGCTGCCCATCATGCCGGGCGGCGTACCCAACACGGACACGTACATTAAGATGATGGACTACATCGTCCACAGTATGGTCACCGCCGTACAAGGCAAAAAATAATGAGAGGAAGGAAGGGTCAGGCAGAGACATGAATGAAACCCTTATCACACTGGACAACCTGAGCATCGGCTACAACGGCCAAACCGTGCTGTCAGGAATTACGCTCTCCATCCCCCGCGCCGGCTTCACCGCCATACTCGGCGGGAACGGTTCGGGCAAGTCGACCCTGCTCAAGACGCTGCTTGGACTGCTTCCGCCCGTGGCGGGCCGCATCGATACCGCATCGGCAGGCGCGCCGCTCGTCTTCGGTTACGTCCCTCAGTCGATTCAGTTCGATCCGATCTATCTGCTGACGGGTTTTGAAGTTGCCCTGATGGGCACGTACGGACGAGTCCCTCCGGGGCGTTTCGTCCCGCCGATAGAACGTGCCTTCACGCGCGAATGCTTGCGCGCGGTGGGGGCTGAGGAGTTTGCCCGCAAACGGTTTGCGGAACTCTCCGGCGGCCAGAAGCAACGCGTGCTCATCGCCCGGGCACTGACGACACGTCCCGACGTCCTCGTGCTCGACGAGCCCACCGCCGGCGTCGATCAAACGGCGACGCATGCAGTACTCGATTACATCTCGCAGATCATCAAGGAAAGGGAGATCACGGTCCTGTTCGTCACGCACGACTTTGCGCTGCTGCGCGATCACGCCCAGCAGGTCATCTGGCTTCAACGGGGTAAAGTGCTGCAGGGCACCGCGGACGAACTGCTCACGCCCGAACGGATCACGGAGATTCTTGAAATGGGGATCGGCTGACATGGATGCATTACATCAGATTCTCTCGCCCGAGTTTCTCCTGCGCAACTCGGTATATACCAGCGTGCTTGTGGGCTTTGCCTGCCCGCTCGTCGGTGTGTTTCTCGTGATGCGCCGGCTCGTGTTCATGGGCGTGGCACTGCCGCAGATCTCCTCGACGGGTGTCGCGGTCGCGCTCTCGCTTCCCTTGTGGCTCGGATTCAAGCTGGCTGATCACGGCTCACACGGCGCGCACGCGCTCGCCTTTGCCGGCTCGATAACATTCTCGCTGACGGCGATACTGGCGCTGGCGTTCATGGAACGGACGGGGGCGCGGACAGCCCGAAGGTCGGCTGGGCGCTGCGTACGTCGTGGCCGCCGCTTTGGGTATTTTGTTACTATCAAAAAACCCCTATGGCGAGATCGGTTGGCTCGATATGCTGAAAGGGGAGGTCATCGCTATCTCCAGTTTCGATCTCGCGTTGACGGCAGCAACGTTTATGCTGGTCCTCACAACGCTGGGACTCTTTCACAAAGAGTTGCTCCTGGTCTCGTTTGACCGCGAGATGGCAAGCATACTCGGCAAGAACGTTGTTTTCTGGGACGTGCTGCTCTATTTACTGATCGGTCTGACCGTTTCGATGGCAGTGCTCAGTGTCGGTCCCCTGATCGCGTTTGGATTTTTGCTGATCCCCGCGCTGACCGCGCACTTGCATGCGCGCACTATGCGCCAGTTTACGGCGTTGGCCTCTCTGGTCGGTGGCGCGGCCGCGTTCCTCGGCTTCTGGATCGCGTATCGATGGGATCTGCCCGTCGGTCCGACGGATGTCGTGCTCCTCGGCGTGCTTTACGCGGCAGCCTGGGTTGCCGCCAAACTTCTCCCCGGAGGCTCACGAAGATCCCGCAAGGCTTAAGCTGCGCAATTATTTGTGGAAACAGGAGGCTCAGAATGGATACGGAGATGCGGAACATAGTGCGATTCTTGCTCATCATCATAGCCTTTGTCCCTGTGCTTCTCAGCCAGTCGCCGGAAGAAGTCCTTGACGGCGGCAAGACATGACGAGGACACGATGTGCTGACTTGAAAGAGCGGATGTTGGAGAGTAGCCGTCCTCAGCCGGCTTCTTTCTCCACCAGTCGATATCCTACACCCGATTCAGTGACGATGTAACTGGGTTGTGATGGATCTGCCTCGATCTTACGCCGTAGCTGACCGATATATATCCGCAAGTAATGCGTTTCTTCCTGGTAATTTGGTCCCCAGATCGCCTTCAGGAGCTGCTTATGGGTTACTACCCTGCCGGCTTGCAGGGCTAGGTATTTCAAGATTTCGTACTCTGTTGGCGTGAGCTTTACGTCCTCTCCCTTAAGTATCACTCTTCGGTGCGCCAGATCAACCGTGAGCTCCCCGAAGGTAAGCACCGGCTCATCCTCTGTTTTGGCTGCGTGGCGGAGCGCAACCCGGATGCGAGCAAGCAGCTCTCCCATACCGAAGGGCTTGGTGATATAGTCGTCAGCGCCGGCATCGAATGCTCTAATCTTATCGTTCTCCTGCTCTCTCACCGAGAGAACAATGACTGGAACCTGTGTCCATTCACGAAGGCGCCTGACAACCTCGACGCCGTCGAGGTCCGGCAAGCCAAGGTCCAGGATGATTAAGTCGGGATGAAAGATTGACGTCTGATTCAGACCCTCTTGGCCCGAAGACGCTTCGGCAATATCATAGCCGAAGCCTGTCAGGGCGGTCTTTAACATCCGGAGGATCTGTTTTTCATCATCAATGACAAGTATGCGTGCGCCATCAGACATTATGTTCTACTCCTTCTTTTACGCCTGATTCTTCCGGAGGTTGCTCGGATACGGGTAGGGAAAAGGTGAACCGGTTACCGTATTCAGGCGATGGGCCAACCCATATTTTACCGCCGTGAGCTTCAACGATCCCTTTACAGATAGAAAGGCCGAGTCCGGTCCCGCTTACATCCTTGGAATAGTGCAAACGATAAAACTTGCTGAACACATGCTCTCGCTCTGCCTTGGGGATCGATGGGCTGAGATCGCTAACGCTGATCAGAAGCGCTTCATTGGTGTAATGAGCGGAAATGGAGATTTCGCTTTTCGGAGGGGAATATTTCGCGGCATTTTCCAGCAAGTTAATCATAACGTGTTCTATAAGACCGCAATCGGCTTTTACAAAGGGGGGGCCGGACGGCATAGTAACCCGCAATGGATGACCTTGAAGAACATCTTTAATCTGCCTCAGGGCAACACCCACAATATCCTGGATGTCGCACCATTCTTTGTTTAGCTTTAACACGCCGCTTTCAAGCCGCACCATGTCAAGGAGATTTGCCACGAAGTGGTTCAAGCGTTGGGCCTCTTCCTTGATCGTCTGTAAAAGAATTCCTTTGGTTTCCCGGCTATACACGCTTTCTTCGGAGAGAAGGCTTGTCACTGCACCTGTAATTGAGGCGAGTGGTGTGCGCAGGTCATGAGAGATGGAATTGAGTAATGCGGAGTGGAGTTTTTCTGATTCTCTGAGCCAATGCGCCTGTTCAGCTTCTTCCGCCAGTTTAACGCGGATGATTGCAATCGCCGCCAAGTTGGCAAAGGCTTCAATAAGTTGGCGTCGCTCGGGTGGAAGTTCGTCTGCGCGTTGCCCCAGAGCTATGACGGCCAGGGTCTCCTCGTCAGTTTTGATGGGTACAAAAAGATGCTCTGCACCACTGAGCGTGCCGGTCCCCTTTCCAGCCCACTTCCCGTGCTCTAATACCCAGTGAGCTATACCCTGCTCCTTATCATCAAGCCGGGCCATGGATGGAGTGGTGTTGGCGATCTCAGTCAGCACGCCGCTCACGGGATCGGGCATGAATATCACCACTTCTCCGCCCACTGCTACAGCCACTGTCTTCACCACAGTCTGCAAGACCTTCCGCAGATCGGTTTGAGCCGCTATTTCCCTGCTCAGTGCGTACAGAGCAGCTGTTCTTCTCTCGCGGTCTCGTGCGCTTTCCACTTCAGTCCGAAGCCTGGTAGCCATTGTTCCGGTGACGAGGGCCACCAGCAGAAAAACCGCAAAAGTCAGGATGTAGCGCACGTCGCTTACCGAGAAACTGAACACCGGGGGCACGAAGAAAAAGTCGAAGGTCAGGACTCCCAACAACGATGCAACGAAAGAAGGCCCAAGACCCCAGCGCACCGCACTGATCAGTACCGGCAATAAGTAAAGTACCAGTATATTTATGAGGTCGAAGGTGGGATACAGCATCTCACCAAGTGCGGTGATGGCTGCAACGGCCAAAAGCGTCCAACAATACTGTTTCAGAGAAGGATAAAATGCTGGGGACACGTCTGCCTCATCCGATCCCTTATCGGGATTTGGAATCTTGGCTCACACTTCCTCCGGTGTCCATTCCTCAAGCGTGTTCATCTTTATGCCTGCGTCGACTCCGGGAAGAGGCTGAACAGGCACGGTGAGCATGAACCGGCCGGCGACTATCCAGTCCTTCAGCATCGTTGCGATCTCCAGCGCTTTCGAATAGCTCGATATGGGCGATGCGGGAATCTCCTTGCCATTGAGCGTCAGGCTTCCAGACTTCAGCTGAGCATAGCTGACCTCTCCAAGGCTGTTGGCCACGCGGTCGGGATAGTCTTTCCCGTAATCGATTATCTGTGTTACCAGATCCTCGTCGCTTCTCGAAGTGAAATAGGCCACCTCTTCATCAAGCACGGGAATGGGGATGCCTATACCAACAAAAAGGGTGACGCCGTAACCTATAAAACTCGCACCCTTGAGGAACGAAGGACTCATCTGCTTCGCGTCGCCCGTGACTGCAAGCGTGCCCGCCGGGGCTCTGACCATCCCTTCGGGAGTGCGCATCACAGCCGGATTATGCTGAGTACCATGTGAGGAGACGTATCCTATGCCGCCTGCCAGGAATATTCTTGTACCAATGCCGATTGTTCGATAGGTGGGATCCTTCAGGAGCGGAGAAAGCTGCCCTGCGCTGCAGTAGTTGGCATTGCCCAGGTTCGGTTTCAGAAGACCCATGTAGGTATGGATTATTCTGTCGTTACGGTTCACCGCAACATTATAGTTCTGGTAACAGTTGCGCGGATTGTAAAGGTAGGCTTCATTGACCGTCTCCTTGTTGATATACGTTTCTATCTTCCGTCTGGGATAGCAGTCGGTGCCGTAACTGGTTGCGACAAGCCTTATGTTCCTTCCGCCGACAAACTCTTCAATTACATGGCCACCCCCGTATGTGAACGCACCGGGATAGACCTTATTTCTCGGGTCTTCTTCGGGCAGTGCAGTCGCGCCAAGATAGACATCGACCGCCGCAAGCCCTGTGTAACAAGGCACGTCGTTGAGATAGCAGATGCCTCCTCCGATCTTTATCCTCGGTTTGGAGTGGCCGAGGTTCAGGAACATACCGCTTGAACACATCGGGCCAAACGTTCCGGTCGTGACGACGTCCACGTGTTCTGCCGCCGCCTTCGTGCCCTTCTCTCCAACTATGTCAATCATCTCCTCGGCCGTCACGACGACCGCCTTGCCTTTCTTAATCTTCTCGTTGATCTCTTCTATGGTCTTCACTCTATCCTCCTGAAACCCACGGCTAAGGGCCAAAGCACACGGCTAACGGCTAAAGTGCCGCCTAACCGTTGGCCTTTTGTCTTTAGCCTTTTGCCTGTTTTATTTCATATATGGAGCAAAAAGCTCGGTGGAAAGGTAGCGATCCCCCAGGTCCGGGATTATAACCACAATCAGTTTGCCCTGGAATTCAGCCTCGTGGGCAAGATGCAGCGCGGCCCACATTGCAGCACCTGAGGATATGCCGCAGAATATTCCTTCCTCCCTCGCCAGCCTGCGTGCAGTCTCAAACGCTTGCTCGTTTGAGACCTTGACGATTTTATCAATGAGACGCGTATCCAGTACGTCAGGTACAAAACCCCCGCCGATGCCCTGAATCTTGTGAGGACCGGGAGGACCTCCGGACAAGACCGGCGAATTCTCCGGCTCCACAGCAACCGCTTTGAATGAGGGCTTTTTCTGCTTTATTGCATCCGCAACGCCCGTAATAGTCCCGCCCGTGCCTACGCCGGCAACAAGCGCATCAACGCCGCCGTCCGTATCATTCCATATCTCTTCGGCCGTTGTCCTGCGATGAACCTCCGGATTTGCCTGATTCTTGAACTGCTGCAGCATGAGGGCATGTGGATTCTCATGCAGAATCTCTTCAGCCTTTTCTATGGCTCCCCGCATGCCCTTATCGCCGGGCGTCAGTACAAGCTCAGCTCCCAATGCCCGTAACATGGCACGCCGTTCCATGCTCATCGTGTCAGGCATGGTCAAGGTCAACTTGTACCCGCGGGCGGCACAGACAAAGGCGAGGGCAATGCCCGTGTTGCCGCTTGTCGGCTCAACCAGAACAGTATCTTTGGTCAAGGTACCGGCCTTTTCAGCAGCCTCAACCATGCTCACGCCAATCCTGTCTTTCACGCTACCGCACGGGTTAAAAAACTCCAGCTTCGCGACAATTTCCGCATCCAACCCACGAGACAGTTTGTTGATCCTTACCAGCGGCGTGTTCCCGACCAACTGGGTTATGTCTTGAGCAATCTTCATCGGAGCTTACCTCCCGTCTTGTCAGTCAAAGGATAGTATACAACAAATCCCAAATTCCAAGCACGAAATCCCGGGCAATACTCAATCACCCGAGCGTGACCAACCCCGCGGCATCTCTAAAATTCAGAAATTTGAATTTACTTGGAATTTGGATCTTAAAGCCTGGAATTTAGGCGAATAGGGGCTCAGGTTCCATGCAGCCTGGCGCCCGCTACACCCCGCTGATTTTGAGATTGGAGATATAGAGTGTCGGCGACCCGTATCCGCCATAGAACGTCAGATCATCACCCACACCCTTCACGTTCTTCAGCAGCTCGAATGCATTCCCTGAGAGGATCACGCCCTTGAAGGGCCTTTGCTCCCCGTTTTTGCATATATGTCCCAGCGCCCCAACAGAGAAATCGCCAGTGACCGTATTCGCCGTGTGCGTACCCATCAACTCTTCAATGATGATCCCGTCCTGGAAGGCGCCAGCTACGTCCTCTCGCCCTTTCTCGATGCAAAACCCTCTCGGGGAGCACGTTGGCGGCTCTTTGACGCCGGGCCTGACCCCGTTCCCGGTGGATGGCCTGCCCAGCTTGCGTCCGTAATATACGTCAAAGAGGAACCCTTGAAAATAGCCCTCTCGTACCAGCGCGTTCTCTTGCGACGGCACACCTTCACCATCAAAAGGAAAGCTGCCCATGCCCGCCAGTCCTGAATCCGTGATATTCAGAAGAGGCGAAAAGCACTGCTGCCGTACCCGCTCCTTCAGCCATGTCTTGTCTTTGTAAAGGCTCTCCCCGAGAAAAGAGGGTGCAAGAACGGAGAGCATGTCGCATGCGGCTCCGGGCGTGAGTAGCCCCTCATAGGCGCCCGTCTGCAACACCTTACCATCGAGAAAGGAGATTGCCTTTTCAGCGATCCTTCTGCCCAATGATACGGGCTCCAGTTCGTTGAGCGCGTGGCTCCACGACCAGTCATACCAGGAGACTTCTTCTCCATTTGCGGCAACAGCAAGACCGCCCAACGTATATATGGTCTTATGTGCTTCCGCCTGTAATCCATTTGCGTTGAAAATAGTGGACTCGATTTTCACCTCTTGCAGCTCGCAGTTCCGGGTCTGCACGATCCTCTTGTCATAGTCAAGGATGGTCCGTTCCAGTGTAAGCACTCGCAAGGTCTTTTCGCTGTCCGGCGTTTCAAGCCCTGCAGTGTCATACGCCTGGAACGCGGGGTACGTGCCGTACTTCTCGGGAAATGTCACGTGCTCGTCACGATCCATGAAGGGAACGAGCGCCACAGCGTTTTCTACCAGGGCCGTGGCGGCATTCTCCCCTGTCTCATACGTGTATGAGAACACGAGGCGATGATCCTTTACGGCGCGAAGAGCTATGCCCTCTTCTTCCTTGAATACGAGACCATAGAGCTCTCGCTCGAAGCTTTCATACTTTTTGGTCCGCTCCTTGAGAAAACAGACCTCGTAACTGTCGAAAGCATTCTTTAACGCACGGACCAGATGCTCTTTCTCAATCATGACTGCTCCCCGAGACCTTCGTAACCATCGCTATTTCATCGCACATGGGAAACTTAGCGCACTTGACGCAATCCGTCCATATCTTTTGAGGCAGCTCTGTCTTGTCGATCAACCGGAAACCGAACTTGCTGAAGAATTCCTCCTGGTAGGTAAGGAGGAAAACCCGTTCCACACGAAATTCCCGCGCCTCTTTCAGGCACGCGCTGACCAGATCCCTTCCTATGCCCCTTCTTCTAAACTCGGGGATCACGCACAAAGAGCGTATCTCCGCCAGGTCTTCCCAGCATATGTGCAAAGCACAGGCGCCTACGACCTCGCCCTGCTCTTCATACACGAAGTAATCCCTCATATTGTCGTACAGTTCAGCGAGCGACCGCGAAAGCATTTCCCCTTTGGCAGCGCATTCATTGATCAGGCGGTGAACCGCTTTTATATCGCTAATATGTGCTTTTCTGAGCATTCTCCAGCATCTCCTCGGCCTGGTCCATTGCCTTCTCAGTGATCTTCACGCCGCCAAGCATCCGGGCTATCTCCACTATCCGTTCATCCCACGCCAGCTTCCGCACGGCTGTTCTCGTCGATTCCTCTTCCTGATACTTCTCAACGAGAAAATGGTGATCGCCAAAGACCGCAATCTGTGGGAGATGTGTGATGCAGATGACCTGACTGTTCTGGGCGAGTTCACGCAGCCTCTTTCCCACCATCTCGGCCACCTTTCCTCCTATGCCCGCATCGATCTCGTCGAATATCATGGTCATGCCGCCTGTGCCGCCGACTATCCGCTTGATGGCCAGCATCACTCTCGACAGTTCCCCGCCGGATGCGACCTTTCTCAAGGGCCTGAGCAGTTCACCCGGGTTGGCGCTCAGAAGGAACTCAATGTCGTCCTTGCCGTCTTCATCGATGTGCTCTTTATCCGAGATCACGATCTTGAAGCTTACACCCTTCATGGAGAGCAGGCCCAGCTCTTTGGCCACTGCTTCCTCGATCTGTTTCGCTCCCTTTCTTCTCTCAGTGGAAAGATGCTCTGCCCGTTCCGTCAGCTCGCTGTCTAACGTGATCCTTCTTTGTTCCAGCTCTTCAAGGTTCGATGAGAGCGTTGAAAGATAGAGGAGGCTGTTCCTGGCCCACTGCTCATATTCCTTGATCTCTCTATACGTTTTTCCATACTTTTCCTGGAGGCGCCGGATTCTGTGCAATCTATCCTCCATTGCCTCCAGCTGATCCGGGTCGTAGACAAATATCTTCTCATCCTTCTTTATTTCGCCCGCTATGTCCTCCACTTCGAAAACGAGCGCCTCAATTCTCTGCCTCAGTTTTTCAACGGCCTCGACCTTATTCAAAGGCTTGAGTGCCGCGACCGTTGTCTTGAGAATCGTATGGGCCGAGCCGTCATCTTCATAAAGGCCCTTGCCCACGCTGTCGAGGGCAGACCTTATCTTCTCGGCGTCTTTGAGGATCGCCAATCGTTCCTTGATAGTCTCCTCTTCATCTTCCTGCACGTTTTCCGCTTCGATCTCCGCTATCTGAAACTCGAGCAGAGCTTATCTCCTTTTCCCGCCCCTGAACCTCGTTTCTTTTTTTGTTGAGGACCGTCACCACCTCTTTGAAGTCCCTTACCCTTTCCGAAAGCAATTTCCTTTCCTTTTCGAGCGAAAGGAGGGCATCCAGTATGACCGGATAGAGCTCTTTTTTCAGCAGGTCCTGAGACTCTCCCTGGCCGTAAATGCTCGTCAGTTCCCCTCCAATGCTCTCAAGTTTCTTGCGGGTAACCGGCTGATCATTGATGAAAGCCCTCGATTTACCCTGGTCTCCGATGATGCGTTTCAGGATATACTCATCGTCCTCGCGGCAGTAATGACCGATTATCTCAGCCTTGTCTGCATCGCACCTGACGACGTCAGTCGGGATCTTGGCGTTGATGAGGGCGGACACAGCGTTGATGATGATCGATTTGCCGGCACCGGTCTCTCCGGTGATGACGTTGAGACCTTCCTTGAACTCGATCTCCAGCTCGTCAATGATGGCGAAGTTCTTCACCTTCAAAAAGGCAAGCATAGGATTACCTTTCTCCCCACTTTAGTTTTGTCCGGAGTACCTCGAAGTACCCTCTCGACTTCGACGTGATCAGGTTAACGGCATACGAAGACTTCTTAACCGTAACTTCGTCTCCAAACTCTAGAGGAAACCCTATCTGCCCGTCGAGGGTGAGAATAACCCTTTCGTCTTTGGAGAGCAGGATTGCCCTGAGCGCGGCTTCCTCCGGTAACAGTATCGGCCGGTTGGTCAGCATGTGCGGACATATCGGCGTCACGACGAGGTGTGTGAGAGATGGGTGGAGAATGGGCCCCCCGGCCGCCAGCGAGTAGCCTGTTGAGCCTGTTGCGGTTGAGAGAATGAGGCCGTCAGCCCTGTATGTGGTCAGGTACTCATCGTTCACGAAGGTCTCTATATCGATGATTCTGGCGAGCGCATCCTTGGTAATCACCGCATCGTTGAGCACGGAAAGGTCAAAGACGAGCTCTTCCTTACGCCTGACCGCCACACTCAGCATGGTGCGGCGGGAAAGGTGATACTGGCCTTGCATGACAGACGCAAGCATATCCGGGAGTTCTTCCAGCGAGGTCTCGGTAAGGAATCCCAGGCCTCCCAGATTTACTCCAAGGATTGGCACCTCTCTTCCCTTAAGCTGGCGGGCAACGGAAAGCAGCGTACCATCGCCGCCAAGCACAATGATGAGACCGGCCCCTTCTCCCACGTGCTCCAGCTCGAACGCTTTCTCATATCCGAGTTCCAGCGCCACTTCCTCATTAAGAAGGATCTCGGTCGTATGGCCGAACCTTGCCATGATCTCCTGTGCGACAGCGCGTGCGTCCTCTTTTTTTCGCTTACAAACGATGTGGATGCGGTTCATTGGGTCCATGCAGTCCATCCGATCATTAGAGATATTTCTCCTTTCAGGTATATCGACAATTCCTTGAGCAGCATAAACGCGTTGTCAACGGTCACGGTCTTGTCAATATTGAGAAGATTGCACGTCGCCGGGGCAAGCATGCTGTTCCGCGCAATCAGAGTACGGTCAACCCCCTTGGCTTCGAGCAGACTCCAGATGGTTTCAAGTCTGTTAGCGAGGCTCAGGACATCCTCTTTCGAAAACTCGTCATAGTAGGTCGGAACGATCCCCCAGCTAATGATGTTTCCGTTTTCGATGAAGCGCCGCACCGTGTCATACGTGGCAGCCGTTTCCCCAAAAGCAAATGCATTAAAAGAGACAATCTCCACGGGCAAGGAAAAGAGAAAATCCCAGTCGGGCCTCCCGCAGAGATGAATACCACGCGGCCCTTCGATCCCTTCGAAGAAGCCGGTCAACTCGTCCTTTGCCTTTACGTTATCATACCCGCAGAGGGCATTAAATATAAACTCCAGACCGGGGTCGTCGACCCAGACAAATGCCCTCTTGTTCCTCTGCCTCAGCTCTTCTGCCTGTATGTTCACCTTCTTCTGGATAAAGGAAAACGCCAGGCTTCGTATCTCATCGTTATACGCGAGAGGTTTTCCGTTCTCGTCGTATATCTTTAACGAGAGGCTGACAGGGCTTATGAGCTGGCCCCGTACTGATCTGTAAGCAGAAAGATCAAGCGCAAGGAACCTGCGATAGACAAGGGAGAATTGCGGCGAGAGGGTAAAGATCTCCGGTTCGGCCTCTTGCTCCAGATACGCGGGTATGGCGTCCATGAACTTTTCCGTATCCACGTAAATCCGCCGGCCCGCTTCATCGATCACGACGCCCGGAAAATGCTCCATCGCCTGGACATACATGTCTTCATAATAGGAGACTCTCGGAAGCTGAGGCCAGAAGGGGATATCCATAGAAAGTGCAAGGTCGAGCGCTCTGCCCACATCCTCGTGGGGCATTATTCCCATGGCAGTCGTGGCCAGCTCACCTGTAAAACCGAGACGCTTTTCCACACTACATCCTTAACAGAAGAAAACGGCATTGTCAAAGCCAACTAAAGCAGCTTCGCATCTTCATTGGCTCATTCGGCTGCCGGCCCACCTGGACCCGACCCCTGTTTACATCAAACCCCTCTCTTTGAAGCTGACAAACTCTTTCGTCGTGACGATGATATGGTCCAGCACCTCTATCCCGAGCAGTCTGCCCGCTTCTGCCAGCCTCTGAGTCAGCTTCACGTCATCTTCTGATGGCTCCGGATTGCCCGATGGATGGTTATGCGCCAGCACCACGGAAGAGGCACCATGGGCGATCGCCTTCTTGAATACCTCCCGCGGATGTACCAGGCTCGCGTTCACCGTGCCCACGGAGATAGTGGAAATATCCAGTATACTGTTTCGTACGTTGAGAAGGACAAGCTTGAAGTGCTCCTTCGCTTTATCCTGAATGCTCGCCCTGACAGCCTTTACCACGGCTTGAGGACTGGTAAGCTCATACCTGGAGGGCTTATCCGCCAGGTCCTGCCTTCTTCCCAGCTCGAAGCATGCCTTGAGCTGGGCCGCTTTCGCCAGCCCTATGCCGCCGATCCCGGACAGCTCCTCTACGGTCGCCTCACTTATGCCCTTGATATTCTTGAACCGCTTCAACAGCTCCTGTGCAATTATCAATGCAGATTTTCCCGCTATGCCGCGGCCGATAATCAGAGCCAGCAGCTCAGGGCCGGACAGTGCCTGCGGGCCAAACTTCTTGAGGCGCTCCCGCGGCCTTTCCTCGGCAGGAAGATCGTGTATGGTGAAGGAACTCTCCAGGTCGGACATAGCTTCCTTGAACCATTATAGCCGATAAAGGCTGAATTACAAAGGGAATTGTTTAATTGGTTCCATTGGTTGGATTGGTTGATTGGTTGGGCTCGTGATCGTCTTATTGGTTCAAGCCGTCTTCTCAGTTTAGCGGTAACTAATGGAACTAATTAAACTAATGAAACCAATAAAACAGATGTGATCTAAGATGACGAGGTGAGCGCGGTTTTGATCTCTTCGGCGATCTTTCGGTTGAAGCCGGGCAAGCTGGCGATCAGGTCCGCATCGGCTTCCCGCATTGCATCCAGCGAGGGAAACTCTTTGAGGAGACGCATCATCCTCTTTTTCCCAACACCCTTGATGTTCGGAAGGATGGAAGAAAGATCCTCCCTGCGTTTCCACTTCTTATGAGAGCCGATGGCGAACCGGTGGGCTTCATCCCGCATCCTGACGATCTCCTTGAACACAGGCGAGGATTTGGGAAGCAGCAACGGGTTCTTCCGGAACGGCAGATAGAGCACATCTTCCATTCTTTTCCTGCCCAGCCCTTTGGCAATCCCTAAGAGGTCAGGGCTCACGGAGAGCGTCTTGAAGACGTTGATTGCAGCCGATAACTGCCCCTTGCCGCCATCGAGGATCACGAGGTCGGGCAAAGGGCGGATCTTCTCGTCCCTCATCCTTCGTGTGAGCACCTCGCTCATCATGGCCACGTCATCCTCCGGTTTCGCCTCCCGTATGTGAAACACCCTGTATGCGTCTTTGCGTGGCTTGAAATTCTCGAAGACAACCATGATGCCTGAAGGGTTCGTCCCACCCGTGTGGGAGTTATCGTAGACTTCAATCCGCTTCGGCGCCTTCCTCAGATGAAGGGTCCTTCGGAAGGCCTCGTCGGTTTCTATCGGTTCCACTTCGTGGAGATTTTCTACGGCAAGCCTGATCATATCCCCGGCCCCGCGTGACTCCGGACCAAGTACGCGCAGGCCCGGTCTTCGCTCCCTCAGATGCATTTCCAGCAGGGGCAGGTCCTCCAGCGCCTCGGAAACAATGATCTCATCGGGAATCTGGCGGCTCGTGTAATACTGGAAAATGAATGAAGAGAATGCCTCATCCGGATTGAGGGAAAAAGGCTCATGAAAGGTCCTCTTTGAAATCAATACGCCCCTGCGAAAACTGAGGAGCACAATCCTGAGCCTGCGTTCCTCCCTGAGCACGGCCCACACGTCCCTGTTTTTCCCGAGGTGCTCGTGGACGTGCTGCTTCTCCACCAGCCTCTTAAGCACATGGTATCGCTCCCTCTTCTCCCTTGCGCCTTCAAAATCCCACGCCTTCGCAGCCGTATCTATCTGCTCCTCCAGACTCTTCAGTAGCTTTTCATCCTTCCCGGAAAGGAAGTCGGTCAGTTCGTCCACGATCGCCCTGTAAGAGGCTTCATCCGTGTAGCCGACACACGGTGCAAGGCACTTCCTGATATCGTAGAGGATACAGGGCCTGGCCCTTCCCTTGAAGACCGCATCCTTGCACCGTCTCACAGGGTATAATGACTGGACGATCTTCAGGAAGTCCCTGACGTCGCGTGCGTGGGGATGGGGCCCGAAATAGAGGGCGCCGTCATCCCTGATGTTTCTCGTGGCGGATAACGCCGGGAATTTCTCTTTAACGCTGAGCCTCAAGGAGATATAGGTCTTGTCGTCTTTCAGCACCACGTTATATTTGGGCTGATGTTCTTTTATCAGATTGTTTTCGAGGAGAAAAGCTTCCTTTTCATTCCCGGTGAGCACAAAAGAGACGCTCTCGATCCTGGAGAGAAGGCGCCCCAGCCGCCCTTCTTTCGCTGCTTTCATCGAAATAACTGCCCACCCGATCGCGCAGGTTCTTTGCCTTCCCGACATAGATGATCTGGTTGCTCTTGTCGCGAAAGAGGTAGACACCCGGACTCTCCGGCAGGTTGGCAAGTGTTTCGTCAGTGATCACGATTCTACACCTACGAAAGACTTTAACGCTATCTCACGCCCGCTCGTTTCACTCGCTAGAGCCCGCAGAGGCGCAGAGGAAAAGCCGCAGAGAGTCTATTCTGTGCCCTGATGTGAGAGAAAGCGCACATCAGGGCACCTTGCGTCGCTCCGCGAGGGAATACCCTCCGGCGTAGCCGGACGGGGTTGCCCGGAATGGTCCTCTCAACCATTCCGGGCAAGACTAAAGCCTCTTGCTCCACTCTGTGAACTCTGTGCTCTCTGTGTGAGACAGTCCTGTCTTTCCTCTGCGCCTCTGCGGCCTCGAAGGAGCGGAGCGACTGGGCGTGAGACCACTTGCCTTGTCTCACAGCGTTATCTCCATTTTCTCCAACTTCAGCAACCTATCCCGCAGCTGAGCCGCCCTCTCGAAATCCCACTTCTTCGCGGCATCGTCGATCTCTCTCTTCAGCTTCTTCATCACTTTGGTGAGCTTCTTGGGCTGAATGCCTTGCTCTTCGAACTCGTCCAGGGGTATCGTATAATAATCCTTCTCGTAGATGGACGCGAGCACGTCGATGATCTGCTTCTTGATCCCTTCCGGCGTGATGCCGTGCGTTTCATTATACTCCGTCTGGACCTTCCTTCTCCGCTCGGTCTCTTCAATCGTCCTTCGCATCGAGTCGGTGATCCTGTCCGCGAACATGATGACCCTGCCGTTGAGATTACGTGCTGCTCTTCCGCACGTCTGGATAAGCGATGTCTGGGAGCGCAGGAAGCCCTCCTTGTCAGCATCGAGTATGGCGATGAGAGAGACTTCAGGCAGGTCGAGCCCTTCTCTCAGCAGGTTGACGCCGACGAGTACATCAAAGTTGCCGAGGCGCAGATCACGCACGATGGCCACCCGCTCCAGCGTATCGATCTCCGAATGGAGGTACTTTGTCTTGATGCCGGCGTTGAGAAGAAAATCGGTGAGATCCTCCGAAAACCGTTTCGTCAGCGTTGTCACGAGGACGCGCTCGCCTCTCTCCACGACTATCTTGATCTCTTCGAGCAGGCTATCGATCTGGTTCTTCGCGGGTCTCACTTCAATTTTCGGATCGATGAGCCCTGTCGGCCGCACAACCTGTTCAACCACGTGGCCCGCTGCCTTGCCGATCTCGTAAAGGGCAGGTGTGGCGGATATGTAAACGATCTGATTGACCCGCCCTTTGAATTCATCGAACGTTAGCGGCCTGTTGTCGATGGCCGAAGGCAGCCTGAAGCCATACTCAACGAGTGTCTCTTTACGCGACCGGTCACCCTTGTACATGCCCATGAGCTGCGGTATGGTCACGTGACTCTCGTCAATCAGCACGAGGGCATTCTTCGGCAAATAGTCTAAGAGCGTTGGCGGCGGCTCGCCCGGTTTTCTACCCGTCAGGTGGCGTGAATAATTCTCTATGCCCTGGCAATAGCCTATCTCACCGAGCATTTCAAGGTCGTATTTGGTCCTTGATTCAAGCCTCTGCGCTTCCAATAGTTTGTTCATCCCCCGCAGCTCTTTCAGCCGT
This sequence comes from uncultured delta proteobacterium, assembly GCA_963835605.1. Lineage (GTDB taxonomy): Bacteria > Desulfobacterota > Syntrophorhabdia > Syntrophorhabdales > WCHB1-27 > JADGQN01. Next base: position 28,361 of record CAWIHO010000061.1, on the reverse strand, counting down.
TCGGCGAGTTCCGCCCGTATGCTCGTAATCGCGGTCTCCACCTTTTCTTTAGGCGTCACGTAGTGGGTTGCCGGGTATATGGTGAGCCGGTTGAGCTTCTCACGGGGCTTCCCGCTCAAAGGGTCGATTGCGTAGAGGCCTGCGACCCGGTCACGATCGAGCACGATCCTGTAAGCCTTGTCCTCTTCATAAGCAGGATAAACGTCTACGGTCTCACCCCGTACCCTGAACCTACCCCGGTAAAAATCGGTCTCGTTTCTCTCGTACTGACACTGGATCAGCTTGTCAAAAAGTGCTCTCCTGTCGATCTCATCACCCTCTTCGAGATAGATGAGCATGCCGTAGTAAGCCTCTGGAGAACCGAGCCCGTAGATACAGGAGACGCTCGCAACGATGAGCACGTCCTCCCTTTCAAAAAGCGCGTTCGTGGCGGAGAGCCGGAGCTTGTCGATCTCTTCGTTGATGGAGGAATCTTTCTCGATATACGTGTCCGTCGGAGGGACATAAGCCTCCGGCTGATAATAATCGTAGTAGCTCACAAAGAAATGGATCGCATTTTCAGGGAAGAGTGTCTTGAATTCCGCGTACAGCTGGGCCGCGAGCGTCTTGTTATGGGATATAACGAGCGTCGGCCGCTGCACGCGCTCAACCACGTTTGCCACGGTAAAGGTCTTCCCTGAACCGGTGACCCCGAGCAGGACCTGGTGCTGCAGACCCTTCTCGACACCCTCCGATAGCTTCTCTATCGCCTCGGGCTGATCGCCCGCCGGTTTAAATTCGGTAACCAGTTTGAATCTGTTCATAATTCGATAGCTTAGTCTCCTCTGAACTCCCGTCTAACCCGTGAGGGCGCCGCCGCAGCTGCTTCCCTGGCCTGCTGTGCAGCCGTAGCAGTGCTCCCCGACAACGATAGGCCACGGCCCGCTTCCCAGCGACGAAAGCTCAGAGATGTGTACCCGACCACGTCCTTCCAGCTGGAGGGGTAGATCAAGACTTCGGTTGAAATCACAGTTGTAAAGGTATCCCCGCCAGTCAACGTTGACAAGGGCTTGGCACATCACGGATCCGACATTCTCATCGCGATGGGCGCACCGAAGAAGATTCATGTAATCCCTGAATTGCCCCAGAGATGCCAAATAGAGGCCGAACCTATTAATCGGCATATTTGTGATGGTGAAGAGCCGGTTGAAAAGGATGCCATGGCGTTCACCCAGCTCTCTCCTGTAATCTTCCTCCAGGTCCGGTTGCGCCGGGGGGAGAGATGGGCCTAAAGGGTTATACACGAGGTTGAGGACGAGGCCCGCACCTTCGACACCGTAACCCAGGCTGTTGAGCTTCTTGAGCATGCGTATACTCGATGCGTAGACACCTTTCCCCCGCTGCTGGTCTACGTTTTCTTCCAGATAGCAAGGCATAGATGCGATTATCTCCACTCCGTGAGACGCGAGGAACTCTGCCAAGTCCTCCAGGCCTGCCTCTTCCAATACCGTGAGGTTGCACCGGTCGATGACGCGTATGCCCAATGCGCGAGCGGCGCTCACCAGCCTTCTGAAGGAGGGGTTCAACTCCGGGGCTCCCCCCGTCAGGTCCAGCGTCCGCACCCCGGAAGAGGCCAGAAAGGAGAGCACCTGCCCGGCCGTGGCAGCATCCATCATCTCCTGCCTGCCCGGCGCTGCGTCTACGTGACAGTGCATGCACCGTTGATTGCATAGATACCCGACGTTCACCTGCAACGTTTCGAGACGGCAACCCTGGACTGCCGGAAAATCGGTCGATTCCTGCATAAGCGCTGAGCTATTCATATGACATGACCTCCCATCCTTTCACAGACTCCCTCATGCAACGCTCCCTACGCTACTATTATAATATCCCCATGACCCTTAAGTCTATTAACCCGTATATGCAGGTTCCCAACCGGTTATGAATTTGAAACCAGAATCGGTGGTGCCACCCCAGTCAGCGTGCTTTAAACAACCTGTAACCTGCAACCCGTAACCTGTCTTTCTCTTGACATGCACTTTGGCTGAATCTATAATAGGTCAGACCTATAGAGGAGGTGTTCCATGAGCGGTTATCATAAACGGGATCTCGATAACTTTCCCATGCACAAGATAAAGAGGGTCGATCGCCCTACAACCATCATACATGACAACGAGGTGAAGAGGGTCGATGAGCGCGACAGTGGCTTCAATAAAGCTGCTGCCGGCCTTTATGGTCCTATCCTTGCACGGGAGAGACCCCGGTTCGTGATGAAGCACCCGCTCTCGGGCGCCCTGGGAACGATGCAGCTCTTCCTGCGGGAGATCGTGGATGGAATGGTGGCGAAACAAAAGGCCCCGCTTCCGGAGGACCCGGCAATTCTGGCCCGTCATATCAAAGAAACAGCCTATTTCCTCAGGGCCGACGCCGTCGGTATCTGTAAGCTCCCGCCCTACGCTGTTTACACTAACAGTTTCCCTGACGGCGAGCCGGTGGAGTGCGACCACAAATATGCCATTGGCATTCTCATCGACCAGGACTATCGGACCTCCCACGCTACGAACGGTCACAACTGGATCAGCAACTCGATGAGTTTTGTGGCCTATTCCGCATCGGGCTTTATCGCCTGCATCCTCGCCGATTATATCCGGAGACTTGGCTACCCGGCCAGGGCACACCATGCCCGTAACTACCAGGTAGTCGCCCCTCCGATCCTGCTGTGGGCTGGTTTGGGGGAGATGTGCCGGATCGGCGACTCTGTGCTTCATCCATTCATGGGACCCCGGTTCAAGGCAGCGGTCGTGACGACTGACCTGCCCATGGCCGTCGACAAACCAATCGATTTCGGGTTGCAGGATTTCTGCTCCAAGTGTAAGAAGTGCGCCCGGGAATGTCCTTCCCAGTGCCTTAGCTACGAAGGGAAGGTGATGTACAATGGTTACGAGCACTGGCATTCAGACATCCGCAAATGCACTACCATGCGCGTTGGAAACCAACACGGCTCCGGCTGCGGCACCTGTATCAAGGCCTGTCCCTGGAACAAGCCTTACACACCCTTCCACCGGGCGGTGGGCTGGACGATGCGCCACTCCGGGCTTGCCCGAAGCCTGGCAATTCGGGGTGATGATCTGATGGGTTATGGGAAACCGCATCCCGAGGAACAATGGTGGTTTGATCTCGAGGATATAGACGGCGTGATGCAGACTCCCAGGAAGCATGCCGGCAAGCACTTATGGGCTGCCGATGAGTAGGAACGGGCTGGCCGGAGATTCGGGGGGCGGGCAAAACGGAGAAAGTCTTGCCTTATAAGAACGTGGGGACACAGCTGATGTTTGAGCCCCTGGAAAAAAAGCGTTACTCCGAGCAGATTGCCCATTCAATCCAGCACCGGATATTAACCCAAAACCTCGAAAACGGTGCGAAGCTCCCGGCGGAGCGGCAGCTCGCCGTAGAACTGGGCGTGAGCCGCTCAGTGGTCAGGGAGGCCCTCCGCATGCTCGATGCCTCAGGTTACGTGAGCGTTAAGAAAGGCCCCCGCGGTGGGATTTTTGTATCGCAGGTCTATCACAAACCCATAAGCGAATCTCTCAAAAACCTCGCGGCATATGGCCAGATCACCGTTGACCATCTCTTTGACGTGAGGCTCCAGATCGAGCCATCCATGGCGATGGAAGCTGCCCGCCACGCGACTAAAGCGGACATCAAACGGTTGCACGATTTGATGGCAGAGGCGAGCCAATGCCTTGATGACGCGGCTGCCCTGAAACAGAAGAACATCCTTTTTCACATCCTTCTCGGTGAGGCCTCGGGGAATCCCGTTTCGGCGATGCTTATGAGGTCGATAGCCGAAATCCTCAACGAGGTTGCTTATAGATTTCTGGACCTTTCCTGCGAACACGTTTTTTTTAAGACGCACCTAAAAATCCTTAAGCTGGTCTCAGACCGCAAGGCACGAGACGCTATGAAGCTGGTAAGGGAAGACATTCTTGACGTCAGAAGAAGGCTAAGTAAAGCCTTGCAGCAGGGCAACATGGTACGGACCCTGTCTCCAAAATAACGTCTTGATCGTTAGAATCGGTAGTCCGGGGGTCTCGGCAGTTTCCTCAACCATTCCATGAGGTATACTATAGCGTAGCGAAGACCAAACAGTGACCAGCGGAACCCTTCTCATCCATCTTGGTGGACTGGGAGATGTATGTCTTTCAGAATCCACCTTTCACTCTCTCCATGCACATTTCGGGGGAGACGTACACGCATTGGGCTACAAAAGGTTCCTTGCGCTCTTCGACCAATATTTTGCGCAGGTCCTGTCTGTGGAGGACCGCAAATGGCTCTGGCTTTTTTCCGATCTTCCCTGCGAGAAACATTGGAAACAGACGGTGCTGGTCGGAAAGGACAAGAGTGGCGAGATGAGAAAGCGGTTAAGCGTAGTCTCATCTCAGCCGCCCCTGTTCATCGACCTGTATCCTGAGGGAGAGAGGACCCATGTGGAAGCATATCAGCTCTCGCAACTCCAAGAGCTCGGAATAAAACCGCAGAAAAAGGAGATCGAGGAGCTGAGCCCGCACCGGATCATTCTCTACCCTGAGCAGAGCTACACAAAGAAAAAATGGCCGTACGACTCTTTCGTCTCGGTTCACAACATGCTCAAGCATAAGGGCGTTGATATCGTCCTTCTGGAAGCGCCCGATCTGGAACCATCGTTAAATGATTCCCGAAGATTCGAGGATTTGAAGGAGACCGCTCATTTCCTCAGCGAAGGAGGTCTCTTCTTCTCGAACGACTCCGGTATCGCACACCTCGCCGCAGCCTGCGGCCTGGCAACGAGTGACGCTCTTCTGGGACCATGACCCTGCGATCTGGCACCCGAGGGGACGGAACATCGCAATTCAATGCGATGCGCACTCACCCAGCGTGGAAGAGATGGTTTCTCTCATTTTGAAAGTGAGAAAAGCAGCTTAGAGCACCTTCACATCTACCTGGTGAATTCCTGTGGCGCCGGACGGGAATGACCCCGTGAGTTTGCCCAGAAGGGAACCCGATTCCTGCACCTTGCCCGACCTGTCAATCCCCCTGACCCGTATCGAGTATTCGCCAGAGCGTACTGGTTTCCAATCGTACTCCCAGAGGGACCATGCCCATTTCGACAGGGGTGCTTTTACGCTGGCATCCGCCCAGGTCTTACCCCCGTCAACGGAGAGCTGCACCCTGTTTATCCCGTACCGACCCGCATAGGCAACGCCCCCGACCACGTAGTTGCCGTGGGGAATGGTCTTGCCGTTCATAGGCATCAGGATCTGCGATTTGATCGGCATGATCGCCTCGTCCGACCAGCCCTGTTTCTCCCAGTATCCTTTGAAATTATAGTTGACAAGCTCAATCTTCGAGAGCCATTTGACGTTCTTCATCCCGTAAATGCCCGGGATGACGGCCCTCAACGGATATCCGTGCTGACGTGGTAATGGCTCGCCATTCATCTTGTAAGCCAGAAAGACGTCATCTGATTGTGCGAGAGCGTAGGGTATGCTGTCACTGTATCCATCCTCTGCAAAGAATGCCGCTTTGACAATGCCCGACTTCGGTTGGGCCCTGTCGAGGATTTTCTTCAGGGTCACCCCGTCCCAGAGAGCATTTCCGATCGCATCTCCGCCAACGGGATTGCCGATGCACTGGAGTGTGACGAACTCTGTTCTATCCTTCATCGTCTCCAAATCTTTCATTGTGAGCGTGTAAGGCTTTTCAACGAGACCTTCGATGCGCAACCTGTGCGCGTCATAGTTGACGGCAGGTACCTTGTCTGAGTAAGTCGTGATGTAAAACTCGCTATTGGGGGTGATCTCCTTTGCCCGAAAACCCATGAAATCAACCGTCCCAACGGTGAGAAGCATATGCTTCTCCTCTTCGTCGGTCTTGTCCTCACCCTTCGCATATTGAAAAATGGAGTCGAATATGGAGACCCCGAAGCCAAAGCCCAGTGTACCGAGGCCGATCAACTTAAAGAAGCCTCTACGCCCGATCGTGCACATGGTCTCTGCTTCCTTCCCGCGATCTCTTGCGCCTTTTCTTTGCACTGTCCACCTCCCAAAATACCTTTCTAAAGCTTGCCCTAGCCACAGTCTGTGTGGCCTCTGTGCACGGTCCTGAATCTAATATGGCCCTCGACGGGACTGCTGTCAATGAGGGATTCCCTTCAATCTTAACTATCTCATTCTCCAGAAAGCTCGAGTCCGTGAGCGCTGTTCCTGGAGTGAACATCGCGGTAGCTCTGGGGTACCCGTAAGTGGAGGCGAGCGTGGCTTCAGCCCAAGCGACTGACTCCGGGCATAGCAAGATGCGAAAGCGACTATTTGCGAGCTGCCGCAGAACCGGACCAAAAGAAGAAGTTCGCAATTGGAGCTTGAGCGAGGCGGAACGTCCAACGGGTCAGAGCGGGGGCGCTAGAGAACGGAAGGAATGGTGCGAGCGGATAGCGCGCTTATGACTCATCGGCGTGCGGTTTGTCTTCCTCTTGACTATCCGAGAATCCAACCTTAAGTAACAGTTATCAGCACGAGGGAGGGAAGGCTATGGCAACGTATGATTTTGATATGGGTATCCTCGGCGGAGGCGCGGCAGGTCTGACCGTCGCTGCGGGCGCGGCGCAGGCAGGCGCGAAAGTGCTCCTCGTGGAAAAAGAAGGGAGGCTCGGAGGCGACTGTCTCTATTACGGATGCGTTCCCAGCAAGACGTTAATCAGGAGCGCGCAGGTGTATCACCTCATGAAGAACGCAAGCCGGTTCGGCCTTCCCGAGGTGGGCCTTCCAAGCCCTGATTATCAGGAAGTCGCGAAGCGGATTCAATCGGTTATCGGCACCATCCAGAAACATGATTCAGAAGAGAGATTCTGCAATCTCGGCGCAAAGGTCAAATACGGCAACGCCTCCTTCGTCGACGAACATGTAATAAGCCTCAACGGGACCCGCCACTCGGCCAAATACTGGGTGATAGCCACAGGTTCCTCCGCTGCCATACCGCCCGTGGAGGGTCTCAAGGCGACGCCTTACATAACCAACAAAGAGATTTACTCTCTCGGAAAACTCCCCGCGTCGATGGTCATCATCGGAGGAGGACCCATCGGGATCGAGTTTGCCCAGGCGTTCACCAGGCTGGGCACGAAAGTCACCGTGGTAGAGTTTCTCAGCCAGATCCTCAATGCCGATGACAGAGACATGACGGACATAGTGACGCACGTCCTGAAAAGTGAAGGGGTAGAGTTTTACCTCGATTCCGCTGTCAAGAGCACAAGGACTGTGGGAAACGAGATTGAAGTGGTTTTCCAAAAAGGTGACGGAACAAAGACCGTTAGAGCAGAGACTCTGCTTGTAGCCACGGGCAGGGGAGTAAACCTGGAAGGCTTGGGCCTTGAGAACATCGGTGTTGCGCTCGACAGAAGGGGCCTCAAACTCGACGAAAAACTTCGCACAACGCAAAGGCACATCTTCGGCGCCGGCGACGTCACGGGCGTCTACCAGTTTACCCACGCGGCCGGCTATGAAGGCGGTATCGTGCTGAGCAACGCCATATTCCATTTTCCAAGAAAGGCAAATTATACGTACCTGCCCTGGGTTACCTATACCGATCCGGAGCTTGCCAGCATCGGCATGAACGAAAAGAGTGCAAAAGCAAAAGGCATCAATTATTCGGTTTGGTCTGACGAGTTTGTCAACAACGACAGGAGTCTCGCGGAGGGCGAAAGCATCGGAAAAATAAAGATGCTTCTCGACGACAAGGAGAAGCCCATCGGGGTGCAGATCCTGGGCCCGCAGGCTGGAGACTTACTCAGCGAGTGGGTAGCCGTGATGAACGGGAAGGTTAAGCTATCGACGCTGGCATCGGCAGTACACCCTTATCCGACCCTGGGAGAGATAAACAAACGCGTGGCCGGAAATCTTCTTGCGACCAAAATATTCTCAGAGAACATGAAGAAAGCGCTCAAATTTTTCTTCAGCCTTAAGGGAAGGGCGTGTGAAGAGGGTACCCACGTCTTGCATTAGCAGAGTCAGTTGCTCTCCGGCCGGGCAAGGGCCCTGCGAACCGCCTCAGCCATCTCCTTCTTTGACGCAGGCTTCATAACGAACTCCCGGATACCGGCCTCCTTCGCCGTTTCCTTGGATACGGTCTCGCTGTAGCCCGTGCAAAGGATGACAGGCAAGTCCTGGCCGTACCTTGAGGAGCTTTGTGGCGAGTACCACCCCGGTCATTTCGGGCATTGTCTGGTCCGTAATCACGAGGTCAAACCTTTTCGGGTCCTGCATGAAGATCGTTAACGCTTCCATGCTCGACCTCGTTGCCATGACTTCATAGCCCAGCTTCGTAAGTATCCCCCGGCCCAACTCCGCCATGGCTTCCTCGTCGTCCACGAAAAGAATCCTTCCGGTTCCTCTCGGCGCGGCACCCGGGGAGGAGCTTTCACCTCTACCTTTTTCATCCATCATCGCTGTCGGGATATAGACCCTGAACAGAGAGCCCTGACCCGGTTCACTCCAAACGGCAATCCCTCCCCCATGGCTCTTCACGATGCCATAGACCACGGAGAGACCGAGCCCGGTACCCTCACCCTTTTCTTTTGTGCTGAAGAAAGGCTCGAATATGCGCTTCCTGACAGATTCGTCCATTCCGCATCCTGTATCCTTCACGGAGAGTATAAGATAGTGACCCGGGGCCATATCGCGCTCGGGAAGAAGATCTTTCGAATCAATTCCAGCACTATCGAGCGAAACTTCGAGTGTCCCTCCTTTCTCCCGCATCGCATACGCAGCATTCGTAATAAGGTTCATGATAACTTGCTGGATCTGTGTAGGGTCCGCTTGGACCACGTCCGACGAGGCCCGCAGGTCAAGCTGCATTTGGATCGTAGTGGGCAGAGAAGACCTGAGCAGGGTGAATGTCTCCTTGATGAGGGGCGACATCCGGAGGATATTTCTCTCTTTCTCGGACTTTCTGCTATACGTGAGGATCTGCTTCACCAGGTCTCTCCCTCGCACCGTTGCGCGGAGTATCTGTTGCAGGTTGTGACGGGGACCATCTTCAGGGGTATCCTCGAGCGCAATCTCAGTGTTGCCGAGAATTGCCGCAAGAATATTGTTGAAGTCGTGGGCAATGCCTCCCGCAAGTGTGCCGATCGCCTCCATCTTTTGCGCCTGACGGAGCTGCTCCTCGAGCTGGCGCTGCGCTTCTGCCGCCTGCCTGCGCTCGATAGCGTAACGGATCGACCGCTCCATAAGGTCCGCACTTATCTGCCCTTTCACGAGATAATCGTCCGCCCCCGCCTTCATCGCCTCCATATCAACATCGTAATCCGGGTGACCGGTGAGAAAGATGGCGGGCGTTCGGTTGCCTCTCCTCCGTATCTCCTCCAGAATCTCGATGCCGTTGTGTTCGCCAAGCCGGTAGTCGACCAGATAGACATCATGCTTCCTATTGGTCATCGCTTCGAGCGCATCGGTATACGTTTGCACCCAGTCTATCTCGTAACGAGCCGAACCGATCTGGGAGAGCAGCTTCCGGACCAGCACATAATCATCTTCATCATCCTCGACAAGAAGGACCCTAAACGTAGATTCGCTCATCAACGGTCTCCTGCGCCCCCAGGTAATTCAACGATCTCGAACCAGTAGCTTCCGAGGGACTTCACGACATCTACGAGTCCCTGGAACGTGACCGGTTTGGTGATATAAGAGTTGGCCCCCAGGTCGTAGCTTCGGAGCACGTCCTCTTCCTCTTTTGACGTGGTGAGCACGACGATCGGGATAGCCCGGAGGTCAGGATCACCCTTGATCTCCTTCAGCGCCTCGCGGCCGTCCTTTTTGGGCATGTTCAGGTCGAGAAGGATGAGCCCGGGACGCGGCGCCAGCGCCGTGTCCGCGTACTTGCCTCGCTGATGAAGATAGTCCATCAGCTCCTCTCCGTCCTTGACAAAGCGCAGATCATTGCACGAGCCTGCTCGCCTGGAACGCTTTACTCACGAGCAGGCAATCATCCTGATCATCGTCGGCCATCAGAATCGTAATCGATTGTGAGCACGTGACATTGGTCATCCTGTTCCTCCCTTAGGTTGTTTCGCCGGCAGAGTGACGATAAAGGTCGACCCCTTTCCGGCCATACTCTTTGCCGTGATTGTTCCACCATGGCGCTCCACTATTTTTCGGCATATGGCAAGACCGATGCCTGTTCCCTCGTAGGTTCCGCGCCCATGAAGCCGCTGAAACGGGGTGAATATACGGTCCAGGTACTTCTCGTCAAAACCGATGCCGTTATCTTCGACAAAGATCCGGTAACCTCCGTCGCGTGACGCACCTTTTTTCAAGCCCGGATGCTCCACAGTCTCTCCATAGACTCTGATGATTGGTTTTTCATCTCCGTGGAACTTGAGCGCATTGCCGATGAGGTTCTGGAAGAGCTGGCGCATCTGGGTCGGATCGGCGTCGATGCCCGCCAGGTCTCCGATCTCAACCCGACCACCCGTCGCCGTTTATGCTTGCTTCCAGGTCTCCGACCACCTCGCGCGCCACGGACGCAAGATCGATTTGGGAGAATGGCTGGGCTTTCGAGGTGACCCGGGAGTAATTGAGCAGTGATTGTATCAGGGCCTGCATGCGGACAGCAGCGCTCTGCATCCGGTCCAGATAATCGAGCCCTTCCGTGTCGAGGGAGCCTGTGTGGCCGCTCTTCAACTGGTCGCCGAATGCCTGAATCTTTCTGAGGGGCTCCTGCAGATCGTGCGATGCAACGAAGGCGAAGTCTTGCAGCTCCCGGTTGCTCACTTCCAGCTGTGCCGCGTACCGTTTTATCTTCTCTTCGGCTTGTTTCCGGTCGGTGATGTCGAGATTGATCTCCATGATCGCCACCGGCCTGCCCTGATTCATCCCTTTGCAGGGCCTGCCGACTGAGGACCACAAGCTGACGGCCGTCTTTTCTTGTATGGATGAGCTCTCCCTCCCAACGACCCTCCGCGGTAAGGACCGTCATGTGCTCCTCGAAGGGCACGGGAAATCGGGTCTGAAGGAGCGTGTGGGTCACCTGGCCCAGGGCTTCGTCCCGGGTAAACCCGTAGAGCTCCTCCGCCCGGGTGTTCCAGAAGATAACCGTGTTCCTCAAGTCGCGGACCAGAATGGCCTCGTAGGCAGAGTTCAAGTAAATCCGCCTGTCGCTTGAGGGTCTCGGTCCTCTCGCAGCACCCGCTCTTCGAGCTCATCATGGGCTTTGCGCAGGGTTTCCTCGGCCCGTTTTTGGTTCCGTGATATCATTGAAAATGATTGCGACTTGTCGGTCTTCCGGCTTGCCGACGCGATATGCATACACATCATACCAGCGATTCAAGGCTCTGGCTTCGTTCACAAAACGAAGCGGTTCACCCGTCAACGCTATTTTCCCGTAGCTCTCAAACCAATGCGCCTCGTGGTCCGGAGCCAGGTCACGCATTAATTTACCCTCCGCACCATGCAGCCCGGTCTGCTTTTCAAAGGCCGCGTTGACCTCGAGGAAACGGTAATCAGAGGGCTTGCCCTTCGCGTCAAAAATCATCTCGATGACGGAAAAGCCTTCGTCCATCGTGTTGAACAGATTCTGATACCGTTCCTCGCTCTCACGCAATGCCTCATCGGTCTGGCGTCGCCTGTCATCCACCTTATTGACGGACCGGGCGGTCATCCACATGATCCAGAACAGACAGAACGTATAGGTAAGCGCCACCAGGGCTACTCCGACCTCCGACTCAAAGGCTCCGGCTCGCTCTCCATACAGTCGCAGCCAACCGATCAGGAGCGGAATCATCAGGAAGGCAGGCAGGAGCCGGCGCGCCATGATGCTGCCGGCATGACCACCTGTAAACACGCGCATGAGCCAGGTATCAGGACGGATGCAGAAAATAGCGATACTGATAGCACAAAAGGCTATACCCGTGTGCAGTGCCACAGGCACGTCATACCACCCGTGCAGGCCTTGGATACCGAGAACGTAGGTGACCGGAACCAGGTAACTTACCATGGCCGCCGGCACCATGACAGCGTGGGCGATATGTGCGGCACGGCGACCGCCCGTAGCGAGCAGCACCAGAGCACATCCGATAATCAGGAAGACGATTGCGGTCAATAAGGCCATCCTGGCCGGCGGAGTCAGGAAAAGGTTCAGGAATGGGGCACCACCCAAGGAGGGTTCCTCTCCCGTAATCATCTTGATTGCGTACGCCACGATGGTGAGCAATCCCACGAGGGCTACCAGTACCCCAGGTGCTTGCAGAACGATGGACCTGCGGACGCTGAATGGATGCCATTGCAAGAAAGCCAGTTCCATGGCAGAAAGGGCCAGACATATCGCTGTAACGACCCTTATTGTGATCCATTGAGACTTGATGTTCGTGAGCAGCACAACATTGAATGCCCAGCCAACAAAGACTAAAAAGCTGATCGCAAAAGTGATCAGGATAGCAAACGATACGATCAGCCCGCGGGCCACGTGGTACAAACAGGGAACGCCAGCCTTGTATCACTATTCTCCTCAATCGAAGGGTCCGGAAAACTTCGTCTATCGTGCCTTCGCCCGCAACTGTCGCGGACGCAGGGCGGCCATATTATTCAGAAAGGGTGCGTCTTCGCCTCTTCTCCCAGGCCTGCTGTTTACGGTGCGGCTTGATTTGCCTTTGAGGCATGGAGACGTCCCAGGTATCGAACCATCGTGAACAAAACAATGCAACATGAACCACAGTTATATCAGCCCCTTCAGCCTAAGTCAAAAGGCGCACGGACTAATACCGATTTGAAATAAACCACCCCGCCGCAAGCTATTGCGCGTCATGCCGGACCTGATAAGCCTGCCCCGGCATGTAGTAAGCCGGGGGCATCCAGTCCGGCTTCTGGATTCCTGCCCCGGATCAGGTCCGGAGCAGGCCCCGCCGGATAGCGATAGCGGAGCATCCCGTAGTGAAGCATCCTGTAAGGAACGTAACGGTTACTCCCCTCACCGCTTCTTGCCGCGCTTGATAAATGTCCCGTTGCGGTACTCCTCGAAGGCGATCTGCAGCTCCTCGCGGGTGTTCATTACTATGGGCCCGTACCACGCGACTGGTTCACGTATCGGTTTCCCCGATATCAACAGGAAACGCACACTCTCGGATTCGGTAGAGACGACTATCTGATCTCCATCATCAAAAACGACAAGGCTGTTGTTGCCTATGAACGGATTCCTCTCCATATCAAAATAGTTCGCTCCTTCCAGCTCATAGGTGAATGGATCCTTCTCCTTGACAAAAATAGCCCTCACCGGCAATGACATAAGCGAAGGCGGTGTGGCCCGCTTTGGCGGGATGGATGAATTCCGCATGGGCGGGGATGGTCACGTCAAGATATTCCGGATCGGTAACGATATCCCTCACAGGTCCCTTCGTGCCCTTGACTTCACCGCAGATGATCCTGATCATCACACCACCGCCCGCGGAGACCTCCGGTATTTGATCTTTGGTCAAGCCTCGATAGCGCGGGTCCATCATCTTGTGGGATGCAGGGAGGTTGGCCCACAGCTGAAAGCCTCCCATGTGGCCCTGGGCATCGCCCTTTGGCATTTCCTGATGGATGATGCCGCTGCCCGCTGTCATCCACTGGACATCTCCGATGCCGATGACGCCTTCATTCCCCATGCTGTCCCCGTGTTCGACTCTGCCCTCGAGAACGTAGGTGATGGTCTCGATTCCTCGATGCGGATGCCAGGGGAAACCCTTTATGTAATAGCGCGGATCATTTGAACGAAAATCGTCGAGAAGCAGAAACGGGTCAAGCTCCGGCACTTCGCTGAATCCAAACGCACGTTTCAGATGGACTCCTGCTCCTTCGATGGTGGGCTTGCTCCTGATGACCTTCCGGATCTTTCTGCTTTTCGCCATAGCACCACTCCTCACATAGGGTAACAATAGTGTCGCGGAGGATGGGTGTCAAGCCGTTACCCAATTCGCCTTCATGTGTATATCTTCGTTGTCGCTGCGTCGCTCTCCTCGACGTACTTCTAGTACGCCTGCGTCGGCTCCTCGCTGCCGCCTCGGTCTCCCCTTGAATGCAAATTGGTGTTAATCCTTCAGTTGCAGGTGAGCCATCGGGAGCGGGGGTTAGAGTCTTGCAGTTTCGATCATGGCTCTGAGATTTTCTATCGGGGTGCGGGGAGGCACAGCGCATCCGGCCATCAGCACATATCCTCTCTTGCCACCCTGCTGGAGACATCTCAAGGTCTCGCGTTTCACGTCCCCGACTGTCCCAAGAAGAAGGGCGTTGATGGGGTCTACGTTTCCTCCGATGCCGCAACGACCGGCCAATCTTTGCTTGGCCATCGCAAGATCCATGCACTGGTCGAGGCTCAGGATTTTTGCCCCGGTTTCTGCCATCATATCGAGGATCGGATCGGTATCGCCGCATACGTGAAGTATGACAGGAATTCTCAAGCTTCCTATGAAACGTTGAAGATGGGGAAGGACCATTTCTCCATAAACCTTGCGCGACACCATGGTCGACGAACCGACGGGGTCGGCGATGATGAGACCGTCAACACCGGCTTCTTCAAGGGCTTGCCCGAACTGAGAGAGGAGTTTCCCTACTTTGTCCAGCAGCCTTTCAACGAGCGCTTTGTTTTTCATGACGGCCCTCATCATTCTTTCCGTGCCCAGCATGCGCGCGCAGTTTGTGAAAGGGCCTTCTACCAGAGAGAGCACCGGCACCTCTCTTGAAGGGACGTTTACGAGTTGCTGCGCCACACTCAACATAAGCGGCAGCCTTCCATCCCGTCGGACATCAGGAGTCACAAGGGCATCGACATCCGCTGCGCTCTGTAGGTCGAGCGGCACGGCATCGGCAGCGCCGGAAGAGAGGAAGCCGATGGAACAGCCGAATGCTTCGGGAATGTAGAGAGGATCAATATAGGCAAACAGCGCATCGTGGCCCACTGCTCTCTGGGCCTCTATCTGCGCCTTGACCATGGCCTCCGCATCATAGATAAGGGTCTTCAAGGGAACGCCTGAAAAGCGGGCAACCCAGGCACTCACCGTAGGGATCGCGGGTACGTACTCCACCTCCTCCAGCGCCACCGCCTTTCTGAAAGAATCTATCTGAGTGCTCATCACGCGCCTCCCTGACGCGATCTCAAAGCGATGACATCATCGCCGTTGCTCGCTGTCCCACACAATCACCTAGAGTGCATAGAGGTCTTGTATCACCTTCAGAACATCCTGCATCCCGAGCTTTACAGGCATGAATGAGAAGCAGACGTCTTTCATCAAGCCTTCGGCGAGCGGGACAAAGTCCGATTCCTTGACGTTCAGCTGTCTCAGGGTCGGGACGCCAATCTCCTTATTGAAAGCGACAATGCCGCCAGAGACACGTTTGCCGAGTTCGGCGGAAGAAAGATTAGCACCCAACTTCAACCCCATGATCTCTCCGACCCGGCGCACTTTCTTCGGCATGAGGCCTGCCACTATTTCAATCACTCCCGGCTGGGCAATCGCGCATCCGGTGCCGTGGGGGATGTGATGCCTCGCACCAAGCGAATGGCCGAAAGCATGACCGAAGTGCGTCTTGGCATCGGTAAACGACATGCCTGCAATGAGGCACGCAAAGCTCATATTCGTCCGGGCTTCAACGTCGGACCCGTTCTTTACTGCTTTGGGAAGATAGTGAACCGTCAGTTCGATTGCCTTCTCCGAAAGCACGTCCGACATCATGTTTTGGCCCGCGGCTGTGTAAGCTTCGAGGGCGTGAGCAAACGTATCCATGCCCGTGGCCGCGGTTATGGCCGGCGGCAATCCCAGCGTCAACAGAGGGTCGACGATAGCCAGAGATGCTATCGTAGCAGGTCCCAATATGCCGTTTTTCGTACCGAGAGCCGTCCTGGTGAGTACAGCCACGTACGTGATTTCGCTCCCTGTTCCGGCGGTGGTGGGAACTAAGACCAATGGCTTTCCGGGTTTGTGGCCCGGCGCGCCAGGCCCAAGGTAATAGTTCTCAATCGGGCCAGGATTCCCTAACATGACATTGACGGCTTTTGCCGTGTCCAATGTGCTTCCGCCGCCCACACCGACAACGCCGTCGACCTGTTCTTTTCTTGCAAGCTCACCGCACTCATTCACCATAGTATCCGGAGGATCCGGCAGTACCTTGTCGTAGTGGACTATCTCAAGCCCTGCCTTCTCCAGGTTCGCTAAAACCGGGCCTACAACACCTGCCTCTTTGACTCCTTGATCATAGACGCAGAGTACCTTCGAACAGCCTAACGCCCTGGTCCTCTCGCCAGTTTGATCAGAAGCGTGTTCTCCAAAGAGAACCTCCGATTTAGGGCCGATCCTGAATACCATAAGAGATGCCTCCTCTGTTTATGAGACTTCATCTGCACCGTAAAGAAGGGTAAAGAACCCCCAACTGGCTTCCAATGCTTATCCGTACAATCGAGCAGGAGAAGACCATCGGGCCGTCTCGAAGGGCCTTTCCTCCGCGTCGCCGAGGTTTCACCTTTCGTTCACTGCCTGACAAGGCTTCCCAGCCACTCTCTGTCCATGCGTACGTAAGCATCCAGAACGAGAGCGAAGCCTCGATAGAAATCGGTGGAAGCATGTTTTTCCACCGCACCGCAAAACTCTCCGACCCAGTTTCCCAGATGCAGCCTGAGAAACTCCTCCTCCAGTGCAATGGTCTTAGCAATGGTCTTGGCGATGACTTCCCCAACCTCCCCTTCGCGGAGCCGCAGAGTCTCTTCTCGAAGGCAGAGCTGTTTCATGAAATCCAGCTCTACACAGAGATAATCGGGCGACTCGCCGACCGTTTCGTCCGGCACAAGGCCTGCCTTGCGGTAAAACTTCCTTAACCCCAACACGGAATCTCCGAACCTGGCCCCTTTCCTGTAGAGGCCCTCATACGGAGGCTTCATGTCGGCGTGGCCGGTACCCCTCAAGATCGCTGTCCGATCGATCGCGAGCTCTGTAAGCACATCCTCGTCGGGCTTTTCTCTGACTGCCAACTGATAAGACGAGATCCGATCCAGACCGGCTCGCATGCCCTGCTCTCCCAAACTACGGTAACTTGCGAGCAGGCGTTCAAATTCCCCGTCCCTGATTTTTGTGAGCAGGACCTGACCCGGCAGAAGCTCAAAAACCGCTACCAGGAGGTCATAAAAGGCCGCCCTTCCCTGGGCAATGTCGGCCCCGGCCGGCCCTATTGTGGAGGATTTCTTTACTGTGATGTTTGTCGCCTCTTAACGTACCACGATCCGTACGCCTGACCTGATTACGCTCAATCGTAACAACAGCCCACCGCCCAGTATCA
Source organism: uncultured delta proteobacterium (assembly GCA_963835605.1). Classification (GTDB taxonomy): domain Bacteria; phylum Desulfobacterota; class Syntrophorhabdia; order Syntrophorhabdales; family WCHB1-27; genus JADGQN01. The sequence goes on along the minus strand of CAWIHO010000061.1, from coordinate 11,055 downwards.
ACAGGCTGGCCACGCCATCCATCAGACGAATAGACGGGCCATCAGACACATAGGTACCGCAGATAAAGATGGCAAGTGGTAGGAGCAATCCCGATATTATTACCCCACCGATGAAAAGCGGAGTTGTAAGCAGGTGAATGGATGCAGCCGCGGTCACTCCCGTCTGGCGGACCACAGCAATATATGCTCCCAGAACGACCAGCAACAAGACGATGAGGCCCGCATCGATAACTCCAAGCAGATGAAGACCGTCCGCCCCGACAGCCGACGGGAATGCGAGCGACATGAGCACGAGGGTAGCCAAACCGGTATCAAGGCCCGACAAAAAGAAGAGCGGCGGCAAGGCGGAGGTATTCCAGAGCGGAATACTTTTTATCACACCGAGAAGCAAGCCTGGATAGACCGCGACCACCGCGGCAAGCACACCCGCCGCAATGCCCAGGCCCAGACCGAAGCCCGATGCCTGGTTCCAGGGGAGCCAGCTGAAAAGGCTGAATGAAGGCAAGGCGTACGCCAAGCCGAGAATAATGAAAGCGGTGAGAATCCATGCTCCCCGTATCATCCACGACGACAGCAGCGTAGCCGGTGTAGTAAAGAGCCGATAGGCCCTCGTTGCAGAGCCGAGGTCAAAAAGCAGCAGGCCGCTGCCGAGCGAAACCAGCAACGGGCCCACAAGAGCGCCAATCCGGGCCACAGCCGTATACTTATCAAGGAAAATCAAGATAAAGCTGAACAGAAAAGTGCCTCCACCCAACCCGGCAAGGAACACGTAGAGCACTATGAGCCAACCCCATTCCTTTTGGCCTTCCGCCTGATGCATGATTTTTCCTCTTTAACCGTTGATGTAGTATACCGAAGGCTTCGTACCGAGCTCTTCTCTGAGCACAGTGCCGCGGTTCACGGCAATCAGTTCGGATATCTCACTCCGCGGATCGTCAAGATCGCCAAAATGTCTTGCCTGAGCAGGGCACGTCTCAACGCAGACGGGTAAACGCCCTTCCTCCAGCCTCGTAACGCAGAAATCGCACTTAACAGCGGTTCCCTTATCGAGATCCTTCTGTTTAAGCATTTCGTATGGGGTTCTGGCGGCCGTCCCATAGTAGTTGTCGACACGTCTCAAGTAATGACGCGCCTCATAGGGGCACGCCAGCACGCAGTACCGGCAGCCCATACACTTGTTGTGGTCCACGAGAACTATACCATCGTCCCGCTTGTAGGTGGCGCCGGTCGGGCAAACCTCAAGGCACGCCGGCTCCTCGCAGTGCATGCAGGGGATCGGACGGAACTGCATGCGTGCGGCAGGGTATTTGCCGGCCTCATACTTTTCCACCCGCTGATAAAGAATTCCGGGGGGTGTGCCTTTTTCAGCCCTGCACGCAACAGTGCAGCTATTACAGCCTGCGCATCGTTTCAGGTCTATCACCATGCCGTATCTCACCGGTTTCCCTCCTTCCTGTAAACCTTCACCGCGGGAGCCGTATCTTGACCGGCGCTCACCGCGTCAAAGGTTTTGGGATCAATGGAAAGGAGGGCATTGAAATTGGGGCCCACCCGGTTCAGCGGATTCGACTGGCACGTGCCGAGACCATAGCTGCCCCCTATACCCACCGCGTCAGGGTGAAACAGCTCTGATACCCTGAGGCGACCTTCGATCCTGCCGTATCTCGACTCCACCACCACGATCTGCCCGTCCTTCAGCTTTTTCTTCGACGCTGTTGCGGGATTGAGCAGGATCACCGACTCCCAGGGGTCCTTGGCATATATCTCGGCGAGCCACGGGTTTCCCGTCAGGTTGCTCGCGTCGTTCGCGATGTAAGGGGTTTTCCAGTTAATGGCCCAGAGGTCATACCCTTCGGCGGGGGCCCTGAGCTCAGAGCTTTCCACCCAGTGAGGGATCGGGCGATACAGGTCAAAGACATAGTCCATGTCGTCGATCATGGGGAAGGAGATCTTCTGTTCGAGCAGATTCGCCCGCAGGCGGTCTCCCGCTTCCTTCAGTCCCATGAGATACATGGGGTGGCGGGTCTGATTGTCCGGGAAATAGTAGTAGAGGTAGAACTCCTTCTTCGGCTTCCAGTACTCGATGTATCCTTTCTCTTTCAGCTCCTTGAGGCCCTTTCCGCCGCCGTAGGGCCAGCCGCGTATCTGACGGTCGAAGATCTCCTCCAAGCGTGTATCTTCGGTTGAGATCCAGCTTCCACTCCCCGTTCATGTTGAGGCCGTCCTCCTTATCCACCCAGTCCAGCCCTTTGTTCAGGTGGTCATAGAGCCCGCCCTCGCCGTAAAGGATGCCGAGGCGTTCGGCCAGATCCATGAAGATGTCGTCCGCATTTTTCGTGTTAAAAAGGGTAGGCACGGGTTCCCTCAACTGAATCATCTTCAGCCCGCTCACCTCGTCATCAATGGATTGATGCTGGAGATAGAAGGGCACCACCCTCAACCTCTCCAGGGCGCTATGCTCAGGGAGCAGCACATCGGAGAGGATGGCAGGCTCATCCATGTGAAAGGCCACGGTCACCACAAAGGAGAGCTTCTTGAAGCCCTCCACATATTTCTCGGGCTGCGCATTCTGCCGGATCGGGTTTCCCCCGACGGAGAGCCACGCATCCACCTTGTAAGGAAGATAGCATTTTTCGGGATGGAGAATGGAGTTGAGCACCAGGTGAGGGGCCGTATGCTGGTGCGGATAGAACTCCTGCAGGGTCGCATGCTCCGGTGGAAACGCGAAAGGCCTGGGTATGGCCTCGTACCGCGGTGTCGACGTACCGTCTTCGGTCGGGCCCATGATGGGCCCACGGACGCTGCAGCTCATGCACCCTCCGGGGACCTCGATGTTCCCTACCAGCAGGTTGATGATCTTTCCCACGAAGTCGGCGTAGGTTCCTCCCCGACGGTTGGTGACATTGCGTTCAACATTCAGCGATACCGGCCGGAAGGGGAAGGTGAAACCGTCGATCTCGATGGTGCTCCCGATGCGGGCATGCTCCACGAATTCCCTGGCAAGCCGCCGCACGGTTGTTGCGGGCACCGTCGTGATTGCCTCCGCCCATTCGGGGGTGTACTTCGCATACTCATCTTTAATAAGATCAAAGGCGGTCTTACAAGGCACGTCCTGAACAGTGTACGCGCCGTCGAGGGCAATCTCCTTGAATTCGGCGTTGTACGGCCTTGCCCGGTTCTCTATGGGGTCCCACATCATCGGTTTGTGGGTCTCAGGATCCCTGCAGTATTCTCCCTTGGCATCGATCAGGTAAGGGGCATTGGTGCGATTCTTGAGAAACCAGACATCGAAGACCTTGACCTCATGCAGCATGACGTGGGCCATGGCCAGGAGGAAGGCCAGATCTGTTCCGGGTCGGATGGGCACCCATTCTCCCTTGGACGCCTCGTATGAGCTTCTGGGGTCCACGACCACGAGCTTCATGCCTCTGGCAATCGCCCTCGCAAACCGGCGCATGCCCGGGACGACCCCGAAATTAGGGCCCAGGGAGCGGCCCATGGTGATGTGGTACTGGCAATGTTCCAGGTCCACGATGGCCACCGGATAGCCGGAGTGAACCAGGCCCGATGGAAAATGGACCGTACACAGGGCCCCGTGGGAGCCGGTCTCGTTCGGCGTGCCGAAGGCATGGCCAAGAGGCCCACGAAGGATCGTGTCCCGTTGTCCCCAACCCTCGCAGATCACCAATCCCCTGGGATCCTTTTCCCTCACCTTTTTCAGGCCGTCGGCCGCAAAGTCCAGCGCCTCGTCCCAGGTGACCTCCTTCCATTTGGGGTCCACGTCGAGGCCCTTCTCCGGGTTGGTCCGGATCATGGGGGCCTTGACCCGATACGGGTTGTACAAAGCCATGATCTCGGCATTTCCCTTGGGGCAGAGCGTCCCCCAGTTGGGCGGCGCGTCCGGATTGCCCTCCACCTTCACCACAATGCCGTCCTCCATGTGCACCAGGGTGGCGCAGTCTCCCTGCATGCAGGCACGGCAAAGACCGAACAAGGTCTTTTTTTCTCCCTTGGATCCGGGTTCGACCTGTTTCCACTTGTAAGGAGAAAGCTCAGACCATCCCTCGGGGATTTTCATCCCTCCCACGGTCTCCTCGTAAAGCGACTGCTTCTTACCCATACTCTTACTCCTGTTAGCTCGGGGCGATGGATGCCGGGCTTAATTGCCGCAAAAGGTCAATACAATCTCGTCCACTATAGTTTACATTATATTGTTGTTGCAGGAAAGCAGAGGCGAAATAGAAAGGCCCCTCGCCCTTGAAAACCTGCGAGGGGCCTCATCCGGAGCATTCTCCTCAGCTTACTTACGGCCGGGGAATGGGAAAGATAAGCTTGGCAGTCTTCTTGATCTCAGGATACTTGATTGTTCTCAACGATCTCCAGTTCCCATGGCCATTTCTTTCCTTTCACCCACTGTCCGCCAACCATCGGTGTTCTTCGAATAATTCTCCTTACTGAACTTCAAAGGGCCGACTATCGTAGTGAGGTTTGTCTGGGCGAGGGCCTCCCTCACTTTGTCCTTGTCGAGGGTTCCGGCTCTCTTGAGCGCGTCTATGGCCACTTCGAAGGTCGCATAGGTGAAACCAAGAATCTGGGTCCATTGCCTTCCGGTCTTCTCCGTCCAGGCATCACAGAGTGCTTTGGAACCGTATCCGGCTATGGAGGATTTGAAGGGGTGCTGAGGACTCCACCAGACACACACAGTGAGCCCATTGGCCAGGTTCCCTCCTATGGCCTGGACCGCTGAGGGAAAGAGGATGGGCTTCCCGCCCGTGCACATCTTCGGGATAAATCCCTGCTGAAAGCACTGGCGCCACGCCGCGGCAAAATCAGGCGGAGGCTGAATGCTGGTCAGTATCTCCACTTTCTCTTTTTTCCAGAGATCGATGAAGGAGGTATAGTCCGGTGTCTTATTGGGGAACCTGCCGGCATCGACCACTTTGTAGCCTTTCTCGTGGAGGCCCTTCGTGAACATCTCGGCATAGGTCTTGCCGTCAGGATCGTTTGGCCACAGCCCGCCGACGACCTTGTTTGTCTTATCGGCAACGCTGTCCCACATGGAGACGAAGGTATGATAGATCTGCGGTACGGAGAAGAAAAAATGGAAGCTCCATTTGTAGGGGCCGCCCGTGAGCCAGGACTCGATGGGAGCATCCGAAGATATGCACGGAACCTGATACCGCTCGCACATGGCATCCACCGGGTTTACGGTATCCGGCGTATGGAGGGTGATCATGAGATCGATCTCATCCTGGAGGATCAGTTTGGATGCCACATCGCCCGCCTTGGTAGGGTCACTCTCCGAGTCCATCAACTTGATCCGGACGGGCAACTTTTTTCCCGCCTCCTTGATAAAAATCCCGCCGTCTTTGTTAATCTCGGCAAGTACGCGGTCATCAATCCACGGAGTTGTCTCGCCGAAGGCGGAAAGCGGACCCGAGTTCGGGTTGACCCTCCCTATCAATATGAAATCCCGTTTCTTGGCGGCAAAGGCACGTCGGCCGAGCATGGGGACACCCAGAGCCGCTCCTGCAATGGTCGTTTTCTGAATGAATTCTCTTCGCGTCATGCCTGACTGTTTTATCTTTTTTCTATCGGACCCGTCTGTCATACTGCTACCCCCTTATGAATGATTTCTTGTCACACCGATTCAGGAAGATCTTTCGCCAGATCAAGTGTCGAGACCCATTTAAGCAATCCTATTCTGTTGGGTTTTGTCTGTCAAGCTATTTGCGTACGGAGTCCTATTTAGCGTAGACCGTAGTTCGGGAATAGAGGCGCACCAACAGGCGTCGACGGGGAAGGGTGCTCCCTCACTTCAGCGGCGGTTGAGAAAGCGCTGCAACGAGATTGGGATTAAATGACAATATGATCTTAGCGGAAGCTGCCTTTGCCTTCTCCTCGGTCAGCTTTTCAATAGGGCCGAACCCTAATGCCTTGGTCGGGCAGGTGCGCACGCACGCGGGCTCCAGACCCTGCGTGACCCTGGCCACGCAGAAATCGCACTTCCGCATGAAACTCCCCTCGGGAAACTGGGGCGCGCCGAAAGGACAGGCCGTGGCACAGGCATGGCACCCTATGCAGAGGTCCTTGTTTACCACCACGACGCCATATTCCGGCCTTTTCGAAAGCGCGCGGGTCGGACAGACCGTAACACAGGGCGCATCCCCGCAATGCATACAGGCCAGGGATACATATCTGATATTGACCGAAGGATAGGCCCCGGTCTCTATCCTGCTCACATGTCTGAAGGTGGAGCCATTGCCGGGCATATCGTTCTGATCAAAGCAGGCGGACATGCATGCCATGCAACCGCTGCAGCGGGAGAGATCGAATGAAAATCCGAGCTGTGGTGTCGTCACGCGCTTGCCTCCTTAACTTTTTTCACTTCGCACAAAAGCGACTTGAAGCCGGGAAACCCGGAGATGGGGTCCCGGTAATCGGGCTCGACGAGCAGATTGACACTTGCCTCAGGATAGTCATGGTACATGTTGACCACACCGGGAGGGACTATCTCCGTGAGGTTTGCCCTTACCTTCATCGAGTTCCGCGGCGTCGCGAGGCTGACCCAGTCATCCTGAGCGATACCTCTCTCCTGTGCGTCTTGCGGGTTTATGTCCACCATGGGATCAGGCCGCAGGCTCCGGGTCCAATCGAGACGGAAGGTCCTCGAATGAACAAACATCGGAAGCCGCGATCCCGTGGTGAGGATGAGGGGGAACTCCTTTGCTACTTCAGGGGTTGATCGCGGGCTCAGCTTCGGCTCCCTGTAAACTGGAAGAGGATCATATCCTGTTTCCGCCAGGATCGTGGAGGTAAACTCCATTTTTCCCGAAGGCGTGGCAAAGCCGGTCTTCTTATATTTTTGAAATGGGGGCGCCTTCAGGTTCTTGACTGCATATCCTGCCGGGTGTTTCTTCAACTCGTCCAGGGTCAGCTTCGTGGGCGCAAGCATCCAGTCGATGCATGGTTCATAACCCTTCTGCATGAGGGCATCGTCCGGCACCATCGACGCGCCAGGTCGAAGATGATATCCGCATCAGAGCGTGATTCCCACAAAGGTCTGATCACGGGCTGTGTCCATATGACATACTGCTCCGGATAAAACTTCAGCTCGCTCCTCTCAAAAGAGGTGCATGCCGGAAGCACAAGGTCGGCGAGCTTGGCGGTATCCGTCATAAAGATATCTACATCCACGAGGAAGTCTAGCTTCTTGAGGCTTGCCTCCATGAAATCCTGCCCGGGCCACATCCGGTGGTTGAGGCCAAAGCCGAGCATGGCGCGGATAGGGTAGGGCTTGCCGCTGCCGATTTGGAAAGGGAGTTGGATGGCCTGGGCTTCCGGGACCAGCCTGCACCATGCGGGATGTTGATCCTGTCCGAGACGCGGCGCCATCTTCTCCCACGGCCGGGGCTGCTCAAACTCCGGCTCGCGCGTCACAAGGCCGCCGCTGGCCTGGTAGAGCCAGGCCGGGGGCACCAGCGGGTTTCCCCCTGCCACGTCGTAGTTACCGGTGAGCCCGACGAGCGCAACGACGGCGCGGTGGTTCTGCAGTCCGTTCGTATGGTGGGTCGTTGTATTGGCACTATTCATCATGCAGGCGGGCTTTGTCAAGGCGTACAGCCGCGCGGCCTCAACGATCCTGGCCGCGGGGACGCCCGTAATCTCTTCGGCCACTTGAGGCGGGAACTGAGCCACATACGTGCGGTATTCCTCAAAGCCGAGCGTATAGTTTTGTACGAACTCGTAGTCATACAATCCTTCCTCGATGATCACGTTGGCCATACTCAACGCGAGTGCGCCGGAGGTGCCGGGCCGGATACGCAGATGTATGTCCGCGTGGGCCGTGAGCGGCGTGATCAGAGGCCCCACGTCAATGATCTTGAGCCCGCGTTCGCGGGCATCAAGGATGCCCCTTGCAAGGGTCGTGTTTGAATAGAAAGGGTTGCTGCTCCAGACGAGGAGACATTTTGACCGCGCAACGTCGGCCGGGCCCATGGCCCCGTAATTCAAGGCAGCCCCCAGAAAGCTGGCCCTGAAGCAAGCGCTCGACTCCGTGCAATAGTTGGGTGAGCCGAAGCTGTGGGCAAGGCGCTTCAGGAATGGCCTCATCCATTTAGGGAAGCCCGCGTAAAAGACGACTGATTCGGGACCAGATTCCTCTTTTATTTTGAGTAAGCGGCTCGCGATGAGATCGAGCGCCTCGTTCCATGAAATAGGTATGAAGTGCCCTGATGATCTGTCGCCTTTTCTGACGAGCGGTGTGCGGATCCGATCCTTATGGTAGATATACTGCCTGTTGGCATTGCCTTTGGAGCAGAGCGTTCCCTCGCTGTGGGGATTCTCCTTGGTTCCTTCAACCTTGACAACTACCCCGTCCTTCACGTACGCATCGATGCCGCAATGTGAAAGGGGGTTGCAGATGGAGCAGATGGTTTTCCGTACCTCGATGCCTGTCTCCGCACCCGGCACCTTGCCCTGGATAAGTCCCTCATTGCCATACCCAAAATCAGAATGCATGCGTGTTCTCTCCTTCGAGCGGCTTCTTCCGATAGCGTCATCTGAAAGTTACCCGGGTTTAGCGGCGATGCCAATCATCCGCAGGGTAACATCCTAAATCACCAGCACCTCCCGGGGCGTCTTGTGAATCGGCGTCGCCGCACCTTCTCCAACGATATAGTTGTCGCAGCAGAAACCGTATGCTTTGTCCGTAACCGCTATGGGGTGAACCGTGATATTCATGTTGGCAGCCAACGGCATGGGCTCATCCGCGCGCAGGGCCGGCCTTTCCACAAGATCATAACCTTGCCCGTGGCCAAAGAGCCTCCCCTCCGGCATGTATCCCTTGCTCTTCATGAACTCATTGTGAGCGCTGAGCAAATCAGCAGGCTTGGCTCCTGCCTTCAACCGCGCGACCGTGCGCTCCTGTGCTTCCTTGGCGACCTCCCACACCTTCAGCAGATCCTTTGGCGGATCACCCAAGCAGAACGTCCTGCCCATTTCCGCGTAGAATCCGCCGGGCCCGTTCACCTCGATCATCAGGAAGAGCTGGTCGCCTGCGTTGAGCGTCCGGTTGGTAAAGTAGTCGTTTTTCTGGCCCGTAGGCTTACCGGGAGGAGCAGAGCCGACCATGAGCAGTTGCTCTTCGCTGCCCATGTCCATGAGAAGGTGGGTGACGGCCGATAGGATTTCATACTCTTTCTTGCCGGGTCTCACGATCGTGGGGATCGCGGCCATGGCAGCATCCTGGATGGCCGCGGCTTTCTTGATCAGCGCCAGCTCTTCCGGACTCTTTACCGCCTTGATCGGGTCCACGAGATCCGAGGCTTCCATCAGCTCGATCTTACCGCGGTTCTGCTGGATGTATTCGTAAGTGGGGGCCGACATGGAGCCTTTGGCTACAATACCGACCTTCTTCGCCCCACGGGCTTTCAAATCACTGATCACCGCTTCGCCATCCATGGTGTCGGTATAGTTGAGCGTCCGGAAATACGGTCGGCCGATTCTTTCCTTCACTCCCCGAACCGCCCATTCAGGGGGTCCGGGCGGCAGGGGCTTCCCACCGCTCGTGATCATGGTCATCTCGTCGTCGACAGGGAAGACCACCGTTACTGGGTAACCTTCCTTGGCCGGTACGTCGGTGAACCACCGGACGTAGCCGCCAAGGTACTGGTTGCTGTTCTGCATCACCAGGCAATCAATGCCTTGCTTTTGCATGGCTTTCCTTGTCTCGGCCCATCGCCGCTTCAGTTCGGCTGTGGAAATTGGCTGGCGTACGTTCTCCAGAAGTGTGGGATTTAGCTTCACACGGCATTCTCCTTTCTTACTGTTTTGAGGAATCGTTTCGGCTCGACCTCTTTGTTGAAGTGAATGTCTCTTGCGAATCACGCGTCGGTCTCTTGTTTCCTAAGGTTCCAATTTAACATAATGGCCTCAAGTCTGACAAACATTGGGCATCATGTCAAGAGCGAAAGCTATCGGACGATTTCTTTGACTTTCAGGGAAATTTACTCTAAGGTTGATGTTGGACTGGTTGGGAGATTCGGATCGAAAGAAGCAATTTAAGGGAGGACCTAATGAGGAGACTCGGTTTATCAGTCGGGACGATTACCGTCATTGCTTCAATGCTTTTTCTAGCGTCGCTGGTGAACGCACAAACGTATCCCAACCACCCGATTCAGCTGATCGTGCCCATGGCTCCCGGGGATACGGTCGACCTCGCCGCCAGAGCCATCGCCACGGAGCTGGCAAAAACCTTGAAGACGCCTGTGATCGTCAATAATAAGCCGGGCGGTGGTTCAACGGTGGGCGCGGATTTTGTGGCCAAAGGCAAAAAGGACGGTTACACCCTGCTGTTTGCCAACTCCAACATCTATTACGCTCATGCCATGAATCCCGATGACGTTTCTTACAACCCCTTGACCGATCTCGATCCGCTCTGCCTTGCGATCTCCGCCCCACTGACCCTCGCCGTCAGTGCTGATGCTCCTTGGAAAACGTTTCAGGAACTGCTCGACTATATGAAGAAAAACCCGGGTAAGATCCGTGCAAGCTCCACGGGCGTAGGGGGGGTAGGTCATTTCAACATCGAGGTCATCATGCATGAGACAGGAGCAGCGATCAACATGATTCCGTACAAGGGGGCTTCGCCGGCAATGACCGCGCTTATGGGAGGACATGTGGAGATATCAGTGCTCTCATTGAGCCTCATTTATCCGCAACTTCAGGCCGGCAAACTCCGTGCCCTCCTGATCTCGAAGAAAAACCCTGAGTTTCCCAATATCCCAACTCTGAAGCAATTAGGTTACAAGAATGACCTCTCTTCCGTCCTCTTTGCGTTCTATGGTCCTGTCGGTCTTTCTGATTCCGTCAAGAAGACGCTGGCCTCTCCTTTGGAAAAGGCGATCAAATCCCCCGAGGTGGTAAAGGCCATGGCGCAACTCGGCGCCGTCGAAGACTATGTGCCAGGCCCGGAGTACAAGAAGATGATGACGAGTGAGTACGACATGGTAAAGAAACTGCTCAAGGGTGCTGGAGCCACCCCTGCAGCGAAGT